>DASRBO010000034.1:0-17508 GCA_035653595.1 Acidimicrobiales bacterium | reverse complement strand
TCGTGCTGATGATGCGCTCGCCAAACGACTACGTCAAGTGCGATGCGCGCGCCACCTCAGAGAACGCGTCCTCGACGAATCCAACAAGGCCTCGTGCACTACATGGAAGACGCGCAGAACCCCACTCGAGATAAGTGCCGTTAGGGGGGTAGGTCCGCCTAGCAGGCCGGCCTCGAGTCCCCCCGCTCGTGACCTCCGTCGATCCATGCGGCCCTAGCAAGCAATACTTTTCCGAGCTGACGAAAATTCTCCCTAAGATTTCCCGCTCCTCTTCGGGCAACACCAACGCCCGGGCGTCCACCAGGGCACTCGTGCTCACTGCAGCGCCCACACGTAACTTGCCCAGTTCTGTTCCGATTTGGACGAGATATGGTCGCCGGCGACGGCGAAGGACCGTCCGGATGCAGCGTTGGGAGCAGCCATGTCATATCCCGAGCCAGCGTTTCTCAAGGTCGAAGAGGCGGCCAGGATCCTGCGCATCTCCCGCTCGGCCGCCTACGAACTGGCCAATGCCTATCTGGCCACCGATGGCCAGACTGGCATCCCGGTGATCCGCCTCGGTCGCTCGATGCGGGTGCCCAAGGCCGCCATCGAAGCCTTGGCCCGAGGCCGAGGCTCTAAGTCTCGCCGCGATCTCCAGCTGGGTAGTCGGAGGAGGGAGCCATCCGCGCCTTGCCCGGTCGCACGATGTGAGAGGTGAGAGGGCATCTATCGCCCCGAGCACTTGCAGACCGATCTACAACAGTGCGGATGAGAGCCATGTGGGCGGACAACGAAGTGGACAGAACCGCAGGTCAAGGATGGAGCGGGAGTGGTGAAGAGAGCGGTATCTCCGTTGCCAAGGTCGGGGTCGCGGGTTCGAATCCCGTCTGCCGCTCCAACTGCTCTCCGGCTTCTCTAGCGCCCGGACAGCTTGGTTTCGGCTGAGCCTTGGACCGCCCTCCTCAGCGCCGGTATATCCCGACATCCGTGCGGCTCAAGATCAGTCGGGTACCCCGGGTCCGATGGGCGCCGCAGACGCCACCAGGCCCGACGGACCCGATGGGCCGGCCGTTCCCCTGCGGACACGGACGGAGGATACGGTCTGAGGGTGATCCCCGTGCCGCTGTCCGCCCCGCCCCGCTGAGCGGTGCCAATTGACCCCGATCGCCGCGATAGGTGCGCACCGCCAGCCAGACTCTTGAGTAGGCCGGTCGAGCCTTGGCCGCCAGACCGAACTGGTTGACGGGGGCGTCATCCAGGAGTACGCAATGGCCACGGTCACCGGCTCCGCGGGGGAGAGGGGCCCGCTGGGAGGGTCAATGGCCGATCCGATTGGTCTCGGGATGCGTCTCCACTCCTGGTCGGCGGTCGTCGTGGCCGTCAGCGGAACGGTGGGCTCTCCTGTCGTCATCCACCGCGACCACGTCACGTTGCTCGAAGACCCTGTGTTGCGGGAGCCGTACCACGCCGCCGTCGGCCGTCCCCTCGACGAGGCCCAGGCCCTGATCGAGTCGGTCGCGGAGACAGCGGCGTCGGCGGCGGCAATGACCCTCACCGAGCTCGCCTCGTCTCTGGGCTCGGTCGCCACCGTCGGCCTCGTCGGCGGTGACCGGCGGGTCCAGACCGACCTGCCGAAGATCCTGGCGTCGCACGCCCGGCTACACGCGGCCGAAAGGAACCTGTACGAGCAGGCGATCATCGAGGGTGCGTCCCGTGCCGGCCTTCCGGTGACCGCCGTCCCAGCCACAGGCAAGCTCTTCGATCACGCTTCTCAGGCGCTCGGTGTACCTCTCGAGCCGTCGCTCGCCGCTCTGGGCAAGGCACTGGGTCCGCCGTGGCAGAAGGATCATAAGGAAGCCACCGCGGTCGCCCTCGTTGCGCTCGGGAGGATCTCCGTCTAGCGCCATACCGCCGAACACTCACCGGCCCCGCCTCGGGTCGGTACGAGCGTCCAGCCTACGGGTCCAGCTGCACTCGGATCGTAAGGTGTCTGCGCCCGGCGATCATTATGAAGAGCCCGTTGGCGGGATTGAGCCGGAACATGCGCCTCCGGGGATTGTCTTCGGGGAGCGGAACGGCGACGCCAGTCCTCCAACGGCCACCGACGCGAACCCGGACGTGCGGGTTGGCTTCCAGGTTTTTGACGTATCCGGCGTGGTCCGGGTCGGCGGCTACGAACCAGAAGGCTTCTCCGATTATCCGTCCACCGACAGGAACCTGGCGGACGGCCGCGGTCCGCCGCCCGGTGGTCTCGACGATGGCCCAGCCCGGGAGTCGGCTCATGATCCGGCCGCCCGGATTGCCAAAGCGTCGCTGGAAGCGGCGCTGCACCGGCCGGGGGAGGAACCGCTCGAGCACTGCTGGGCCGTAGTAGGACCCGATCACCGCCGCCACAGTGCCGGCGACGAGCTTCCCGGGGCGGATTCGCCTGGAGTCCCTGGCTCTGGTTGTCCCGGAGACTCTCATCCCGCTAGGCCTTCCGGGGCTTCAACCAGCAGAGGCAGAACGGATGGCCGACGGGAACCGCATCCACCCCGTAGGCGTCGGGCGACTCTGCATCTTCTGGCTCCTTCAACACCCTCGCTCCTAGGGACGTGACGAGGTCATGCGCCTCGGCAGGGTCATCGACCCAAAGGTCGAGCCGCCGAGCACGCCGGCCCGGAACCCGCTCTCCGCGGCCAGGTCTGCGGCATCGAACACGACGACCTGGAACGCGATCTTCACTTCGGCATCGTCGCAGCGACATTGGGTCCACGCAACGTCGCCGGTTGCCCTGGTAGCCTTTGCCGAGGTCGGAGTCGCAGATTCGGATCCCGTCTGCCGCTCCAGAGCCAGCCGCCTCCCAAGTTCCGATGCCCGGCCCCACCGTCGCCCCCTACGGCTCCTGGTCCTCGCCGGTGAGCGCCGCCATGCTGGCGGAGCGGGCGGTGGGGATCTCCCAGCTGGCTGTTGACGGCGGAGTCGTCTACTGGAACGAGGCCCGGCCGTCCGAAGGGGGCCGGAACGTCATCGTGGCCATGACGCCGGGCGAGGATCCGGCCGACGTTCTCCCGCCGCCGTGGTCGGCCCGGACCCTGGTGCACGAATACGGCGGTCGGTGCTACGTCGTCCAGGCGGGCACGGTGTGGTTCTCGAACTTCGCCGACCAGCGCCTCTGGCGGGTGGGCACCGGAGGAGCTCCCGAGCCGGTCACCGCCGCCCCCTCCGAGCCCCGGGCGGTGCGCTACGCCGACCCGGAGATCGTCCCCGGCGGCGAGTGGCTGGTCTGTGTACGGGAGGCTCACACCCGCGCAGCGGTGGTCAACGACCTGGTGGCGGTCTCCCTCACGGATCCGCCCGGTCAGGCACGGGTCCTGAGCCTCGCTTCCGGGCACGACTTCTACTCGGCGCCCCGGCTATCGCCCACGGGAGACCGGCTGGCCTGGCTCAGCTGGGATCAGCCCGACATGCCATGGGACGGCACCGAGCTATGGGTTGCCGAGCTCTCGTGGGGGAGCAAGCCAGCGCTCGGTGAGGCCGGGCTGGTGGCCGGGGGCAGGCAGGAGTCGGTGAGCCAGCCCCGGTGGAGCCCGGACGGCGACCTGCACTACGTGTCCGACCGGACCGGGTGGTGGAACCTCTACTCGACGGTGGCCGGGGCCCTGGCCCCCATGGCGGCGGAGTTCAGCCGGCCGGACTGGGTTTTCGGCCAGTCCACCTACTGCTTCGTCCCCGGGGCCTTAGTGGCGGTGTGGTCGAGCGACGGCATCGACCGGCTCGGGACGGTGACGGCGGGCCGGACTCAGCCGCGGGAGACCGGGTACACCCACCTCGACTCCCTCCAGCCCCTCGGCGACGCGGTGGTGGCCCTGGGCGGCTCTCCCCGCCAGCCGCTCTCGGTGGTGCGCATCCCCATCGACGGTTCCCCCCCGGAGGTGCTCAAGCAGTCGAGGCCGGTGCCGGTGGACGACACCCACCTGTCGGTCGCCGAGCCCATCGAGTTCCCGACCGCCGGGGGTCGAACGGCGCACGCCCTCTACTACCGGCCGACCAACGCCGATTTCCGGGGCCCTGACGGCGAGCGGCCCCCGCTGGTGGTTCTCAGCCACGGTGGACCGACGGGAGCCACGACCTCGGTCATCAACACCGGGGTGCAGTTCCTCACCAGCCGGGGCCTGGCCGTGGTCGATGTGAACTACGGCGGCAGCTCGGGCTACGGCCGCCAGTACCGTGACCGGCTGGCCGGCCTCTGGGGCGTGATCGACGTGGACGACTGCGTGAACGCCGCCGGCTACCTGGCCGAGCGGGGGGAGGTGGATGGCAACCGCCTTGCCATCCGCGGAGGCAGCGCCGGCGGCTACACCACCCTGGCCAGCCTCGCCTTCCGCGACGTCTTCGCGGTGGGGGCCAGTCTCTACGGGGTGGCCGACCTGGCCCGGCTGGCCGAGGATACCCACAAGTTCGAGGCCCGTTACCTGGACAAGCTGGTCGGCCCCTATCCGGAGCGGGCGGACCTGTATCGGGAGCGCTCCCCGCTGGCGGCGGCGGATCGCATCGCCTGCCCGGTCATCTTCTTCCAGGGTCTCGAGGACGCCGTTGTGCCGCCGGCCCAATCCGAGTCGATGGTGGCGGCCCTGAGGGCCAACGGTCTACCGGTGGCCTACCTCGCATTCGAGGGCGAGCAGCACGGCTTCCGCCGGGCCGACACGATTGTGCGGGTGGCCGGGGCCGAGCTCTACTTCTACGGCCGCGTGCTCGGCTTCGAACCGGCGGACGAGATCGAGCCGGTGGAGATCTTCAACGAGGACCGCCTCGGTCAGCCGGCCTCGCTCGAGGGCTGAACCGGCGCCGTTGCCGGCGCCGACCCGTTCGTCTCCACCACCGCGGCCGGCCTGGTAGTGCCCACGATGCCCGACAGCAGCCCGGTCAGCTCGACGGGGAGCACGAACTTGGTCGAAGGGGCCGAGCCGATCTGCTTGAGGGCCTCGAGGTACTGCAGGGTCATGGTGTTGGGGTCGACCCCCTTGGCCACGGTGAAAATCCGGTGGAGGGCCATGGAGAAGCCCTCCGCCCGCAGGGTGGCGGCCTGGCGTTCACCCTCGGCGCTCAGGATCGCCGACTGCTTGAGGCCCTCGGCGGCGAGGATCGCCGACTGCTTCTGACCTTCGGCCACCGTGATCGACGCCTGCTTCTGGCCCTCCGCTTCGGTGACGACCGCCCGCCGGGTCCGCTCGGCCGACATCTGGCGGGTCATGGCCTCCTGCACGGGTGGCGGCGGGTTGATCTCGCGCACCTCCACGTTGGTCACCTTCACGCCCCAGCGCTCGGTCACCTCGTCCAGCTTGGACCGCAGGAGCCCGTTCATCTCCTCCCGCTTGGAGAGGACGTCGTCGAGGTTCATGTCCCCGACCACCGAACGAAGGGTGGTGGCGGCGATGTTGAGGGCGGCACCGCGGAAGTCCTGCACCTGGAGAACGGACGTCACCGGGTCCACCACCTTGTAGAAGATGATGAAGTCGATCGAGATCGAGGCGTTGTCGCGGGTGATGGCGGTCTGGTGGGGGATCTCGAGGTAGCGCTCCCGCAGATCGACCCAGTTCACCCGGTCGATGAAGGGATTGATGAGGGTCAGCCCCGGCCCTCGGGCGCCTACGGAGCGACCGAGGCGGAACAGCACGATCCGCTGGTACTCGCGGATGATCTTGACGGCCGCGGCGATGACCACCAGGGCGATCACCAGGACCGCCGCTATGGCGGCGATTATGCCTGCAATCAACGTCTCTCCTCTCCTGAGCCGATCTGGTCGAGCCCGCCGACCAGGCCGGCGTCCGACCACACCCTGAGGCGGAGGCCCTGACGCGAGGCGACGTGGACCGTGGCCCCGGCGGGAAGGTCTCCGCTCAGCGATTCGGCTGACCAGGTCTCGCCCCCCACCCGCACCGTTCCCGCCGGCCGCAGGTCGCTCAGGGCCACCCCTTCGGCTCCCTTGAGCGGATCGGGGGCGGTGGCGGACAGGGCGGCGTGGGCCCGCCAGGCCGGCACGGCGATGGCCGTGGCGCCGGCGGCGGTCAGCAGGCAGAGGGCGGCGAGCGTCCAGGACAGGGCGGAGGCGCCGTCGTTCAGGGTGACGGCCAGCCAGGCCAACCCCAGGCCGATACCGGGCACGGGAACGGCGAAATGGTGGCCGCCGGCGTGGGCGGCTGCCACGACCGAGATGACCAGGGTGGTGGCCACGACCCCGCCGACCAGCCATGCCAACTCCATCGGCCACCTCCGTGCCGCTTCGAGTGTACGGCCGCCGCCGGCCCAACCGGGCCGGCGCCGGCCCCTTTGCCCGACGGCCCGAAATAGTCGCCGGCATCGTCCCTGGGGACGAGGGCGAATAGCCCTTGCGGTGGATGTGGCCCGGCCGGGGCCCTGGTTACCCTGACCAGGTGACTGCGGGCACGGGGCCGATACGTCGGCGCCACAGCGATCGGGGGCTTCTGGGCGCCCTGCTACTGGTCATCGGGGCTGCCTGGCTCATCGGCGACCTGCGCATCCTCAGCCTCAGCTCCGAGACTCTGTTGTCGGCCCTGCTGATCGTCACCGGCCTGGGCGTGCTGGCCAATCCCCGCAGCCGCCGGCGGTGGCCGCTGATCCTGGGGGCGGTCGTGACCTTCGCCCTGGCGACCTCGACGGTGCACCTGTCGCTCCCCAACTCCCACAGCGTGGGGGACCGCCTTGTGCAGCCGGCCGGGGCCGCCACCCTCCAGCCCGCCTACAGCCTCGGAACGGGGAACATGACCCTTGACCTGACCACCGTCAGCCTCCCGGCCGGGCTCCACCCGGTGAACGTGAGCGTGGGCGCCGGCAACCTCGAGGTGCTGGTGCCCGACAATGTCGGCATCTCCGTGCACGCCCAGGACGGCGTCGGCTCGATCACCCTCCCCGGCGGGGCGAGCTCAGGTGGCCTCGGGGTGACGAGGGACTGGCAGAGCCAGCGCTATTCGCACGACGCCGTTCAGCTGCAGCTGCACCTGCATGTGGGAGTCGGCGACATCGTGGTGCGCACGGAGCCGCCGGCTTCGGACAGCTCGGTGGTTCCCACCCCCACCGCTCCCACCGCCCCGGCGGCGCCCAAGGCGCCGGGGGCACCCGGAAAGGGCTCGCTCTGATGGCCATGGCCATGGCCACCCGCCCCCAGGACCACCGCCGAGTGGCCGGACCGTGCGCCGGGGGGCCGCCGGCTTCCACCCGCGACGGCTACCGCCCCCGCCGGGTGACCTTCGGCGTCGTCTACCTGGTGGTGGGCATCGCCTTCCTGCTCGACAGCCTCCACGCCTGGACGGTGCGGGCGGGCGACATCTGGCCCCTAGCCCTCATCGCCCTGGGGACCTCGATGCTGATGGGCCGGCGCCAGCGGGCCCGGGTGGAGGAGGACCGCACCTCGCAGCTCGCCGTGGCCGAGGAGCGGGTGCGCATCGCCCGCGAGCTGCACGACATCGTCGCCCACAGCGTCAGCCTCATGACCATCCAGATCGCCGCCGCCCGTCGGGTGGGCAAGAACCAGCCGGAGGCAGCCGACCAGGCCCTGGCCGCCGCCGAGCAGACCGGGCGCCAGAGCCTGGTCGAGCTGCGGGGGATGCTTTCCATGCTGCGGGGGGTGGACGCCTCCATCGAGGCCGCCGGCCACCGCGGGACCGGGCCCGAGCCGCCTGACGGACGCCGGCCCCTGCCGGGCCTGGCCGACCTCGAGTCGCTGGTGGCCGGAGCCCGCGACGCCGGGCTCGACGTCCGCCTGCGCGAGTCGGGCACCCGGCCCGAGTCGGCCTCGGGCGTCGGCCTGACCGTCTACCGGGTCGTGCAGGAGGCGCTCACCAACGCCATCCGTCACGCCGGCCCGGCGGCCCACGTGCAGGCCGAGGTCACCTACGCCCCCGGCTTCATCATCGTCTTCGTCGACGACGACGGGACCGGGGCTGGCACGGGTGGCGCCCGGCCGCCGGTGACCGGCCCGGCCGCCCGGACCGGGGACGGCCACGGCCTGGTGGGGATGAGAGAGCGGGTGGAGGCCCTCGGCGGCACCATGGAGGCCGGGCCCCGCAGCCCGGGCCCGGGCTGGCGGGTCCATGCCCGCATCCCCACCCTGCCGGAGACGCCTTGATCAAAATCCTCGTGGTGGATGACCAGGCCCTGGTGCGCTCGGGGTTCCGGCTCATCCTGGCCAACGAGGCCGATTTCGAGGTGGTGGGCGAGGCGGCCGATGGCGAGGAGGCGGTCAGGGAGGCCAAACGATTGAGCCCCGACGTCGTCCTCATGGACGTGCGCATGCCCCGGGTCGACGGGGTGGAGGCCACCCGCCGCCTGGCCGAGGTGAGCGAGGCGCGGGTGCTCATCCTGACGACCTTCGACCTCGACGAGTATCTCTTCGACGCCGTGCGGGCGGGCGCCAGCGGCTTCCTGCTCAAGGACGTGCCTCCCGACGAGCTGGTGACGGCGGTGCGAGCGGTCGCCCGCGGCGACGCCCTGGTGGAACCGCGCATGACCCGCCGCCTGCTGGACGAGTTCGCCCGCCAGCCGGCCATGGTGGCGCCGAGCCTGCCTGCCGCCTTCGAGACCCTCACCCAGAGGGAGCTGGAGGTGCTGCGGGAGGTGGCGCGGGGAGCGTCCAACTCCGAGATCGGCGAGCGGCTCTACATCAGCGAGACGACCGTCAAGACCCATGTGGCCCACGTCCTGACCAAGCTGGGCCTGCGGGACCGCATCCAGGCGGTGGTGCTGGCCTATGAGTCAGGGCTGGTCTCGGCCGGGTCGGCCGAGCCTCCGTCGTGAGGATGAGGGCGGATCATGCCGGCGGCTGACGACGGCGGGGACAGACGTCCTTAGGGTGGTCATCAGGTGGGGCGGGGGCCCCGCTCGGGAGGAACGACAGATGTCCAGATGGCAGAGCGTGGCGTCGAGGTGGGACGAGGACCTGGAGCCGAGCCGGCGCCATGGCTCGCTGTTGATGGCGGCCGGTCGGATCGGCCTCGGGGTCGCCGGGGTGGTCCTGTTGACCGTGCTGGCCTTTCACGTCCTCGGTTGGGTGATCGGTGCGGTCTTCTTCGCCGTGAAGGTGGCGGTCCTGGCCGCCGTGGTGGCGGCCATCGTGATGCTGGTACGCCGCCTGCGATAGCGCTGGAAACGGGTCAACCGGGCCGGCCCGGTCGGGGTGATCCTTTCGATCAGAAGATGTCGGCCTCCAGCCCGGCCGCCATGGTCGCACCCATTTCGGCGGCCCGGGCGAGGTCGTCCTCGGTGAGCGGTCCCACGACGACCAGCGGGGCTAGCACTTGGTGCCAGCGCAGGCCGGCGACGATGCGCTGGACGCTGGTGACGGCCCCGTCGGCGTCGGTGTCGCCCTTGACGAACAGGCAGTAGGGCAGCCCCACCGTCCGGTCGAGACAGGGGTGGTAGATCCGCTCGAAGAAGTCCTTGAGGGCGCCGCTCATGTAGCCGAAGTTGGCCGGGGTCCCCAGCACGATTCCCTGGGCGGAGGCCACGTCGTCCGCCTCGGCCTCGAACGGGGAGAGCGCCCGGACCTCCACCCCGGTGCCACCGACCTCGCCGGCGGCCCCGACCACGGCCTCGGCCAGACGGGCGGTGTTCCCCGAGCGCGAGTGGCTGACGATCAGAAGCTGCTTGGCCATCGCCCTCGGCCGGGGCGATCGGGCGTCGCCGTCGGACGATGGCCTCCGACGCACGGTGGCATCCCGCAGGCCGGCACCCGTGCACCGGCACGTACCGGAGCGGGGCGCCGCCGGACCATCGCCCTCAGTCCAGCCCGAGCCGGGCCAGCTGGTCGTCAGGGGCGCCGATGGAGACCAGGGCCTGACGGAGGGCGTCGGCCATTTCCTTCTCGGTCGGGGTGCCGGCCAGGTCGCGGTCCTCGTCCGGGTCCTCGTCGAGGTGCCACAGGTGGTTGCCGGTGAAGCGGCCCAGCGCCCAGAACGGCAGGCGGTCGCCGGCGGCGAAGGGTTGACGGATGACCGGCACGTCTGTTCCGGGCATGTGGTCGAGGACGGCCCGCCGGTCGGGGAGGGGCAGCCGCAGGTCGGGATGGGAGGTGACCGGCATGGTCGACCACCGGTTGGACCACATGGACAGCGGGAAGTTGTCGGCGGCAGGAGCGCGGCAGTACTTGTAGCCGTCGGTCAGCAGGTGCATCTCGCGGCCCCAGACCCCGCTCAGGGCCCAGTCGCGCACCGAGGTGGCCCCGCCGTCGAGGATCGGGACCAGCGAGCGGCCGTGGGTCTCCTGTCGTGTCTGCACCCCGAACACGTCGGCCACGGTGGCGAAGATGTCGACGTTGGTGGTGAGGGCAGGGACGTGGCGGGCGTCCGAGCCCGGCCATGCCACGAGCAGCGGGATGTGGCCAAGGGTCTCGTACACCGGGACAGCCGGCTTGCCCCACACGTCCTTCTCGCCCAGGTAGTGACCGTGGTCGGTGCACAGGACCAGGGCGGTGTCCTCCCACAGGCCGTGGGCGTCGAAGGCGTCGAGGATCCGTCCCATCCAGTGGTCGATCATGGTGAGCTTGGCGCCGTAGTTGGCTCGGAGGTGGCGGCGCTGGTCGGGGCTGAGCACCTCGCTGCCCTTGGCCGTGTAGGGGGGCCAGATCAGCCGGGGACCCTCCCAGCCCGGGTCGTACATCGAGGCGTAGGGCTCGGGGGTGTCGAAGGGCTCGTGGGGGTCGAACTCGTCGACCAGCAGGAAGAAGCGGTCGTGGCTGCGGGCATGGCGGTCGAGCCACGCCGCGGCCGTTGCCATCGTCCGGGGGCCGGGGAAGTCCTCCTCCCCCCGGAACCAGCCCCGCGAGTTGTCGTACGGCATCCAGCCGCGACCGAAGCTGGGAGCCCCCAGCCAGCTGGGGTCGGGCCTGGTCTTCCAGGGATCGCCCTCGTGACCGCGCTCGTACTCCCAGGCGGTGAAGTCGCAGTGGTAGTTCTCCCCGCCGACCTCGAACAGATGGGGGTGGTCGGTGACCAGGACGGTCGTCACCCCGGCCCGCCGGAGGGGGACCGTTATCGGCTCCTCCCAGATCTCGATCGATCCCCACGGCCGCCACGGGAAGTCCAGCACGCCGCATAGCAGGTCGTGACGGGCCGGCATGCACGGGAGGGACCCGGTGTAGTGCCGGTCGAAGCGCACCGCCCGCCGGGCGAGCCGGTCGAGGTTCGGGGTGTCGAACTCATCGGCCCCGTAGGGTCCGATGAGATGGCGGTTGAGGCTGTCGAGCAGAACCACGACCACGTTCGCCGGCACGGAGCCATCCTCTCTGTCGTCCATCACTGCCCCTGCTGCTGAACTGCTGGCACTCGTCACTCCCGGTGCTTCCTTACTCCTGGCCCTGGCTACTGCTGGCACTGGCTACTGCTCGCACTGGCTACTGCTGGCACTGGCTACTGCTGGCACTTCGTCGCCCCCCCTACGGGCTCCCGCCCTGGTGGCGGCGGCGCAGGGCTATGACCGGCACGCGGCCGATGCCCTTGAGCCGACGGGGGCGGAGGGTGCGCAGCTCCAGATCATCCTCGCTTTCCAGCCGCTCGGCCAGCTCCGAGCTCACCAGCACCGTTGCCGGCCGGGCGATGTTCACCAGACGGCTGGCCAGGTTGACCGGCGCCCCCAGCACGTCGCCGGCCCGGGGCAGGACGCTTCCGTAGGCCAGTCCCACCCGCACGTCTGGAACCTGGGGGTCCGACGAGTAGGCCTCGGCCAGCTCCAGCCCCAAGCGGGCCGCTTCGACCGGATCGTCGAGGACGAAGAGCACCTCGTCGCCGATGACCTTGATCACCCGGCCGCCGCGGCCGGCTATGAGGTCATAGGCGAGGTCCTCGAAGTGGTCCACCAGCTGGCCCAGCTCGGCCTCGCCGGCCTCCTGGCTGAACGCGGTGAAGCCGACGAGGTCGGCGAAGCCGACCACGACAGGGGCGCCGGCCCCAACGCCTTCGGCCCCCGCCTCGCGGGCCATCGCCGCCACGAAGTGGCGCCGCCAGGCGTAGGTCACGTAGCGCTCGAGGTCGGGGGCCACCGCCCGGGCCGCCGCCATGGCGGTGTCTGCGACGGCCTCGGCCTCCACCCCGGGGCCGAGGGCGGCATGGGTCCGCTCCAGGATCGCCTTTGCCTCGGCCTCGGCCGCCCGGGCCTGAGCCTGTCCGGTCGCCCGGGTCAGCTGCAGCAGCTCGGGCACCTCGACGGCCCCCTCGGTCACCAGCCCGTTCACCGACCGCAGTATCTCGAGGTCGAGCTCGGTGAAGAACGGCTCGTCCTCGGGCGCGTCGGGGAACCCCATGGCCCTCCAGAGCCGGCGGGAGTGCTCGCGGTTCATTCCGGCCTGGGCCGCCACCTGCTCGGCGGTGTAACGGGGCAGGCCCAGCAGGTCGGCCTCCAGCCCGGCCCACGTCGGGCCGTCTGCCATGTCAGGGTCCCTTCGCTCGACCGGCCGGATGGACGGGTCGGGCAGCCCGCCTCCGTCGATATGGTGCCAGGTAAGGCCTGATCGGCGGCCGGGGCTCGACCGGGTCGAGCGTGGCGTAGCGGACGTGGCGCATCCCGACGAGGTCGATCCGCCTCCCGTCCCGCGGCTTCGCGATATATCTTGACATTCGGGCAACGCGATATATCGTTTCTCGGGAAGCGTGGCGGGAGGGGCCGATGGAACGAGCCGTTTGCAGGGATGATGGCCGCCAGGTCATAGACCTCGACGACCTAAACGAGGTCCATGTCGGGCTGGTGGGAGGCGATCTGCTGGTCTCGGGCACCCCTGGTCCGAGCCGCTTGGAGATCGAGTGTGTCGACGGCCAGCCGGTGTGGATCAGCTGCCACGACGGACTGCTGCTGATCGAGCAGCACCAGCCGGCAGATCTGGCCTCGCGGCGCACCAGGGCCACGGTGGCGGTGAGCTGCCCGCCGGCGACGCTGGTGTCGGCCCGGTCGGTGTCGGCGCCGGTGGTGGTGGCGGGCATCGCCGGCGAGCTGAGGGCCACCACGGTCAGCGGGGACATCGTCTGGAGCTACGTGGGCGGCGAGGTGGCCGCCCGCTCGGTGTCGGGGCGGGTGGAGATGGAGGGGGTGTCGGGCCGCCTCAGGGTGACCACCGTGTCCGGTGACATCGCCCTGGCCGGTGGCTATCTCGACTCTCTCGCCGCCCAGTCGACCTCAGGGAACCTGACCCTCGACATCGAGACCCGTCAGGAGGGCGACTACCGGTGCAACACCGTGTCGGGTCACGTCCTCATGAGGCTGCCGAGCGAGGCGGATGCCACCATCGAGGCCTCCTCACTGAGTGGGCGCCTCGCGGTGCCGGCCGCGGCGGAGGGAGAAAGGACCGGGCGGCCGGGGCGCCGGCGGGCCCGATCGGTGCTGGGCAGCGGCTCCGCCGCTATCCGGCTCCGCAGCGTGTCGGGCGCCCTGGCGGTGCTCACCAGACAGGAGGCGGTGGCGGTATGAAGAGGGTCTTTGGACACGGCGGCCTGCGGTTGTTCCTGCTCATGCTGCTGGACGAGCAGCCCAGGCACGGCTACGAGCTGATCCGTCTGGTGGAGGACCGGTTCCTGGGCATGTACACGCCCTCGGCCGGCACCATCTACCCCCGGCTCTCCTCCCTCGAGGAGGAGGGGCTGGTGGAGCACGAGGAGGTCGACGGGCGCAAGATCTACCGCCTGACCGACGCCGGCCGCCAGGAGCTGCACGACCGCAAGGCCGAGCTGGCCGAGCTGCAGGAGCGGGCGGCCGAGTCGGCCAGGCAGATGGCCGGCGCCATCCGGGCCGAGGTGAGGGACTCGGTGCGGGAGCTGCGCGAAGAGCTCCGCCACACCATGCGCGACGTGCGCCGGCAGGACCGCCGGGCGGGTCGGCGCTCCGAGGCCGAGGGGCGCGGGTCCCGTCACGCCCGGCCCGGTTCTCGCCTCGGCCTGCAGGCGCTGCGCGCCGATCTGGACGCCTTCTGCGGCGACATCCTGGCCGCCGCCGAGGCAACCGAGCTGCGGGCCGACACGGTGAAGGCGGTGCGCGACGCCCTCCTCGACGCCCGCGAGGCGGTGGTAGCCGTGTTCAACGCCCCGCCGGCATACTGAGGTGTGCCCGGCGCCGACATAGTCGTCGAGAAGGACCCGACCCCCGTCGTCCTGGGGGTGGCCGGCACCCTCAAGCGGTCGGCGGCCAACCGCCGGCTGGCCCGGACCCTCGGGCGGTTGTCAGGGGTGCTCGCCCTGCGCTCCTCGGTCGACCGTCAGGCCGTCACCGTGCGCTTCCGCCGGGGAAGGGTGGAGGTGGGCCGGGGGGCGGCGGCTGACGCCGACCTGGTCATCACCCTCGACTTCAACAACATGAGCGGACCGGACGCGCCCAGCCCGAAGATCAAAGGGGCGGTCCGCCACCCCGTGCTGGCTCTGGGGGTGGCCCGGGTGATGGAGCCGCCGACAGGCACATGGCAGCAGGAGGCGGCCGAGTTCTGGGCGTTCGCCAGGGACGCCGAGCGGATGCCGCGCTCGCTGCGGGTGGTCTGCACCGACGACGGGGCCGAACTGGATCTGGGTGAGCCGGGCGAGCCCGACTACGAGGTGCAGGGCAGCGCCGCCGCCCTCAAGTCGGTGTTCTCGGGATCGTCCATCCTGGGGGAGGACTTCCTGGCCGGAAAGATCAAGGCGGTGGGCAACTTCGAGCACGCCTCGGTCCTCACCGGGCGCTCGATCGCGTGGGTGATGGGGGAGGGACGGTGAACGAGAACGTCGAGGAGTGGCTCGACCGCCACCAGATCGCCACCGTCCGCACCGAGGGCGCCTCGCCCGACGGGCTGGTGCTGGGCAAGCACCTGAGCCGGGCCAAGTTCGTGCGGTCACTGCCCCTGGGGCCGGCCATATCGGACATCGCCTTCGCCTACGACGTCGGTGGCATGCCCCAGTTCGGTTGGTGGGACGACTGGCGTCAGGAGTGTCTGGGCGACATCCACCAGCGCCCGGACCTGAGCACCCTCATCGCCTCGCCCAACCGGCCCGGAATGGCGTCCTGCGTCGTCGACTTCACCGACACGGGCGGGGAGCCCCTGGCGGTGTGCCCTCGCAGCGTGCTGCGCCGGACAGTCGACCGGCTGGGCCGGCTCGGCCTGGCGGCCAGGGTGGCCTTCGAGATCGAGGGCATGGCGTTCCTCGATAGTTACGGTGAGGCCCGGGCCAAGGGCTTCCGCGACCTGAGCCCCATGGGGGTGGCCGCCCCGCTCGGCTACCTGACCCACGACGCCCACCGGATGACCGGCCTCATGGACGAGACGGTCCGCCGGCTGGACGGGATGGGCATCGCCTGGGAGGCCTGGAGCGCCGAGGCGGCGCCGGGCCAATTCGAGATCAACCTCGAGCCCACCGACCCGGTGACGGCCGCCGACCAGACGATGCGGGTGCGCCAGGTGCTTCGGGAGGTGGCCCTCGACCTCGGCCACAGCGTCACCTTCATGGCCCGGCCGACCGAGGGCTACGGCAACGGCGCCCACATCCACCACTCGATCGTTCGGGAGGGATCGGCCGCCTTCTACGACGCCGCCACTCCCGACGGGCGCTCGTCGCTGATGCGGCACTGGATCGGCGGTCTCATGGCCACCATGCCCGCCGCCCACTCGTTCCTGACCCCAACGGTGAACTCCTACCGGCGCATGGTCGGCTTCGCCGCCGCTCCGCTGGTGGTGAGCTGGGCCGAGGAGAACAAGTCGGTCGCCCTGCGGGTCATCTCCCGCGACCCCAAGGTGGCCAGGGTGGAGCACCGGGTCGGGGCCGGAGACGTCAACCCCTATCTGGCCCTCGCCGCCATCCTCGCCGGAGGCATCGTCGGCGTTGAGGGAGGGATCGAACCCCCGGCCGAGCTGCGGGTGGTTGCCTGGGGGCTGCCAGAGCGGTTCCCCCACCTGCCCGACTCCCTCCAGTCCTCGGCCGACGCCCTCGAGCAGGACAAGGCCATGGCCGATGTCCTCGGCGAGCAGCTGGTTCACCACTGGGTGAACACCCGCCGCTGGGAGTGGCTCATGTTCAACACCACCGGAGGGGATCCCACGGCGTCGTCGGTGACGGACTGGGAGCTCCACCGCTACTTCGACCTGGTGTGAGACCGATGCCACCGCTCATCGGGATTGCCGCCCACCAGAAGCTGGTCGAGGAAGAGGGCTACCGGGTCGTGCACCACGTCGCCGGGTCCGCCTACGTTAGGGCGGTGCGCAAGGCCGGCGGCCTGCCCGTGCTGCTGCCGCTGGTCGAGCCGGAAGACGCCGGGGGCCTCCTCGAGCGGGTCGACGGGATCGTCCTCACCGGTGGTGACGACATCGACCCCTCGTTCTACGGGGCCGAGGCCCATCCCCGGCTGGGGCCGACCGATCGTCTCCGCGACGAGTTGGAGCTGGCCCTGTGCCGGCTGGCGGTGGAGCGGGACGTGCCCACCTTGGCGGTGTGCCGGGGCTGCCAGGTGCTGACGGTGGCGCTCGGCGGGGGCCTCGTCCAGCACATCGAGGACCACTTCCAGCTGGACCGTTACAACGAGTCGGTGCACCAGGTGACGGTGGAGCCCGACAGCACCCTGGCCCACTGGCTTGGCACCACCGGGCTGGGGGTCAACTCGCTGCACCACCAGGCGGCTGCGACGGTGGAAGGGGTGGGCCGAGTGGTGGCCAGGGCGGAGGACGGGACCATCGAGGCGGTCGAGCCCTACCGGACCACCCGGGTGGTCGGGGTCCAGTGGCACCCTGAGCTGCTGCGCCACCGGCCCGAGCACATGGCCCTCTTCGCCGGCCTGGTCGGAACCGCCGAGCGGGCCGCCGCCCGCTAATGGGGGTCGACCACCCGAGCCGTTGAGTCGGTGAGGCTGGTCCCGAGCCGCCAGCAGGTCAGCACTGTGCTCCGCAGAGCCTTGGAGCTCTAGGCCTAGATCGTGCGCCTGCTGGTCGGTGAGGTCGACCGACGAGGACTGGTGGGATGACGTGCCTCGAGCACTTAACCATTAGCGAGACCCTGGTCGCCTCGGGCTCAACTGCTGATCCGACGACCAGGAGGTGAAGGTGGGCAAGGTGTTCGTGGGACATGACTGGGCCGAGGACCACCACGACGTGTTCGTGATGGATTCCGAGGGCCGACAGCTGACCAAGGCCCGGCTGGCTGAGGGGGTCGAGGGGGTGGCCCGCTTCCATGGGCTGGTCTCCGGCTTCGTCGAGGAGCCAGCCGAGGTGGTGGTGGCCACCGAGACGGACCGGGGGCTGTTCGTCGGGGCGCTGGTAGCGGCCGGCTACCAGGTCATCGCCGTCAATCCCATGTCGACCTCCCGCTACCGGGAGCGGCATTCCACCTCGGGAGCCAAGTCCGATCCCGGAGATGCCCGGGTACTGGCCGAGTTGGCCCGCACCGATGCTCACAACCACCGGCCGGTGGCTGGCGACACCGAACTGGCCGAGGCCATCAAGGTTCTCGCCCGGGCCCATCAGAGCCTGATCTGGACCCGCACCCGTCAGGCCAACCAGCTGCGCTCGACGCTGCGGGAGTTCTATCCCGCCGCCCT
>DASRBO010000033.1:0-5733 GCA_035653595.1 Acidimicrobiales bacterium | reverse complement strand
TACGCCACCGCCATCGGCTCGCACCTCGGAATCGACCCGGCTCCCGCCCTCGGCGGTCACTTCGACGACCTGGGCCTCATAGGAGCCAAGCCGCCAGCAGCGTCATGAAAATGCCAGCGCCTGGCCGCTGACCGGGGCGGTCGCCCTCGCCACCTCGGCGCCCCCACGGCCGAGCCCAGAGGGGAAGGCCGACGCCGGCCCGGCCCAGACCGACGCCGCCTCGTCAGGTTCGCCGCGTTCATTGCCGCATTCATTGCCGCATTGATTAAGGAACGGCGAGAGGGTCGCGGTCTTGAGGACCGCCGCGGCGGTGCAACGCCCGGGGCGACCGGCGTCTGCTTCGATTTGATATTTCTAATGATGAGCCACGTCTCCGGTGGATGTCTTCGACGGAGCAGGAGTTAGACGTATCAAAGTTGAACCTTCGGGCTCATAACTCTGATGCGTGACTCGGCAGCCACCTACAGCACCACCGTGCGTGCCCTTACGAGTGTTTATGCACACGCACCGTCACCAAAGGAAGAACTAATCTGCTCAAACGCATCAAGAGGCGCAGAACATCCACATGTGTAGAATGTTTGAACTTTCCTCGAACGGCGCGTTTGCCAATTATTGCGCTGGGGTACATAGCGACCGCTCGGCCGCTCATGGCTCCGGCTGGAGCTAGGAGGCGGTCATGCAGGCTAAGAGGCTGATGGGCGGGTTGGCAGCCCTGGCGATCCCCGGGGCGTTCGCCCTCGGATTGTCGGGGACGGCCTGGGCCGACGACTATCCGCTCGGGTCTCCCCCCCCGACCGTGCTGGGCACGACCATCTCGCCGCCTCCCACCGTCGGGCCGACCAGCGTCGCCCCGACCCAGGTGGCGCCGACGTCGGTGACCCCGCCGGTGGCAACCGCTCCGACGGTGGTCACCCCGCCTGCCTCGCTGCCCTTCACCGGCTCGGACATCGCCGGGCTGAGCGGAATGGCGGTGGCCGCCGTGGCGGCCGGTGGGCTGCTGGTGCGCTCGAGCCGTCGTCGCAACCGCTAACCCGGCGGTCGGCGGAACGTGCTGGGGAGCCCTCGTTCGGACGCACGCACCCTCGCCTCGGGCGGCCGGGGCTGGGAGCGGCTGGTGCTGGTGCTGGGCGACGCCACCGCGGTGGCGGCGGCCGGCACCGGGCTGCGCCTGCCTCCAGGCTGGCTGATCGGCCTGGTCCTGCTGTCCCTGGCCCTGCTGGCCGCCACCGGCCAGCACCGCCCCCGGCTGTCGCCGTCGCTCACCAATGAAGTGGTCAGGTTGGGCGCCTCCGTCCTGGTCGCCGCCGGGGTGCTCGGATGCCTGCCGTTCGGACCGCCGGCCGTCCCGACCCTGCTGCGGGCCGGGCTGCTCGGCGCGGTCGCGGTCATCGGCGTCCGGGGCGCCTCCTATGGGGTCATCCGCCACGCCCGGCGCCGGCGCCGGCCCGAGCCCACCCTGATCGTCGGTGCCGGCGATGTCGGGGCCCGGGTGGCCAAGGTGCTGCAGGACCGCCCCCAGTACGGGCTCGACCCGGTCGGGTTCCTCGACAACTTCGACGAGGCCTCGGTCGAGCTGACCGGACTGCCGGTCCTCGGCCGTCCCCAGGACCTGACCGAGGTGCTGGCCAGCCGGGCCATCCGCCGGGTGATCATCGCCTTCGGGGCCATCGACGAGGCCGACGTGGTGCCGGTGGTGCGGGCCTGCGACGACTTCGACGTCGACATCCACGTCGTGCCGCGGTTCTTCGAGCTGGGCATCGCCAGCCAGGGGCCCCAGGTGGACACCCTGTGGCACCTTCCGCTGATCCGCCTGCGGCGGTCGGCCCTGCGGCCGGGGGCGGTGCGGGCCAAGCGGGCCATGGACGTGGTGGGCGCCGGCGCCGCCATGGTCGTGCTTGGCCCCGTCTACCTGCTGGCCGCCCTCGCCGTGCGCCTCTCCAGCGCCGGGCCCATCTTCTTCCGCCAGCGCCGGGTGGGCCAGGGCCTGCGACCGATCGACGTGCTCAAGTTCCGCTCCATGCATGTCCGCCAGGACTCCGACACCGCCTGGACGGGGGAGAACGACCCCCGCATCACCCTGGTCGGTCGGCTCCTGCGGCGCAGCAACGTCGACGAGCTTCCGCAGCTCATCAACGTGCTCAAGGGCGACATGTCCCTGGTCGGCCCCCGGCCGGAGCGGCCCTACTTCGTGCGCCGCTTCGCCGACGAGGTCGAGCGCTACCGCGACCGCCACCGGGTTCCGGTCGGCCTCACCGGCTGGGCCCAGGTCCACGGCCTACGGGGGGACACCTGCATCGAGGACCGGGCCCGCTTCGACAACTACTACATCGAGAACTGGTCACTGTGGCTGGACGTGGCCATCCTGGTCCGCACGGTCCTGCTGACCGCCCGCGACATCCTCAAGCCCGGCCTGGCCCCGGTGCGCCACCTGCTGACGAGGGACGCCGCCGCCTCGGCCAGCGAGGTCATCGTGCTGGCCGACCTCGAGGTCCAGCCCGAGCCCGCTCCCGTTCCCGAGGCGGTGGGCTGAGCTGGCTCAGCCGGGGTGCTCGGCGGTGGTGGACTCCGGCACGTGCAGGCGTGAGTCGAGGGTCTCCATGAGCCAGTGGGCGGCGTTGGTCAGCCCGGAACGCAGCTGCTCCTCGGTGCTGCGCAGCGCCTCGACCTTCTCCTTGGCGTCGGTCTGAACGCGCTCGGCATGCTCCTCGGCCTCGCTGATCAGCGAATCGGACAGGGTCTGGGCCTCGTCGACGATCTTGGCCGCCCGGCTGGTGGCGTCCTCCACCATCTGGGTCGCCCGCCGCTCGGCGTCCTCGACCAGCTCGCGGGCCCTCCCCTCGGCCTCGGCCATCATCTGGGCCGCCCGTCGCTCCGCCTCGTTGACGCTCTGGGAGACCATGGATTCGGCGGTGCGCAGCAGCTCGGCCATGTGCTGGCCGAACACCTCGTAGCGATCGGAGCCGTCGGACACGCCCCAGAGGGTAACGAATGGACCCGACCCACTCCCAACATGGGTCCTAGGCTCTGCTCAGCAGCACCCGATCCCGAGGGGGCCCGAGTTGTCTGATACCACCGCCGCCCCGCCGCCCGACGACGCCTCCCCCGAGGGCCTCGGCGTCCAGGAGGTGCTCCAGACGGTCCAGCTGGGGCCGTCCGAAATCGCCGCCAAGCAGTTCCACACCGCCATGCGGGGCTGGGACAAGGAAGAGGTGCAGGTCTTCCTCCAGCAGGTGGCCGCCTCCCTGCGGGACACCTCCGAGCAGCTGGCCCTGGCCGTCCGGGCGGCCCAGGCGGCCCAGCAGAGCGAGGCCAGCCTCACCTCCACCATCGAGTCGCTGCGGGAGAAGCTCAACGGCGAGCGCCGGGCCCGCGAAGAGGCGGCCAACCGGGCCGAGGAGGCCGAGGCCCGCCTGCGCCAGATCGAGGACGAGGGCCTGGGGGCCCTCGAGCGGGCCGAGGCGGCCGACCAGCTGGTCGCCTCCCTGCGGGCCGAGCTGGAGGCCGCCCGCCGCCAGACGGAGGAAGCCGTGGCCCGGGCGGAGGAGGCCGAGGCCAAGGCCAGCCAGGCGGTGCGCGATCCGTTCAAGGCCACCGCCGGGCAGATGAACGACCTGCTCCGCAGCGCCCAGGACATGGCCACCGCCACCACCACCCAGGCGGCCCAGCAGGCGGCCGAGCTGCTGCGGCGGGCCGAGGACCACGCCAACTCCGTGCGGGGCGACATCGAGCGAGAGCGCTCCGAGGCCCGGGCCCTGCGGGAGCAGGCCAGCGCCGACGCCGAGGCCCTGCGCCGTCACGCCCAGGGCGAGAGCGACGCTCTGGTCAGCGCGGCCAAGGCCCAGGCGGCCGAGTTGCTGGCCCGGACCGAAACCGAGGTCGAGCAGACCAGGGCCGAGCTGGAGGCGGAGGTCGCAGAGGAGCGGTCGCGGGCCATGGCCGAGGTCGAGAGACTCGAGCACACCCGCCAGCAGCTGCGGGACGCCCTCGGGGTGGCGGCCAAGTGGCTCCTCGACTCGGCCTCGGGGGGACTGCACGAGCTGCCCAAGGTGGCCCCGGTCCCCCTGATGGACGACGCCACGTCGTGATCGTCTGCCCGGGGCGGTGACCGGCCCCCCGGTCGAGCGGGTCCTGCTGGTCCATGAGATCTACTCCGGCTACGGCGGGGCCGAGCGCTACCTGGAGCTGCTGGCCGACGGGCTCGCCGAGCGAGGGGTGCAGGTGCAGGCCCTGGTCTTCGGGGTGGACACCTCGGCCGGTCAGGTCGCCGCCGACCGTCTGGCCGCCGGCCCGGCCGCTGTCACCTACCTCCCCCACCGCTTCAGCCCCCGGGCCCTGCGCCGGCGGCTGGAGGACTTCCCGGCCGACGTCGTCCACTGGAACTTCGCCGACCCCTTCTCCTACCGGGGCGCCACCTGGCTGGTCCTGCCCTGGGGCCGGCCCTCGGTGGTGACCGACCACCTGCCGATGCTGCGCTGCGGCCGGCACTGGGAGTCGACCCGGGCGCTGGCCAACCGCCGGATCGGGGCCATGATCGTGGTCAGCCAGGCGGCGGTGGCCGAGGCCAGGGCCCACTGGGGCCGCCCCCCGCCGATCGTGGCGGTGGCCAACGCCGGCTCCGCCGACGTCGTGGCCGTGCGGGACCGCCCCCCGGCGGGCGAGCCGGTCCGGCTGGCCTTCGTCGGCCGGCTGGAGGACCAGAAGGACCCCGGCTTCGCGCTGCGGGTCCTCGGGGCCCTGGTCTCCGGGGGCACCAGGGCCACCCTGACCGTGGTGGGCGACGGCTCGCTGCGGGCGGCCCTCGAAGCCGGGGTGCCTGCCTCCCTCGAGGATTCGGTGACCTTCGTCGGCCACTCCAAGACGCCGTGGTCGGCGGTGGCCGACGCCCACGTGCTCCTCGCTCCGTCCCGCTACGAGGGCGGCTTCCCGCTGGTGGCCCGCGAGGCCCTGGCCAGCGGCCTGCCCGTGGTGCTGTCCGACATCGCCCCGCATCGCGAGCTGGAGGACCCCGCCGTGCGGCTGGCGCCGTTGGGCGAGGTGGGGCCCTGGGTACAGGCAGTCGGTGACCTGGTGGCCTCACTCCCCGAGGCCAGCCAGGGGGCCATCGGGCGCTTCGGCCAGGCCGCCCGGGCGACGATGGTCAGCGAGACCCTGGCCGCCTACGAGCTGGCTCTCACACCCGCCGGAACCAGACCGAGCGCCACACCCGCCTCCCCCGCAGCAGATCTCCCACCGAGGTGAGGTCCCAGCCGTCGGAGCGCAGACCGCTCACGACGGCGCCGATGGTGGCGGCCCGGTCGAAGCCGGTCGACGCCTCGGTGGTCGGGTCGTCGGGATCGCTGGCCAGCAGGTCGTGCAGCAGGAGGATGCCTCCGCAGGCGGCGTCGCGCCGGGCCCGGCTCACCAGCACCTCGGGCGGCTGGTCGATCCAGTCCTGCACGTCGATGGACCACACCACCGGGGTGAGCCCGACGGCGAGGGCGGCCCGCCAGCTGGCGAAGGACTGCGAGCCGAACGGCGGACGGAACCAGCGCAGCGGCCGTCCCACCACCGCCTCGAGGGCGTGGCGGCCGGCCCGGATGTGTCCGGCCAGGTCGGCGACGGCCATCCTGGTCAGGCGGCGGTGGTCGAGGCCGTGCAGGCCCACCTCGTGACCGTCGGCCACGATGCGGGCGACCAGGGCGTCGTTGGCCTGGGCCTGTTCCACCAGAAGGAAGAAGGTCGCCCGGGCGCCGG
>DASRBO010000032.1:0-3058 GCA_035653595.1 Acidimicrobiales bacterium | reverse complement strand
CTGGCCGACATCCTCGAGATCGACCCGTCGACCATTACCGAGCAGGCCTCCTTCGGCGACGATCTCGACGCCGACTCGCTCGCCCTCATCGAGCTGGTCGAGGCGCTCGAGGAGGAGTTGGGCGAGCGGACCGTCGGGTTTCGCATCGAGGACGAGGACCTCGAGGACCTCAAGACCGTGCGCGACGCGGTGGACTACGTCGTCGCCAAGCTGGGGAACGCCTGACCCGGTCGGACGAGGAAGGCGCGCCCCCCTCCGGGGGCCGGGCGGCCGATCGGGAGGCGGCCATCGCCGAGCTGTGCGGGCGTCTCGGGTACCACTTCGTCGACCGTTCCTTCGGGCCCCACGCCGTGGCCCACCGGTCGTGGTGCGCCGAGAACCCGGGCAACGCCTCCAACGAGCGCCTCGAGTTCCTGGGTGACGCCGTGCTCGGCCTGGTGGTCACCGACCACCTGTACCGCACCTACAGCGAGCTGCCCGAGGGGGAGCTGGCCAAGGTGCGGGCGGCGGTGGTCAACTCCGAGGTGCTGGCCGAGGTGGCCACCGAACTCGACGTCGGGGCGGCCCTGCTGCTCGGCCGGGGCGAGGACAACTCCGGAGGGCGGTTCAAGCCGTCGATCCTGGCCGACACCATGGAGGCCCTGATCGGGGCGGTCTACCTGGACGGCGGGTGGGAGCCGGCGGCCGCGCTGGTGATGAGGCTCCTGGCCGAGCGGATCAGCGACGCCTCCGAGGGCCCGGGCGGACAGGACTACAAGACCCGCCTCCAGGAGCTGGCCTCCCGCCGGGGCGACGCCCTGCCCCGGTACCAGGTCTCCCACGAGGGGCCCGACCACGCCCGCCACTTCTTCGCCACCGTGCTCATCGCCGACGAGCCGGCCGGCGAGGGCCACGGACGCTCGAAGAAGCAGGCCGAGCAGGCGGCGGCCAGGCAGGCCTGGACCCGGCTGTCGGAGGCCCGGGCGGAGGATGCCTGAGCTTCCCGAGGTGGAGACGGTGCGCCGCGGCCTGGCCGAGGTGGTCACCGGGCGCCAGCTCAAGTCGGTGGAGGTCACGGGCACCCGCTCGGTGCGCCGGCACCGCCCCCGGGAGCTGGCCCGCCGGCTCGAGGGCCGGGCGGTGGCGGGCCTGGGCCGGAGGGGCAAGTACCTCATGATCGGCTTCGAGCCCCCCGACGCCCTGCTGGTGGTGCACCTGGGCATGAGCGGCCAGCTGCTGGTGGCCGACCGGGCCGATCCCGTGCCGGCCCACACCCATGTCGCCCTCGGCTTCGAGGACGGCTCCGAGGTGCGCTTCGTCGACCCCCGAACCTTCGGGGAGGTGTTCGTGACCGAGGCGGGCGACGGCTGGCGGCCGGCGGCGCTGGCCCACCTGGGCTTCGACCCGGTGGAGGAGCCGCCCGGCCCCGCCGCCTTCGCCCGACTGCTGGCCGGCCGGCGGACCCGGCTCAAGGCCCTCCTGCTCGACCAGCGCTTCGTGGCCGGCCTGGGCAACATCTACACCGACGAGATCCTCTTCGCCGCCGGCCTGCGCCACGACCGGCCGGCCAGCTCGCTGGACAGGGCCGAGGCCGCCGCCCTCTACCGGTCGATGACCTCGATCCTGCGCGAGGCCATCCGCCGGCGGGGCTCGTCGCTGTCTGACATGCAGTACCGCGACGTGCGGGGCCGCCCCGGCGGCTACCAGTCCCGCCACCGGGTCTACGACCGTCGCGGTGAGCCCTGCACCCGGTGCGGGGCGCCGATCGAGCGGGCCCGGGCCGCCGGGCGCTCGACCTACTTCTGCCCCCGGTGCCAGACCTGACCATTCGCGGGGCGGGGGCCGCCCTGGCGTAACTTCGGGCGCGGTGTTCCTCAAGTCCCTGACGCTCAAGGGCTTCAAGTCCTTCGCCGACTCCACCACCCTCGAGTTCGAGCCCGGGGTGACCGTGGTGGTCGGGCCCAACGGCTCGGGCAAGTCGAACATCGTCGACGCCGTGGCCTGGGTCCTCGGCGCCCAGGGGCCCCGGACCCTGCGCTCGGCGAAGATGGAGGACGTCATCTTCGCCGGCACCGCCTCCCGCCCCGCCCTGGGCCGGGCCGAGGTCTCCCTCACCATCGACAACGGGGCCGGCCTGCTGCCGATCGAGCTGTCCGAGGTCACCATCACCCGGACCCTGTTCCGCACCGGCGACAGCGAGTACGCCATCAACGGGGTGCCCTGCCGCCTGCTGGACGTCCAGGAGCTGCTCTCGGACTCCGGCGTCGGCCGCCAGCAGCACGTCATCGTCAGCCAGGGCCAGCTGGACTCGGTCCTCAACGCCCGCCCCGAGGACCGCCGCCTCGTCGTCGAGGAGGCCGCCGGGGTGCTCAAGTACCGCCGCCGGCGGGAGCGGGCCCAGCGCCGGCTGGAGTCCACCGAGGCCAACCTGACCCGGCTCAACGACCTGCTGCGGGAGGTCCGCCGCCAGCTGCGCCCCCTGGAGCGCCAGGCCGAGGCCGCCCGCCGCCACGTCGAGCTGGCCGAGGAGCTGCACCAGCTGCGCCTGTACGTGTCCGGCCTCGAGGTGGCTGCCCTCGAGACCCGCCTGGGGGCGGCGGCGTCCTCCATCGGCGAGCTCGGCACCCAGGAGGCGGCCCTGCGCTCGGAGCTGGCCCGCCTCGACGTCGACGTGCACGCCGCCGAGGTGGCCCTGTCGGCCCAGCTCGGCGAGGACGGCCTGGCCGAGGCGCTGGGGCGCCTCGAGAGCACCCGCCAACGGGCCCGCGGTCTGGCCGCCCTGCTGGCCGAGCGCAGGCGGTCGGTCGAGCGCGACCTGGCGGCGTCGCGGGACGAGGGCGTGGTGGCCAGCCTCGAGTCCGACGCCGCCGCCCTCGCCACCCAGCTGGCCGAGGTGGACCAACAGGCCGCCGGGCTGGGACCGGAGATGGGGGCCGTCGAGGAGGCCGAGGCGTCGGTGGCGGCCGAGCGGGCCGCCTTCGCCCAGCGCTACGGGGACGAGGAGGGTCCGGGCGACACCTCGGCGGCCGAGCTCCGGGTCCGCCTCAACGGGCTGACCTCAGCCATGGAGCGGGACCGG
>DASRBO010000031.1:0-28457 GCA_035653595.1 Acidimicrobiales bacterium | reverse complement strand
CGACGGGGCGACCGAGCGGGAACACGCCCATGCCGCCGAGATCACCGACTACCTGGACCTCTCGACCTGGCCGGAGGGGGCCAGGGCCATCGCCCGCCGTGAGCTGGCCCATCCCGGGGCCCAGCTGTCCTTCACCGACATAGACGGTCACCGCTTCCAGGTCTTCTTCACCGACATGGTCGATGACGTCGCCTACTGCGAAGCCACCTATCGGGGTCGGGGCCGGGCCGAGTGCTGCATCCGGGACTCCAAGGACACCGGACTGGCCAACCTGCCCTCGGCCGACTTCGAGATCAACTCCGCCTGGCTGGAGCTGGTGTGCATGGCCGGGGACCTCCTGGCCTGGATGCGTCTGCTCTGCCTGGACGGCGAGCTGGCCAAGGCCACCCCCGCCCGGCTGCGCTACACCCTCTTGCACACCGCCGGAGTGGTGGTGCACTCCGCCCGCCGGGCCACCCTGCGCATCGCCGAGGGCTGGCCCTGGGCCACCGAGCTGGTGCGGGCCTTCGCTCGCCTGCCCGGCTGGTCCGCCGTCACCTGAGGGTTGAGCTCGCCGCAGGTAGCCGGGGCGCACCTTGGTCAGTCGCGCTCCGAGATGGGCTCGAGGCTGCGCGCGGCGTCGTCTTGGTGCTTCAACGCGTCCTGGACGACAGCCAGTCCCGCAATTGGAGAGTCTGATGCCTGCTCTCCGACGGCCGAGCGTGCCGATTCATGGCCTTACCGACTGTCTACTGAAAGGCCGGGGTTAGGGGTGGTGACGATCGGCACCTGCTCCAGGACGGTCAGGCCGAAGCCCGACATACCGTGGATCTTCTTCGGGTTGTTGGTGAGCAGCCGGATGGTCGACAGGCCGAGGTCGGCCAGGATCTGGGCGCCGACCCCGTACTCCCGGAGGTCCACGGGCAGGCCGAGCTCGAGGTTGGCATCCACCGTGTCGAGGCCACCCTCCTGCAGCTTGTAGGCCTTGAGCTTGTTGAGCAGGCCGATGCCCCGTCCTTCCTGGGCGAGGTAGAGCAGCACACCGCGGCCCTCGGCCTCGATCATGGCGAGGGAGGACTCGAGTTGCTCCCCGCAGTCGCAGCGGAGTGAGTGGAAGACGTCACCGGTGAGGCACTCGGAGTGCACTCGGACGAGCACGTCATCGGCTCCCGCCACGTCCCCCTTGACCAGGGCGACGTGGTGCTTGTCGTCGATGAAGGTCCGGTATCCGACGATGTCGAAGTCCCCGAAGCCGGTCGGCATCCGGGTCTCCACGACCCGCTCGATGAGAAGGTCGTGACGGCGCCGGTAGGCGATGAGGTCGGCGATGGTGACCATCTTCAGGTGGTGACGGGCGCAGTAGGCCTGCAGGTCGGGAACCCGGGCCATCGTCCCGTCGTCGTTCATCACCTCGCAGATCACCCCGGCCGGATTCAGTCCGGCGAGCCGGGCCAGGTCGACCGCCGCCTCGGTCTGGCCGGCCCGCTCGAGGACCCCACCGGAGCGGGCCTTGAGCGGGAACACATGGCCGGGCTGCACCAGATCGCGCGGTGTGCTGTCCGGATCGACGGCGACCTGCACGGTCCGGGCCCGGTCGGCGGCCGAAATGCCTGTGCTGACGCCCTCGCGAGCCTCGATCGACACCGTGAAGGCGGTCTCGAACCGGCTCTCGTTCCTGGCCGCCATGAGCTCCAGGCCGAGCTCCTCGCACCGGCGGTCGGTGAGGGCCAGGCAGATGAGTCCCCTGGCCTCCTTGGCCATGAAGTTGATGGCCTCCGGGGTGGCGAACTGGGCGGCCATGGTCAGGTCGCCCTCGTTCTCGCGGCCCTCGTCGTCGCAGACGACCACCATCCGGCCGGCTCTGATGTCCTCGAGGGCGTCCTCTATCGAGGCGAAAGGGCTGGCGCTCACGCCGCGACGCTAGGCCGGAATCGGTCGTTCCGCCACCGGTCGTGGGCCGATGCGACCGGGGGGCCCCGAAGGAAGCTCGATGTGAGGGACCGCGTCCACGCATTGGCGCCGGGCGAGGAGGCGCAGGGTGTCAGCATGTTGGCAATGGGCAGCATCACCTTCCGCCATGTGGGTCCCGACGGATGGAGAGAGTGGCGCCGGCTCCGGCTTTCCGCCCTGGCCGAGGCCGCCGACGCCTTCGAGTCCCGCCTTTCCGACTGGCAGGACCAGCCGGAAGGGCGGTGGCGGGACCGGTTGGCTTCGGTCCCGCTCAACCTGGTGGCCGACCTGGACGGATCGTCGGTAGGCATGGTGAGCGGAGCACACCTCGATGCCCCCGGGGCGGTGGAGCTGCTGTCGCTCTGGGTGGCTCCGGAGGCCCGGGGCAAGGGCATCGCGAACGGCCTCATCGGGGCGGTGATCGACTGGGCCGTGGACCAGGGGGCGGGCCAGCTCCGGCTGGCGGTGCGAGCGGCCAACGCCCCCGCCGTCGCCCTGTACCGGCGAAACGGGTTCGAGCACGCCGGTCCCCGCCGGGGCCGGCCGGGTTCGCCCCCCGAGTGCGAGATGGTGTTGGACCTGACAGCTCCGCCGGCGCCCGGCGCCGGATGGGAGCAACCGCAGGGGCAGCGGTGAGGGGGGAGGGCCCGCCGGCTCAGCTCAGGCTTGTGACCACCGACGAGCTGTCCCGTGCCACCGCCCAGACGCCTGGCATGGAGCGCCTGGCCGCGGTGTCGGCGGGGACGGTCGGCTCCCTGGGTCTGTGGATGGGCCAGACGGTCATGGACCCGGCGACCCGGTCGTCCGATCACCACCACGGCGAGTCGGAGACGGCGATATTCGTCGTGAGCGGGCGACCCGAGTTCGTCTACCTCGACCAGTCCGTCGATCCGCCGGTGGAGCGGCGCCTGCGGGCCGGGCCCGGCGACTACGTCTACGTACCGCCGTGGGTGCCGCACCGCGAGGAGAACCCGGACCCGGAGGACCCCGCCGTCGTCGTGATCGCCCGCACCACCCAGGAGGCCATTGTCGTCAACCTGCCCGATCTTGGCCCGCCCGGATAGGGCTCAGGACACGAGCATCGGCACGGCGCACTCCGTGGGCCACGAGACGAGATGGGCGCCCGCTACCCCGGCTCCCAGCGTCGACAGGATGTCCGGCAGGTAGGGGTCGAGCTGGCCGAGCACGGCGTTGGCCTCATTGGCCACCAGGGCCGGCGCTGCCGTCCCGCTGAAGGACAGGCCGATGGTGGGGCTTTCGGTGGCCACGAACTGACCGTCGCCGGGGGTCCAGGGGGCATCGAAGGTCGCCGGGGCGCTGGCCCCCGATAAGGTGGCCTGGGCCTGGTAGCTGACACCGGCCGCAGCCAGGGTGGCCCCGACCTGACCCGCCTCGGTGCTGACGGCGTAGGTGGTGGCCTGGGGAGCATCGCATGCGATGGTCTCGAGCTGGGCCCGGGCACTGGCCCCCGACGAGGTGACCGTCAGGGAGGCCCCCACCAGGCCCACGGCGATGGAGACGTTCACCTGGGAGGTCGAGAGCGTGGTGCCGACGGGGCTGGGCGGCGCCGTCACCTGGGGCTGGATGACCGCGGCGGACACGGTGACGGGCTGACCGATCCCGAGGTCGACCCTGACCCCCGAGGCGCCGTCGGCGACCTCGGCGATCCCGGTCACCATGGACAGGACGTCCACCGCCGCCGAGGCCGCCGAGGGGTCGCTGGGGGAGCACGAGCCCCCCACGTTGACCAGCTGGCAGAGCGCCACGATGGTGTTGACGGTCACGCCGGCGGCCAGCGAGTTGACGGTGGCATCCGCCGCCTGAAGGGTGGCGGCGGCCGGGGCGTTGCCCTCCGCGAGCAACCGGGTGGCGCGGGCGCCGAGGGCGGTGGCCAGGTCATCGAGGAGCGTCTTGGCGGGGAAGCTGGCCGACAGGAGATTGCTGAGGCTGCCGACGCTGGTGTCGGCGGCGAGCAGATCGCCGAGCTCGATGCTGCTGGTGGCCAGGCCCTGGTAACCGACGGCTGACACGGTGGCGGCGGTCCCGAGCTTGGACAGCAGGGCGTTGAGCACCTTCACGCCGACCTGGCTGCTGTCGACCGACGCCAGGTACGACCCCAGGGTGAACCCGGCCAGGGCCTGGAAGGTGGGGCCGGGGGGCGGCGGAGGAGGGGGGGGTGCACAGTTGGCGGTGCAGCTGTCGAGGTTGGCCGGCGGCTGCATGAGGTAGGCGGTCGCCGACCGGCTCAGGGCGCCGGTGCCCATGCTGAGGACGTAGGAGATGTCCGATGCCGGCTGGACCCGGACGGCGTTGGGAATGCTTGGGCTGTCGTTGGTCAGCGGGGTGAAGGTCGCCTGCTGCGGGTTCCACTGTCCGAGGGTGACCGTCAGCCCGTTGCCGCTCGGGCCGCCGGCACCGGCGACGCTGAAGCCGTTGCGGCCGGCGGCGTAAGCCGCCTCCTGGTCGACCGCAGCCGACACCTGGGAGGCCGGGGCTCCGTCCAGGGCGGTGGCGGCATCGAGGGCGACGGCGTCGGCGATGGCCTGCAGGGAGCGGTTGCGGTCGATCACCCGGCCGACGTCAACCGACAGGGCGGTGGCGGCCATGACCATGGCCATGGCCATGGCGACCAGGACCGTCACGATCCCGTCGTCTCCCCGGTCGCCAGCGGTGAGGTGGCGTCTCACTGACTCACCTGCGGCGAGGATCCGGCCAGCAGGGTCGTGGTGGAGGCCGGAATGGTCGACGGCAGCACCAGTCCCAGGCCTGGGAGCGAAGGGATGACCGGGTGGTCGCGGTAGTCGTAGCTGACGTTCATGGTCAGGCAGTTCCATCCCTGCGGTTCGTTCGGGCACTGGGCCACCGTGGTGGTGCAGGTGATGCCACCGGCGTTGCACTGACCGAGCCAGTGGATGGCGTTGTCGGCCTGCGCCAGAGCCGCCTGGGTCGGCGCCGTCCCCGTCTGGGCCACCGGCACCGCGGCCCGGGCTCCGTCGGCGGCAGCCTGGGTGACGCTGTGCTTGACCGCCATGACGAACCCGAAGGCGACGATCCCGTACAGGAGCAGGACGAGAAGGGGGGCGACGATGGCGAACTCGAGGAGGACCGATCCCCTCTCTTCCCGTCCAGGTCTGTCTACCGCATGTTCTTGGCGCACGTCGGTGGCATCGGGGTCGCCCGCGCCCCGCTTGATGGGTCGTTCGGACCATCACGGGCGGCCCCTTCCGGGTCGGTGACGCCAACCGCCCGGTAGCGCGGGGACACGATGGGCCGATCGGACTATCAAGGGCCCCGGGAGCCCGCTCCGATCCAGCCTCCATAGCTGTACGAGCCCCCTATGGAGGTGTCCCGGTCATGAAGCGTCGCCCCACCGTGCTGGTGCTGGTCGGAGTAACGGTGTTCCTCATAGGCGCATCGCTGGTGATGGTCAGCCTGCGAGGCAAGCCGGCGCTGGCCAGCGGGTCGGCCCGAGCGCCGGCCCCCGCCGCCGCCGCCGGCACCCCCCGCGCCGCGGCCGCCCACGTGCCTTCCGAGGTCTCGATACCGCCGGGCGACCAGGCGGTGGCGGTGAGCCCGGCGACGGTGGCCGCCGGTGTGGGCGCCTACCTCGGGCCCGGTGACGTTGTCGACGTCTATGCCAGCATCACCAAGCTCTCCCAGACCGTCCAGGGGGCCCCGATTCCCCTGCCGGTCCCCTGCACGCTCCTGGTGGCGGCCGACGTGCCGGTGATCGACGTCTCCGCCCAGGTGCCCACCTACAAGGGCCACGAGAACAGCACCGGTCGGAACCTGCCCTCGGCCATGACGGTGCTTCTGGCCGCCACCACCGCCCAGGCGCCCTCGATCGTCTTCGCCGCCGTCAACGAGCAGGTGTACCTGACCGAGGTTCCCGACGCATCCGCACCGGCACCCGCCGGCACGTGCACGGGCACCGGCCCGGCCGGGTCGGCCGGGTCGTTCGCCGAGGGGGTGGTCCAGTGATCACCTGCCGGATACTCGTTGCATCGAGGGGCGACGCCCTGCTGCGCTCGGTGCTGGGGGCGGTCGGCCCCGGCTGCCAGGTGCTGAGCTGCCCCCGGGTCGCCGACCTCGAGCAGGTGGTGGCGGAGGAGGGCCCGTTCGACGTTCTGGTCGCCGGACCCGCCCTCGACAACCACGCCGGCATGCAACGGCTGGCCGCCCTGCGCCGACGCCATCCCGAGCTCGGAGTGGTCCTGGCCCTCGCCGAGCGGCCGCGGGCCTCGACCCGGGAGCTGGTGCGGGCCGGTGCGGTGGACCTCGTGGGCCACCCCAGCGACGACCTGCGCCCCCTTGGCCGGGCGGTGGAGGCGGCCTACCAGCACGCCCTGCGGATGGACGGGCGCCACGTCCCAGCGGCGACCGAGGAGGAGCCGGTGCCCGCCTCCCCTCTGGGCACGGTCCTCACCGTCGCCTCCTCGACGGGCGGGTGCGGCAAGACCTTCTACGCCACCAACCTGGCCTATCAGCTGGGCAGGGTCACCGGCCAGCGGGTGTGCCTGATCGACCTGGACCTGCAGTTCGGGGAGGTCTCCACCGCCCTCCGGCTCAAGCCCCGCTACAGCGTGGCCGACGCCCTGGCCCGCGACGTGGACGAGGAGGAGCTCTACGAGCACGTCGAGGAGTACATGACGCCGTACCCGACCGGGTTCCAGGTTCTGACCGCCCCCCGCGACCCCAGCGAGGCCGACCAGATAACCCCGGTGGAGGTGACCAAGGTCCTGCGGGTGCTGCGCCGGCGGTTCGACTACGTCGTAGTCGACACCCCGGCGCAGCTGAGCGAGACGGTCCTGACCGCCTTCGACCAGTCGTCGCGGCTGCTGTGCCTGGCCACGTTCGACCTGCCGAGCGTGCGCAACACGACCGTCTTCCTGGCCACCCTGGCCAAGCTGAAGATACCGGCCGAGGACGTGTCGGTGATCCTCAACAAGGTCGAGAGCGGGGTGGGAATGGAGGTGGCCGAGGTGGACGAGGTCTTCGACCACCGCATCGAGTTCACCCTGCCCTACGCCAAGGAGGTGAGCCGGTCCATCAACCACGGCCAACCGGTCCTGGCGATGGCCCCGGCGTGTGAGATCAGCCGCCGGCTGGTCGCCAGCATGGGCCGCTGGTCCCCCGACCCCGTTTCACCGCAGGCGTCGACCGTCTCCGGCCCGGAAGGGGCGCGTGGCCTGAGAAGGCTGTTCCGTCGTGATCGTTCGGTTGGCGTGGAGGTGGCGGTCGCATGAGGCTTTCGGAGAAGTTGGCGGCGGCGGACGTGACGCCTCAGTCCGACAAGGGGGCGGCGCGCCGGTCCGTCGCCACCCCGGCCAAGAGCTACCCCCGGCCCCGCCGGAGCCCGGCCCGGCCCGGTCCCGAACGCTGGGAGAGCTCCAAGCGCAAGGTCCACGAGATGGTCCTGGCGGAGATGGGGTCCGCCGCCGGCCACCTGGGCGGCAACGAGCTGGAGAAGGACGTCCGCGCCGCCCTGGACCGGATCCTCGCCCGCGAGGACATCGGGGTGTCGCCGGTGGAGCGCCGGCGGTTCGTGCAGGAGCTGCTGCAGGACGTCCTCGGCTACGGCGCTCTCGATCCCCTGCTCAGCGACCCGTCGATCACCGAGATCATGTGCAACGACTACGACGAGATCTGGGTGGAGCGGTGCGGGCGCATCGAACGGGCCGAGGCCTCCTTCGCCGACCCCGGGCAGTACCGCCGGGTCATAGACCGCATCGTGTCCGCCGTGGGCCGCCGGGTGGACGAGTCGTCCCCGATGGTCGACGCCCGTCTGCCCGACGGCTCGCGCGTCAATGCCATCGTGCCGCCCCTGGCCATTCGGGGAGCGGTCCTGACCGTGCGCAAGTTCCCCTCAGACCCCCTGCGGATGTCCGATCTCATCAACCTCGGCAGCGTCACGATGGCGGCGGCCGAGTTCCTCGAGGCCTGCGTGCGCGGCAGGATAAACATCCTGGTCAGCGGGGCCACGGCCACAGGCAAGACGACCTTCCTCAACGTGCTGTCGTCGTTCATCCCCGACCGCGAGCGGATAATCACCATCGAGGACGCCGCCGAGCTGCAGCTGCAGCAGCCTCACGTGGTTAGCCTCGAGGCCCGTCCGGCCAACGCCGAGGGCGCCGGAGAGGTTCGCATTCGGGAGCTGGTGCGGAACTCCCTGCGGATGCGGCCGGACCGCATCGTGGTGGGCGAGTGCCGGGGAGCGGAGGCGCTCGACATGCTCCAGGCCATGCACACCGGTCACGAGGGATCCATGACCAGCGTGCACGCCAACGACCCCCGCGACGCCATCGCGCGGCTGGAGACCATGGTGATGATGGCCGGCTTCGACCTGCCTCTGCGGGCCATCCGCGATCAGATCGTCTCCGGGGTCGACCTCATCGTCCACCTGGCCCGCAGCCCCCAGGGTGCCCGGGCGGTGGCGGCCATAACCGAGGTCCACGGACTCGAAGGCGACGTCCCCCTCCTGCAGGACCTCTTCGTCCGGCCGGAGTCGGGCGCCTCCCTCGAGCCGAGCGGCCTGCGGCCCCGCCTGCTGGACCGCCTGGCCAAGGTGGGGGTGGAGGTGCCGGCGTCGCTGTTTCGCAACGACGAGCTGCTGGCCAGCGCCGTCGGTGGGCAGGGCTCGGGCCATGCCGGGCCCCGCCGGCCGGGTCGGGTGCCTGTGCCCGGGCTTCCGGAGCTCCGTCGGGGAGGCCGGCGATGACCGCCCCGGTGGCCATGGCCACGGCGGCGCCCGTCCAGATGGCGGCGGCCGGGCTGGTCGGCCTGGGGGCGGCGCTGACGGCGGTCGGCTTCCTGTTGCGGCTGCGCCGGCGAGAGCGCTCCCTGGCGGCCATCCTCGACCTGAGCTGGGGCGAGCACGACGTACCCGTCGAGGCGGTGTCGGAGACGCCGTCGATGAGCGCCCTGACCGACCGACTGGCCGAGCTGGCCGGCAGCCTCGACAGGCGCGGCTCCCTGCACGCCGCCCTCGAACGGGCCGGTCTGCCGGTGCGGCCCGGCGAGTACCTGCTCATTTCGGCGGTGGCGGCGGTGGCGGTCGGCGGCCTGCTCGGGGCGGTGACCGCCAGCTGGCCGATCGGGGTGATGGGCCTGGTCGGCGCCGCCCTGGGCGCTCGGCGCTGGCCCTCCATCCGGGCCGGCCGTAGGGCCCGCCAGCTCGAGGCCCAGCTGCCTGCGGCGTTCTCCCTGTGGGCCTCGTCCATGGCCGCCGGGCACACCTTCCTGCGCTCGGTCCAGATGCTGCGTGAGGAGTGCCGCCCTCCGTTGGCCGAAGAGCTGGACCGGGTGGTGGCCGAGACGATGCTCGGCCAGGAGCTGGTCGACGCCCTGGGCCACATGGCCGACCGCTACGACATCGCCGACCTGCGCTGGGCGGTGCAGGCGGTCCGCGTGCAGCGGATCACCGGCGGGAAGCTGTCGGAGATCCTTCACACCCTGGCCGGGTTCATGCTGACCCGCCAGGAGGTCCGACGCGAGGTCCAGGTCCTGTCGGCCGAGGGCCGCATCTCCGCCTACGTGCTGGTGTGCCTGCCGGTGGTGCTCGGGCTCGTCATGCAGGTGGTCGACCCCGCCTACCTCCGGCCGTTCTTCTCGGGGCTCGGTCTGGTCGCCCTGGGGGTGGCCGCCGGCATGCTCGTCACCGGCTTCGTGATCATCCGCCGGATGGTGAACATCCGTGTCTGACCGTAGGAAAGGAAGGCTGGCGTGAACCCGCTCAGTATCGGACTGGGAATGTCTCTGGTCGTCGCCGGCACCGCTTCGGTGGCCACCGCCGCCTGGCGCCAGCGGGCCGGCGGCAACCTGGCCTACCTGCGGGCCCTCGAGGCCGACCCGGCTGCCGCCGTCGAGGATCTCCGGCTGGAGGAGCCCTTCTTGCGGCGGGTGGGCGGCCCGCTGGCCCGGGGCGCCCTGTCCCGTCTGTCCAGGTTGTGCCCACCCGCCAATCTGGACCGGCTGCACTCGCAGATCCTGCGGGCCGGCCTATCGGCCAGCCTGCGGGCGGAGGAGCTCGCCACCATCCAGGTCCTCTCCGTCGGCGCCGGCCTGGTGGTTGCCCTGGTGCTGGTGCTTGCCTTCCATCCCGTGGCCAGGCTCGGCATCTTGGGCCTGGTGGTCCTGCCCCTGTGCGGGCTGCTCGGCCCCCGGGGGTGGATCCAGCGCCGTGGGCGCCTGCGCACCGCCGCCATCCAGCGGGACCTTCCGGACGTGCTCGACCTGCTCACCATCTCGGTCGAGGCGGGGCTCGGCTTCGAGCAGGCGATCGAAGCCACCTGCAGCCAGCTGCGGGGGGCTCTTTCGGACGAGCTCGCCTTCACCCTGAGGGAGATGAGCCTCGGCCTCGGCCGGCGGGAGGCCCTAGACAATCTCCGGAGGCGTAACGAAGTCGAGGACCTGTCCGTTTTCGTGGTTGTGCTCATGCAGGCCGACGCCCTGGGGATGCCCATCGCCCGAGTGCTGCGGGCCCAGGCCGACGAGATGCGGGCGAAGCGTCGTCAGCGGGCCCGCGAGCAGGCGGCCAAGCTGCCGGTGAAGATCCTGTTCCCCCTGATCGGCTTCGTCTTTCCTCCCATGATGATCATCGTCCTGGGTCCGGCGATGCGATCGATCATGAAGGCCCTCGCCCATTGAGAACCTGGCTGGGGATCGGGGGCGACGGCGGTCGCCGGTCGCTAACCAGGCCGGCGGCCGTCGCCGTCCGCCTGGCGGCGCTGGCGATCGCCATCGGGATGACCGCTCTGGGGCCGGTGCCCAAGTGGCGCCTGCTCTGGACCGCCCCGCTGGGAATCACCATGATCTGGCGGGCGGCCGCCCGCACCCGGCTCCGCCCCCAGCCCGCCCATCCGGTGGTGGAGGTGGGGGTGGAGACCCTGATGGCCTTCTTCGCCGCCGCCTCGACGGGTGGGCTCTCCTCCGGCTTCCTCCTGTATGCGGTCGCCTGTGTGGCCATGGCCACCGCCGAGCACGGTCTCGCGCTCTCCCTGCCTGCGGCCGGCCTCCTGTCGCTCCTCGTGCTCGTCCCTGGCGCCGACGGCAACCACGTCGCCCGGGCCCCGGCCGCCACCATCTGGGCGGCGGAGCTGGTGGTGGGACTGGTCGCCGGCCGCTACGCCGCCCGGGTGGCCGCCGAGGAGGATGCCGCCCTTCGCCGGGCCGAGGCGGACATCGACCGGCTGACCAACACCAACCTTCTCCTGGGTGACCTCTGCCATGCCGCCGAGGAGGGCGCCATGCCCCTGGACGTGGTCGGCTGCGCCCGCGAGATCGAGCGGGTCCTCGAGGACCTGCTGTGGCCCGACGCGGTGGTCGTCGTCGGTCTGCACGACATCGACGGTCGCTGGAGCGGTGAGGTGCTGCTGGCCGAGGGGGTGGCCCTGTCCTCGGTCGTCGAGCTGGCGGAGCTGCCGGCGCCGATGAGGACGGTCGTGGCCGAGCGCCGGCCCCTGCTCGACCGGGTGGGGCCCGATGCGCCGGCCGGGCAGGGGATGGCCGCCACCTCGCGCTTCGGTCTCTACCTGCCCATGGCGGTGGGCGACGAGCTGGTGGGGCTCATCGCGGTGGAGAGCACCCAGGACGCCCCCTGGGACCGCAGCGACGTCATGGCGGCCGAGGCCATGGCCGCCCGGGCGGCGCTGACCATCGACAACGCCCGGCGCTTCGCCCGGCTGTGCGTGACCGGCCTGTCGGAGGAGAGGACCAGGCTGGCCGGCGAGCTCCACGACCGCACCGGCCAGTCGGTGGCGGCGCTGGGCCTGCAGCTCGACGGGATAATCCGACGGGTGGAGGATCCCGCCCTGGAGGCCGAGCTGCGCCAGCTGCGGGCCAGCATCCGTTCGGTGGTGGCCCAGCTGCGCGACACGGTGAAGGACCTGCGCTGCGAGGTCTCCGACTCGGTGGACCTGGCCCAGGCCCTACAGCGGGTGGCGGCCCACTACTGCGAGCGCCCGGCGGTGGCGGTGCGGTCCGAGGTAGGTGGGCGGCTTCCCCTGCTGCACGAGCGCCAGCTCTATCTGGTCGCCCGCGAGGCCGTGGCCGCCGCCGCCCGGGCGGGTGCGGCCGCCATCCAGATCGATTGGAGGTGCAACGGCGAGCGGGCCGTGCTCGAGGTCGCCGACGACGCCCCCCTCTGCTCGGCCCCGGCGGCCCGCTACGCGGGCGGCGCCGGCCGCCGGGCTGAGATCGAGACGATCCGGGCCCGCTGCGAGGCGTTGGGCGGCTCGTTGTCGATCGTCCAACGGGAACACGGAGGGACGCTGCTGCGATGCGCGGTATGACTGACCCGGTCCGGGTCGTGATCGCCGACGACCATGCCTTCCTGCGCGACGGCCTGTCGCGCTGCCTGGCCGGTCACGGCTTCGACGTGGTGGGCGAGGCTGGCGACGGCCGGTCGGCCGTCGCCAGGGTCGAGGAGCTCCGCCCCGACCTCGCCCTGATCGACGTGTCCATGCCGGTCATGGACGGGATCAGCGCCCTGCGCACGATCCATGCCCGCCACCCCGATCTGCCGGTGGTGGTGCTGACCATGCACGACGACGAGGCCCTAGCCTCCGAAGCGAGGGCGGCCGGGGCCTGCGGCTACCTGAACAAGGAGTGCTCCACCGACGAGCTGGTGGAGGCGCTACACGAGGCGATAGCGGGGGAAGTGGCGAGCGGCGCCTCCCGGTCCAGCGCGGGGCGCAGCTGGAAGGGCGAGCTGTCGGTCAGCGGGCGCGAGCTCGAGGTGCTGCGACTGCTGGCCCGCGGCGCCGGGACGGCGGAGATCGCCAAGGCGATGTACATCAGCCAGAAGACGGTGAAGAACCATCTGGCCTCGATCTATCAGAAGCTGGACGCCCGCGACCGCACCCAGGCGGTGCTCCGGGCCATCAAGATCGGTCTGGTCAGCATCGACTGACCGACCGGTCGCCGGCGGGGTGTCACCGAACCAAGCTCGAGACGTCACCGGGTGCCACAGGCAGTGACTCGAAGTCGCTGGCGAGCGTCGACGCCGCCGCCGTCGGCCGACGCGGAGAGGCGGTGACCGGAGCATCCGGTCACCGCCTCTTGAGGTTGGCTGCTGGTCGGATCAACCAGCGGGCGTCGCCTTGCTCACGTTGCTGCTGACCGAGGTGAACAGGCTGCCGATGTTCACACCCAGGACGGTCAGGATGGCGATGCAGGCGGCAGCGATGAGCGCCACCAGGAGGGCGTATTCGACCAGGGCGGCACCGGCGTCGCCGCCGCGGAAACGCCGCGAGATCCGGCCGCCGACGGCCTGCAGGTGGGTCAGGAACGCTACGGTCAGGTTGGTCATCATCGACTCCGTTTTCTTCTTCGCGCTCGATCTGGAGCGCCGGTCCCCGGGGATTGGCGAACCGGTAAGAGGATTCTCGGGCGTCGAGATGCACAAGCCGATGGGTCGAGCGAACCATTCTGCACCCACGCACATCGGTGACGCGGAGTCGTCGACCGCCATGCAGCGGCGCGGAGTCCACCGCCACGCAGCGGCGCGGCGAGATCAGCTGCCGGTCAGAGATATCACCAGCTTGCCGCGCACGTGACCGCCCTCGAGCAGGCGGTGGGCGTCGGAAACGCGCTCGAGCGGGAAGACCTCCTGCACGGTGGGTGTGAGGGCGCCCGAGGCCAGCAGGGCGGCCAGCTCGCTCAGGTCCTCGCCGCTGGGCTGGCACCGTATGGCGGTGGCGGTCAGGTCGGCCCGGAGCTCGGACGGCAGACCGGCCACGGCGGCGATGCGACCCCCCTCGGCCATGCCCGGCTGGTAGGAGGCGATGTTGGCGGGCCCGACCGAGTCGAGGAGGAAGCGGGTCCCTCTGAGCGCGCCGGCCGTCGCCGGGTCGTGGTAGTCGAGCACCTGGTTGGCCCCCAGGCCCCGGACGAAGTCCGCATTGGCCGGGCCGGTGGTCGCGACCACCTCGAGGCCCCGGTGGGCCGCCAGCTGCACGGCGAAGTGGCCCACCCCGCCGGAGCCGGAGGTCACCACCACCCGTTCGCCCGGGGGGATGTCGAGGGCCCTCAGCGCCTGCCAGGCGGTGAGCCCGGCCAGGGGCACCGCCGCCGCCGTCGCCACCGGGGTGCCCACCGGTCGGCGGGCGACCATCGAGGCCGCCACGACCAGCCGCTCGGCGTGGCCGCCGGGCCGGGCGTTCCACCCGAAGAAGGCGAAGACCGCCTCGTCCCGAGCGAAGCCCTCCGCGCCGGGCCCGGCGTGGAGGATCCGCCCGGCCGCCTCTCGGCCGGCCACGTAGGGGAAGTGGGGAGCCTGGGGTGCCCGGCCCCCGGCCCGGATCTTGACGTCGCTGGGGTTGAGCGCGGCCGCCGCCACCTCGATGAGGACCTCACCCGCGCCGGGCGGTCCGGGGTCGGGCCAGTCGGGACGGATCTCGACGATGTCGGCGGGCCCGTTGGCGGGCACCACGGCGGCGCGCATCCCCAGAGCATGCCGCCTCCGGGGCCGGACCGGCCCGCCCCCTCAGCCAGGCAGGTGGGCCAGGGCGCCGTCGACCAGGCGGGCCGCGTCCCCAGGAGTCAGTGGGACGCCGGACACCAGACCGCCCCACACCGCCCCGAAGACCAGGTCCACGACCACCTCAGGATCGGTGGACACCGGCAGCTCGCCGGTCTCCACCGCCCTGCTCAGAACGCCTAGCAGCCTCAGGCGGCGGGCCGACAGCGCCGTCCGCAGCTGCTCGGCGGGAAGGCCGCCGGCGTCGATGGCCTCGAGGACGGCCAGGGCCACCGCCCGGCCGGGGGCCCCGGTGGCCAGGGAGATCTCTTCCTCCACCGCCGCCACCAGCCGGGCGCGGACGCTGGCGCCGTCAGGGAGCCCGTCCGTCGTCTGCCCCGCCAGGTAGCGGGTCAGGATGGCGCTGAGCAGGGCCCGGCGGGCGGGCCAGCGCTTGTAGAGGGTGGTCTTGGCGATGCCCACGCGTCCGCAGAGGGCCTCCACGCTGAATTGCGTGTAGCCGGTCTCCGACACGAGATCGTGTCCCGCCGCCAGGATCGCGTCATCGATTCGCTCGTCGCGGCTGCGCCCCATCGGGGAACCCCGTTCACTCGTCCAAGAGAGGGTGGCTGGAACCGCGGTCGGTATAACACGCCGTAAGACCCCGATGTGTGGGACTAAATCCCCCAGAAGTCCGAAACTCGGCGTAGCCGATCACTCTTCGGGCGCAATGAGAGAATCTGCTGGTGTTGTTCCCGCGCCATTTGTGGCCGAAGCTCGCCGACGGATCGGTGACGGTGGCGTTCCGCCGGTGGAAGCGGCCCAGCGTCAGGACCGGCGGCACCCTCCACAGCCCGGTGGGCCTGCTCGCCATAGACGAGGTCGCCCCCATCGGCATCGAGGAGATAACCGACATCCAGGCCAGAGCCGCCGGCTACGAGGGCAGCGACGAGATCCTGGCCAGCCTGCGGCCCGAGGGGGAGCTGTACCGCATCCGCTTCCACCGCCTCGGCGAGGATCCGCGCATCGAGCTGCGGGACCGCAGCCGGCTGGATGAGACCGACCTGGCGGAGATCGGCCGGGCCCTGGCCCGCTCACCCTGGGCCGTCCCCGTTCTCCGCCTGATCGCCGAGCGGCCCGGGGTCGTCAGCACCGAATTGGCCCCGGCGGTCGGGATGGATAGGTTCCCCTTCAAGCAGCGGGTGCGCCGCCTGAAGGCGCTGGGCCTGACCGAAAGCCTCAAGGTCGGTTACCGCCTGTCGCCCCGGGGCCAGGCCTACCTGAGCCGGCTCGACTCGGCCGGCCGACCCGCCACCGGGGCGGGGTAAACGGGTTCCCCCAAACGCCTGTTCGGGCCTAGCATGGTCAGGATGGCCCAGCTGTCGATCGGGTGGGAGCCTCCCCGGACCTCCGAGGTGCCCCCCGGCCTCGAGGGGTTCCACCCGGCGGTGGCCGAGTGGTTCCTCCGGCGCTTCCCCGATGGTCCGACCCCGCCCCAGGTCGAGGGCTGGCCGCTGATCAGGGCCGGACGGGACACCCTGATTGCCGCCCCCACCGGGTCGGGCAAGACGCTGGCCGGCTTCCTGGTCGCCATCGACTCCCTCTACCGGGCCCATGCCGCCGGAGAGTCGATCGAGGCCCGGGCCAAGGTCGTCTACGTCTCGCCCCTCAAGGCCCTGGCGGTCGACATCGGGGAGAACCTCGAGCGGCCCCTCGAGGAGATCGCCGCGGTGGCCCAGGAGCTGGGCTTCGAGCCGGCCCCGATAACGGTGGCCGTGCGTACCGGCGACACCTCGAGTGCCCAGCGCTCGCTCATGGTCCGGCGTCCGCCGAGCTTCGTCGTCACCACCCCGGAGTCGCTCTACCTGCTCCTCACCAGTCCCCGGGGCCGCCAGGCGCTGCGGACGGTCGACACCGTCATCGTCGACGAGATCCACGCCGTGGCCCGCGACAAAAGGGGCTCCCACCTCGCCGTCAGCCTCGAGCGGCTGCAGGCGGTGTGCGACCAGCCTCTGGTCCGGGTGGGGCTGTCGGCCACCCAGCGCCCGATCGAGACCGTCGGCCGCCTGCTGGTCGGCACCCGTCCCCTGCCCGAGGTGGTCGACTCCGGCCACCAGCGCCACCTCGACCTGGCCCTCGAGCTGCCCGAAGGGGAGCTCGAGGCGGTCGCATCGGCCGAGCAGATGGGAGATGTGCTGGACCGGATCGCCGCCATGGTCCAGCAGCACCGCACCACCCTGGTCTTCGTCAACACCAGGCGGCTGGCCGAGCGCTTGGCCCATCAGCTCGGCGACCGCTTGGGCGACGATGTCGTCGCCGCCCACCACGGCAGCCTCTCCAAGGAGCGCCGCCACCGGGTAGAGACCCGACTGCGGGCGGGTGACCTCAAGGCCCTGGTGGCCACGGCTTCGCTGGAGCTGGGCATCGACATAGGCCCGGTGGAGCTGGTGTGCCAGATCGGTTCGCCCCGCAGCATCGCCACCTTCCTCCAGCGGGTGGGACGTTCCAACCACAGCCGGGCGGGCACCCCCAAGGGGAGACTGTTCCCTCTCACCCGCGACGAGCTGGTGGAGTGCACCGCCCTGATGATGGCGGTGCGAGCGGGGCGCCTCGACGCCATCCACCCGCCGTTCGAGCCGCTCGACATCGTCGCCCAGCAGGTGGTCGCCGAGGTGGCGGCGCAGGAGTGGAAGACCGACGAGCTCTTCGACCTGGTGCGCCGGGCCGACCCCTATCGCCAGCTCGACCGCCGACGCTTCGACGAGGTCGTCGAGCTGGTGTCGAACGGCATCGAGACCGGGCGCGGCCGGCGGGGCGCCTACCTGCACCACGACCCGGTCAACGGCGAGCTCCGGCCCCGGGCGGGGGCCAGGCTGGCCGCGGCCACCTCCGGCGGCGCCATTCCGGAGACGGGCGACTACCGGGTGGTGGCGGAGCCGGACGACACGCTGGTCGGCACGGTCAACGAGGACTGGGCGGTCGAGTCGATGGCCGGCGACGTCTTCCTCCTCGGGACCCACTCGTGGCAGATCCGCCGGGTCGAGCCCGGGGTTGTGCGGGTGCGCGACGCCGGCGACACGCCCCCGACCGTCCCGTTCTGGCTCGGCGAGGCCCCGGCCCGGACGGCCGAGCTGTCGGCCGAGGTCTCCGCCCTGCGGGCCGGGGTCGAGGGGTTCCTCGTCGCCCGCGACCCGGACGGCGCCCGGCGATGGCTCATGGAGGCGGCCGGCATCGGTGCCGAGCCCGCCGCCCTTCTGGTCGACTACCTGGCCGCCGGCCGCGCCGTCCTCGGGGTGATGCCCACCCAGGCGGACGTGGTGATCGAGCGCTTCTTCGACGACACCGGGGGCATGCAGCTGGTGGTGCACTCGCCCTACGGGGGTCGGATCAACCGCAGCCTGGGCCTGGCCCTGCGCAAGAAGTTCTGCCGGGCCTTCAACTTCGAGCTGCAGGCGGCGGCCACCGACGACGCCGTGGTCCTGTCGCTGGGCCTGCACCACAGCTTCGCTCTCGAGGAGGTGCCCCGCTACCTGTCGAGCCGGACGATGGCCGACACGCTCGAGCACGCCGTCCTCGACTCGCCGATGTTCCAGGCCCGCTGGCGCTGGAACCTCAACCGGTCCCTCATGGTGCTCCGCTTCCGCAACGGGAAGCGCAACCCGCCGCCCATCCAGCGCATGGAGTCCGACGACCTGCTGGCGGCCGTGTTCCCCATGGCGGCCGCCTGTCAGGACAACATCGTCGGACCGATCGAGATCCCCGACCACCTGCTGGTGCGCCAGACGATCTTCGACACCCTGCACGAGGCCCTCGACATCGAGGGGGCCACCAGGCTGGTCGAGGCGATGGAGTCGGGCGAGGTCCGGGTGCACTGCCGCGACACCACCGAGCCCTCTGTCCTCGCCCACGAGATCATCACCGCCCGTCCCTACGCCTTCCTCGACGACGAGGAGTTCCAGAACCGGCGCACCAACGCCGTGCAGCTGCGCCGGGGCCTGACCGTGGACCTCGAGACCATCGGCTCCCTCGACCCGGCCGCCATCGACCAGGTCCATGACGAGGTGCGGCCGGAGCCGGCCACCGCCGACGAGCTGCACGACCTGCTGTGCTCCACGCTCGCCCTGCGGCCGCGGCCGGAGTGGGCCGAGCTGTGGGGCCAGCTCGAGGAGCGGGGCCGGGGCCGCATCGTCCATCACGACGGGGCCGAGCTGTGGTGCGCGACCGAGCTGGCGCCCCAGGCCGCCGCCGCCCTGGCCGGCGAGGACGAGGCCATGCAGCGGCTGTTGCGGGGGCACCTCGAGCTCACCGGGGTCACCACCGTGGACGAGCTCAGCCGGGCCACTGGGATCGGGGCCGGGCGGGTGGCATCCGGCCTGGCCGCCCTCCAGCACCAGGGCTCGGTCTTCGAGGGTCGCTACCGGCCGGGGGCCGACGGCCCGGAGTGGGTGGCCAGGCGACTGCTGGCCCGTATGCACGCCTACTCGAGGCGCTCGAGGCGGCAGTCGGTCGAGCCGGCGACCATCCAGGACCTGATGCGGTTCCTGTTGCGCTGGCAGCACGTCGCCCCCGGGTCCCAGCTGAGCGGCGACGAGGGACTCATGGAGGTGCTGGGCCAGCTGCAAGGCTGCGAGGCGGCCGCCATGGCCTGGGAGCGCGAGCTGCTGGCGCGCCGCCTCCACCACTACGACCCGGCCTGGCTGGACCGCCTGTGCCACAGCGGGGAGGTCGCCTGGCTCCGGCTGGTGCCCCGGCCGAGGGACGAGGGTGACCCCGCCAGCGCGGCGCCGTCCAAGTCCACGCCGATTGCGGTGGTGCTGCGTTCCGACCTGCCGTGGCTGCTGGCGGCGGCCCGCCCGTCGGGCAGCCCCGGCGGCCCCAGCGTCGGGGCCACGGCGGAGATACTCGCCGCTCTCGACGAGAGGGGCGCGTGCTTCGCCACCGACCTGGTGGCCGCCACCCGCCGGCTGGCCGACGACGTGGAGCGCGGCCTGTGGGACGGGGTGGCGAGGGGCCTGATCATGTGCGACGGATTCGCCGCCATCCGGGCCCGGGTCGGAGGCAGCCGAGCGGCTACCCGGCCCCGCCGCTTCGCCCGGGTGGCCCGGATGCCCGTGCCCACGGTCACCTCCGCCGGACGGTGGTCGGCCCTGCCGCCCGTCCCGACCGACGTTGACCGCGACGAGCTGGCCGAGGCCGTGGCCGAGCAGCTGCTCAACAGGTGGGGGGTCCTGTTCCGCGACCTCGCCCTGCGGGAGTCGGTGCGCCTGCCCTGGCGCGACCTCCAGTGGGCCCTCCGGAGGCTGGAGGACCGCGGGCTCATCCGGGGAGGCCGCTTCGTGGCCGGCTTCAGCGGCGAGCAGTACGCCCTTCCTGCCGCCGCCGACGCATTGGCCCGCATCCGGCGCACGGCGCCGTCGGGGGAGAGGGTCGTGATCAACGCCACCGACCCCCTCAACCTGGTGGGGGCGATCGTGCCGGGCGAGACGGTGCCGGCGGTGAGGACCAACCGGGTGGTGCTGGTGGACGGCCTGCCCGAGCCCGCCTCCGATAGCGTCTGACCCCGGGGAAGCCGGGCATAGCCGCCCGGCCCTTGGAGGGGGGCTGGTCCGATGGGGGTCGCCGAAGAGGTCCGGTCGTGGTTGGCCGACAACTGGAACGAGGAGCAGACCCTGCGCCAGTGGTGGGGCCGCCTGGCCGAGGCCGGCTGGACCTTCCCCACCTGGCCCAGGGGCTTCGGAGGCCGGGGGCTCGCCCCTGGTGAGGCCCGCCAGGTGGCCGAGGCTCTCGACGAGGTCGGGGCCATCGGGCCACCGGGCGGCCTGGGCCAGATGATGGGGGCGCCCATCGTCCTCGACCACGGGACCGACGAGCAGCGCCAGCAGTGGGTGCCCCGCCTGGCCGCCGGGCTCGAGTCCTGGTGTCAGTTCTTCAGCGAGCCTGGGGCCGGATCGGACCTGGCCAGCCTGCAGACCCGCGCCGTTCGGGACGGTGACGTGTGGGTGGTCAACGGCCAGAAGGTCTGGACTTCCGGAGCCCGTACCGCCGACCGCGGAATGCTGGTGGCCCGGACGGATCCGGACGCGCCCAAGCACAAGGGCATCACCTACTTCATCATCGACGTGGATCAGCCTGGTATCGAGATCCGTCCGCTCAAGCAGATGGACGGCGGGGCCAGTTTCAACGAGGTGTTCTTCACCGACGCCGTGGTGCCCCATGCCAATGTCATCAGCTCGCCCAACAACGGCTGGATGATCGCCGTCGCCACCCTGGCCTACGAGCGCCAGGGCATCGGGGGCCGCGCCCGTTCCGGCGTGGCCGCCGGCATGCCGGGGGAGAAGGCAGGACAGCTCGACGTTGCGGTGGGAGAGCTCAAGGAGCGGGCCCGCCGGGCCGCCGGCGACCAGGAGGGCATGGCATCGGCAGTGTCGTTCCGCTCGGTGGCCGACCTGGCCCGGCAGTTCGGCCGCGGCGAGGACCCGGTGGCCAGGCAGGCACTGACCGCCTACTACACCAGCCGCGAGGTGCACCGGCTGAACCTCGAGCGGTCGAGAGCCGCCGCCCAGACGGGCAAGAAGCCCGGGCCGGAGGTCTCCACCGCCAAGCTGGCGACCTCCCGCCTGGCCCACTCGGTGCGCGACCTCACCCTGGGCCTCGAGGGCCCCCACGGCATGCTGCTGGGCGAGGACGCGCCGCACGGGGGCCGCTACCAGCAGGTCGGACTGCGCGCCCATGCCTCCTCCATTGCCGGAGGCTCGGACGAGATACAGCACAACATCATCGGCGAGCGGGTGCTTGGGCTGCCCAAGGAGCCCCAGGTGGACCGCGACGTCGCTTTCCGCGACCTCAAGGTCGGCACCCAGACCAACGACAGGAGAACACGATGACCGGCACCACCGACGCCCGGACCACCGCCAGCACCGACGAGATCGTCGGCCCCCTGCGCCGGTCGGTCAACGCCGCCAGCGGGGCCAAGGGAAGCATCCACGACGACGACACCGCCCAGAACCTCGGCCTGCGGGGCGGGACGGTGGCAGGGTCGGTCCACCTGGACCTGTTCCCTCCTCTGCTGGTGGACGCCTTCGGCCAGAGGTGGTTCGAGACCGGGTCGGTCTCGATCAACTTCCGCAACCCGACCGTGGACCGCGAGCCGGTACGGGCCATCATCGGGCGACCCCCGGCGGGGGCCGCCGACGCCCAGGTGGCGGCCCGGATCGAGCGGGAGGACGGGATGCTCGTCGGCGAGGGCACCGCCGCCGTGGGCCGTCCGGGCCAGCCCAGCGCCCTCCGGTCGCTGGATTTGAGCCGGTTCGCCGGCGGTGAGCTCAAGATCCTCGCCGGCGTCTCCGGGGGCGAGGCCATCGCCCCGGTGGAGGTCGAGGTCGGCCGCCACCGCCAGCAGGCCATGATCGACGGTGGACTGGTCACCGAGGTCCTGCCGTGGTACGGAGGGGACTCGCCGTGGGGCGGGCCCATCGCCCTGCCGCAGATTTCGGTCCACTACCTCTACCAGGTCGGGGCCAACCACCTGGGCCGGAAGGTGGCGGCGACCGGCGGGGGAGTAGGTCTGTTCGGGGCCATCGAGCTGTTCCAGAAGCGGGGCCCGTTGATGCTCGACCGGACCTACACCATGAGCGGGACCGTGCTGGCTGTGGGACAGAGCCCGCGCACCGAGTACGCCTGGTTCGAGGTCGAGGCCGCCGACGAGGCCGGCCCGGTCTCCGGTCTGGTCATGCAGCTGCGCTGGATGAAGGCCTCCTCGCCGCAGTACCGCTGACCGAAGGGTCCTGCTGTTCCCGCCGGCGAGTCGTCACTCGCCGGCGGCCAGGTAGGCCTCGCTGAGGCAGGCCGCCAGAGCGGCGTCGAAGTCCGACGGCTGGGTCAGGTTGGCGACGTGGTAGTAGCGACCTCCGTACGGCATCACCTTCCGGCTGATGGTGCGGTGCTGCACCGGCCGGCCGAGTGAGAACGACAGCGCGACCCAGCGGCGCATGGGGCGCAGCTCGGCGAACTTGCCCACGTTCTTTAGGAAGATCCCGACCGACACCGGTTCGACGTGGACCGGGCCGACCGAGTCGAGGTGCTTCATCACCGCCTCGAAGATCGGCCGCTCGTGGGCCGGTCCGGTGGCGAAGTACTCCTCGAGGCTCATCGCGGGCGAGCACTCGTGGGACTGGCCGGAGCGGCGGAACCGACGCCGGCACACGGGACAGGTCCAGGCGGGCATGCCGCAGATCCTGGTGCCGGGGGCGGCCCGGTGCCAGCCCGCCGCCCGTCACCGGGGCCCGTCGGTGCCGGTAGTGTCCGCAGTCATGGGCGAGACAGTGGAGTTCCAGAGCAACGGCAACCGCGCCTCGGGCTACCTGGCCCGGCCGTCGTCAGGCCGGGGTGCCGGAGTCGTCGTCGTGCAGGAGTGGTGGGGTCTCGACGACAGCCTCAAGGAGATGGCCGACCGGCTGGCCGCCGACGGGTTCGTGGCCCTGGCCCCCGACCTCTACCACGGCAAGGTGGCAGGGCACACGGAGATGGACAAGGCCTCTCAGCTGATGCAGAGCCTGCCTCCCGACCGGGCGGCGCGCGACATGAGCGGCGCCGTCGACTTCCTCGCCGGTCACGACGCCGTCAGCGGCGAGGGGATCGGCGTGGTTGGGTTCTGCATGGGCGGGATGCTCAGCCTGATCCTGGCCGCCAACCGCGGCGACCGCATCAAGGCGGCCGTCCCCTTCTACGGGTTCCCCCAGGGTGACACCGAGCCGGACTGGTCCGGCCTGACGGCCTCGGTCCGGGGCCACATGGCGGAGAACGATGGCTTCTTCGCCCCCGCAGCCGCCCGGGCGCTCGAGGCCAAGCTCAAGGGGATGGGCAAGGACGTGGTGCTCACCGTGCATCCGGGCACCGGTCACGCCTTCATGGGCCCGCACAACGCCCTGGGCACGCTGGACGAGGCCAAGGCCGCCGAAATCTGGCCCCAGGTGGTGGCCTTCCTCCACGAGAAGCTGGGCTGATCGTCGCGCCGCGGTTCCTGCCACCGGCGGGTAGCGGTCATGGACGGTGGCCGGGGTGGAGATCCTTGACGTCCTGGTAGCCCAGCTGCCGCGGCCAGGGCTGGCCGCAGGAGGCGCTAACCGGCTCCACCACGAAGCCGGTGTGATCGCCGTGGGCCCGGCGGTCCAGCACCCGGCCGACCAGCCAGCGGGGGCAGTCGGCGATGACCGGGGCGCCGCCTTCGGCCTGCTCCCAGCGGCAGCGGGAGAACTTGTCGGCCTGGTCGCCGGTCAGCGACCCGAACAGCTCGGCGAGGGCGGTGTGGCGGGTGGACAGCCAGTGCACCCCCAGGTGGGTCGCCCGCAGGGCCACCCCGTGGGTGTGGTTGGCGCTGGAGATGAACACGACCAGCCGGGGCGGATGGATGCTGCACTGGGTGAGGAAGCCGACCAGGCACCCCGACGGCTCACCGCCGGCGGCCGCCGTCACCACGGCCATGGGGTAGTCGAGGTCAGCGACCTGGGCGGCGAAGTCCTCCACCGCTCAGTCGTGCCCGCTCCGGCCCCCCGGCACTCGTCGGTCGGGGCCGACCCCGGTGGCTCAGACGGCCTGGGCCAGCAGCAGGGAGAAGTCCCCGGCCCGGTCGGTCCAGGCCTCGGTGACGGCGAAGCCGGCGCCGGCCAGCTCGTCCCGCAGCCCATCGAGGCGGAACTTGGCCGACACCTCGGTCCGCATCTCTTCGCCGGCGGCGAAGCTCACCCTGGTCCCGAGGACGCCGAGGTCGACCGTCTGGCGGACGCTGGAGCGCAGCCGCATCTCGATCCACTCGTTGGTGCCGTCCCACACGGCCACGTGCTCGAAGGCGCTCGGGTCGAAGTCGGAGCGCAGCTGAGTGTTGAGCACCGACAACACGTTGCGGTTGAACTCCGCCGTCACGCCCCGCGCGTCGTCGTAGGCGGCCACCAGGCGGCCCTCGTCCTTCACCAGGTCGGCACCCAGCAGAAGGTGGTCGCCGACCTCCATGATGGAGCGGACCGAGCGCAGGAAGGCGCACCGCTGGTCGGGCAGGAGGTTGCCTATGGTGCCTCCGAGGAAGGCGACCAGCTGGCGCCCGAAGCGCGGGATCAGGTGCAGGTGGGCCTCGAAGTCGCCCACCAGCCCGTGCACGGCGATCCCGTAGTCAGCGGCGATGGCCTCGCCGGAGACCCGCACCATCTCCTCGCACACGTCGAAGGGCACGTAGCGGTCGGTGGCGCCGGCACAGAGGGCGTCGAGCAGGATGCGGGTCTTGACCGCCGCCCCCGAGCCCAGCTCCACCAGTGTCGTGGGCCGGGCCAGCCGGCCCACCTCGGCCGACACCGACTCGAGGATCTCCCGCTCCGCCCTGGTCGGGTAGTACTCGGGCAGGGCGGTGATCGCCTCGAAGAGGGCCGAGCCGCGATCGTCGTAGAACCACTTGGGGGGCAGGTCCTTGGGAGCCGACGACAGGCCCCGGAGGGCGTCCTGCCTCAGCTGGGCGGCCAGGGAGGCCTCGTCGAGCAGCACTGACACTGTGGTCGCCTCCGCCGAGGTGCTCATCGGGCCTAAAGGTCGCGGGCCAGCCGCAGGCCGGAGAAGGCCCACCGTGACCGGGCGGGGAAGAAGTTGCGGTAGGTGGCCCGGCAGTGCCCGGCCGGCGTCGCCGCCGACCCGCCCCGCAGAACGTACTGGTTGACCATGAACTTGCCGTTGTACTCGCCCAGGGCGCCGGGGCCGGGCCGGTAACCCGGGTAGGGGCAGTAGGCACTGGAGGTCCACTGCCAGACGTTGCCGAACGGTGACTCCGTCCGGGCGGCGGTCGCATCGAGGACACCGAGGTCGAGGAAGGCGCCGTCGACGGGGTGCCGGCTGGCGACGGCCTCCCACTCCTGCTCGGTCGGCAGGCGTGCGCCGGCCCAGCGGGCGTAGGCGTCGGCCTCGAAGTAGCTGACGTGGGACACGGGGTCGGCGGCCGCCACCGGCTGCAGCCCGGACAGGGTGAACCGGGCCCAGCCCTTCCCGTCGGGCTCCCAGTACAACGGCGCCTCCCAGCCTTCCGAGCGGACGGTCGACCAGCCCTCCGACAGCCACAGGTCGGGCCGGTGGTAACCACCGTCGGCGATGAAGGCGCTCCAGTCGCCGTTGGTGACCGGGTGCGCGGCCAGGGCGAACGGTTGCAGGTGGACGGTGTGCCGGGGGAACTCGTTGTCGAACCCGAAGCCCTGCCCGTCGTGGCCGACCTCGACCTGCCCACCGGGGTGCTCAGACCACCGCTCGGCGGGGGCCGGCCCTGGCGCGGGCTGGGCGCCGGCGGCATCCGGGCCGGCGGTCCGCCGGCGGGGCAGGTAGGCCGGGCGGAGGGGGTTCGTGGACAGCACGTGCTTGATGTCCATGAGGATGAGCTCCTGGTGCTGCTGCTCGTGGTGGCAGCCGAGCTCGATGACGCCGTAGCTGGCCGGATCGCCGTCGCCGGCGACGACCTCCTCCATGGCGGCGTCGACATGGCCCCGGTAGCGGGAGATGTCGGCCGCACCCGGTCGGGTGATCGTGCCCCGCCGATCGCGGGGGAAGAATGGTCCCACGGTCTCGTAGTACGAGTTGAAGAGGAATCCGTATTGGTCGTGGTACTGCCGGTAGCCGGGTAGCCGCCCGGGCAGCACGAAGGTCTCGAAGAACCAGCTGGTGTGGGCCCGGTGCCACTTGGTCGGGCTCACGTCCGGCATCGACTGGGCGGTCTGGTCCTCGGGGGAGAGCGGATCGGCCAGCGCCTCGGTGAGGGCCCGGACCTGCCGGTACAGCTGCACCAGCGATCCGGCCGGGCGCAGCTCAGCCTGAACCATCTCCGCACCTCCGCGGTCGTCGGACATGTGATCGCCTCGTGGGGGTGGTTGGGTACGAGGCCGCCAGCGCCGGCCGCCGGGCGGTACCGCCGACCGTTGGTGCGGGAGCTTAACCCGATGTGCCGCCCACACTGCGTGGCAACGAAGTCACTCGTCGAGCAGCCATCGGGGCCCGGGGCCGAGGGCGGCGGCGACGTCGTCGGGGTTCGAGAGCCGGCACACCCGGAGGGAGAGGCAACCGCAACCGATGCACGAGTCGAGGCGGTCCCGTAGGCGCTGCAGCTCGGCGATGCGGGAATCGAGGCGGGGGCGCCACGAGCGCGAGAGCCGCTGCCAGTCGGCCGCCGTGGGGGTGCGGGCGTGGGGGAGCGAGGACAGCGTCTGTTTGATCTCGTCGAGGCTCAGGCCCACCTGCTGCGCAGCGCGCACGAAGGCGATGCGACGGAGAACGTCGCGGTGATAGCGGCGCTGCCCGCCGGTCGAGCGCACCGCTTCGATCAGCCCCTCCCTCTCGTAGAAGCGCAGGGCCGACGGGGCGACGCCGGCCCGCTCGGACACCTCGCCGATCGTCAGCAGCATCGACACCACTCCCGAGAAATCTCTTGACTTAAAGTCAACTTTAGCTCCTAGGGTGCTCTGCATGCCAACCGCAATCGTCACCGGAGGGTCGCGAGGCTTCGGCCACGCCCTCGTGGAAGTCCTGGTCGGGGCGGGCTGGACCGTCGTCGTCGACGGCCGCTCGGCCGGGCCCTTAGCCGAGCTGGCCCGTAAGCTGGGACCGGCAGTGCAGGCCGTTCCGGGCGACGTGACGTCACCCGATCATCGCCATGCCCTGGTGAATGCGGCCGGAGCCGACCTGAGCCTGATCGTGAACAACGCCGGCGCCCTGGGCCCCAGCCCGTTGCCCCGCCTGGCCGTGCTCGACCTGGGCGCCCTGGAGGAGCTGTACCGGACCAACGTGGCCGCCCCCCTGGGCCTGGTGCAGGCCGGCCTGGCCGTCCTGCGCAACAACCAGGGCGCGGTGATCAACGTCACATCCGACGCCGCCGTTGAGGCCTACGAGGGCTGGGGTGCATACGGCTCGTCCAAGGCCGCCCTCGACCAGGTGACCCGGGTGCTGGCCGAGGAGGAGCCGGGGGTGCGGTTCTGGTCCTTCGATCCCGGTGACATGCGCACCGACATGCATCAGGCCGCCTTCCCCGGCGAGGACATCAGCGACCGGCCCCTGCCCGGATCGGTCGCCCCCGCCGTCCTGGCGCTGCTCAAGCGCCGGCTGCCCAGCGGCCGGGTGCGGGCGGCCGACCTGCTGGCGGCGGTGCAGGCATGAACCGGCTGAGCTTCTCGCTGCCCCCGGAGCTGGAGGCGTCCGAACCTCCCGAGGCCAGGGGGCTGACCCGCGACGCAGTGCGGATGATGGTCGTGCACCGCTCCGACGGGGAGCCGGCGCATTCGACCTTCGCGCTACTGCCCTCCTTCCTCGAGGCCGGGGACCTGATCGTCATAAACACCTCGGGCACCATCGCCGGGGCGGTCGACGCCCTCAGCCCGGACGGCGAGCCGGTGGTCCTGCACTTCTCCACCCAGCTCGATGCAGACACCTGGGTGGTCGAGCCCAGGCGCCGGGCGGGCCGGAACACCGAACGGTGGAGCGGATCCGCGCCTCCGGGCCACCTGGCGATGGGCGAGGGGGCGTCGATCGAGTTGGTCGGGCCCTATCTGGGGGGGCGGCTCTGGGTCGGGCGGCCCAGCTTCCCGCAGGCCCCTCTGACCTGGCTCGCCGTCCACGGTCGCCCCATCCGCTACGCCTACGTGGAGCGCCCCTGGCCGCTCACCGCCTACCAGAACGTCTACGCCACCGAGCCGGGCAGCGCCGAAATGCCGAGCGCCGGGCGCCCCTTCACCGCCGAGGTGATCTCCCGCCTGGTGGCCAAGGGGGTGGGGGTGAGCCCGGTCGTGCTGCACACCGGCGTGGCCTCACTGGGGTCGGACGAGCTGCCCTACCCGGAGCGGGTACGGATGCCGGCCACCACCGCCGGGCGCATCAATGCCACCCGGCTCGCCGGCGGCCGGGTCATCGCCATCGGCACCACCGCGGTCAGGGCGGTGGAGGCGGCGTCGGACCCGAGCGGCCGGGTCAGCCCGCTGGACGCCTGGACCGATGTGGTCATCACCCCGGAGCGGGGGGTGAGGGCGGTGGACGGCATCCTGACCGGCTGGCACGAGCCGGAGGC
>DASRBO010000030.1:0-21261 GCA_035653595.1 Acidimicrobiales bacterium | reverse complement strand
TCACTCGGTGGTCCTCTGTGTGTCTGGGCTGGCGACGATGGGCCCGCGATCAGGGACTGCGCAAAGGCCAATCTGGTGAGCTATCGAGTCATCGAGCGCTGACCCTGGGGGTGCCCTCGAGCCGGCGATCGGAGGCAGGGGAAGACTGCAGGAGGTCTGCTGGTATGGGACAGGGGACGTTCGTACCTGCGATGGTAGTCCGGCGAGTGGCGGCCGAGGTCGATATGGTCCTGCCGTGGGGATTGGGGCCGTGATCTTCGATCTGGACGACACCTTGATCGAAGAGGAGGCAGTGGCCCGAGCATCGGTGCGCTCCGCTGGCAGCCTCATCCCCGGCGTCAATCCGGATCAAGCGGAGGACGTGATCCTCGCTATTGCCCGCGGGATATGGCGGGCCGGGTCCCATCACCGCCTGGCCGTCGCGCTCGGCATCGCCTCCTGGGAAGGGCTGTGGGCCAGCTTCGAGGGCTGTCATCCCAGCCTGGATGGGTTGGGGGCCTGGGCGCCCGGCTATCGCCGCCAAGCCTGGGAGGCGGCCGCGGCCGAACTTGGCCGACCGGACCCGGAACTGGCTCGGGCCATGGCCGCTGCGTTTGAGGCGACCCAGCGAGTCGGGCATCGCCTCCTCGATGGAGCCGCTGACGCCGTGCGCTCTACCGCTGCTGCTGGTTATCGCCTCGGGCTTCTGACCAACGGGCCTGCCGACATACAGCGCCTCAAGCTGGACCAGAGCGGGCTCGGCTCCTACTTCGACGCCGTGGTCATATCCGGGGAGGCGGGAACGGGCAAACCCTCCCCGGAGGCGTTCAGTCTGGTTCTCGACGCGCTGGGGGTGCTTCCCCACGAGGCCGTGATGGTTGGCGACAGTTAGGAGCGCGACGTCCGAGGAGCGACAGCATCCGGAATCGGTGCTATCTGGGTCTCTGCCGGTCGACCGTTGCCCGACCGAGAATGTCCTGTCTCGGTCATCCCCTCGATTGGCGCGCTGGCGTCGGAGCTGGACAGGTCAGCCTCGTAATTGGCACCCGACAGCCCCGTTCGGCGGTCGACGAAGCGCCCAGTGCCGGCGTTCGGGGCCAGCCGGGCCCAACTGGCCGTCTGCGGATAGGGGACGGTGGGGACGGTGGGCCCCGGGGGGCTGAGGGGGATGAAGTTCCCCCTTACGTCTAGGTGCTTGTCACTTAGCTGCCTATCTGCTAGACAGTAGTTGTGACCGGGAAGGAGCTGCTTCGAATGCTGCGTCGACTCGGTTGCGTCGAATTGCGTCAACACGGCTCGCATGTCGTCGTTCGCTGTGGTGACTGCCAAGCGGTCGTCCCGGTGCATGCCGGCCAGACCCTCGGAACTGGCCTGCTCCGATCGCTCGAACGACAGCTCGAGCCCTGTCTAGGTCAAGGATGGATGAAACGATGACTAAGCCCCGTACCTTCAACGTGCGGTACACGCCCGACGACAACGGCCAGTGGCTGGTGGAGGTGCTCTCCTCGCCCGACAGCGAGCCGATCGGGGTGTACACCCATGGACGCACCTTGAGCAAGGCCGAGGCCAACGCTCGCGAGGCACTCGCCGCGTGGTTCGACACCTCAGACGAGGAGTCTTTCGTCCTGGTCCCCACGATAAACCTCGAACCTCGCCTGATCTCGAAGGCTGTCGAGGCGAAGCGGCGGCGCGAGGCAGTCCGCAACGAGGAGGCCGAAGCCGCCAAGCTCACCGCCGAGGCGGTGTCGGGACTGGCCCGCAAGGGCCTGAGTACGCGCGACATCGCGTACATCGTGGGAATCTCCTACCAACGCGTACAGCAGCTGCTGGCTGCCTCGTGAACTATCCCTCCACTACGCCGGCCCTGAACCCAGCCATGTCAGCGAGACCGCAGCTCTATCTCCCGATGGCACTTCAGGTAAGGTAAGACTGTCTCTCAGCCGGCGGTCCAGGGCACCCAGCGAACTCGGACGGGACGATGTTTTGGGGACACCTGGTCCGCTCTCAATCCGGGGCGGGATCGATGTTCAGCGAGCGAAGTTGTCACCTCCGCCACGGTGAAGCAGCGCCAAGATCACCATGACCACGCTGGCCACCATCGCGAGCAGACTGACTGGCACCATCGGAGCAAGTCGAGCGTCGGGCCGATGGCGCTAGAGGAGTACCTCAGCCATTCCGAGGGCCGTCCAGATGCCACACAATGGCGCCGCCCACGTCATCGCCTGTTCCCATCCTCGGCCTACGCCGAAGGCGATGATCACGAAGAGGATGGCGCCGCCGCTGGAGCCGACGACGAGCGCGTCGGACATGGTGTGGGGCCTCCGCCACAGCAGGGACACCCAGCTCATTGCCCGATTCTCGTCTGACATCACGAGCTAGCGGCCACCGTGGCCAGCGCTGGCGCGCTGCCTGCGAATCACGAATCCGCCGATATACATGAGAAGGGGGACGATGCCCAAGACGAGGACCCACCAGTTGACGTGTCCGTGAGCCACGGCTGTTTCGATGATGGTGCCCGAGAAGCCAATCGCCAAATAGGCGCTCACTACATACGGCAACCACTGGTCGGCCGGATGTTCTTCAAGCCACTCCGGACCCAGTCGCTCTCGCCAGGTCAGACTTCGTCGGGCGTCAGACACTCTCGTCCCGTTCCCCCATCAGGCCCTATCTGCATGCGAAGCGTACTCTTAATGGACACTCGCGGGGACGGCGCCCGGTCGCCATCGGTCCGCCGGCAGCGGCCACAGGGGTCGGACGGTGATACCAAGTGGCTCTCGATCTGGCGGCAGAGGGCACGTTCCCGACTGGGGGCCGGCCTTCATCCGCTGGGCGCCGTAGGTCGATCAGCCGGTGACTGGCACCGCTGAGCCACTGGCGGCGTCGACGAGCACTCGCGCCCCCAGCGCAGCGTCGAGCAACCTCGTCGCCTCCCGGTGGTACCCGACGAGGTTGCAGGTCAGAGCTGCGGTCCCCGAACCACCCTTGTCATGGGGGTGCCCGTGGACCGAGACGGCCACGGCCGTCCGGGAGGTCTCCGCGGTAACCGAGTAGTCGGCGGTGCAGGGCCCACTGCCCGCAGCCACACCGACGAAGCCCACCGTGAGGGTGCGACCGTCCGACGCGGGCATCGGTCACCATCGTCCCCCGAGTGGCGACGGCAGAGGGCTGGAACGACCTGTCGGGCGCCACGGCCAGGACGAGAGCCGGATCAGTCACGTCCTGGAAGGAGAACTGCCAGGCAGCAAGGTTCTGGCGCCCGCGGTCGGTGTCGAACTCAGCCGTGCCCAGCTGGATCGCAGTGACGACCAGCCGCACACCGGAGGCGGGCCCCTTCCCGGGACCCGACATGAAGCTCCTGGCCGCTTCAGCCGCGGAAACGACCGGGTAGCCGTCCGCCGTGGCGGGACCGGGCGGCAGGGTGGCGGGCAGGTCCACGGCGCGCTCGATGTAGGCGAGCTTGGTGGGCCCATCGGGAAAGCCAGTCCTCGGGTCCACGACCTTCGGGCCGACCAGGACCAGCGGGCGGGGCACCCGGCCCACCGGGAAGCCCGCCCAGGCCCGAAGGGCCGGGCTCTCCCCGGTGGTGGATACCGACGAAGGACCGCTACCACAGCCCCCGAGTACGCAGACCGCCAAGGCGAGGAGCCCTACTCGAGCGGTGGTCATTAACCGCTGCTCCTCGGACAGGTGCTGATCCCCGGAGGTGCCGGGTGGGTGGCGTGGCCGACGTTGGTGTCCCAGATCTGGCGGGCCCGCGTCCCCTGCGGAGGCCGGGGCGGGAGGCCGTAGCGCCGCAGCTGATCGTCGGTGGCGTCAGCCGGGTTGAACCCGGGCGGCGGTATGACCTGGGTCATGCCCCCGGCGTAGGCGTAAAAGCGGGCTCCGGCGCTGTCGGTGCTGACCGAGGTCAGGGGAACCGGCTGGCATCCCGCGGCGGATGAGCTGGCGACCAGGAGCGGAGCGGGGTCGAGGTCGGTCAGCTGAGCGAAGTAGGAGGGGTCCGGACCCTGGCCGGTTCCGGAGGCGCCGAGGCCCCGTCCGCTCAGGGGGTCGACCGGGTAGATGCTCCAGTGCATGCCGGGGGGCAGTGACGTCGTCGTCGTGGTAGGGGCGTTCACGGATGGCACGGAGATGCCACCCGGGCTGGACGAGAAGGCGAAGGCGCCGCCGTGGGCGAGGATGAGCCAGACCGCCGACGGCGAACAGGGACGGAACTGGCACTGGGTGAGCTCGCCCCCGGCGGCCTGCTCGAGTTGTCGGGTTGAAACGAGCTTGGCCGTGATAATTGCGCTGGGGTCGGTGGAACGGACTAGGTAGGTCACCTCGGGGCGGGTCAAGGCGCCCAGTGGGGTGCCCGGACAGCTGGCGGTCGAGCGGTCGGTCAGCGCGCTGACGCCCTGCTGTCCGGTCGATGATCCGCTCGCCGCTGGCCTCGGCTCCTGCCGCCGCGATCGCCGCGGTGGCCGCCCGCCGCGTGGCGAAGGTCCCGACGGTGATCTGTCGGCCCCGCACCCGGATGCGTGCGTTGTACCGCCCGGACTCCAGGCGCCGGATGGTCCCGAAAGCTGATCTGGCCACTGCCGCTCCCCCGTTCAGGAGGAGGAGCCAGGCGACGCGTTCGTGCCTCAGGCGTGCCTCACGCTGGAGCCGGACGCTCGTATCGCGGCCGCTGCCGGGGGACAGCTTGGACTTGGGTCCATGCCTCTGACCTGCTCTGACTGGTCAGGGTGACCGCAAGTTGCCGTCCCGACCGCGAGCGCACGGCGCATCAGGTGTGCTGCCGGTGCGCCCCCTGGTCGGAGTGAGGACGGGAGGGGCGGGACCGGGTTCGGGAGTAGCGGCCGGCTGGACTGGCGCATCCGGGGATGACGGCGGAGGAAGCGTCACATTCGAGGCTGTCGGGCGGCGACGGCGCAGCCGGGAGCCGCCCGGGGCTGTCCTTGAAGCTGTAAAGGAAGTCCTCGATGCTGGGCGAGGCGTGCGAGGCGTTCCTGGCCCCCGGGTGGGTGGCGTCATGAACGGCCTTCAACTGGCGGATGGAGACCCGGGTGTAGATCTGGGTGGTCGACACGTCGGCATGGCCCAATAGCTCCTGCACATAGCGCAAGTCGGCCCCGCCTTCGAGCATGAGGGTGGCCGCCGTGTGGCGGAACAGATGAGCCGCCCCCGGCTTGGTGACCCCGGCCGCATCCACGTAAGGCCGGACCAGGCCCGAGATCCGCTTGGCGGTGTAGGCCGCCCCCCGGGCGGCGTCGATGTCTGGAGTGGGGAGCTATCCCGGGCCGACCTCGATCACGCCTCGTAGATGGCGTCGCCGGAGCGGGGGTCGAACAGGTACACCATCTCCGCGTCGGCGCTGAGCACGACGGCCTCTCCGACGGAGAGAGGCTGGCGGGCCGACACGGTGGCGACCAGGTCGTGGGCGCCGGCGGAGACATGGACATGGGCGTCGTTGCCGAGGAACTCGATCACGTCCACGGTGGCGTTGATGGCCAGGCCGGCCCCGGCGGGCGGGCCCACCCGCAGGTGCTCGGGGCGCACCCCGAGGGTGGCGGTGGTGATCCCGAGCCGACGGAGGGCCGCCGCCCGGGCGCCCTCCAGTGCCAGCTCGGTGCTGCCTTCGGCATCGGCCAGCCTGGTGGTGTCCTCGTCCGGCCTCACCTGGACCGCCAGGAAGTTCATCGCCGGCGAGCCGATGAACCCGGCCACGAACAGGTTGCGGGGCCGGTCGTAGAGCTCCTGGGGGGTGCCGGCCTGCTCCAGCACCCCCTGGCTGATGACGGCGATCCGGTCGGCCATCGTCATGGCCTCGACCTGGTCGTGGGTGACGTAGATCATGGTGGCGGACAGGCGCTGGTGGAGACGGACGATCTCCGCCCTGGTCTGGACCCGCAGCTTGGCGTCGAGGTTGGAGAGGGGCTCGTCCATGAGGAAGGCGGCCGGGTCGCGCACGATGGCCCGCCCCAGCGCGACCCGCTGGCGCTGGCCGCCCGACAGCTGGGCCGGCTTGCGGTCGAGGTAGTCCCCGAGGTCGAGGATGCGGGCGGCGGACTGCACGGCGGTGTCGACGTCGGACTTGGGGACCTTGCGCAGCCTCAGTCCGAAGCTCATGTTCTCATAGACGCTCATGTGCGGGTAGAGGGCGTAGCTCTGGAAGACCAGGGCGATGTCGCGGTCGCGGGGCGGCAGCCGGTTCACCACCCGGTCCCCGATCGTCACCGTCCCGCTGCTGATCTCCTCCAGCCCGGCGATCATCCGCAGCACCGTCGTCTTGCCGCACCCGGAGGGTCCCACCAGACAGACGAACTCGCCGTCGGCGATGTCGAGGTTGAAGTGGTCCACGGCGGCGGTGGTCCCGCCCGGGTAGGTCTTGGTGAGCTCGCTCAGGATCACACTGGCCAACGGGGTTACCTCACTTGACGGCGCCGGCCAGGACGCCGCGGACGAAGTAGCGCTGGAAGGAGAAGAAGACGATCAGGGGCACGACGATGGACACCATGGCCCCGGTGGAGATGATCCAGTAGTTGGCCGCCAGGGTGCGGGTCTGGTCGTAGAGGTAGATGGTCATCGGCTGGTGCACGTTCCCGCCGAGGAACACCAGGGCCACCAGCAGGTCGTTCCAGACCCAGATGAACTGGAAGATGGCCAGGGACGCCGCCGCCGGCAGGCCGAGCGGGAGCACGATCCGGAGCAGGAGGGTCCACTCGCCGGCGCCCTCGATCCGAGCCGCCTCGAGCAGGTCCTTGGGGATCCCGATGAAGAAGTTGCGCATGAGGAAGATGCCGAAAGGCAGCCCGAAGGCGACGTGGAACAGGACCACACCCACCACGGTGCCGTAGGGGTTGTAGCCGAAGATGGACCCGAAGTTCCGGTACAGCTGCACCACCGGTATGAGGGCCACCTGCACGGGCACGACCATCAGGCCCACGATGACGAGGAAGGCCGCGTTGCGCCCCCGCCAGGCGCCGAAGACGAGGCTGTAGCCGGCCAGACTGGCCACCACGGTGACCAGGACCGTGGATGGGATCGTGATCTCGAGAGACGTCACCAGCGAGTCGAGCAGGCCGCCCGCGGCCAGGCCCTGGGAGAACAGCACGTGGTAGTTCTGCACCGTCAGCTGGGACGGGATGGTGAAGACCTTCCACCACCCCGACTGCTGGAACAGGGCCTCGGGCCGGAGGGAGAAGATGGTCAGCGACACGGTGGGGACCAGCCACACCAGGGCAGCGACGACGAGGGCGATGTTGACGGCGACCCGGGGGGCGCGCAGCCAACCGAGCACACCTCTCCTGGACCCGGCCATGGCCGGCGCCGGTGCCAGCACCTCGGTCATGCCTGGATCTTCCTGAGATTCCAGATCATCGCCGGCACCACCAGGATGAACAGGACGACGGCGATGGCGCTGGCCAGGCCGGAGTGGATGCCGCCGGTGAAACCGTCGTTGTAGATGGCCAGCGCCAGGGTGTTGGCGTCGCCCTGGGAGGAGCCCGGGGCCATGTTGAGGATGATGTCGAAGACCTTGAGGACGTTGATGATCATGGTCACGAACACCACGCCGAGCACCGGCGCCAGCATCGGCATGGTCACCCGACGGAAGGTCTGCCACTCCGTGGCCCCGTCGATGCGGGCCGCCTCGAGGACCTCGCGGTTGAGCGCGGCCAGCCCGGCCCCGATCACCACCATGGCGAAGCCCGCCCAGATCCACAGGTAGGCGATGATCATGGCCACGTCGACGAGGGGAAGGCTGAGAAGGGACTGCGCCGTCTGGCTCAGGCCGGCGGTGGGCGTGAGCGACCTGGTCCCGAGCCAGAACAACCCGGTGAAGCCGGAGCGGAAGTTCGACGGCACGATCCTCACCCGGTACGCCCCATTGGGGACGTCCGTGAACCGGAAGGCGCCGTGGGAGTCGGTGGTGGTCGTGGCCACCGTCGTCCCGTCGGCGCCGGTGAGGGCGAGGCGGAGGTTGGGCAGCCCGTCCTCGTCGGGGAAGACCCGACCGGTGACGTTGGGGTGGCTGGGGGAGAAGTCCCGCCACACCAGGCCCGACACCGCCCGGCCGCTCGGGTGGGGCACCGCCGCCGCCCGGGCGTCGAGCAGGGCGATGGTGGTGGGGCTGAGTCCGGTCAGGCCCATCTGCACCGTCCCGCCGGGCCGGACCGTGCGGGTGCTCTCGAGGGCGCCCCCCGGGATGGCGTGCACGCCGGTGGAGGCGAGGGACGCGACGGTCTGGCCCTCCGAGGGATTGAGCGGATAGGAGCCGGGTCGGTTGATCCAGTCGTCCACCGTCTGGACCACGGCGTTGACCACCCCGACGTGGGGGTTGATGTCGAAGATCGTCCGCCACACCAGGGCCGACGCCGTGGTGCTGAACACGATCGGCATGATGATGATGGTCTTGAAGGCCGTCGCCCACCGGATGCGCTCGGACAGGACGCCGAACACCAGGCCGATGAAGGTCACGAAGAAGGGGAAGACCAGGACCCAGATGACGTTGTTGCGGAACGTCGTCAGGATGGCGTTGGTGGAAAAGACGCTCTGGTAGTTCCGCAGGCCCACGAAGCTCGTCGCCGACTCGTTGTAGAGGCTGTAGCGCACGGTGGCGACGGCCGGATAGATGACGATGAACAGCAGCCACAGTGCGCCCGGGGCGAGGAAGACGAGGGATCCGAGGTGCTGCCTCCAGCTGCCCGAGGAGTGGCCTTCGGGGGCGAGCGCCTGGTCCTCGGTGACGGGGACGACGGCCACGGATCAGCGATCCGTCCGTGGCGCGACGGGGCGCGCCCGACGGGTGTCGGGCGCGCCCGGTCCGGTCATGGTCGTGCCGTCAGTGGCCTATGGAAGCAGTCGCCTGGCTGTCCATCGTCTTCTCGACGGTGGCGACGTTGGCGGGGCTCGGGTCCTTGACGAAGTTGAGCATGTCCTGCCACATGCTCTTCTCCCAGCTGCCCTGGAGGTCGTCGAGGCTGAACACCAGGCTGCCGGCGTTCTGCAGCTCGGCGGCGTCGTTGCGGCTGACCGTGTCGGGATAGCTGCTTGCCGCCACGGCCTTGTTGGGCGAGGCGAAGCCCCCGATGTGGGCCCAGATGGCCCCGCTGTCAGGGGAGGCCAGGTACTTGATCAGAGCCTCGGCCTGGGGGGTGGTGTGCATCAGCATGGCCACGTCGCCGGCCGCCTGGATCGATGAGGCGTTGGACGTGTCGGCGGCCGGCGGCGGGAAGGCGAAGAAGTCGTAGCACGGCGTCTTGCTCGGATCGGCGGTGCAGGTGGCCCCGCCCGAGCCCGTCGTCCCTGCTGTGTAGTTGGTGGAGTTGCCCACTATCTCCGAGACGACGAAGTCAGCCTCGAACACCATCGCCGCGGCCGGCGACGCGCCCGGCTTGGGGAACACCTTGTCGGCGCACTCCGGATAGGTGCTGGCCAGGGCCCCCTGGGTCCCTCCCAGCAGGTAGGACGGCTGGCCGACCAGCTTGGCCAGGGTGTTGAAGGCCGTGGTCACCGTGGGGTCGGTCCATTTGGTGGTGTGGTCGGACAGGTTGTTGTAGGCGGTGGCGCCGGCGGTCTTCAGGTACACGTTCTGCCACAGGTCGGCCACCGGCCAACCCACGTCGGTGCACAGCGACACGGGGGGGATGCCTGCGGCCTTGAGGGTGCTGGCGTCGCTCAGCAGCTCCTCCCACGTCTTCGGCGGGGACTTGATGCCGGCGGCGGCGAACTCGGCCGGGTTGTACCAGACGGTGTCCTTGTTCGCCCCCTTGAACCAGACGCCGTAGAGCTTCCCGTTGACGGTGGCGAGCTGGTTCCACGCCGATCCGAAATCGGAGCTCAGGTTGCCGATCACCGGACCGAGGTCCTTGATCGAGCCCTGCTGGGCCAGCGTGCGCAACGTGCCCGGGTCGGGCACCAGGGCCACGTCGGGAGGGGCTCCGCCCTGCACGGCGGCCTCGAGGGCGGTGTCCATGTTGCTGCCCTTGCCGGCGTAGTTGACCGTGATGCCGGTCTTCGACTCGAAGGGCTGTAGGACGGACTGGAAGTCCTGCTGCTCGGTGCCGGTCCACTCGGCCCACAGCGACACGGAGCCGCCGATGTGCTGCAGCCCGGCCCCGGTGGTGGTCGTCGACGCGCTCGTCGGAGACGAGCTGCCACCGCATGCCGCTGCTCCCAGGCTTACGGCGGCCAGGAGCGCCCCGGCCCTCCATGCCTTGACTACCGGTCTGGCCTTGCTCATGTTGCGGTACCCCCCGGGCGATGGTCAGGGCGCGAGGCCCCTGTTCGGTACCCCGCCCGACCGCTGCCAATGTCTCGCCGACCGGGCCTGGCGGGAAGCCTCACCTTAGCCCTCGACGTCCGTTATGGGGGGTTGCTCCGGTTTCGCCGGTGGCGGCCCCGGATACACGGCGCCGCCCGGGTCCCCTTCCAGCGGGGCGGCCGGGGCGGCCGTCACGGGCCCCGGTGGTGGGCGCAGCGGGCGGTTACTGTCCCCGCCCATGCGCTTCAGCATCTGGCCGTCCCCCATGTGGTCCTGGTCCGACATCCTCGAGCTCACCCGGCACTGCGAGGCCACCGGCTGGGACGGGGTGTACTTCGCCGACCACTTCATGCCCAACGGGCCGGCGGACGCGTCGCCGCCGGAAGGTCCGACCCTGGAGTGTTGGTCGGTCATCGCCGGCCTGGCTGCCGCCGTGCCTCGGCTCCGGCTGGCACCGCTGGTCACCAGCGTCACCTACCGGCATCCGGCCGTGCTGGCGAACATCGCCGCCGCCGTCGACAACATCAGCGGGGGTCGGCTGGTGCTGGGCCTGGGGGCGGGCTGGCAGGAGAACGAGCACGCCGCCTACGGCCTTCCGCTCGGGTCCCCCAAGGAGCGGGTGGACCGCTTCGAGGAGGCCTTGCAGATCCTGCGTTCCCTGTTGAGAGAGCGCCGCACCACCTTCGCCGGCCGCTATTTCGAGGTGAAGGACGCCCCCAACCAGCCCGCTCCCGTGCAGCAGGACCTGCCGATCCTGATCGGCGCCGGGGGGGAGAAGCGCATGATGCGAATCGCCGCCCGGCTGGCCGACGAGTGGAACAGCTGGACCACCCCGGAGGTCCTGCGCCACAAGGTCGAGGTCCTCCACCGCCACTGCGACGACGTGGGTCGGGACCCCGCGGCCATCAAGGTGTCGACCCAGGCTCTGCTGTTCCTGTCATCGGACAAGGACTGGGTGGAGTCGATGCGGGGTCGTGACGTCGGCCGGGCCGGGGTGGTGGGGACTCCGGCCGAGGTGGTCGACGTGATGGGCTCCTACGCCGCCGCCGGCGCCGACGAGTTCATCGTCCCCGGCTTCACCCTTCCCGACCTGGCCCGCGCCAAGGACACCTGCGACCTGTTCATCGAGGAGGTCGCCCCCTCGTTGCGCTGACCTTGGCGTGGTTCGAGGTTAGAAACCTTGAGTCAGATGGGCCGGCTGAGCGGCGACCGGCGGCTTTCGAGCGGTTTTTCCGGAGATCGAGGGAATTCCCGTCATCCTGGCGGGCTCTGTCCGTCGTAAGGACCGATGGGACCAGCGCGACCAGCAGGGGGTATCCCAGTGAGCGGCCGTAGTGAGCAGACCGGGGAGGAAGAGGTCGACAGGGGGGACCTCGTACTCAACCCAGCGGTGCTGGCGCAGGTGGCGGCGGACGCCGAGGCGGTCCAGGAGGCGGCCGAGCGGTTGTCTGACCCTCAGCTGCGCATGACCGCCGAGGACTACCGACGTCTCTCGGCGGTGGTGATCGACGGCATCGGACGCCTGGCCGAGCAGCTGGTGTCCGGCCAGGCGTCGTTCCGGGCCAACGACGGCATCATCGACCTCCGGGGCCGGTCCCGGGCCGTTGCCGCCCGATCGGAGGAAGAGCCAGACGCCTCGAGGGGGGCGCGGCGACGCGCCTTCCGGAGGGCGCGGGGGTAGGGATCCCCCTGACCTGGACGGGGCCGAGCAGCGGCGCCGTCACCGGAAAGGGGTAGGAGGCGCCGGTGGGAGACCGAGGCGCCGTACGCACGGTCATTGTCGATGACTCGGCCGACGTCCGGCTGATGCTGCGAATCATGCTGTCCTCCGATGGGCGCTTCGACGTCGTCGGCGAGGCGGCCGACGGCGCCGAGGCGGTCGATGTGTGCGGCCGCCTCCGCCCCGACCTGGTCGTGCTCGACCGCCAGATGCCGGTGATGGGCGGCCTCGAGGCCATCCCACTGATTCGGGCCCGTTCGCCTCACAGCGAGATCGTGCTCTACACCGCCGCCCTCGACGGCGCCACGGCCGAGTCGGCCGCCGCCGCCGGTGCCATCGGCGTGCTGCACAAGGGCGGCGTGGGCGCCGACGTGGCCGCCGAGCTGGCCCTCATGCTCGCCCGCCAGGCCGGCCGCCACGCCACCCAGCCGGTCGCCCCGGCCGCCCCGATCGAGGACGTTGAGGTCCGGGTCGGGCCGGTTCCCTCGGAGGCGGCCCGGTCGTGGGTGGCCAACACCAGATGCATCCTCGACGCCATCCAGGCCCGGCCGGAGGCGGTGGGAGGCCCGATCGACGACTCGGTCATGGCCATGTTCCGCCGCTTCCTCGACGCCTGGGAGGCGGTCGCCCGTGACACCGACGTCTTCTTCTGGACCGGGCGGGCGGAGCCGTCCCACGTGCGCCAGGTGATCGAGGAGTGGGTCCGCATCGACTCGATGGACGAGGCGACACTGGAGGCCCTCGGCTGCCACTGGGCACCCCCGGAGGCTCAGCCCTTCTTCGCCTCCCTCACCGCCGCCGTGGTGGAGGCCCTGGCGGGCGAGGACGAGATCCGCCACCTGGCCGAGCGGCTGGGCGGCGAAGGCCCGGCCGAGGAAGAAGGGCGGGAGCAGGGATAAGGGCCGTCGGGCGCCGGTGGCGGCCGGCGGCGGTACCGTTCCCGGACATGGCCGCCCCCAGGCGCACCGGTCCCGCCGGAGCGATGCCGGGCGTCACCGCCGTGGTGGTCGGGATGGCGCTGGCGCTGGCGGGTTGCGGGGGTGGCGGGCCCAAGCTGGCCAGCGGCGGGTGGACCGCCATCAGATCGGGCGGGTCTCCGGTCTCCTCCACGGTGCCCGGTGCCAGCACCTCGCCGGGCCCGGTTGGTCAGCCGCCGGTCTCCGCCACCGCCGGGTCCGGCGTCAGCGGCCCGGGCACGGTGGTGGGCGCCCCGGGGTCCGGGGCCAGCGCGACGACGTCCCCGCCGGGCTCCTCATCCACCACCGCGCCCACCACCACGACCTCCCCACCGCCGGCCCCCTCGGGTCCCGGGGTGTACGGCTATGTCACCGCCGGCCACACCTGTGGCGCCGAGCCGGCCAACCATCCCTGTCCCCCCCGGCCGGTGGCCGGCGACGTCGAGGCGCAGGACTCCTCAGGCTCGACGGTCGCCTCGACCGCAACCGACGCCCAGGGCCGCTACGCCATGCGCCTGCCGCCCGGTCGCTACACCCTGGTGGTGGACACCGGGTCCAACTGGCCCCGTTGTCCGTCCACGACGGTCACCGTTGGTTCCTCGGGGCCGACCCGGGCCGACATCAGCTGCGACACGGGCATCCGCTGAGCCGACGGGCGTGCGCGCCTCGACGGCGCCCGTGAGGTCCTCCGCTGGGGGCCGGACGGCGCTGGCGCTCTTTGGGGTTACGCGCCGACGTGTGCCGCGATCGTTGGAGACCGATCGATCGGCGAGCGGGCCAGCTCGTAGATGTACACCGCCCGATTTCTGAAGGTCCCACCGTCGGCATAGGGACCGAGGCGCCTGGCGAAGTCGGCCTCGAAGTCACGGGCCTTGTCGCCCAAGGCCTGGCGGTTGAGGAACGAGGTGGAGTAGGTGAAGCCGACCAGAGTCTCGACCGTCCAGGCATCCTCCCGCTCGAAGTCGAACCGGCCGAGGTACTCGAAGCCGGCCCGAGCCAGCACCTCGTCGTGAGGGTCCTCGTCCATCGCCCGCTCCCAGCCGGCGGGCACCCGGTCGGTGGCGTCGGCCCGCGCCATCCAGTCGGCGCACACCTCGCCCATCGCCTTCTGCCACGGGAGCGGTCCGATCCACGGCCCCCCGCCCCACACCAGGGCGACCCCGCCGCCGGGCCGGAGCCAGGACATCATCCGGGCCGCCACCGCCGAGCGCTTCAGGCGGTGGAAGGCGTTGCCCACGGCGATCAGCTCGAAGGGACCGTCCGGCTCGACTGTCTCCGCCGAGCCGGTGACCCAGGTGATGTTGTCGACCCCGGCCGTCGCCGCCTTGGTCCGGCCGTACTCGACGGAGTCGGGCTCCTGGTCCACCGCCACCACCTCGGTGAAGTACGCCGCCAACGGGAAGGCGATCTGGCCGGTGCCGCAGGCCAGATCGAGCAGCCGTCCGCTGCCGGTCACGGGGAGCCGTCGGCGCAGGTCGGCCCACAGCTCGGCCGGGTAGGGGGGCCGGTAGCGGTCGTAGTACGGCGCCGTGCCGCGGAACAGATCGGCCCGGTACTGCGGGTCGGGGCTCACTGCGGTCCATGTTCTCACCGCTGTGGTCCGGCCACCTCGGCTGCTGGGGGCCGGCTGGTGTTCACCAGCGACGGTCCGCCCGAGCTGACGGCGACCAGCCTTGGCGCGCGCCGCTGCGCACCTCAAGGCGCCCCGACAGAGCGGAGGTGGCAAGCTCCGGGCGGTGGCAGCCGCTCTGCATCCCGACCTCGGCCCGGTGGCGTTCCTGCTCGGTACGTGGACCGGGCGGGGCCAGGGGGAGTACCCGACCATCGAGCCGTTCGAGTACACCGAGACCGTCACCTTCACCCATGCGGGCAAGCCGCAGCTGGCCTACAGCCAGCGGACCAGCCACGCCGCCGACGGGCGGCCCCTGCACTCCGAGCTCGGCTACCTGCGACCGGGCGGACCGGGCCGGATCGAGCTGGTGCTGGCCCATCCGACCGGCGTGGTCGAGATAGCCGAGGGGATCCTGGAGGGGACCAGCCTCCGGCTGGAGTCGACGACGGTGGCCGGCACCGCCTCCGCCAAGTCGGTCACCGCCATCGAGCGCCACCTCGTCGTGGAGGGTGACCTCCTCCGCTACAGCCTGCGGATGGCGGCGGTGGGCCAGCCGATGGCGCACCACCTTTCGGCCCGGTTGCGCCGGGCTGAGTAGTCGCAGCGGCCGGCCGGCAGCTGTTCGCTGGGCGTAAGGGGCGTCAGGGGCGTCGGCTGAGCGAGCCGGGCCCGTCGGGGTACCCCTTGGCCGCCACGACCGCTCGGGCCCACGGAGCCAGCAGGTCGAGCAGCTCGTCGACGTCGTCGCCGATGGCGCGGACCAGCCTGCCCTCGGCGTCGTCGGTGTGGATCTCGATCTCCTCGCGGAAGCGCCGGCCGCCGTCGGTCAGGCGTCCTTCGGAGATCCATCCCGCCGACGTCAGGCGATCGGTGGCGGCGTCGAGGTCCTCCACGCCCCAGGCACGGGTGCGGACGTAGCTGCGGGGGGCGAGGCCCCAGTAGAGCTCGGTCAACAGGCCGATCTCGACCGGGTCGAGGCCGGCTCCGGCCCACACGGCGATGTGCGAGTCGCCCCGGTGCTCGCGGACCAGGTCGGCCGCCCGCCACAGGTCGCCCAGCGGGTCGCCGGGGAAGCCCAGGGAGCGCAGGCCGGCGAAGAGATGGTGGCCCTCGACCCCGACCGCTTCGGCTCCCCGCCGGAGCAGCTCGGTGGCCCGCCGAACCCCGTCGGGCTGGGGGCCCAGGATGCGCCGGAGGGCGGCGGTCGCTCCCCGGCAGCGGGCGTCGAGGATGGCGTCGGGCTCGGTGAGGGACCATCCGTGGGTGACGGCCGGCACTACGACCTCGGGGTTGAAGACGGCGAAGGCGGCGGCCACGACCTCTCCGGGGACCCGTCCGAGGCAGGCGCCCCGGCTGGTGAAGTAGGCCGGCCCGTCGGGCATGGCGACCCCGTTCACCTCGGCCGGGCTGGGACCGAAGCCGAGGGTGGCATAGCCGGCGTGGGCCTCGGGGGCGAAGTAGACGTTGGCGGCCAGGGGCTCGACCAGATCGCGCAGGCGACGGGCCCGGACGCGCACGGCGTCCTTGGTGTCGGTGAGGGTCACGGCCCAGATCCTGGGACGCCGGTGGCATTTGTGTCCAGGCGGACCGGAATGAAGGCGCGCCTGCGGCCCGGCCAGCACGCCGACCCAGCGTCCCCCGGCCTGGGGGAGTGGGTGGGCCGACGGCTCCGACCGGCGCCGGGCAAGGCGGCGGCGGAAGGGCCCTCCGGTACGCTCGGCCGGTGTCCGGCTTCGTCGACGAGGCCCAGATCCACGTCAAGGGCGGCGACGGAGGAGCGGGAGCGATCTCGTTCCGGCGCGAGGCGCACGTGCCCCGCGGTGGTCCCGACGGAGGCGACGGCGGGTCCGGGGGCGACGTGTGGTTGGAGGCCAGCCGCGACGTGGCATCGCTGCTTTCCTTCCGCGACCATCCCCACCGCCGGGCGACGGACGGCCGGCACGGTCAGGGCAAGAACCGGCACGGGGCGAGGGGCTCCGATCTGAGGGTGAAGGTGCCCGAGGGCACCACCGTCAAGGACCGCGACGGCGCCGTCCTGGCCGACCTGGTGACGGCGGGGGACCGATGGCTGGCGGCCCACGGCGGACAGGGTGGCAAGGGCAACAGCCGGTTCCTGTCCAACCGGCGCCGGGCTCCGTCCTTCGCCGAGCAGGGCGAGGTGGGCGAGGAGCGCTGGCTCGACCTCGAGCTCAAGCTGATGGCCGATGCCGCCCTCATCGGCTTCCCCAACGCAGGCAAGAGCACCCTCATATCGCGCATCTCGGCGGCCAAGCCCAAGATCGCCGACTACCCCTTCACGACCCTCGAGCCCCATCTCGGAGTGGTGCGCCTCGACGACTCCGAAATGGTCGTGGCCGACATCCCGGGCCTGATCGAGGGGGCGAGCTCGGGCCGGGGCCTGGGACACCGCTTCCTCCGTCACGTCGAGCGGGCCCGGGTGCTGGTCGTGCTGCTCGACCTGGACTCGGTCGAGGGTCTCGGGCCCGAGCACCAGCTGGCCACCCTGTTGGACGAGTTGGGCCGCTACCGGCCCGAGCTGCTCGAGCGTCCCCGCCTGGTGGTGGGGACCAAGGCCGACGCCGCCACCTTCGAGTACGGCGGTCGGCGGATCTCGGCGGTGACCGGCGAGGGGGTGGCCGGCCTGGTCGGCGAGATGATGGCTCTGGTCCTCGAGGCCCGCCGGGCCGAGCCGGCCCCGCCGGCGGCCGTGGTGCACCGGCCGGCGCCGGCCGAGGTTGTGGTGGAGCGCTCGCCTGACGGCACCTTCGTGGTCCGGGGCCGCCCGGCCGAGCGGGCGGTGGCGGTGAGCGACATCACCGATGCCCAGGCCCTCGCCTACGTCCAGGAGCGCCTCCGGCGCCTGGGGGTCGACCGGGCCCTGGCCCGGGCCGGGGCCAGGCAGGGCGACCTGGTCCAAGTGGGCGGGTTCAGCTTCGAGTACGAGCCCGACCAATGATCGTCGTGGCCAAGATCGGAACCACCTCGATCACCGACGCCGCCGGCGAGGTCGACCGCCTGGCCATCGAGAAGCTGGCGGTGGAGGTGGTTGCCCTGCGCAGCCGGGGTCACCGCGTAGTGGTGGTCACCTCGGGGGCGGTCACCGCCGGGCTGCCCGCCCTCGGGCTGGGCGGCAACCGGCCCACCGATCTGGGCACGCTGCAGGCGGTGTCGGCCGTGGGCCAGAGCCGGCTCATGCGCGTCTACGACGACGTGTTCGCCAGCCACGGCCTGGTCGGGGGCCAGGTCCTCCTGGCCCCGCTGGACTTCGTGCACCGCCAGCAGTACCTGCACGCCCGCCAGACCCTGGTGCGCCTGCTTGACCTCGGTGTCGTTCCGATCGTCAACGAGAACGACGCCGTGGCCGACGACGAGCTGCGCTTCGGCGACAACGACCGGCTGGCCGCCCTGGTCGCCCACCTGGTGGCGGCCGAGCTGCTGGTGATGCTGACCGACACCGAGGGCGTCTTCACCGCCGATCCCCGGATCGACACCAGGGCCTCGCTGATCGAGGAGGTGGTCGAGGTCGACCACCAGCTGCAGCTGGCGGCGGGCGGATCTGCGAGCGAGCGCGGCAGCGGCGGGATGGCCTCCAAGCTGGCGGCGGCCCGCATGGCCGCCTGGTCCGGGGTGCGCACCGTCATCGCCTCGGCCCGCCGGGCCGGGGTGCTGGCCGCCGCCGTGGCCGGCGAGTCGGGGGTCGGGACCGTCGTCCGCCCCCGCGACCGGCGCCTGTCGGCCCGCAAGCTCTGGATCGCCTTCGCCGTCGGGGCGGCCGGAACGGTCGTCGTCGACGCCGGTGCCCAGGCCGCCATCGTCGAGCGGGGCACGTCCCTGCTGCCGGCCGGGGTCAAGGAGGTGCGGGGCAGCTTCGACGCCGAGGACGCCGTGGAGATCGCCGGCGAGGACGGTCAGGTCTTCGCCAAGGGACTGGCCCGCCAGCCCAGCGCCATCATCAGGAGCTGGGCCGGCCGACGAAGCTCCGACCTGCCCCCGGACATGTCGCCCGAGGTCGTCCACCGCGACGACCTGGTGGTGATACCGGAGTGAGCCGGGCTACTGCGCGCTCTCGTCGGCCGGCGCCCCGGCGCCCCCGTCGCCCGAGGTGTCGGGGGCGGGCAGGCCCAGCTGCTCCCTGATCTGGGACAGGCGGGCCATGGCCTGGGCGCTGGCCTGGGCGGATTCGACCTCGAGCATCTTGGCCTCGACGCTCTGGCCGGCCAGCTCGGCATGGCCCAGGGCCCGGGCGTAGCGGGCTTCGATCTTCGTCCTGACCTCGTCGAGGGTGGGCACGTCCTGGCCGACCGTCTCGGACAGGGAGGCCATGGCCCGGTTGACCTGCTCCTGCATGCGGGCCTGGTCCAGCTGGGAGAGCAGCTTCTGGCGCTCGGTCAGCTTGGCCTGCAGGGCGGAGGAGTTCTGGGCCACGGCCGACTTGGCCTGCTCGGCGGCGTGGGCCGACTGGAGGGAGAGGGTCTTGAGCGACTCCACCTCGCTCTCGACGGCCACCAGCCGGTTGGCGAAGGCCTCGGCCGCCCGGGTGTACTCGGCCGCCTTGGTCTGGTCGCCCCGCTTGGCGGCGTCGTCGGCCATAACCACCGCCTGGCGGGCCGAACCGTTCACCCTCTCCAGCTCCTCCATGGCCCGGTTGAGGCGCAGCTCGGTCTGCTTCTGGTTGGCGATCACGTTGGCCGCCTGCTCGGTGAGACGGCGGTGCTGCTCCTGGGCCTCGGCCAGCGCCTGCTCCAGCTGGACCTTGGGATCCGCGATCTCGTCGAACTTTCCGGTGGCGGCCGCGGTCATGTAGCGCCACACCCGCCGCAGGAGTTTGAACATGGCTCGATGGTAGGTCAGGCAGGGCCGCTGACCAGGCCGGCGACGCCCGGTGTGCCCCGTGTCACCCGGCCCGCGTTCCGGTCGGGGCGCCCGGAACTAGACCGTTCGGTCAAGAGCCAGGGTAGGCTCGGCCGATGTCCGGTTCCGATCTGTCCGAGCTGGGCCGGCGATCCAAGGCGGCCAGCGTCGAGCTGGCCCGGGCCCGCTCCGACGCCAAGGACGGGGCCCTGCGGGCGGCGGGCGAGCTCCTGGTGCGCCGCAGCGGCGAGATCCTCGAGGCCAACCGGGCCGACCTCGCCGCCGCCGAGGAGTCAGGGGCGGCCCCGGCCGTGCTTGACCGTCTGCGCCTCGACCGGGGCCGGGTGGAGGCCATGGCCGACGGCCTCGGCAAGGTGGCTGCCCTGCCCGACCCGGTGGGCGAGGTCGTCGACGGCTGGGTCAGGCCCAACGGGCTGCGCATCGAGCGGGTGCGGGTCCCCCTCGGGGTGGTGGGCATCATCTACGAGAACCGCCCCAACGTGACCAGCGACGCCGGCGGCCTCTGCCTCAAGTCGGGCAACGCCGCCCTCCTGCGGGGCTCCTCAGGGGCGGTCAACTCCAACCGGGCCGTGGCCGCCTGCCTTCGGGAGGGGGCGGCCAAGGCCGGCCTGCCCGAGGACGCGGTGATCCTGGTCGAGGACACCAGCCGGCAGTCGGCGGTCGAGTTCATGCGGCTGCGGGGCTACATCGACTGCCTGATCCCCCGGGGCGGCCCGTCGCTCATCGCCAGCATCCTCGAGAACGCCACCGTGCCGTACGTGATCGACGGGGACGGCAACTGCCACGTCTATGTCGATGCCAGCGCCGATCTCGACATGGCCGCTTCGATCGTGGTGAACGCCAAGACCCAGCGCCCCAGCGTGTGCAACGCCGCCGAGTCCCTGCTGGTGCACCGCCGGGTGGCCGAGCGGTTCCTGCCGATGGTGGCCGAGGCTCTGAGCGGCGTCGAGCTGGTCGGCGACGAGGCCGCCCGCGCCCTGGTGCCGGAGATGGGCCCGGCGACCGAGGCCGACTTCGGCACCGAGTTCCTCGCCCTCAAGATGAGCGTGTCGGTGGTCGAGGACATCGGCGCCGCCATCGAGCACATCCGCCGCTACGGGTCGGGCCACACCGAGGCCATCGTCACCTCGGATCTGGCCGCCGCCCGCCGCTTCAGCACCGAGGTGGACGCCGCCGCCGTGGTCGTCAACGCCTCCACCCGGTTCACCGACGGCGAGGAGTTCGGCTTCGGCGCCGAAATCGGCATCAGCACCCAGAAGCTTCATGCCCGCGGCCCGATGGGCCTTCGCGAGCTGACGACCATCAAGTACCTGGTAACGGGAGAGGGGCAGATTCGATCGTGACGGACACCATCAAGAACGAGTATCGCTTCGGGACGGTCCCCGAGGTGCGGGAGGCGCTACGCAGCGTCGACTACCTGGCCGACGAGGGGATAGCCGGGGTCGTCTACCTGGCCGACCGCCTTGGCAAGCCGGTGCTCATCGAGGGACCGGCCGGAACAGGCAAGACCGAGCTGGCCAAGAGCGTGGCCCGCATGAGCGGCTCCCGTCTCATCCGCCTGCAGTGCTACGAGGGCCTCGACGAGTCCAAGGCCCTCTACGAGTGGAACTACAAGAAGCAGCTGCTGCGCATTCAGGCCCAGAGGGTGATGGAGGACGCCGCCGCTGAGCGGGGCGCCACCTGGGAGGGCATCGAGGAGGACATCTTGGGTGAGCAGTTCCTCATGACCCGGCCGTTGCTCGAGGCCATCCGGGCCGAGGAGCCGGTCGTGCTGCTCATCGACGAGGTCGACCGGGTCGAGGTGGAGACCGAGGCCCTGCTGCTGGAGGTCCTGTCCGACTACCAGGTCTCGGTGCCGGAGCTGGGCACGGTGACC
>DASRBO010000029.1:0-6104 GCA_035653595.1 Acidimicrobiales bacterium | reverse complement strand
CTCCGTGCTCAAGCGGGCGGGCATCACCCGGCCCTGAGCACCGCCCGGGCGGGCCTCAGACGCTCGCCCCCACCCCCACCGCGGACAAGAGGGCGCCCATGAGCCTGGCCCCGTCGGTGCCGCCCACCAGGGGATCGACGGCCCGCTCGGGGTGGGGCATCAGGCCCACCACGTTGCCCTCGGGGCTGCGGATGCCGGCGATGTCGTCGGCCGACCCGTTGGGGTTGTCCACGTAGCGCAGTACCACCAGATCGTCCTGGCGGAGCCGGGCCAGGGTGGCGGCGTCGGCCAGGTAGTTGCCCTCGAAGTGGTTGATGGGCAGGCGCAGGGTGGTGCCCCGCTCGAGGCCGGTGGTGAGGACGGAGTCGGGGCTCTCCACCCGCAGCTCGACCGGCCGGCAGAGGAAGCGCAGGCCGGAGTTCTTCTGCAGCGCCCCGGGCAGGAGCCCGGCCTCGGTCAGGACCTGGAACCCGTTGCAGATCCCGACCACCGGTCCGCCGGCGGCGGCGAAGGCGGTCACCGCCGCCATGACCGGCGAGAACCGGGCGATGGCCCCGGGCCGCAGGTAGTCGCCGTGGGCGAAGCCCCCGGGCAGCACGACGGCGTCGACGTCGCCCAGCTGGCCCTCGGCGTGCCAGAGCAGGCGGGCCTGCCCGCCCAGCAGCTCCACCGCCTCCACCACGTCGTGCTCGCAGTTGGAGCCGGGGAAGACCACCACCCCGATGGTGGGGCTCATGCCGGCGCCGCCTGGGCCAGGCTGACCGAGGCCTCCTCCATGACCGGGTTGGCCAGAAGGGCGGCGCACAGCTCCTCGACCCGGGCCCGGGCCGCCCCCTCGTCGGCTGCCTCGACCCAGAGGCGGATGGACTTGCCCACGCTCAGCCCTCCGATGTCGGCGAAGCCCAGCGCAGGAAGGGCGGCCTCGATGGTCGCCCCCTCCGGATCGGCGATGCCCTCCTTGGTCCGGATCTCCACCGCGGCGTCGAACCTCACCCCGACACCCCGTACCAGTCGGCGAAGCTCCTCCCGCTCAGGCGCTCGTAGGCCTCCACGTAGCGGCGGGAGGTCGCCTCCACCACGTCCGGGGGCAGCGCCGGCGGCGGGGGGGTCTTGTCCCAGCCGCTGGCCTCCAGCCAGTCCCGCACCGGCTGCTTGTCGAACGACGGCGGGGTCGCACCCGGCTTCCAGCCGTCGGCGGGCCAGAAGCGGGACGAGTCCGGGGTCAGGACCTCGTCGCAGATCGACAGGCGGCCGTCGATGTAGCCGAGCTCGAACTTGGTGTCGGCGATGATGATGCCCCGGGCGGCGGCGTGCTCGGCCGCCCGGCTGTAGGCGGCCAGGCTGATGCGCCTGGCCTCGGCCGCCGCCTCGGTCCCGATCATGGCCGCCGCCTCCTCGTAGGAGATGTTGACGTCGTGGCCCTCGGTGGCCTTGGTCGACGGGGTGAACACGGGCTCGGGCAGGCGGTCGGACTCCGACAGCCCGGCGGGCACCGTCATGCCGTGGACGGTGCCCTGGCAGCTGTACTCCTTCCACGCCGAGCCGGACAGGTACCCCCGCACGATGCACTCCACCGGCAGCATCTCCGCCCGGCGCACCAGCATGGCCCGACCGGCGAGGTCGGGCAGGTTGGCGGCCTCGGCCGGGAAGCGGGCCGGATCGACGGCCACCAGGTGGCTGGGGGCGATGTCGGCCAGCTGCTCGAGCCAGAAGTGGGTCATGGCCGTAAGCACCCGCCCCTTGTGGGGCACCGGCTCGGCCATCACCACGTCGAAGGCCGATATGCGGTCGGAGGCGACCATCACCAGCAGGTCGTCCTCGGCGGCGTAGACATCGCGGACCTTGCCCGAATAGACGGGGGCGGGACTGGTCATGTCAGCTCCTTGGGAGTCGGCACGGCTTCGAGGGCGTCGAAGATGCGGTCGGTGTTGCGCAGGGCCCGCTCGAGGCTGAATGCCTCGTCGAGCGCCTGCTGGGACAGGGACACCTCCGGGTCGGCCTCCAGCAGGGACCGGAACGACCGGCGCTCCTCCCAGGCGGCCATGGCGGTGCGCTGCACGACCCGGTAGGCGACGTCGCGGGTCAGGCCCGACGCCACCAGCGCCAGCAGCACCGGCTGGGAGAAGACCAGGCCGAAGGAGGACTCGAGGTTGGCCAGCATGCGGTCGGGTCGCACGTCGAGACCGTCGACGACCGCCGCCATGCGTCGCATCACGTAGTAGGCCAGGGTGGCGGCGTCGGGCAGCACGATGCGCTCCACCGACGAGTGGGATATGTCGCGCTCGTGCCACAGGGCCACGTCCTCCAGCCCCGCCCCCAGGTAGCCCCGCAGCACCCGGGCCAAGCCGGACAGCTGCTCGGTCTTGATGGGGTTGCGCTTGTGGGGCATGGCCGAGGAGCCCTTTTGCCCGGCGGCGAATGGCTCGTAGGCCTCGCCCACCTCGGTGCGCTGCAGGTGGCGCACCTCGGTGGCGAAGGACTCGACGCTGGCGCCCACGGAGGCGCAGGCCCAGAGGAACTCGGCGTGGCGGTCGCGGGCAACCACCTGGGTGGCAGGCACCGGCTCCAGCCCCAGGGCGGAGCAGACGTGGGCCTCCACCTCGGGGTCGATGTTGGAGTACGTGCCCACCGCTCCCGACAGCTTGCCCACCGCCACCGCCCGGCGGGCGGACCGCAGCCGCGAGCGGTCGCGGTCGGCCTGCAGGCACCACAGGGCCAGCTTGGCCCCGAAGGTGGTGGGCTCGGCATGGATGCCGTGGGTGCGGCCGACCATCGGAGTGTGGCGGAACTCGAGGGCCCGCCGGCGCAGGGACTCGACCAGTTCGGTGGAGGCGGCGACCAGCAGGTCGGCCGCCAGCGCCAGGGTGGAGCAAAGGGCGGTGTCGACCACGTCGGAGGAGGTGAGGCCGTAGTGCACCCACACCCCGGCCGGGGCGCCGATGGCATCCTGCACCACATCGACGAAGGCAGCCACGTCGTGGTCGGTGACCTTCTCCCGTTCGGCGACGGCGTCGACCACCCCCTGCCTGACCAGGGCGTCGGACCAGGTGCTGGTCTCCTCCAGCAGGGCGGTGGCCCCGTCTCGCACGGCGCCGGCGTGCTCGGCCGGCACCACCCCCAGCTTGGCCCAGGCCTCGACCGCCAGCACCTCGACCTCCAGCCAGCGGCCGAGCCGGGCACGGTCGGAGAAGAGGACGGCGATTTCGGGGGGCGAGTAGCGGGGGATCAACGGGCGCCGCCCGCCCGGAACTCGGCCAGCCGCTCCGCCATTTCGGGGTCGGCGATGGACAGCATCTCCGCCACCAGGATGGCGGCGTTGCCGGAGCCGTCGATGGCCACCGACGCGACCGGTATGCCGGGGGGCATCTGCACGGTCGCGTAGAGGGCGTCCACCCCGTTGAGGGCGCTGGCCGACAACGGCACCCCGACCACCGGCAGGGTGGTGTGGGCGGCCACCACCCCGGGCAGGGCGGCGGCCATCCCCGCCCCGCAGATGATGGCCGAGTAGCCCTCGGCCCGCGCCCGCTTGGCGAACTCGGCCACCTCGTCGGGGTTGCGGTGGGCGCTGAGCACCCGGTCGTCGGCCTCTATGCCGAAGCGACCGAGCATCTGGACCGCCCGGGCCATCTTGTCGCGGTCGTTGGGCGAACCCATGAGTACGGCGACCTTGTACCTGCTCATAGTGACGGCTTTCCTCCGACTGACCTTTCACCGATATCGCTGCGCCAGTGCGCCCCGGGCCAGCTGATCCTGGCCACGCCCTCGTAGGCCAGGCGGTGGGCGTCGCCCAGGTCGGCACCCCGACCGGTGACCGACAGCACCCGCCCGGAGGCGGTGACCGGGTACCCCAGCGGTCCGGTGGCGGTGCCGGCGCGGTAGACGGTCACCCCCTCGATGGCCTCGGCCTCCTCGATACCCACGATCCGGTCCCCGATGCGGGGCTCGACCGGATAGCCCTCCGAGCACATGACCACGGTCAGGCAGGCGCCCGGGGCGATGAGCGGCTCGTCCCTGAGGGCCCCGGCAGCGGCCTGGGCCAGCAGCTCGGCCACGTCGCCGTCCAGCAGCGGTAGCACCACCTGCGCCTCCGGGTCACCGAAGCGGACGTTGAACTCCACCACCCTGGGCCCGTCGGGGGTGAGCATCATGCCGGCGTAGATCACGCCCCGGTAGTCGATCCCCCGCCGGCGCAGGGCGGCCAGGGTCGGGGCCACGGCCTCGTCGACCACCCCCTCCACCACGTCCTTGGCCGCCGACGGCACCGGTGAGTAGGCGCCCATCCCCCCGGTGTTGGGACCGAGGTCGCCGTCTCCCACCCGCTTGTGGTCCTGGGACGGCGGTAGCACCGCCAGGCGCTGGCCGTCGGTGAGGACCAGAACGGTGAGCTCCTCGCCGGACATGCCCTCCTCGATGACCACGGTGCGGCCGGCCTGGCCGAAGGCCCGGCCGGCCAGCTTCTCCCGCACGTCGGCCGCCGCCTCCTGGCGGGATTCGGTGACCAGCACTCCCTTGCCGCCGGCCAGCCCGTCGGCCTTGACCACGAACGGCCCCTCCATCTCCTCGAGGAAGGCGATGGCGGCGGCCTCGTCGGAAAACGCCCCGTAGCGGGCGGTGGGCACCCCGGCCTCGTCCATGAGCGCCTTGGCCCAGGCCTTCGACGCCTCCAGCCTGGCCCCGTCCGCCCCCGGCCCGAGCACCAGGTGGCCGGCGGCCCGCAACCGGTCGGCCAGCCCCTCCACCAGGGGCTGTTCGGGGCCCACCACGTACAGGTCGGCCTCGATCTCCTCGGCCGGGGCGGCGGTGGATCCGGCGATCCCGTCCCGCCCGGGGGTGACCACCACCTCTGCCGTCCGGCCCAGCACATCGGCCAGGGCGTGCTCGCGGGCGCCGGACCCGATCACGCACACCCTCACGACCGGACCCTCCGGAGCGGGGGGCGGCGGGGCGGTGCCGGCGCGGTCGGCCTCATGCGGCGAAGTGCACGAACTGCTCGCGCCCCGGTCCGACCCCGACCAGCTTGACCGGGACGCCGATCTGCTCGGCCAGGAAGCCGATGTAGTCCTTGGCCGGGCCGGGCACGTCGGCCAGGTGGGTGACGGCGGAGAGGTCGGTCAGCCAGCCGGGCAACTCGGCGTAGACCGGGGTGACCTTGTGGAGAACCGACTGGTGGTAGGGCGGCAGCTCGTAGCGCACCCCGTCGGCCTCGTAGGCCACACAGACCTTGAGCGTCTCGAAGGTGTCCAGCACGTCCAGCTTGGTGAGGGCCACCTCGGACAGCGAGTTCAGCCTGACCGCCTGGCGCAGCATGACGGCGTCGAACCACCCCGGCCGCCGGCGCCGGCCGGTGTTGGTGCCGAACTCGTTGCCCCGCTCGACCAGCAGGTCGCCCCGCTCGTCGTGCAGCTCGGTAGGGAAGGGCCCGGCGCCCACCCGGGTGACGTAGGCCTTGGCGATACCGATTACCCGGCCGATGTCGCGGGGCCCGATCCCCGCCCCGGTGCACGCGCCCCCGGCCACCGGATTGGAGGAGGTGACGTAGGGATAGGTGCCGTGGTCGAGGTCGAGGAAGGTGGCCTGGGCCCCCTCCAGCAGCACGTGCTGGCCGGCGGCCAGGGCGTCGTGCACCAGACCGACGGTGTCGGCGATCATCGGAGCCAGCCGGGGGGCGTACTCGTCGAGGTAGCGCTGGCAGATCTCCTCGGCCGCCAGGGGGGGCCGGTTGTAGACCTTGGCCAGGATGGCGTTCTTCTCCCGCAGCACCACGTGCAGCTTCTCGCGGAAGATCTTGGCGTCGAGGAGGTCCTGCACCCGCAGGCCCACCCGCGCCGCCTTGTCGGCGTAGGCGGGGCCGATGCCCCGCCGGGTGGTGCCCAGGCTGTACTTGCCGTGGTAGCGCTCGATCAGGCGGTCCAGCTCCTGGTGGTAGGGCATCACCAGGTGGGCGTTGCCGCTGACCACGAGGCGGGAGCAGTCCACGCCCCGCTGCTCGAGCACGTCGACCTCGGAGAACAGGACCTTCGGGTCCACCACCACGCCGTTGCCGATGACCGGCGTGATGAAGGGGTACAGGACCCCGCTCGGCACCAGCTGCAGGGCGAAGGCCT
>DASRBO010000028.1:0-3805 GCA_035653595.1 Acidimicrobiales bacterium | reverse complement strand
GGGGAAGCCGTAGCCGCCGGGCCGCGTGGCGGCCAGATCACGACCTCTCTCCATCCGTCCGGCGCCGCGTGGTCGACTGGGGAGGCCTGCTGGCCTGCTTCAGGCCCCCAGAACCTCGGCCGCGACCAGTGACCCGAGGTGGACCGGCGTCGGGACTCCGTCGATGAAGCTGGTGATGTCAGCCGGTACCCGGCGCTGTCCGTAAAGCCGCATGATCTCGCCGAGGTCATCCGAGCAGGCCACTTCGGCGAGCCGGTCGATCTCACCGAGCTCGACCGGGTCCGGCCGCCACTCCGGTCCAGCTCCGAGCCCGTCCCACGGCAGCAGCTCGACCTTGTTGAGGGCCGCCAGATCGAGGAGCAGATCGCCGAGCACGAAGTACAGGCCGCGCATGTCGAAGATCCCGAACGAGTCAGGGTCCTCCTCGCCCCGGCGGCACCGGACCCAGGCCTCGGCACCGGTCAGGAACTTTCCGGGCGGCTGGTCGGCTGGGTCGAAGTCGAGCCCGAGCACACGGCTGGCCTCAGCCCCGATCTGGGAGTCATGGCGGACCCATCGGGTCCCGTCCCAGTGCTCGGTGATCCAGTGGTCCACCCAACCGGTCTCGAAGTATCCACCGAAGCCCGCCCGGGCCCGGGCGGGCACACCGGCTGCACGCAGCAACGCCACATGCAACAGGGCGAAGTGACGGCAGACCCCGACCATGCGGTCCCCTGGATCGCGAGGGACCGATAGCGGCTCCGGACTGAGCTCGAGGATCCGCTCAATCATCTCCGACACCGGCCTGATCTGCTGATCGGCCGGCCGGTCGGGACCGAAGCGGAGCCCCAGGAGCGGGGCCCAGTCGCGATGCACGAGCAGTCCCCTCACCACCTCGGCCAGGCCTCGCGGGTCTCCCCCGGTGCCGGCCAGGGCGCCCAGGCCACCCTCGTGGTCCAGGGTCGTCATCGGCGTCGGTCGGCGATAGAAGTCGAGCACCTCGTCGCTCATCGTGTCGGGCACGGTCAGGCAGGCTATGCCAGCCGCCTCCTCGCTTGGCCACCGGATTGCAGGCACGCCGCCGGGCGTGCGGCCAAACTGGGCGGCATGAAGCCACTCGCCGTCCATCACGTCCAGGTGAATGTCGCCGACGTCGAGGAAGCGCTCGCGTTCTACACCGACGTCCTCGGCCTCACCATCAGGGACGACCGCCCCGACTTCGGGTTCCCGGGGGCCTGGCTGGACCTCGGTGACCAGCAGGTCCACCTGGTTCAGGCGGAGGTGCCGAGGGCCCTCGGCCAGCACTTTGCCGTTCTGGTGGAGGACCTCGACGCCACCGTGGCCGAGCTGACCGACCGCGGCGTGAAGGTCAGCCAGCCCAAGCCGGTGGGCACTGGCCGGCGCCAGTCGTTCCTGGCCGACCCGTCGGGCAATGGCATCGAGCTGCACGAGCACCGCCCTTAGGCAAACCCGTACCTTTTGCGGCGAAGTTCTGCCCTGTCCAGGGCCTCTTTCGGCCCAGGACGCTGTGCGGCCGCCCGGCGCCAAGCGTCATTGAGCAACGGCTCTCCGGGCACGGAGGGGCGGCCAGACGTCGTATCCGGTCAATGAGCCCGGTCAATGACCCGAACCGATCAGCCGGCATGGGCAAGGCGGAGCACCCGGGGTTCGGTAGAGACCCGCTCGCTTGGAAAGCGCTGGAGTCTCGCCCACAGCAGCAGCAGCACGAGGGTAGTCCTCTGGCCTCCCCTCTTTCCCTTCTCGTCAAAGGACACGTTCGCGCGTCGCGCATGGGGCGCCGGCGCGTTCATCGTCGGCTCGGCCGCTCCGCAGGGTCCTAACCGCGCTGGGTGGCTGGCTCCCCGTGAGGGCGCGCCGGCTGAGACGAGCTGAGGAAGGCATCGATGCCGGCGGCATCGGTGGGGCGGGCGAAGTAGTAGCCCTGAGCTAGTTGGCATCCCAGAGCGGCCAGGATCGCGGCCTGCTCAGAAGTCTCGACGCCTTCCGCAACGGCTCGGAGGTTCATGCTCTTGCCGAGCGAGATGATCGCCCCGGCCAGGGAGGTCTGGCTGGCGTCGGTGATCGGGGCGACAAAACTCCGATCGATCTTCAGGATGTCGATCGGGAGTCGTTCGAGATAGCTGAGTGACGAGTACCCGGTACCGAAGTCGTCAACGGCCAAGCTGACCCCGAGCCGCTTCAGCTGATGCAGCCGCTCAATCGTCGCCTCGCCTTCGCCCAGCATGGCTGTTTCGGTTATCTCCAGAGTCAGGTACTCCGGGGCCAGGCCGGATTCGTCCAGGACGCTGGCCACGTCGGCGACCAGGTCGGAGTGACGTAGCTGCTGAGGCGAGAGGTTCACGCTGAGAGTCAGCTCCGGCGCGCCAGACGACTGCCATAGCCGCGTCTGTTGGCAGGCCTTGCGTAGCACGGTCAAGCCGAGCTGATGGATCAGGCCGGTCTCCTCGGCTACAGGTATGAAGGCCACCGGGCTGAGCTGGCCCCTAGTCGGATGCTCCCAGCGGACCAGGGCCTCGACGCCCACCGCTACGCCATCGGCGGCGGCAACGATGGGCTGGTACACGACCGAGAACTCGTCCCGCACGAGACCAGCGCGCATGTCGGCTTCCATCTCGAGACGTTCGACCGCCCGGGCATGCATGTCCGCCCGAAAGATCTGATGCCCACCGCCCCGTCGTTTGGCGGAGTACATGGCCAGGTCGGCATCTCTCAGCAACTGGTCGGTGGTCGCGCCCCGGCTGGCGAAGGCGATACCGATGCTGGCGTCGATGACCACTTGGAGGCCGCCGACCGAGAATGGGCTGAGCAGGCAGGCACGGATGCGCTCGGCCAGGCCCACGGCCTCGTCGTCCTGGGCGAGATCCTCAATGAGTATCGCGAACTCGTCGCCTCCGAGTCGGGCCGCCGTATCGGTTTGACGCAGGCAACGGCGCAACCGCTCCGCCATCGCCACTAGCAACTCGTCCCCGGCAAGGTGCCCGAGGCTGTCGTTCACGGTCTTGAACCGATCCAAGTCCAAAAAGAGGACCGCTGCAATTCCGCCCCGCCGCTCGACTCGGGCTAGGGCGTGATCGACTCGGTCGCGGAACAGCGCCTGGTTGGCGAGATTGGTGAGCGAGTCATGAAAGGCCTGGTGGGCCAACTCCTCCTCGAGGCGGTGCTGGGCCGTTATGTCGCGGAAGCTCCAGACTCGACCGACGACGTCGCCATCGACGCGCTGGGGATGAGAGAAGCGGTCGAAGACGCGCCCGTCCTTGAAGAAGAGGACATCGTGGCTGTCGGCCTCAGGTTGGGCGTAGAGATCGCGGACCTTGGCCAGGAACGCATCGGGGTCGATCAGCTGTCCGACCACGAACCCGAGAGCCTCGTTATCGTCGCGGCTGGCGAGGACCGCCGCCGGTATGCTCCACAGGTCGATGAAGCGTTGGTTGTAGCTGCTTATGCGGCCGGAGTTGTCTACCACGAGGATCCCGTCGGCAGTGGAATCCAGAGTGGCGTTCAGAAGCGAGAGGGTGCTGCGGAGCATCTTTTCGCCCGAGGACAGCTCGGACAGGAAGGCCTCGTTCAAGCGCCAGGAGGCCATTCCGGCTGCGCTCATGGCCACCACGAAGACGCCGTGGATAGCGGCCCAGGTCCAGGGATGGGTAATGGCGGACTCGTGGTCGTAGACGGCGGACGGGTCAAGCACGCCCGCAAGGCCGTGCTGTAGGACCACGTAGCCGATGGCCACCAGGAAAGGCCACCAATCCTGATAAAGGGTGATGATCCCGACCATCACGAAGTAATGGAAGTGCATCTCGATGGA
>DASRBO010000027.1:0-20913 GCA_035653595.1 Acidimicrobiales bacterium | reverse complement strand
TCCTGGCCCGGCCGGCGTCGGAGATCACTCTGGGTCAGATCGTCAGCGCCGTCGACGGCCCGATCGCCGCCGGCGACTTCGGCGAGCCGCACCAGAACGGGGCCTGCGACCACGAGGGCCAGTGCATCCTGCTTTCGGTGTGGGCCGAGGTGGGCGACCACATGCGCTCCCACCTCGACTCCTTCACCCTGGCCGACATGGTCCGCCGGGCCCGCGGCTCGGTGACGGCCGCCGTCAGCCTCGACTAGACCGGCTGGCGTCCAGCGCCGCCTGCAGATCCGGGGGCAGGGGCGAGGTCCACGACATGGCCGCCCCGGTCGACGGGTGGACCAGGCCCAGCTGGTGGGCGTGCAGGAACGGGCGCTCCCCCGCCGAGTGCGACCGCGACCCGTAGCGGTCGTCCCCCACCACCGGGTGGCCGATGGCGGCCAGGTGCACCCTGATCTGATGGGTGCGGCCGGTCTCCAGCCGGCACTCCAACAGCGTGCGCGGCGGTGGACCGTCCAGGCGCTCCAGAACCCGGTATCGGGTGCGGGCCGAGCGACCCGAGCCCGACACCGCCATGCGGGTGGGCTGGCGGGCCGAGCGGCCGATGGGGGCGTCGATGACGCCCTCCGGCGCCTCCACCCGACCGGCGACCAGGCTGAGGTAGCGGCGGTCGACCCGACGCTCGGCCATCATCGCCACCAGCGCCTGGTGGGCCTCCGGTCGCAGCGCCACGACCAGCAGGCCCGAGGTGCCCTTGTCCAGGCGGTGGACCACCCCGGGCCGGTCCGGCTCGCCCACCCGGGCCAGGTCCGGATAGCGGGCCAGCAGCCCGTTGACCAGCGTGCCGGACCGGTTGCCCGCCCCCGGGTGCACCACCAGCCCGGCCGGCTTGTCGATGACCGCCAACCACTGGTCCTCGTGGACCACTTCGACGACCACGCCGGGGTCGGGCTGGGGAGGCTGGGCCGCTCCGGGCAGGTCAACCTCGAGCACGTCGCCCTCGGCCAGACGGTGGGAGCGCCCGACGGTCCGGCCGCCCACCCGGACCGCCCCCGACGCCACCAGCTCCGAGGCGGTGGTGCGCGAGAGCTCGGTCAAGAGGGACACCGCCCGGTCCACCCGCTCGCCGGCCAGGGCGGCGGGCACCACCTCGCGCAGGCTGGTCACCGGCTCAGGGTGCCTGGCGCAGGTTGGCGAGCACCAGCAGCGCCACCCCCACCACGATGCTGGAGTCGGCCAGGTTGAAGTTGGGCCAGTGGGGCAGGCGGATGAAGTCGATGACCGCGCCACCGTTGTTGCGGAACAGGCGGTCTCCCAAGTTGGACAGCGCCCCGCCCACCATGAGCCCCGACGCGACCGTCGTCATGGTCGAGCGGGCCGAACGCCCGATGCCGAAGAGGACCACGACCAGCACCACTCCGACCGCGACCAGGATTGGGGTAAGTCCGAGCCCGGTCCCCAGACCGAAGGCGGCCCCGGTGTTGAGGGACAGCTGCAGATCGAGAGGGCCGAGGACGTGTACTGGTCCGGCAGCCAGGTCGGACTGGGCCACCGACTTGGTGATCTGGTCGGCCACGATCACCACGGCCGCCACCGGCGCCATCAGCCACAGCGGGCGGCGCCGGATACCGGCCTTCAGCGCCGCGACAGTCCCCCGCTCTTGCAGTCGAGGCACAGGCGGGCCTGGGGGAGCGCCCGCAGGCGGGCCTTGAGGATCGGCTGGCCGCAGTTCTCGCACAGCCCGTAGGTGCCGGAAGACATCTTGGCCAGGGCGTGGTCGATCTCCTCGACCGCCGCCCGGGCCTGGGCGGACAGGGCCAGATCCCTCTCCCGCTCCACATTCATGGTCCCGCCCTCGCCCGACTCGTCGTCGAACTGGATGTCGCCGGGCTCCATGTCCTCGGCCAGGGCGTCGGCCTCGGCCTTGAGCGCCTCCGCCTGCTCGACGTAGGTGGTCCGCTCCTCCTCAAGCAGCTCCCGCTGCTCGCTCAGGAACTTCTCCCCCAGGTCCAGCTTGGCCGGAGCGGGAGGGGCCTTGACGGCGGTGGCGCCGCGCAAAGACTGGGCCCGGGCGGACAGCCCGCCGCTGGGAGGGGCACCCGCCTTCGCCGGGGCCGGCTCGGGGGCGGTCGGCGCCGCCTTGGCCGGCGCCTTGACCGGAGCGGCCTTGGCCGGCGCTTTGGCCGGCGCCTTGGCCGGGGCCTTGGCGGCGGCTGGCTTCTTCGCCGGCGCCGCCGACTTGGCCGGTGCCGCCTTGCCGGCGGCCTTGGCCGGGGCGGACTTGGCGATGGGGCGGGCGGACTTGGCCGGCGCCTTGGTCGCGGCCCGCGGGGTCGCCTTGGCCGGCACCTTGGCCGCCCCGGCCTTGGAGGCCGCCGCCTTGGCCGGCGCCTTGACCGGGGTGGCCCGGGCGGAAGCCTTTGCTCCGGCGGCCGCCTTGGCCGCCTTCTTCACCACCGGGGTCGCCTTGGCCGCCTTGGCCGGGGGCTGCTTGCCGGCCCGCTTGGCCGCGCTGCGGCCGGCCGCGCCGGGGCCGGGTTTGCTCGCTCGGGGCATGGGCCGCTGTCTCCGGGCTCGTGAGGGGCCGAGAAGGTACCACGGCCGGGTAGGCCCAGCAACGGAGCGCCCGGGGCGCTCAGCGGCGCTTGGCCCGGGGGCGGTCCCCGCCGGCGGACCGCTCGACGGCGTCGGTCAGCAGCCGGCGGGCGTGTTCGGGGTCCACCCCCTCCACCCGGAAGCGCTTGGTCCGGCTGGACTGGCCCGACACCAGCTCGACCTGGGCCGCCGGCACCCCGAGCAGCTCGGCGACCAGCTCGACGCAGGCCTGGTTGGCCCGGCCGTCCACGGGCGGGGCGGCGATCTTGAGCTTGAGAGCGTCGCCGTGCTGGCCGGCCACCGCGCTGCGGCCGGCACCGGCGTGGGCGACCACCCGCAGGACGATCGCCGGGGACTCCTCGGTGCCGGAAATGTCGAACAGGTCGGCGGTCATCGACGCCTACTGTAGAAGCCGCACCCGGCGCTCTCGCCCGAGGGAGCCGACCCGTCCCGTCGGCGCATCCGGGCCCGGAGGCAGGAGGCAGCGCCCGAAGATGTTCGAACCGGTACCGACGGTCCCCGACTTCGGCCGACTGGAGGCCGAGGTGCTGGAGCGCTGGGCGCGCCACCGCATCTTCGAGCGCTCGGTGTCCGAGCGCGGAGACGCCGAGTTCGTCTTCTTCGAGGGCCCGCCCACCGCCAACGGCCGGCCCGGGCTGCATCATGTGTGGGCCCGGGTCTACAAGGACCTCTTCTGCCGCTACCAGACCATGAAGGGCCTGCGGGTGGACCGCCGGGCGGGCTGGGACACCCACGGCCTGCCCGTTGAGGTGGAGGTGGAGAAGCAGCTCGGCTTCTCAGGCAAGGACCAGATCGAGGCCTTCGGGGTGGCCGAGTTCGTCGAGCGCTGCCGAGCTTCGGTCTACGCCTACGTTGAGGACTGGGAGCGCCTCACCGAGCGCATCGCCTTCTGGGTCGACACCTCCCAGGCCTACTGGACCCTGAGCCCCGAATACGTCCAGTCGGTGTGGTGGCACCTGCGCCGGCTGTGGGACACCGGCCTGCTGTTCGAGGACGTGAAGGTCGTCCCCTACTGCCCCCGCTGCGGCACCGCCCTGTCCAGCCACGAGCTGGGCCAGCCCGACGTCTACCAGGATGTCGAGGACCTGACGGCCTACGTCCGCTTCCCGCTCACCGAGGGCGGGCCCCCCGGCGCCGATGCCCTGGTGGTGTGGACGACGACCCCCTGGACGCTGGTCTCCAACACGGCCGTGGCCGTCGACCCCGACATGGACTACGTGGTCATAGACGGGATGGTCGTCGCCGCCGCCCTGGCCGACGAGGTCCTGGGCGAGGGCGCCCTCGACCGGGCCGGGCCCCGCTTCCCCGGCTCGACCCTGGTGGGGGCCCGCTACCGCCGTCCGTTCGACCTGGTGGAGCCGACCGGCAACCAGGACGGCTGGCGGGTGGTGCCGGCCGGCTTCGTCACCGGGGACGAGGGCACCGGGCTGGTGCACATCGCCCCCGCCTTCGGCAGCGACGACTGGTTGCTGGGACGGGCCGAGTCGCTGCCCACCATCAACCCGGTCGGCCCCGACGGGCGCTTCACCGCTGCCGCCGGCTGGCTGGCCGGGCGCCCGGTGAGGGAGGCCGACCCCGACATCGTCGCCCGTCTGGCCGAGGAGGGCCTGCTGGTGCGGCCCCAGCCCCACGTGCACTCCTACCCCCACTGCTGGCGGTGCGGGACCCCGCTGATCTACTGGGGCAAGCCGTCGTGGTACGTGGCCACCTCCAGCCACAAGGACCAGCTGCTCGAGGCCAACGAGAAGGTGACCTGGCGGCCGGAGCACACCAAGCACGGGCGCTTCGGCGAGTGGCTGGCCAACAACGTCGACTGGGCCCTGTCGCGGGACCGGTACTGGGGCACGCCGCTGCCGATCTGGCGCTGCCCGGACAAGCACGCCCGTTGCGTGGCCTCGCTGGCCGAGCTGTCCGAGCTGGCCGGGCGGGACCTGTCCGATCTCGACCCCCACCGCCCCGTCATCGACGAGGTGACCTTCCCCTGCCCCGAATGCGGGGAGACCGCCACCAGGGTGGAGGCGGTGATCGACGCCTGGTTCGACTCCGGATCGATGCCTGCGGCCCAGTGGGGCTACCCCCACACGCCCGGGTCCGAGGGGCGCCTGCGCATACCGGCCGACTTCATCGCCGAGGCCGTCGACCAGACCCGGGGCTGGTTCTACTCCCTGCTGGCGGTGAACGTCCTCGTCTTCGGCGAGTCGCCCTACCGCACCGTGCTCTCGCTGGGCCACATCGTGGACGCCGAGGGCCGCAAGATGTCCAAGAGCCTGGGCAACGCCATAGACCCCTGGACCATCCTCGAGACCCGGGGAGCCGATCCCCTGCGGTGGTGGATGTTCCACCAGGGGTCCCCGTGGACGTCCACCCGCACCAGCCTCGAGGCCATCGACGCCTCCACCTCCGACGTGATCATGACGCTGTGGAACACGTGGAGCTTCTTCTCCACCTACGCCCGGCTCAACGACTACCGGCCGGGCGACCCCGACACGCCGGGGCCGGCCGACCGTCCGCCGCTCGACCGCTGGGCGGCGTCGCGCCTGGCGGCCACGGTGACCGAGGTGACCGCCGCCCTCGACTCCTACCAACCGCTGCAGGCGGCCAACGCCATCGCCGCCATGGTGGACGACCTGTCCAACTGGTACGTGCGCTGCAACCGGCGCCGGTTCTGGCGCACCGACCCGGGCCTCGACCGGGGTGACTCGCTCGCCGCCCACGCCACCCTGCACGAGGCGCTGGTGACCCTCTCGCTGCTGCTGGCCCCGTTCGTGCCGTTCCTGGCCGATGCCATGTGGGCCCAGCTGACCGGAGCGGCCGCCGATGCCTCGGTGCACCTGGCCTTGTGGCCCGAGGCGGGCACCAGGCGCGACCACGACCTCGAGGCCTCCATGGAGCTGGCCCGCCGGCTGGTCTCGCTGGGCCGGGCCGCCCGGGCCCAGGCCAACGTGAAGGTGCGCCAGCCCCTGCGGCGGGCGGTGGTGGTGCTGCCCCCCGAGCGGCCCGAGCTGCTCGACCGGCTGGTCGCCGAGGAGCTCAATGTGGACGAGGTGGTGGTGGGCACGGCCATGGGCGAGGTCATGTCCTTCGAGCTGGTGCCGAACTTCCGCCTGCTGGGACCGCGCCTGGGCGAGGCGGCCAAGTCGCTGCGACCGGCGCTGGCCCGGCTGGATCCGGCCGAGGCGGTCGAGCGGCTGGAGCGCGGCGAGGCGCTGACGGTGGCGCTCGAGTCGGGCGAGGTGAGCCTCACCGCCGACGAGGTCGAGATCCGGGTGAAGGGACGCAGCGGCTTCTCCGTCTCGCGGGAGGGCACCGCCGCAGTCGCCCTCGACCTCGAGCTGGACGACGAGCTGCGCCGCCGGGGCCTGCTGCGCGACGTGATCCGTCAGGTGCAGTCCCTGCGCCGCGACGCCGGTTTGGAGATGTCGGACCGCATCCGGCTGTGGCTCACCGGCGTGGACGAGCTGGCGTCGAGCGCCGCCGACATCTCCCGCGAGGTGCTGGCGCTCGAGGTCAGCTTCGAGCCGGGGGCACCCGGCGGCGGGGCCGGCGTCGACCTCGAGACCGACGACGGCCGCGCCGCCCGGGCCGAGCTGGTGAAGGCGTGAAGGCGGCCGGCTAGCCGGTGCCCGCCGGCGCCGGGCCCGGCGAACTCAGCGCGTACCCCTGCGCTTGGTCGTGCCGCTGGCGCGTCCGGCGGAAGAGCCGGTCCTGGCCGCCTTCTTGGCGACCGTCTTCTTGGCGACCGTCTTCTTGGCGACGGTCTTCTTGGCGGCGGTCCTGGTGGCGGCGGCCTTCTTGGCCGGGGTGCGCGCCGTGGCCGTCCGCTTGGCCGGGGCCTTGGCGCTCGACTTGGAGGCTGCCTTGGTGGCGGCCTTGGCCGGCGCCTTCCTCGCCGCGCCGGCCCTGGTCGCCGACCGGCCGGCCGAAGCCGCCTTGGTCGCTCGCGCCGCTGCCTTCTTGGCCGGGGCCCGGCGGGGCGCCGCCCGGAACGGCTCCTCGTCGGCGGCGGACAGCTGCTCGATGCGGGCGAGGATGGTGTTGCGGGCCTTGCCTTCCGACTCGACGTCGTGGACCAGTGCCAGCTCGTCGGGGTCGAGCTCGGCCAGCAGAGGCATGATCTCGGACACCTTGAGCTCGTCGTAGTCGGCGATGGGGAAGACGGCGTCGCCCACCTCCTCCAGCTCGTCGAGCTCCTCCTCCGGCTCCTCTAGCTCCTCGCCCTCCTCGAACTCGTCGCCCTCCTCGAACTCGTCGAGGTCCCCGGTGCCGGCCTCGAAGGTGGACGCCGACGCCGACAACGACGGCTCGGTGCCTATGACGCGGATGGCCTCGGTGACCTCCGCCGACGGGGGGGCCGCCGGCTCGGGCTCCTCCTCGTCGCTGGCCAGGGTCGTGATGCGGATGCTCTCCCGCCGGGTGACCCGCGAGAAGGCGACCAGCACCACCGCAGCCAGGACGCTGCACCCGATCGAGATGTAGATCGGGACCAGGGAGTCCTGGATGAAGCCGATGATGAGAGCCACGGCGCCGATGAGCACCAGGGCGATGGTCAGGAGGAGGAGCACAGGCGCACCAGTCCGGGGTCGCGGGTCTCGGGACCCCGGCATAGTAAACGAGTCCCCCGAACGGCCGTGCGCTGCCTGACCGCCGGCCGGCCCTCGCCGATAGGTCAGCGGGGCCGCCGATCAAGGGGTCCGCTCGGCCTCCGGAGCGGCGGTGGCGGCCGGCCGGTGCCAGCGCGGATCCACGGGCGGGGGCTGGGGGTCCATGACCGACAGGGCCCCCAGCAGCCCGCCGATCTCGTCGAGCACCCGTCGCAGCCGGGCCCGCTCGGCGCTCAGACGGCGCTCGAGGGTCTGCAGCTGGCGTGCGACGCGGGCCTGCTCCTCGGCGGCGGCGCTGTCGAGCGTCCCGCCCGGTGCCGCCCCTTCCGACGTCGTGGCCAGATCCAGCAGTCGGCCGTTGGGCGGGGCATCCTCGGTCGCCCTCTCCAACTCGGCGATCCGACGCCGGTGGGCGTCGAGGGCCCAGGCCACCGTCTCGAGGAACTCGTCGACGTCGTCGGGGTGATAGCCGTGGCGGTGCTGGCGGAACACCACCGAGCGAACCACGTCGCCGGTCATCTGCATTGGATCCGCGGGACGGGCTTCCTCCTGCCCGCCGTCGGGGCTCATCGGAGCAGGACGCCCCTTATGACCGAGATCGCCACCAGCACGATGATCGGGGACAGGTCGAGTCCCATCGATCCCATGCGCACCGGCGGCACCGCCCGGCGGACGGGGGCGAGCACGGGCTCGGTGACGGCGTCGAGGGCCCGGACCACCGGTCCCAGCGCCGAGCCGGGGCCGATGGGGAAGTAGCTGAGGATGATCCTGGCGAAGAGGATGACGACGTAGATCTGCAGAATGTCGGCCAGGATGTTCAACGACGTTCAGGCCCGGTAGAGGCCCCGCTCCTGCAGTCGACGCTTCTCCTCCGCCGAAACCTCGACGTTGGACGGCGTGAGCAGGAAGACCTGGTCGGCGACCTTGTCCATGGAACCGCCCAGGGCGTAGGTCGCGCCGCTGCAAAAGTCGATCATCCGCCGCGACAGCTCGCGGTCGCCGGACTGCAGGTTGACGATGACCGGCTGGCTGGCCTTGAGGCGGTCGCCGATCTCCTGGGCGTCGCTGAACTGTCCTGGGGCCACGACGTGGACCTTGGCGCTCTGCACCGGGGTGATGGGCCGGACCACCGCCGTGCGCGAGGACGCCGGTGCCGCCGGCTCCTCGCGGTAGAGGGGCCGGATGCTGCTGGTGGTCGCCTCCGGTTCCGGGGCGTAGGTGCGCGGCTGGGACCGGGCCGGCGCCGCCGTCTGGGGCACCGGCTCCTCGTAGTGCTCGTACTCCTCGTAGTCGTCGTCAACGAGCCCCAGGTAGACCATTGCTCGCCGCACAAACGAAGCCATCGCTGAGCCTCCTTTTCCGAGCCTATCGTCGCAGGCCGACAGCCCCGGGTCGCGGACCGAACAGCGCCCGGCCGATCCGGACCATGGTGCTGCCCGCCTGCACGGCAGAGCGGAAGTCCTCGCTCATGCCCATGGAGACCTCGGGCAGTCCCAGTCGGGACGCCTCGGCCGCCAGCCACCGGAAGCCGTCGGCGGTGGTGCCCGGGTCGTCCGGCGCCCCCACCGCCATCAGCCCCAGCGGGTCAAGGCCCAGGCGACGGCTGGCCTCCACCAGGCCGGCGGCCTCCTCGGGGGCGCAGCCCCCCCGACCCGGTCCGGGGGCGATGGCGACCTGGACGAGGACGCGCGCCCCCGGCGCCGAGCGGGCGATGGCGCCGGCCTCCTCGGCCCGGTCCACCGACTGCCACAGCCACACCACCGGGGCGAGGTCGGCGACCTTGTTGCGCTGGACGGCACCGAGGAAGTGCCAGCGCAGCCCGGCCAGGCCGGCCTCGGTCGCCCGGGCCGCCTTGGCCAGCAGCTCCTGGGCGTAGTTCTCCCCCAGGTCGACCAGCCCGGCCCCGGCCGCCTCGGCCACCGCCTCGAAGGGCTGGCCCTTGGTGACCGCCACCACCCGCACCCGGTCGGGATCGGCACCGGCCTCGGCCATCTGGCGGCGGAGGCCGGCGACGGCCTCGGCCACGGTCATGGCCGCCCGCCCGGGCGCCAGACCACCAGCGCCTCCCGCTCCTGGTCACCCCGCCGGCGGTGGGAGAAGTGCCCGGGCTCACAGGCCGTGCACACCCCGGCGTCGGCGACCAGCTCGGCCCCGGCCGCCGCCAGCGAGGCCCGCACCGCCGCCGGCAGGTCCAGGGCCAGGCCGCCGGCGCTGGTCCGCCCGGAGACGTCGGCCCCCACCGCCCCGGCCACCGCCGCCAGGTCGTCGGGGCCGAACTCGTAGCACTCGGGCCTGATGCAGGGACCGAGGGCGGCCACCACGGTGGTGGCCCCCAGGGCGGCCATGGCGGCCACGGCCGCAGGCACCACCCCGGCCACCAGTCCCCGCCAGCCGGCGTGGACGGCGCCCGCTATCCCCTCCGGGCTGGCCAGGGCGACCGAGGCGCAGTCTGCGGTCAGCACGGCCAGGCCCAGGCCGGCGGTGGCGGTGACCACGGCGTCGGCGGTGCCCGGCGTCCCCGGACCGGTGACGGCGAGGCAGTCGGCGCCGTGCACCTGGTGGGGCCGGCACCAACCCAGGTCCAGCACCGCCCGGCGGCGGGCCTCGACGCCGGGCCGGTCACGAAGGTCGCCCTGGGCCCTCCCCGTCCACAGGGCCAGGACTCCCCCGGCCAGCTCGAGCGGACCGAGCAGCCCCGAGGGGGCCAGCGGTATCGACGTCCCCGGGGCTATTTGAGGAACGAGGGGACGTCGAAGTCGTCGTCGCCCAGGGCCAGGTCGGCCTCGTCGACCGACGGCGGCCGGGTCGAGATGCGCCGGTCGTCGGGGCGGTCCTCCCAGCGCTCGAAGCCGGCGGCGATGACGGTCACCCGCACCTCGTCGCCCATGGAGTCGTCGATCACCGAGCCGAAGATGATGTTGGCGTCGGGATGGGCGACGCCGTGGATGATTTCGGCCGCCTCGTTGACCTCGAACAGCCCCAGGTCGCTGCCGCCGGCGATGTTGAGGAGGATGCCGCGGGCGCCCTCGATGGACGCCTCGAGCAGCGGGCTGGTGATGGCCCCCCGGGCGGCGTTGACGGCCCGGCCCTCGCCCGACGCCGTGCCGATGCCCATGATGGCAGTGCCGGCGTTGTTCATGATCATCTTCACGTCGGCGAAGTCGGTGTTGATCAGGCCCGGCGTGGTGATGAGGTCGGTGATCCCCTGCACGCCCTGCAGGAGGACCTCGTCGGCCATCTTGAAGGCGTTGACCATGGAGGTCTTGTCGTTGGACACGGTCAGCAGCCGGTCGTTGGGGATGATGATGAGGGTGTCCACCTTCTCCTTGAGGCGCTGGATGCCGGCGTCGGCCTGGACGGCCCGCCGGCGACCCTCGAAGGAGAAGGGCCGGGTCACCACCCCGATGGTGAGGGCGCCCAGGGACTTGGCGATCTCCGCCACCACCGGGGCGCCCCCGGTGCCGGTGCCCCCGCCCTTGCCTGCGGTGATGAAGACCATGTCGGCCCCCTTGAGGACCTCCTCGATCTCGTCGCGGTGCTCGTCGGCGGCCTGCCGCCCCACCTCGGGGTCGCTGCCCGCCCCCAGGCCCCGGGTCAGCTGGCGGCCGATGTCGAGCTTGACGTCGGCGTCGCTCATCAGAAGGGCCTGGGCGTCGGTGTTGACGGCGATGAACTCCACGCCCTTGAGGCCGGCGTCGATCATGCGGTTGACAGCGTTGACGCCGCCGCCCCCGATGCCCACGACCTTGATTACCGCTATGTAGTTCTGCGAGGCGCTGGCCATGGCTGGTGGGATGCCCTCCCTGAAATCCGGTGGTCTCGAGCCCGTTGCCCGGCGGTGACGCCGGTTCCGGGCCCCGGCCCGGTCCCTCAACCTCAAGTGGAGGTTCAGAGTTATGTCAAGCTCTATGGCAGAGGTAAACCGTAGGTCCCACCGCTGACCGAGGTCAAGGGCCTGCTGAGCGGGGTGTGACCAGGGGCCGGTCGGGCAGGCTCAGGTCCACCGCCGCCGCCTTGGTCAGATCGGTCTGGGCGCTGAGGGTGGAGAGGGCGGCCATTTTGGCCCCCAGGTCGCTGGGCGGCCCCAGGTCGACCGTCGTGCCCCCGGCCAGCACCAGGGCGACCGCGCCACCGTCCTCGGGCACGACCGCCGCCAGCCCGGGCCGGAGGCCGGCCGGCACCGCCGCCAGGGCCCGCAGGAGCACCGGCGCCGAGGGGCCCAGGGATGCTCCGGGCCGGCCCCGCCACGGGGCCGTCCCCAGGGTGGGCAGGCCGGAGGTGGGGCTGGACGAGACCGCCACCACCCGGCCGGTCCCGTCGACCAGGGCCCAGCCCCCCGCCACCTGGGCCTGGGCCACCGGCGTGCGCTCGAGCACCGCTATGGCCAGGGTCGAGGGCCAGCGCCTGGTCACGGTGGCCGCCCGCACCCAGGGGAGGCGCTCGAGAGCGGCCACCAGTGCGGGGCCGCCGGCGTCGATCATCGGCCGGTGGAGCTGGCCCCGGGCCACGGCCGACACGGCCGCCGGCGGGGTCCGGTGCAGGCCGCTCACCTCCACCCGGTCCACCCGCAGCCACGGCGAGTGCAGCACCGCGTAGGTCACCAGCAGCCCGCCCAGCACGCACGCCGTGGCGACCAGCAGCCGCAGCCGGCGCCGGCCCTGGTCCCGCAGCACCTCAATGCGGCGCTGGCGGATGCGGGGATGGGGCGGGGCCGGCGCCGGGGGGCGGGTTGCGGTGGCGGTCACGGGGACTCCTCCTCTCCGAAGCCGATCATCCTCACCTCGGGCACCAGGTGGACCCCGCTGCGGGCGGCCACCTCGGTGGCGACCAGGGTCATGAGGGCGCGGACGTCGTCGGCCGACCCGCCCGGGTCGGCCTGGATGAAGTTGGCGTGCTTGGGCGACACCAGGGCGGTGCCCAGCCGCCGCCCCTTGAGCCCGGCGGCGTCGACCAGCCGGCCGGCCGAGTCGCCCTCGGGGTTGGTGAAGACCGAGCCGGCGTTCTGGCCCCCGGGCTGGTTGGCCCTCCTCCAGCGGACGATGTCGGCGATCAGTGACTCGGAGTGGCGCCGGTCGCCGGCCTCGAGGCGGAACCGGCCCTCGACCACCACCTGGTGGGCGGCCACGTTGGACCGCCGGTAGCCGAAGCCCAGCTCGGCCACGGACCACTCGAGCACCGGCTCCGGCCCGGCCAGGTCGACCAGGCGGCACCGCTCGAGGCAGGCGGCCACGTCGGAGCCGTGGCCGCCGGCGTTCATCCTGATCCCCCCGCCCACCGAGCCGGGGACGCCCACCGCCCACTCCAGGCCCGCCAGGCCGGCGGCCGCCGTGCGCCGGGCCACGGTGGGCAGGGCGGCGGCGGCCCCGGCGCTGACCCCGGACCGGTCAGGCTCGATGGCGGCCAGGGCGTCGCCGAGGAGCACCGCCAGGCCGGCGAAGCCGGCGTCGGCCACCAGCAGGTTGGAGCCCTTGCCGACCACCAGCACCGCCACCCCGGTGGCCAGCACGGCCTGGCGGCAGGCCAGCAGGTCGTCCTCGGACGCCGCCGTCACCATCAGGGCCGCCGGCCCGCCAACCCGGTAGGTGGTGAGGGGGCCGAGGGGCCGGTCCCGCTCGGCCCGGTCGCCGAGGATGGCGGCGGCCTCGTCGAGGGCCCGGTCGACGGCGTTCACCCCGCCTCCAGCAGTTCGTCGGCCAGGGTGGTCAGGTCCCCCGCCCCCAGGGTGAGGCACACGTCGCCCGGGCGCAGGCTGCGGCGCAGGTAGCCGACCAGCTCGGCCCGGTTGGGCAGGTAGGCCACCGCCTTGGCCGGTTCGGCGTCGAGGACGGCGTCCACGATCAGCTTGCCCGACACCCCGGGCCGGTGGGCCTCGCCGGCGGGGTAGACGTCGGTCACGACCAGCAGGTCGGCCAGGTCGAAGGCGCCGGCGAAGTCCCGCCACAGGGCGGCGGTGCGGCTGAACCGGTGGGGCTGGAACACGCACACGATCCGGCTCCAGCCGCCGTTGGCCACCGCCTCCAGCGTCGGGACCACCTCGCCGGGCAGGTGGGCGTAGTCGTCGATGAAGGTCACTCCCCCGGCCTCGCCCCGGAACTGGAACCGGCGGGCGACCCCGGTGAAGCGGGCCAGGGCGGCGGCGACCGCTTCGGGCCCCACCCCGAGGCGCAGGGCGGTGGTGGCGGCGGCGGCGGCGTTGAGCACGTTGTGGGCCCCCGGCACCGACAGGCGGGCCCGCACCAGGACCTCGTCGCCTGAGCGGAGGAAGAAGGCACTGGAGCTGCGCCCCAGCTCGACGTCGGTGACCAGGAAGTCGGCCTCCTCACCGCGGCCGTAGGAGACGGCCCCGGCGGCCCGGCCCAGGAGGGCGGCCTCGGGGTCGTCGGCGCACACCACCCGGCCGGTCGGCGCCCCCGCCAGGAAGCGGGCGAAGGCCTGGCGCAGGGCGTCGAAGGAGCCGTAGTGCTCGAGGTGGTCGGGCTCAACGCTGGTGACCAGGGCCACCTCGGTGCTGAGCTCGAGGAAGGTGCCGTCGCTCTCGTCGGCCTCGACGACCAGCCACTCCCCGTCCGACCACGACGCCCCCGAGCCGATCTCGTTGACGTCGCCGCCGACGATGAACGACGGCCGCCAGCCGGCCTCCACCAGGATCAGCGAGAGGATCGACGAGGTGGTGGTCTTGCCGTGGGTGCCGGACACGGCGATGGTCCGCCGCAGGGCGGTGATCGCCCCCAGCAGGTCGGCCCGGCTGTGCACGGGCAGGCCCCGGCGCCCGGCCTCGGCCACCTCGGGGTTGGTCGGGGGGATGGCGGTCGACACCGCCACCAGGTCGGCCCCGCCCACCTGGTCGGCCCGGTGGCCGACGTGGACCTCGAGGCCGAGGGACCGCAGGCGCTCGAGGGCGGGGGAGGTCTTGAGGTCGCTGCCCGAGACCCGGTGGCCCATGGCGGCCAGCACGGTGGCGATGGCGCTCATGCCGGCGCCGCCGATGCCCACCACGTGGATGTGCCGCTCCCCGGAGAGATCGGGCCTCACTACCGCCTCCCGCCGGAGGCCCCGGTGGACTCGACCAGCTCGGCCACCAGGTCGGCCGCACCGGGCCGGCCCAGCGAGCGGGCCGCCTCCTCCATCTCCTGCAGCCGGCCGGGGGTGTCCAGCAGCTGGCCAAGCAGGTCGGCCAGCCGGGCGGTGTCGAACTGGTCGTCGGAGACGACCACGGCCGCCCCCGCCCGGGCCAGGGCGGCGGCATTGGCGCTCTGGTGGTCACCGGGGGCGTGCGGCAGGGGCACGAGGATCGAGGCCACCCCGACGGCGGTGAGCTCGGCCACCGTCGAGCCTCCGGCCCGGCACACCATGACGTCCGCCGCCGCCAGCACGGTTGGCATGCGGTCCTCGTACTCGACCGCCCGGTAGAGGAGGCCGCCCTCCGCCGACGGGGGTGCATCGGCGGCCACATCGGCCCAGTCCCTCCGCCCGACCACGTGGTGCAAGGCGATGCCCGGCCGTTCCGACCACCGGCGGGCCAGCCCGACCGCCGCCCGGTTGATCGTCCTCGCCCCCAGCGAGCCGCCGGTGACCGCCACCACCCGCACGTCCTCGGGCAGGTCGAGGACGGCCCTGGCCTTGGCCCGTCCCTCGGGCGATCGGTCCACCGCCACCACCTCGTCGCGCACCGGCGTCCCCGTCAGGACCGCCCGGGGCAGGTCGGTGCCGGGGAAGGCGACGGCGGCGGCGGCGGCGAACCGGCCGACCAGCCGGTTGGATGCCCCGGCCACCGCGTTCTGATCGGTGAGCACCAGGGGGACGCGCAGCACCACGGCGGCGAAGGCACAGGGCAGGCTGGCGTAGCCCCCCACCGACAGCACCACCGCCGGCCGGTGCCGCCCCAGCAGCCACAGGGCCATGACGCAGGCGGCGGCCAGGGCGGCGGCGGCGGCCAGGCCGGTGAGGCTGGGCCGGCGCGGTATGCCGCGGCCGGGCAGCAGGGAGATGGCGAAGCCGGCCTCGGGCACCAGGGTGGCCTCGAGGCCCCGGCGGGAGCCGACGAAGCGGATGTCGGCCCGGTCGTGGCCCCGGCGGACCAGGGCCTGGGCGACGGCCAGGGCGGGCACGGCATGCCCGCCGGTGCCGCCGCCGGCTATGACGATCGGCCGCCCGGACCGGGGCCGCTGGTTCAAGGGCGGCCCTCGCGGACCAGGCGTCCGGCGGCCGCCAGCGGGCGGCGCCCTCGGGCCGGCGCGGCCGTGGGACGGGTCCGCTCCTGGCCGGCCACGTTGAGCAGCACCCCGATGGCGGCCATGGCGATGACCAGCGAGGAGCCGCCGAAGGACACCAGCGGCAGGGGGACCCCCGTCACCGGCAGCATGCCGATGACTGCGCCGATGTTGAGCACCGCCTGGGTGGTGATCCACACCGTCACCCCCACCGCCAGGAGGGCGCCGAAGCGGTCGGGGGCCCGGCGGGCCGCCCGCACCCCCATGACGGCGAAGGCGATGAACAGGCCAACCACCAGCACGCTGCCGACCAGGCCCAGCTCCTCGCCGATGATCGAGAAGATGAAGTCGGTGTGGGCGTTGGGCAGGAAGCCCCACTTGGCCCGGCTGGCCCCCAGGCCCACCCCGGCCAGGCCGCCCGAACCCAGACCGACCAGGGACTGGACCACCTGGTACCCGGTCGAGGTGGGATCGGACCACGGGTGCATGAAGGACAGGAGGCGGGCCTTGCGGTAGGGCTCGGCCATGCCGGCGACGAAGGCGCCCGCCACCGCCACCGCCCCCAGCTGGGCCATGGTCCGGGCCCGCACGCCGGCGGCGAAGAGCAGCCCGAAGACCACCGCCCCGATGACCAGGGCGGTGCCCATGTCGGGCTGCTTGAGCACCAGCGCCCCCACCACCAGGAAGATCCCCACGATGGGCTTGAGAACCCCGGTCGGATCCCCGTCGCGGTCGAGGCGGCGGGCCAGCACGTCGGCCAGGTAGACGACCAGGGCCAGCTTGACCAGCTCGGAGGGCTGGATGCGGAAGCTGCCGAAGCCCAGCCAGCGGCTCGACCCGCCCACGCTCACCCCGACCCCGGGCACCAGCACCGCCAGCAGCAGGCCGACCGAGCCGATCAGGCCGACCAGCGAGAAGCGCCGCCAGCGGTGGTAGTCGACCCGGATCGTGGCCACCATGACCGCCAGGCCCACCGCCACCCACATCAGCTGGCGCTCGAAGAACACCCACGAGGAGCCGTACTGGGCGAGCGCCTCGACCGAGGAGGCCGAAAGCACCATCACCAGACCGACTACGTCGAGCACCACGGTGAGGGCGAGCAGGATCACGAAACCGCCCGGGCGCCGGGTCGGGGCCGGCGACCGGCCCGAGGGGGCGCTCACCGGCGGGCCCCGATCAGCTCGGCCACGGCCCGGGCGAAGTCGTCGCCCCGCTCCGCGTAGGAGCCGTACCAGTCGAAGGAGGCGCAGCCGGGCGAGAGCACCACCGCGTCTCCGGGGCGGGCCAGCTCGGCCGCCTTGGCCACCGCCTCGCGCATCGACGACGCCGTCTCGACCGGGCGCAGGCCGGCGAAGGCGGCCTCCACCTCGCCGGCGGCCTCGCCGATGGCCACCACCGCCCGCACCCGCGACGCCTCGGAGGAGAGCACCGACAGATCGAGTCCCTTGTTGCGGCCGCCGGCGATCAGCACCATCGAGTCGAAGCCGGACATGGCCGCCAGCACCGACGCCGGGGTGGTCGCCTTGGAGTCGTCGAAGAAACGCACACCACCAGAGTCCCCTACCAGGGCCACTCGGTGGGGGAGCCCCTCGAACTCGACCAGGGCCTGGCGGCAGGCGACCGGATCGGCGCCGCCCGCCCGGGCCACCGCCAGGGCGGCGAGAGCGTTGGCCAGATCGTGGGGAAGGGCGCGGGGCAACGCGTCCCGCTCGACCATCGGCTCCCCGTCCGGCCCGACCAGCCACTCCCCGCTGACGCGGTAGGCGGCGCCCAGCGGCCACTCCTCGTCCGCCGCCCCGGATCCCCCGAGGATGCCGAAGCCGACCACTCGACCGGGGGCGGCGGTGCCGGGCTCGAGGGCGGTGCGACGCACCACCGCGTCGTCGACGTTGACCACGGCGGTGTCATCCGGTCCCTGGTTGGCCCAGATGCGGGCCTTGGCCCGGCGGTAGTCGTCGAGGTCGGGATGCCAGTCGAGGTGGTCGGGGGCGAAGTTGAGCCAGCCCGCCACCCGGGGCCTGAAGGTGCGGGTGAGGGCGAGCTGGAACGAGGAGACCTCGACCACGTAGGCCTCGGCCCCGACGCTGACGGCGTCGATCAGGGTCTCGCCGATGCTGTTGCCGGCGGCGACGGCGTCGCGGCCGGAGCGCCTGAGCATGTCGGCCACCAGGGTCACCACCGTGGTCTTGCCGTTGGTGCCGGTGACGGCGAGGAGGGGGGCGGTGGTCCAGGTGGAGGCCAGCTCGATCTCGCTCACCACCGGGGTAGGGGCGCCAAGCGAGAAGACCGGATGCCTGGCGGGGACGCCGGGGCTCACCACCACCAGCTCCGCCCGGCGGGCCATGGCGTCCAGCCGGTCGGGGTCGGGCGCCTCGGTGAGCTCGACGCCGAGCTCCACCGCCGCCGACCGGGTGGCGTCGGTGGGACGGTCGTCGACCACGTCCACGTCCCAGCCCCGCTCTGTCAGCCGGCGGGCGACGGCCCGGCCGGTCACGGCCAGCCCGACCACGACCGCCCGGCTCATGCCGTCGTCGCTCCGGGGGCCATCAGTCGACCCGCCCGAAGCGGAGGAAGTCGGCATAGAAGATCCCGAGCGACAGGGCGGTGCACAGCCCGGCCAGGATCCAGAACCGCACGATGACGGTGGTCTCGGGCCAGCCCAGCAGCTCGAAGTGGTGGTGGAGCGGGGCCATGCGGAACACCCGCCGGTGGAACAGGCGGAAGCTCACGACCTGTATGACCACCGACAGGGTGATGATGACGAACAGGGCCCCGACCACCGGCAGGAGCAGCTCGAGGTTGAGCTGCAGGGCGAGAGCGGCCAGGCCGCCACCGATGGCGAGGGCGCCGGTGTCGCCCATGAAGATGCGGGCGGGGGCGGCGTTCCACCACAGGAACCCGGCGCACGAACCGGCCATGGCGACGGCCGCCTGGGCCAGGTCCAGCGCCGGGTGCACGTGGTAGATGGGGTAGTGGCGGAACTCCCAGTAGCCGATGAGGGCGAAGGTGGAGAAGGCGAAGATCGACGAGCCGGCCGCCAGGCCGTCCAGACCGTCGGTCAGGTTGACGGCGTTCGACGCCCCCACCAGCATCAGCACGGCCAGCACCACCCACCCGACGGTCCCCAGGTGAAGGCCGGGCGAGTCGTAGCGGGTGAACGACAGCCGGGTGCTCACCCCCGACCAGTGCAGGGCCAGCCACCCGTAGCCGAGCGCCACCACCAGTTGGGCGGCGCTCTTGGCCCGCTTGTTCAGCCCCAGGTTGCGGCTGCGGGAGATGCCTATCCAGTCGTCGAGCAGGCCGATGGCCCCGAAGGCGACGAAGACCATCATGACCAGCAGGCCGGAGCGGGTGGTGAAGGTGCCGATGCGGATGTGGCCGGCCAGGTAACCGGCGACGCCGGCCAGGACGATGGTGATCCCGCCCATGGTCGGCGTGCCCGCCTTGGTGACATGGCCCTGGGGACCGTCCTCGCGGATCTGCTGGCCGATGCCCTCGCGATGCATCCACCCGATGAGCAGGGGGGTCGCCACCAGGCCCACCACCAGCGCCACCGCCCCGGCGACGAGGATGGCGATCACCGGAGTGCCTCCAGGGCGGCAAGGGCGCTGTCGTGGTCGTCCATGGGTATCACGACGTCGCCGACCTGCTGGCCGGTCTCATGTCCCTTGCCGGCGATCACGACCGTGTCGCCGGGGGCGGCCCCGGCCACCGCCATGGCGATGGCCGCCACCCGGTCGGGCTCCACGACCACTTCGGCCGGCCCGACGGCGCCCGCCACCACCTGCTCGATGATCGCCGCCGGGTCCTCGTGGCGGGGGTTGTCGCTGGTGACGATCACCCGGTCGGCCAGCCTGGCCGCCACCTCGCCCATCAGAGGGCGCTTGTCGGCGTCGCGGTCGCCGCCGCAGCCGAACACCACGATGAGCCGGCCGGGCGCCTCCGCCCTGGCCGCCTGCAGCACCACGGCCAGGCCGTCGGGGGTGTGGGCGTAGTCGATGACCACCTCGAAGGGCTGGCCTGCGTCCAGCCGCTCCATTCGGCCCCGCACGGGGGGCGCCTCGGCCAACCCGGCGGCGATGGCGTCGGGATCGGCCCCGACCGCCTCGGCCGCCGCCGCCGCCGCCATGGCGTTGGCGACGTTGAACAGGCCGCCCAGGCCGACGGCCAGGCGCCGGCCACGCCAGGTGAAGCGGGAGCCGCCCAGGTCGCAGTCGACGTCGGTCGCTCCGGCGATGCTGTACGGGATCACGCGCAGCCCGCGCTCACCGGCGATGTCGATCAGTCGCCTGCCCCACGGGTCGTCGGCACAGATCACCCCGACGGGAGCGCGCTCGGGCGAGAACAGGCCGGCCTTGGCCTCGAAATAGGCCTCCATGGTGCCGTGGTAGTCGAGGTGGTCGTGGGAGAGGTTGGTGAACACGGCCGCCCCGAACGACACGGCGTCGACCCGGTGCTTGGTCAGGGCGTGGGAGGAGACCTCCATGGCCACGGCGCGCCCGCCGGCGGCCAGGTGCGAGGCCAGCTGCTCCTGCAGGGCGGGCGCCTCGGGAGTCGTCCGGCTGCCGCTCAGGGTGCCGATGACCAGCTCCGGCCAGCCCTGGGCCCGGAAGATCGCCCCAAGCAGCTGGGTGACGGTGGTCTTCCCGTTGGTGCCGGTGACCCCCACCACGACCAGGCGCCGCGAGGGGTGGCCGAAGAAGGTCGCCGCCACCTGGGCCATCGCCGGGCGGACCTGGGCCACCCGGGCCTGGGGCAGGTCGAGGGGCAGGAGGTGCTCGCACAGCAGCGCCGCCGCCCCCGCCTGCACCGCCGCCGGGGCGAAGTCGTGACCGTCGCTGGCCGCCCCGGGGAAGCAGCAGAACAGCGCACCAGGGGTGACCGAGCGGTGGTCGTGGCATACGGCGGTCACGTCGGTCGAGGTGGGGTCCCCCACCGTCTCGAGTACGTCGACGCCGCCGAGGAGCTTGTCCAGACGCATAGCGGCGGGGCCTCTCAGGGCTTGTGGGACGGTGTCGTCGACCTGGGGAGGCTAGTGGTAGGGACGACCGGGGCCCCCCGGACCGGGGGCGGCCCGGCAGCGGGCCTGGTGAGGGGGCTGTCGGCGACCCCGCCGGCATGGGGACTGGGGGGCGGGGCCGCACCGGGCCGGGCCCCGCCGGCCTGGGCCGGCGCCGACGACGGGGGCGGGCCCTCGCCGCCGGCGGCGGCGCTGGCGTCCACGGGGGGCACGTCGGGGGCGAGCGGCACCGGGGCAGGCGGGGGCACGCCCAGCATGCGCAGGGCGTACTGGGTGATCTCCGAGAAGACGGGGGCCGCCACCTCGGCGCCGTAGTACACCGGCTGGGGGTGGTTGATGACCACGATGGCGGTGACGGCGGGGTCCTCGGCGGGGGCGAAGCCGACGAAGGTCGACATGAAGGCGCCGGGCTGGTAGCCGCGGGCGTCGACCATCGGCTTCTGGGCCGTGCCGGTCTTGCCGGCCACGTCGTAGCCGG
>DASRBO010000026.1:0-3366 GCA_035653595.1 Acidimicrobiales bacterium | reverse complement strand
GCCCAGGGCCGCAAGGCGACCGGCAAGAAGGTGGCAGGCAACGCCGCCGCCGCCAAGAAGGTCTCCAGCGGCTCCGAGGGGGCGAAGAAGGCCCCGGCCAACAAGGCTGCCGGCGCCAAGGCTGCGGTCAAGAAGACCACTGCCGCCAAGAAGGCGGCCACCAAGGCCCCGGCCACCAAAGCCCCGGCCAAGAAGGCAGCGGCCAAGAAGAGCGCCGGCCAGGGCTGACCCTGGCCGGGCGTCGCCGACTCGACCTCGAGCTGGTGCGGCGGGGACTGGCGGACAGCCGCCAGCAGGCCGCCCAGGCCATAGCCGCCGGACGGGTTCTGGTCGCCGGCTCGGTCGCCGACAAGGCTGCCCGCCTGGTGTCGGCGGACGAGGCGCTCCTCGTTCAGGGGCCGCCGGCGCCCTTCGTCGGCCGGGGCGGCGAGAAGCTGGACGCCGCCCTGCACCACTTCGGGATCGACGTCGCCGGGCGGACGGCACTGGATGCTGGAGCCTCCACGGGAGGCTTCACCGACTGCCTGCTGCAGCGGGGCGCCCGCCTGGTGGCGGCGGTCGACGTGGGACGGGGCCAGCTCCACCCCCGGCTGCGCTCCGACGCCCGCGTCCTCGTCAGCGAGGGGACCAACGTCCGGTCGCTCCCTCTGGCGGTGACGGCTGCCGGCCCCTACGACATAGTGGTGGCCGACCTCGCCTTCATCTCCCTGCGGACGGTCGCTGGCGCTCTGGCCGGGCCGGTGGCGGTCGAGGGGGCCGACCTGGTGTGGCTGGTGAAGCCCCAGTTCGAGGTGGGGCGGGTCGAGGCTTCGCGGGGCAGGGGCGTCATCAGCGACCCCGGCCTGTGGCGGGCGGCGGTCGAAGCCGTGATTGACGCGTTGGTGTCAGCGGGGGCCGCCATCATGGGGGTCATGGTTTCGCCCATCCGGGGGGCGCAGGGCAACGTCGAGTTCCTCCTCCACGGCCGCGCCCACTCCGGCTCGTCGGGCCACGCCGCCGACGCCGCCGACACCCACGCCATCGGTGCCGCCGGCACCGCCGGCACCACGGCCGCCGGCACCGTCGCCGGGCTGGACCGGGCCCTGGCTGCCGCCGGCGAGCTGATAGGGGAGGGGGCCTGATGGCGCGGGTGGCGCTGGTGGTCCATCCCAGCCGACCGGAGGCGGCCAAGCTGGCCGCCGAGGCCGTGCAGTGGCTGACCGAGCGGGGCCACTCGGCGGTCCTCAGCCCGACCGACGCCGCCGGCGCCGGCCTCGTCGAGGTTGAGCTCGCCCCCGAGGCCGAGCTGGTGGATCGGGCCGACCTGGCCATGAGCCTGGGCGGGGACGGCACCATGCTGCGGACCGTCGATCTCGCCTGCCGGGCCGGGGTGCCGGTGCTGGGTGTCAACCTCGGACAGCTGGGCTACCTGTCGGCGGTCGAGCCGGCGAGGGTGACCGAGGCGCTGGAGCGCTTCGTCGCCGGCGACTACTCGATAGAGGAGCGCTTCACCCTCGAGGTGCACGTCGGCACCGGCGGCGGTCGCCGCCGCCTGTCGGCGGTCAACGAGGCGGTGCTGGAGAAGACGGTGCCCGGCCACACCGTGCGGCTGGGCGTCGCCATCGCCGGCGAGCACTTCATCACCTATGCCGCCGACGGGCTGATCGTGGCCACCCCCACCGGGTCGACGGCGTACAACCTGTCGGCCCGCGGTCCGATCCTGTCGCCCCAGCTGAGGGCGGTACTGGTGACACCGGTCTCGCCCCACATGCTGTTCGACCGCAGCCTGGTGCTGGCCGAGGGCGAGACGGTGCGGGTGGAGGTGCTGGAGCCCCGCCCCGCCATCCTGGTGGTCGACGGCACCGACGCCGGCGTGCTCGAGCCCGGCGACGCCATCGAGTGCACCACCGGCCCGTGCCCGGCCCGCTTCGTCACCTTCGGCGGCCGCCCAGGCTTCCACGCCATCCTCAAGGCCAAGTTCGGCCTGTCGGACAGGTAGCGCGGTGCTGGTCGAGCTGCACGTGCGAGACCTGGGGGTCATATCCGATCTGCGCCTCACCTTCGGGCCGGGCATGACCGCCCTGACCGGGGAGACCGGCGCAGGCAAGACCCTGCTGGTGGAGGCCATCGAGCTCCTCACCGGGGGCCGGGCCGAGCCCATGCTGGTGCGCCCCGGTGCCGCCGAGGCGGTGGTCGAGGGCCGGTTCCTCACCGGCGAGGGCGAGCTGATCATGACCAGGGTGGTGCCGGCCCAGGGCCGGTCGCGGGCCTACCTCGACGGGCGCATGGCCCAGGCGTCGGCCCTGGCCGAGGCGGCCGAGGCCCTGGTCGACCTGCACGGCCAGCACTCGCACCAGTCCCTGCTGCGGGCCTCGGGTCAGCGGGCCGCCCTCGACGCCTTCGCCTCCGTCGACCTCGGCCCGCTGCGTCAGGCCCGGGCCCGGCTGGACTCCTGCGAGAAGGCGCTGGAAGACCTGGGCGGCGACGAGAGGGCCCGGGCGCGCGAGCTGGATCTGCTGGCCTTCCAGCTGCAGGACATCGAGGGTGCCGCCCTCGTCGACCCCGGCGAGGACGAGCGGTTGGAGGCCGAGGAGGACCTGCTGGCCTCGGCCACCGAGCACCGGGCGGCGGCGGCCGAGGCGCACGAGTCGCTGGCGGGAGAGACGGGGGCGGCCGAGGCCCTGGCCGCCGCCCAGGCCAGGCTGGGCCGGGGCGGTCCGTTCGGGGCCGCCGGCGCCCGCCTCCGGGCCCTGTCGGCCGAGCTCGACGACCTGGCCAGCGAGCTGCGCCGGCTGGCCGAGGAGATCGCCGACGACCCCGCCCGGCTCGATGAGGTGAGGGCCAGGCGGCAGCTGCTGCGGGAGCTGCGCCGCAAGTACGGCGACAGCCTCGAGGACGTGATGGCCTTCGCCGACTCGGCCCGGGCCAGGCGGGAGGAGCTGGCCTCCCACGCCGCCACCGTGGCCCGCCTCGAGGCCGAACGGGAGGATGCCCGGGCGGCGGTGGCCGAGGCCGAGCGCCTGGTCGGGAAGGCGAGGCGGGCGGCGGCCCCCGAGCTGTCCAAGGCGATCGAGGCCCATTTCGGCGACCTGGCCATGGCGGGGGCGAGGTTGGAGATCGAGGTCGGCGAGCAGGACCCCGGCGACGAGGTGACGTTCCTGCTGGCGGCCAACCCCGGCCAGCCCGCCCTCCCCCTGGCCAAGGTGGCCTCAGGCGGCGAGCTGGCCCGGGCCATGCTGGCCGCCCGCCTGGTGCTGACCCAGGGGCCCCCGGTGCTGGTCTTCGACGAGGTCGACGCCGGCGTCGGCGGTCAGGCGGCGGTGGCGGTGGGCCGGGCCCTGGCCTCGCTTGCCCCGCCCCACCAGGTGCTGGTGGTCACCCACCTGG
>DASRBO010000025.1:0-55108 GCA_035653595.1 Acidimicrobiales bacterium | reverse complement strand
CCCAATAAATCCGGACAACGCTCGCCCCCTACGTATTACCGCGGCTGCTGGCACGTAGTTGGCCGGGGCTTCTTCTGCAGGTACCGTCATGTTCGTCCCTGCTGAAAGGGGTTTACAACCCGAAGGCCTTCGTCCCCCACGCGGCGTTGCTGCGTCAGGCTTTCGCCCATTGCGCAAGATTCCCCACTGCTGCCTCCCGTAGGAGTCTGGGCCGTGTCTCAGTCCCAGTGTGGCTGGTCGTCCTCTCAGACCAGCTACCCGTCGAAGCCTTGGTGGGCCGTTACCCCACCAACAAGCTGATAGGCCGCGAGCCCCTCCCGAAGCGGAATCCATTTCCTCACCAGGTCATGCGGCCCGGTGAGGGCATCCGGTATTAGCACCGGTTTCCCGGTGTTATCCCAGTCTTCGGGGCAGGTTGCTCACGTGTTACGCACCCGTTCGCCACTAGGTCTTCACCGGTGTTGCCACCGGCTGGACCTCGTTCGACTTGCATGCTTTAAGCGCGCCGCCAGCGTTCGTCCTGAGCCAGGATCAAACTCTCCATCGAGACCTTCTCCGGTTGCCCGGAGCAGATCGGAGAGCCGGTCGGACCGGACACTGATCCCGTCCAACCGACCTAGCACCAGAACGGACTTGTTGTCCGTTTAGTGCAATTGACTTCTGCGACCAACCGACTGCCGCGTGGGCAGTCGGGCTGATCGCCCGCACTGGCTTTTGGCTCTCTGTTCCGTTGTCAAGGAGCGGTTCCGGTGGCAACGCCGACCCCGAGGGATCGTCGTCGGAACCACCGGCCGGCAAACCGACGCTGCCACATGGGCCGTTGGTCGGGTCCGCCGAATGCTGCCCTGGGTACCCCGAAGGGCCCAATGGGCGGAGGGTCATCCTATCCACGCCCGCCGGAAGCGTCAAGCGGCTTCTGGGCCCATCGGGGTGCCCATGAGGGCCCAGGAGAGGCGTTTCGGGGGCGTGGGAGCCCCAGGGTAGCGGCCATCCCCGGCTGGGCGACCGACGTGCACCGCCGCGCCTGCGGTGCCGGGGACAATGGGGGTCCCATGGTGCCCTCGCCGATGCGCTGGGTGGCCGTCGCCGCCGCCCTGGTGGCCGGCACGGCACTGGCCTCCTGCTCCTACCAGCTGCCCGCGCTGGAGGACACGGCCGCCACCCAGGCCCAGAGCTCGGTCATCCTGGCATCCGATGGCTCGGTGGTGACGACCGTCCACGGACCGGTGGACCGCCAGCCTGTGACTCTGGCGCAGATGGCACCGAGCCTGCGCCAGGCCGTGGTCGCCATAGAGGACCAGCGGTTCTGGACCGAGCCCGCCATCGACCTCCGGGCCATCCTGAGGGCGGTGGTGGCCGACGTGCGCAGCGGGGGTGCCGCCCAGGGTGGGTCGACCATCGCCGAGCAGTACGTGAAGAACGAGCTGGCCAGCGACCCGGGCAAGCGGGACCTGGCGGCCAAGGTCCGCGAGGCCACCCTCGCCTACCAGCTCGAGCGCCACGCCAGCCGGTCCCACGTCCTTGAGCTGTACCTCAACTCGGTCTACTTCGGGAACGGCGCCTACGGGGTCCAGGCGGCCGCCATCACCTATTTCGGCAAGCCGGCCTCGGCCCTCGACCTGGCCCAGTCCGCCCTGCTGGCCGGCGTCATCCACGCCCCCACCGACACCGACCCCTACCAGCACCCCCAGGCAGCCCTCAGCCGGCGGGCAGAGGTCCTGCACCGCATGGTCGCCCTGGCCGAGATCAGCCCGTCCCAGGCCGGCGCCGCTGGCGCCGAGCCCCTCGTCTCGCGACCCCAACCGCAGGCGCCCTCGTACCCGGGCGCCTACTTCGTAGCCGACGTCGAGCGGTTCGTCCTGGGCGACCCCCGCTTCGGGTCCACCCCGGCCGCCCGCCGCCGGGCGCTGTTCGAGGGCGGCCTGCGCATCTCCACCACCCTCGATCTCGCCCGGCAGGCCGAGGCCGATGCCGCCGTGCGCCACGTGCTGCCCCAGAGCGCCGACCAGCCCGACGGAGCCCTGGCGTCGCTCGATCCCCGAACCGGGGCGGTGGTCGCCCTGGTGGGCGGGCGGGGCTTCTTCAGCGCCGACCCAACCGCCCAGCTCGATCTGGCCACCCAGTCCAACCGCCAGTCGGGCTCGACCTTCAAACCGTTCGTGCTGGCCACCGCCCTCGAGCAGGGCATTCCCCTGTCGAGGACCTTCGACGGACCGTCTTCGATCAACATCCCGGTCGCCGGCGGGACCTGGCACGTGCGCAACTACGAGGGCGAGCCGGTCGGGAGGATGGACCTGGTCAGGGCGACGGTCGTGTCGGACAACACCGTCTACGCCCAGTTGATGATGCAGGTCGGACCCGAGAACGTCGTCTCCATGGCCGACCGGCTCGGGATAACCACCCCACTGGACGCCTATCCCTCGGCGGTCCTCGGCACCAACTCAGTCAACCCGTTGGAGATGGCCTCGGCCTACGGGACGCTGGCCAACGACGGCATCGCCAACCCGCCCTACCTGGTCACCCAGGTGACGGGCCCGGACGGCTCCGTCCTCTACGCTCACCGGTCCCAACCCCGACGGGCGGTCACCCCGGCCGTGGCCAGGACGATGGACGGTGTCCTGCAGCAGGTCGTCGACCGCGGCACCGGGGTCCTCGCCCGTATAGGTCGCCCCGTGGCCGGCAAGACCGGCACCACCGACAACTGGTCCGACGCCTGGTTCATAGGGGCGACCCCGCAGTTGGTCAGCGCGGTGTGGGTCGGCTATCCGCAGGCCGAGCGGCCGATGGTCCCGCCGGCCACGCCCTTCTCCGTCACGGGCGGTACGTGGCCGGCCCAGATCTGGCAGCAGTACTCGGCGGAGGCGCTGGCCGACCAGCCCGTCATCGACTTCCCCCCGCCCCCGCCGGCGGCGGGATCGGCCATCGCCGGGCCCCAGGGCCTCCCCGTCCCCGATCTCGTCGGCCTGCCATACGACCAGGCTCTGCAGACCCTCGAGCGGGCCGGCTTCGCCGCCAGCACCCAGAGCGTGCCCAGCGCCGAGTACCCACCCGGCTACGTGATCGCCCAGCAGCCCGCCGCCGGCACGTCCGCGCCGGGGGGTAGCACCGTCACCGTCACCGAGTCGCAGTAACCCTGGACTCCGCCGCCCCGAGCAGGGCCCCAACCCCACTCTCGGCCCACGCCTACGATCCCCCGATGCGCTATGAGGATCTCGTCGCCGGCGTGGCCCGTGAGGTCGGTGTGCTGACGACCGCCTTCGAACGGGTCGGGCCAGGCGATCCGGTCCCGACCTGTCCCGACTGGAAGGTGTTGGACCTGGCGACGCACCTGGGAGAGTTCATCGGCTTCTGGACCCACGTCCTGTGCGAGGGGACCGGGCGACCGAAGACCCCTTGGAACCCGGCGCCGGCCAACGACCTGGCCCCCTGGTTCGCCGAAATCGGCGGCCATCTGGTCGCCGAGCTTGCGGCGGCCTCGGGCGACACTCCGGTCTGGACCTGGTCGCCCACCGACCAGACCGCCGGTTTCGTGGCCCGCCGATGTGCGCACGAGCTCACCGTCCACCGCGTGGACGCCGAGCTGGTGAGCGGCTCCCACGGGCCGATCGATCCCGACATCGCCGCCGACGGCATCGACGAGATGTTCATGATCGCCACGGACGGGCCCCGTGCCGGCGCCGCCGGCAACGGTGAGACCCTGCACGTCCACGGGACCGACCGCCCGGCGGAGTGGTTCGTGACCCTGGCCCCCACGGGCACCACCGTCGAGGCGCGCCACGAGAAGGCGGACCTCGCCCTCCGGGGGCCGGTCGCCGAGCTCGAGCTGCTCCTCTATCAGCGCCCCACGTCCGCCGGAATCGAGCGACTCGGCGACGAAGGGGTGCTCGACGCCTGGTACCGGGTATTCACCTTCTGATGTCACCCGGGTGGGACCAGCCCATGGCTGCGGGCGGTCGTCCCGACCCGCAGCGCCGCCGCCGGCCGGCCCTTCCGGGCTCGTCGGAGCTGTCGTCCTGATGTGCGGCCGCTACGTGGCCGCCTCCCCGCGCGCCGTTCTCGAGGAGCGCTTCCAGGCGACTCCGCGCCAGCAGGACGACGCCGGCCAGGAGCCGAGCTGGAACGTCGCTCCCACCGACGTCGAGCCGGTCGTTACCCTGCGCAAGGGGGAACGCCGCCTGGAGGACTTTCGCTGGGGCCTGGTGCCCAGCTGGTCCAAGAACATGGACGGCGGTCCCCGCATGATCAACGCCCGGGCGGAGACGCTGATGTCGCGCCGGGCGTTCCAGGTCCCGATGACCAAGCGGCGTTGCCTGGTCCCGGCCGATGGCTACTACGAGTGGCTCAAGCGGACCGGGCCCGACGGCCGGCCCGAACGCCTCCCGTTCTACTTCACCCCCGCCGACGACCAGGGCTTCGCCTTCGCCGGCCTCTGGGACGTCTGGAAGAGCCCCGAGGGCGAATGGGTGCCGACCTTCACCATCATCACCGTCGACGCCAACCAGGCCGTGGCGCCGATCCACGACCGGATGCCGGCCGCCCTGCGGCGGGAGGACTGGGACGCCTGGCTCGACACCGACCGGGTCGACCCCCGCCGGGCGCTTGAGGTGCTCGAGCACCCGGTGCCGGCCGACTCCATGGTGTCCTGGCCGGTGGGCAAGGCGGTCAACTCGGTCAGGAACAACGCGCCCCAACTGGTCGTCCCGACCGAGGGCCACGCTCCCCGGCAGGGGAATCTGCTGGCCGATGTCGGTGGCGGCGACGATGATTGAGGCGTGGACACCGCCGCCCCCACCTCCCCCGCGCCCATCACGACCAGCGAGCTAGAGGAGCGCCTCGACTGGCTCCGGAGCTCTCCGGCCGACGGAGGCCGGCTCGAGCTGATCGTGCGCCGCCCGGCCATCGACGAGCGCGAAGTGCTGGCCGAAGGGGTGCTCGATGCCGAGGTGGGCCTGGTCGGGGACAACTGGCCTCGCAAGGCGTCAACCTCGACCCCCGACGGGGGACCTCACCCGGACAAGCAGATCACGCTGATGAACGCCCGGATCGCCGCCCTTGTCGCTCGCACCCCGGATCGGATGGCGCTGGCCGGCGACCAGCTCTACGTCGACTTCGATCTCAGCATCGACAACGTCCCCGCCGGCACCCGCCTGGCGATCGGCGCGGCGGTGGTCGAACTCACCGAGCCCCCCCACCTCGGGTGCGACAAGTTCGTCGCCCGCTTCGGCCAGGAGGCGTTGCGCTTCGTCAACTCCCCCCTCGGACGTCGGCTCCGGCTCCGGGGCGCCAATGCCAAGGTCGTCCAGCCGGGTGTGGTCAGGGTCGGCGAGGCCGTCACCAAGTTGACCGGCCCGAGCGCCTGACGCCCTCAACTCAGGTCCGGCGCGACAGGGTGGCGGCCGAATAGCCGTGCTTGCGGCTCCGCCGGGTGAGCGCCACGTCCCCGAGCGAACGCCCCGCTTCACCCTCCACCAGCCGGCTCACCGCCGACGAGGCGCCACCGACCACCATCGCTCCACCCGGCCGCAGCGACCGGGTGAGCCTCGAGACGGCGGCGTGGGCGACGTTCTGAGGCTCGCGCCGCCTGAGGGGGACGACCACCAGGTCGAACGCCTCCCCATCTGGCGCTGCGGCCTCGGTCGCCAGCCCGTGCCTGACGGCGAGGCGGCCGCCATCGAGGCCGCCGTCAAGCACCGCCGCCCGGCTGGCCTCCAGGGCAAGCAGATCCCGATCGAGGAGCTCGAGCGGTCCGATCGCACCGAGGGAGCAGGCGAAGCGGGGCAGGGCGCCCTGGCCCGGATTCGTGATCAGCACCCGGCCGAGCCTCTCGACCTGCTGGAGATGGGCCAGATGCTCCATGACCAGCTCGGTCTGGAAGCTGAGCGTGTCGAACTCGGGCAGGTCGAAGTAGCTCGGGATCTCGAACTTCACGCCGAAGCGGTCCACCGCCATTCGGCCCCGCCGGTAGGCGGCCAGGGCGTCGTGAGCGTCGGCCCGACCGCCGGCACCGGCACCCCCTGGTCGGAAGTGCACCACCAGGTAGTTCCGGTACTCGGCGCGGTGGATGACCTCGGCCCCGGCCGACAGGATGGCGTCGACCTCGGAAGCGATGGGCGTGATGGCGACCACGGCCTGGAAGCCGCCCGGGCGCAGGCACGCTGAGCCCCCCAGCAACAGGTGTCGCAGCACGGCGGTGGGGGCCTTGCCCGGTACGTTGCTGACGATCAGGTCGAAGCCGGCGGCAGGCAGGCCGTCATAGGACAGGCCGGCGGCGACGGACACGCCGCTCAGGTGGTTCAGCTCGGCGTTCTGCCGGCAGTAGCGCAGAGCGAGGTAGTCGCGGTCGATCGCAACCACCTCGGCCGGATCCCACCATGCGGCGAGGCTCAGCCCCAGGGCCCCGTAGCCGCACCCCATGTCGAGCAGTCGTGCCGCTGCCGGCAGGGAGACCGGGCGCAGGCTCTTGAGCAGGAGCCCCGTTCCCTGGTCCACCCGGGCGCTGCTGAACAGGTCCTGGGACACCTTGAACCGCAGGTTGTGCCGTCCGTAGCGGTAGTCGAGGACCGCCTTGAAGTAGGGATCCTCCTCGTCCTGGGGCGGGTGCGGCGGGGGCACCGCCAGACGGTATCCCCGCCCGCCGGCGGCGCCGTGTGTTCGGCAGGAGGCTCACCGACCGGGCGGCAGGCCCCCGGCGAGCGCTCACCGGGGCCGCCGCCTTGGCAACGCCGGCATCGGCGACCAGCGGGTGACATTCGGGTCGCCCGGCACCCAGTAGCGCCACGGCTCCTCCACCGCCACCCGGATGCCCACTCTCGGGCCGGTGGCCGGGTTGTCCGGGGGCGGCGTGCCGTCGTCGAACACCGCCACCCCGTCGGCCCCCCCGACCAGATCGGCCCCGTCGTGGTCCCTGGTGATGCCGAGGGCATGGCACAGCCGGGCCGGTCCCGAGCAGAGCTCGGTCTCTTTGCGGGCGGCGCGCCGGCGGGCCTGCATTTCCTCCAGCCCGCTCAACGGGGCCAGGGCCCGCAACAGCACCGCCTGGGCCACCCCGTCGGGCATGCACACCGCGTTGGCACACCAGTGCATGCCGTAGGTGAAATAGACATACAGGTGGCCCGGAGGCCCGAACATGACGGCGTTCCTCGCCGTGCGGCCCCGATAGGCGTGGGAAGCCGGGTCCTCCCCGCCCCGGTAGGCCTCGACCTCGACGATGCGTCCCGCACAGCCACCGGCGACGAGGACCTTGTTCAGCAGCTCCGGGGCGACCACGAGCGAGTCGCGGTCGTAGAAGGACCGCGACAGCCGCCGCCGGCGGCCCATCTAGCCCCGGCGCCCGACGCCCCGAAGGCCCCGGCTTGTCGGCAGATGAGGGTCCTCGACGGGGGCGGGCCTCACCCCGCCCCCACCAACCGGTCGTTGTCGATGCCCAGCCGCTGGCGGAAGCGCACCAGCTGGTCTGCGACCGGGCCCGGTCCCGCTCCCCCTGGCGTGGTCCGCCGAGTCACGGCCACCCCCGGCCCGAGCAGCCCGAGGACCTCGGAGCCGAGCGCCGGGTGGGCCTCGACCAGCTCCGAGAGGGGCACCCGCCGTTCGACCGAATCGCGCACCAGTCCTCCGACTATCGAGTGCGCCTCGCGGAAGGGTGTGCCCCGCTCGACCAGCCATTCGGCCAGGTCGATGGCCGAGCTGGTCTCCGAGTCGGCCGCCTCCCGCATGCGGGCCAGGTCGAAGGTGGCGGTGGCCATCAGGCCGGTCATGGCCGATAGGCCGAGGGCGACCTGGTCGACCGCGTCGAAGAGGGCCTCCTTGTCCTCCTGCAGGTCGCGGTTGTACGACAGCGGCAGGCCCTTGAGCATGGTCAGCACCGCCGTCAGGTGCCCGATCAGGCGGGCCGTCTTTCCCCGGGCGAGCTCGGCCACGTCGGGATTCTTCTTGTGCGGCAGCATCGAGCTGCCGGTGGCGTAGGCGTCGTCGAGCTGGAGGAACCCGAACTCAGAGGTGGACCAGATCACCACCTCCTCCCCGAGGCGGGACAGATGCACCCCCAACAGGGCCAGGTCGAACAGGCCCTCGGCGACGAAGTCGCGGTCGCTGACGGCGTCGAGTGAGTTCTCGAACCGGCCGGCAAAGCCCAGCTCGTTCGCCACCGAGTCGGGATCCAGCGGCAGCGAGGAGCCGGCGAGCGCGCCCGCCCCCAGGGGGCTGATGTCGAGGCGGGACACCGTCGCCAGCAGCCGGTCGACGTCGCGGGCCAGCGCCCAGGCGTGGGCGAGAAGGTGATGGGCCAACAGGACGGGCTGGGCCCGCTGGAGGTGGGTGTAACCGGGCAGGTAGGCGTCCTCGGCCTCCTCCGCCCGCCGCAGGAGGACAGCCTGCAGCCCGGTGACCTTCCTGGCGATGGCCACCAGCTCGCGGCGCGCCCACAGGCGCAGGTCAGTCGCCACCTGGTCGTTGCGGCTGCGGCCGGTGTGCAGCTTCGCCCCGGTGTCGCCGCACATTTCGGTCACCCGGCGCTCGATAGCGGTGTGGACGTCCTCGTCCGATGCCAGGAAGTTGAAACTGCCCTCGGTCAGCTCCTTCTCCACCCGGTCCAGGGCGGCGATGAGGACCCCCACCTCCTCGTTGGTCAGGACCCCGGCCCGGCCCAGGCCCCGGACGTGGGCGCGCGAGGCCGTCAGATCGTCGAAGGCCAGCCGCCGGTCGAAGGACAGGCTGCCCGTGAAGGCGACCAGCTCCTCGGCGGGGAGCTGGTCGCCGAAGCGTCCCTGCCAGAGGCTCTGGCCCCGGTCACCGTCCCCAGTGGCCGCGCTCATCCCGATCGCCGGGCCTGGCGGGCCGCCCAGGTCTCCACGCCCAGGCCCCACAGGCGGACGAAGCCCTCGGCGTCGGCGTGGCGGAAGGCGTCGGCCGCCTCGTAGGTGGCGAGGGAGTAGTCATACAGGCCGTACTCGCTGCGCCGGCCGGCCACGATGCAGCGCCCGGGCACCTCGCAGCGCAGCCTCACCTCGCCGGTCACGTAGCGCTGGCTGTCGGCCACGAAGGCGTCGAGGGCGTTCTTGAGCGGTGAGTACCACAACCCGTCGTACACCAGGTCGGCATAGCGCGGCTCCAACCGGGCCTTCTCATGCGCCAGGTCGCGCTCGAGGGTGAGGTCCTCGAGGTCGGAGTGCGCCATGAGCAGGGCCAGCGAGCCGGGGCACTCGTAGACCTCGCGGCTCTTGATGCCGACCCGGCGGTTCTCGACCATGTCGATGCGGCCCCATCCGTACGACCCGACGACCCTGGTCACCTCGCCGATCAGCTCGTGCAGGGGAAGGACCCTGCCGTCGATGGAGACGGGGACGCCCTCCTCGAAGCCGATCACCAGCTCTACCGGATCGGTGGCGGTCGGCTGGGTCAGCTCGTAGACCTCCTCGGGCGGCTGCTCCCAGGGGTCCTCGAGGATCCCGCATTCGATGGTCCGACCCCAGAGGTTCTGGTCGATCGAGTAGGGGCTCGCCTTGGTGACGGTGATCGGGATACCGTGGCGCTCGGCGTACTCGATCGACTGCTCGCGGGTCAGCCCCCAGGTGCGTACGGGGGCGATGGTCTCGAGGTCGGGGGCTAGGGCGCGGGTCGACACCTCGAAACGGACCTGGTCGTTGCCCTTGCCCGTGCATCCGTGGGACACGGCGTCGGCACCGTGCTCGCGGGCCGCCTTCACCAGATGGCCGACGATGCAGGGCCGCGACAGGGCGGACACCAGCGGGTACTTACCCTCGTAGCGGGCGTTGGCCCTCAGGGCCGGTACGACGAAGTCGCGGGCGAACTCCTCGCGGGCGTCGACGACCACCGCCTCGACGGCCCCGGCCGCCTTGGCCCGGTTGCGGATGGCCTCGAAGTCGCCGCCCTGGCCAACGTCGACGGCGACGGCGATCACCTCGACGCCCATCTCCTCCATCAGCCACCGGACGGCCACCGACGTGTCCAGCCCGCCGCTGTAGGCCAGGACCACACGCTTCGCCACTGTCTCTCCTCTGCTCGACTGCCCGCCGGCTGGCGGGCCCATGCTCCACTGCCCGCCGGCTGGCGGGCCCATGCTCCAGGTACCCGAGCTGACGCCCGGCGGACTTCAGGCCTTCTTCGGTCTCCGGCCGTTGTTAGCCGGATAGCTGGCGAACCCGGCCAAGGATGCCAGCCGGGCGGCCAGCTTGGCCCCGCCGAGGGACTCGCTGGCCACGGCAAGGATGGTGTCGTCGCCGGCGACGGTGCCGATCAGACCGGCGAGGCCGGACCGGTCCAGGGCCGAGCCGACCACGTGCGCCGATCCGGGGGGGGTCCGCAGCACCACCAGGTTGGCCGAGTGCGCCACCTCCACCACCCAGTCCCCCAGCACCCGCTTGAGGTGCTCGTCGGGTGCGACCCGATCCTTGGCCACCTCGGGGATGGCGTAGGCGGTCTCGCCGCCAGGCACCCTCACCTTGATGGCCCCCAGGTCCTCGAGATCGCGCGACACCGTGGCCTGGGTGGCATCCACCCCCTCGGCCCCGAGCAGCTCGACCAGCTCAGCCTGACTGCCAACGGCGCGCTGCTCGAGGATCTTGGCGATCTTGTGCTGGCGCTGGTTCTTGGCCACCTTCATTCCCACGTTCAGCCGAGCCTTTCCGCGTCCAGCAGCCAGGCCAGCAACCCGCGGGCGGCGTGCATCCGGTTGGCCGCCTGCCGCCACACCTGGCTACGGGGCCCGTCCATCACCTCGGCGCTGATCTCCTGGCCCCGGTGGGCGGGCAGGCAGTGCAGCACCACCGCCTTGGGCGCCGCCCGCTCGACCAGCCCGGCGTCGACCGTAAAGCCGACGAAGGCCCGGCTGCGGCGTTCGGCCTCGGACTCCTGCCCCATCGACGCCCACACGTCGGTGTAGACGACATCGGCCCCGTCGACCGCCGCTGCCGGAGCGGCGGTCACCTCTATGTCTCCGCCCAAGGCGCGCACGGCGGTGATCTCGTCGTCGCCGAGGGCGTAGCCGTCGGGCGAGGCCACCCGGATCCGCGCCCCGGCGAGGGCGCAGGCCCGGGCCAGCGACCGGCACACGTTGTTCGAGTCGCCGACGTATGCCACCGTCACCCCATCGATGCCGCCGAGGCACTGACGGATGGTCAACAGGTCGGCCAGCGCCTGGCACGGGTGGGCCAGGTCGGACAGGAGGTTCACCACTGGCACTTCGACGGCGGCGGCGTCGAGAGCTTCGGCCATGCGCTCCAGGGTGGAATGGGCCATCACCCTGGCGCCGATGGCGGCGTGGTAGCAGGCCAGCACCCGGGCGATGTCCTCGGCCGTCTCGCGGCTGTCGATCCCTACCTCAGGCCCGTTGATCGTCACCGGGTGGCCCCCGAGCTGGACCACCGCCATTTCCGTGGCGTTCCTGGTGCGGGCGGACGGCTTCTCGAACAGGAGGGCCACCCCCCGACCCTCGAGCAGGCGGGGCGGGTCCGCCCGCTCGGCCAGGCTCAGCACCTCCTCCAGCTCGGCCGGGCTCAGGTCGTCGACCTCGAGGAAGTGCCTAGCCACGACCGACCTCGTCGAGGGCGTCAGACAGCAGTGCGATCGCCTCGGCGATCTCCTCGTCGGTGACCAGCAACGGAGGGGCCAGGCGCAGGGCATCGGGTGCGACGGCGTTGACCACCAGTCCCCGCCGCAGGGCGGCGGCGGCCACGTCGGCGGAGACGGCCGCCTCGAGGACGGCGGCCAGCAGGAGGCCGCGGCCCCGCACCTCCTTGACCCCGCTCAACCGTGACAGGCCGTCTGACAACGTCCTTCCCCGCTCCTCCGCCCGCCCGCAGACCCCTTCGGCCTCCATCACCTCGAGGGTGGCCAGGGCCGCCGAGGCCGCCAGCGGTTGTCCGCCGAACGTGGTGGCGTGGTCGCTCGGCCTGAAGGCATCGGCCACCTCCGCCCGGGCCCAGCACGCCCCGATGGGAACGCCGTTGCCGAGGGCCTTGGCCATCGTTACCACGTCCGGGGTGACCCCGTCGTGCTGGAAGCCGAACCACCGCCCGGTGCGGCCCAGTCCGGTCTGGACCTCGTCCATGATCAGGAGGGCGCCCCGCTCGTCGCATATCCGCCTGACCGCCGCCAGGTATCCACGAGGCGCCGGGTTGATTCCGCCCTCGCCCTGGATGGGCTCGAGCAGCACCGCCGCCACCGACGGGTCGATGGCCTCCTCGAGGGCGGCGGGCTCGGCCCAGGCCACGTGGCGGAACCCCTCCGGCAGGGGCTGGAACGCCTCGTGCTTGCTGGGCTGACCGGTGGCGTGCAGGGTGGCCAGGGTCCTGCCGTGGAACGACCCGTAGGCGCTGATGACCACGTGACGTCCGGGTCCCGCCCACCGCCGGGCCAGTTTGATGGCGCACTCGTTGGCCTCGGCCCCCGAGTTGGCGAAGAAGACCTTGCCGCCGGCGGGCTGGCCGTCGCCGACGAGGCGATCCAGGCGCCGGGCCAGCTGCGGGGCCACGGCGTTGGAGTACAGGTTCGACACGTGCAGGAGGGTGCCGGCCTGCCGGCACAGGGCCTCGGCCACCGCCGGGTGCGAGTGGCCCAGCGAGCAGACGGCCAGTCCGCTCAGGAAGTCGAGGTAGCGCTTGCCCTGGTCGTCCCACAGCTCGGTCCCCCGACCGGACACGAAGGTGACCGGCGCGGGCGAGTAGGTGGGCATGAGGGAACTGTCGAGGGTCATGGTGTCACCATCGTTCCGACCCCTTCGTCGGTGAAGAACTCGAGCAACAGGGCATGGGGCAGGCGGCCGTCGAGGATGTGGGCCCGGGCCACCCCCGCCTCCACCGCTGCGGCGCAGGAGGCGATCTTCGGGATCATGCCGCCCTCGACCCGCCCCTGGTCCAGCATCGAGCGCAGCTGTCCGACCGTCACCGACCGCAGCAGGCTGTCCGGGTCGGTGACGTCCGCCATCAGACCCTCGATGTTGGTGAGGTACACCAACTTCTCGGCTCCGAGCGCCGCCGCCAGCGCCCCGGCGGCAGTGTCGGCGTTGATGTTGTATGCCTGGCCGCTCACGTCGGACCCGATGGTGGCCACCACCGGTATGAGGTCCTCGGCCAGAAGGCGCTCCACGATCGACGCGTCCACCCCGGCGACGTCTCCCACGAAACCCAGCTCGGCCGAGCGGGCCGTGGCCCGGATCAGGCCGGCGTCCTCGCCCGACAGGCCGACGGCGATCGGCGCGTGAACGTTGATGGCGCCCACGATGTCGCGGTTCACCTTGCCCACCAGGACCATCCTGGCCACGTCGAGGGTTTCGGCGTCGGTCACCCTCAGTCCGTCGCGGAACTCGCTGACCTTGCCCAGCCGGCCGAGCAGTTCCCCGATCTGGGGCCCGCCCCCGTGCACCAGCACCGGGCGCATGCCGACCGAGCTCATCAGCACGATGTCCTGGGCCAGAAGCTCGAGCGAGGCCTGGTCCTCCATGGCGTTGCCGCCGTACTTCACCACCACCGTGCGGTCCTGGAACCGACGGATGTACGGGAGGGCCTCGGCCAGGACGGCCGCCTTGGTGAGCGCGTCGTCCAGCGCCTTCACGAGGTCCTCTCGTTCTCGGCGATGTATTCCTCGCTGAGATCCGTCGTGAGAATTGCGGCCCGACCCGGCCCCAGTCCCAGATCGGCCTGGATGTCTATGCGGGGTCCCCTCATGTACCTGTGCAGCGCCTCGGCGTCGTGGTCGGCGGCCACCCCGTTGCGGCAGACCACGATCCCTCCATAGGCGATCGACACCCGGTCGATGTCGAACTCGAGGCCTGCCGACCCCAGCTCGCTGACCACGCGACCCCAGTAGGGGTCGGCACCGTGCAGGGAGCACTGCACCAGCTGGCTGTCGGCGACCCGTCGGGCGCCGGCGGCGGCCTGGGCATCGTCGACCGATCCGGTCACCCTGATGACCGCCGTGCGGGTGGCCCCTTCGGCGTCCTCGGCCATCTGCATGGCGAGGTCCCGACACACCTGGGCGACCGAGTCGCTGAGGACCGTGGGATCGGTCCGCCCGGCCCGCCCCGACGCCATGAGGATGACGGTGTCGTTGGTGCTGGTGCAGCCGTCAACGGTGAGGGAGTTGAACGATCGCTCCACGCCGCGGCGGAGGATCTCCTGCAGCTCGGCCGGCTCGGCAGCGGCGTCAGTGGTGATGACGGCCAACATCGTCGCCATGTCGGGAGCCAGCATGGCGGCGCCCTTGGCCATCCCACCGACCCGGAACGTGCCTCCGTCGGCCACCGCCAACCGGGGCCGGCTGTCGGTGGTCAGGATGGCGTGGGCCGCCTCCATTGAGACCTCGTCCGAGCCTCCCCGCGCCTTGACCAGCTCGGGGATGCCGGCCTCGAGGCGATCCATCGGCAGGTAGTAGCCGATGAGGCCGGTCGAGCAGACGAGCACCTCTCGCGCCGGACAGCCCAGGCCCTCACCGACCAGGCCGGCCATCCGCCTCGCGTCGGTCCGGCCCCGCTCGCCGGTGGCTGCGTTGGCGTTGCCGCTGCTGATGACGACGGCGGCGGCCCGGCCCCCGCTGATGGCCAGATGGGCCCGGCTCACCTGCACCGGGGCGGCGGCGGCCTTGTTTGACGTGAACACCGCCGCCACCGGCACGGCGGCGCCGTCCTCGGTGGCGACGAGGGCGAGATCGCGCTGCCCGCTGGCCTTGATCCCGCAGGGGATGCCGGCAGCCACGAACCCGGAGGCGAAGGTGACGCTCACGGGTAGAGGCCGACCACAGGCAGCCCGTCGCCTTCGGGCAGGCCCAGGGCAAGGTTGGCGCACTGCACGGCCTGCCCGGAGGCGCCCTTCACCAGGTTGTCGATGGCGCTGATGACCACCAGCCACCCGGTCCGGGGGTCGATCCGGGCGGTCAGGTGGGCGCAGTTCGAGCCTCTGGTCGCCTTGGTCGACGGGGGCGCCTCGGTCACCACCACGAACGGCTCGCCGGCGTAGAACTCCGACAGGACCGACAAAGCCTCGCCGGTGTCGGAGAGGCCCACCGGGCGGGCGTAGCAGGTGGCGAGGATGCCCCGGGTCATCGGAGCGAGGTGCGGGGTGAAGATCACCTTCGCCCCGGTCGCCTGCTCGATCTCCGGGGTGTGGCGGTGGTTGAGCAGCCCGTAGGCGACGAAGTCCTCGTCGACGGTCGAGAAGTGGGTCTCGTGCTTGAGCGACCGGCCCGCACCGGACACCCCGCTGGCGGCGTCGACGACTATCCCATCGGTTTCCACCCCTGCGGCCCGGACGAACGGGGCCAGGGCCAGGGCGGCGGCGGTCACGTAGCAGCCCGGGGCGGCGATGAGCTCAGCGCCCAGGAGTGGATGGCGGAAGAGCTCGGGCAGGCCGAAGGCGAACTCGTCCAGCAGCTCCGGGCACCGGTGGGCCGACCCGTACCAGGCCGGGTACAGCTCGGGGTCCTTGAGGCGGAAGTCGGCGGCCAGATCGACGATGTGGCCGACCCGGCCCCGCAGGGACGGGACGAGGGCCTGCGACTCCCCGTGGGGCAGGGCGAGGAACACCAGGTCGAGGCCGTCGAGCCGGTCGGGGTCAACGGCGTCCAGCTCGAGATCGGGGTAGGCCGCTCGCAGGCTCGGGTACAGATCGCCGGCTCGGCGACCGGCCTGGGTCTCCCCGGTGGCAACGACCACCTTGAGAGCAGGGTGGTCCGCACACAGCCTCAGCAGCTCGGCCCCGGTGTAGCCCGAGGCCCCGACGATTCCGACGTCCATCGACCCACTATACCCGTATCTGCATGATTATGCAGGACAAATTCGGCCGGCAAAGCGGCCATCGGGCGGCAACCGCCCAGACGGGGCGGGGGCGCCCTTAAGCCCGGAGGGTGGCGCCGTGGGACGACTCCACCGCCGCGATGCAGGCCGACCTGGCCTCCCCCACCTCGGCGTCGGTGAGGGTGCGGTCCATGGCGCAGAAGCGCAGGCGGAACGCCAGGCTCCGCCGGCTCTCCCCCAGATCGGCAGGGTTGCGGTAGACGTCGAAGAGCCACACTCCGACCAGCAGCTCCCCCCCGGCCTCCTCGATGGTCCGGCACACCACCCCCGCCGGCACCCGGTCGTCGACGACGAAGGCCAGGTCGATGTCGCTGGAGGGATAGACGCTCACCTCGGTGAGGGCCGCCGGTCGCCGGGCCGCCGCGCTCAGCCGGCCGAGGTCCAACTCCAGCCAGCCGGCCCGGCCGGGGACCTCGAAGCGCTCAAGCACTGAAGGATCGACCTCTCCCACCACTCCGAGTACGTCGCCGGCGGCCTCGATGACCGCCGTCCGGGTCGGATGAAGGCCGGGCACCTGCACCGGGGCAAGCTCGGCGCCGGCGATGCGCATGCCGTCCTCGACCGTCCTCCACAGGCGCACCGCCGCCGGCGCCTCGTCGCCGGCCAGCAGGGCGGCGACCAGCTCACGCTCCCCTGGCCGGCGCTGCCCTGCTGGGGGGTCGTCGAACACCACGCCGGTCTCGAAGACCTTCACCTCGGGGTTGCGGTGACCGGCGTTGTGACGGGCCACCCGCACCAGGCCGGGCAGGAGGGAGCGCCGCAGGACCGACTCCTCGCGGGTCATGGGGTTGGCGAGGTGGAGCTCGGCGAGCCCCAGGCCGGCGAGCTCGTGGTCGCCCGGCCCGAGCAGCGACGGGGTCCACACTTCGGACAGCCCAGCGCCGACCATGATGTCGGCGACCAGGCGACGGTCCCGCTGGTAGTCCGTTATGCCCCCCACCTGTGCCGTGGCCGGCACCGTGCGGGGGATGCGGGAGTACCCGTGGTGGCGGGCGACCTCCTCGACCAGATCGATTTCGGCGGTGACGTCGGGCCGCCACGGAGGAACCTCGACCAGCAGGTCGCCGGCGTCGGCGGAGCGGGTGGCGAACCCGATGGGCGCCAGGTAGCCCTCGACCGAGGCGGCGTCGAGGTCGGTGCCGAGCAGGGCGTTGAGGCGACCGATGCGCAGTCGGAGCGCTTCCCGCTCCGGGGCCGAGCCGGTCACCACCGCTCCGGCGCCGATGCTGCCGCCGCCTCCGGCGATCAGGGCGCACACCCGCTCTGCCGCCATCGAGGCCGCCTCGGGGTCGGCGCCCCGTTCGAAACGGACCGAGGCCTCGGTCCGCAGGCCGAGGCGCTTGGCGGTGCGGGCTATGGCCATGGAGTCGAAATGGGCCGACTCGACCAGGACCCTGGTGGTGCTGTCCGATATCTCCGAGGACGCCCCGCCCATGATGCCGGCCACGCCCACCGGATCGCCGTCGGCGTCGCAGATCAGGCAGTCGCCCTCGGCCAGCAACCGCTCGGTGTCGTCCAGGGTCACCAGGCGCTCGCCCGCCCTGGCCGAGCGGACCAGGATCCCGCCGCCGGGCAGCCGGTCCAGGTCGTAGGGGTGGGTGGGCTGGCCCAGCTCGAGCATCACGTAGTTGGAGGCGTCGACCACCGAGTTGATCGGCCGCATGCCGCACAGGGTCAGACGGGAGGCGATGAGGGACGGGGACTGACCCACCGCCACGTCGGTGACCACCCGGGCCACGAACAGCGGGCACAGCTCGGGTGAGCTCACCACCACCGAGGTCAGCGACTCCGCCGGAACGCCCTTCTCCTGTGCCGCGACGGGAGGGATGGCGAACGGAATCCGACAGGCGGCGGCCAGGTCGCGGGCCACCCCGGCGATGCTGAGGGCGTCAGGCCGGTTGGGGGTGATGTCGAGGTCGAACACCACGTCGGCCTCGATGCCGAGGGCGGCGGTGAAGGCAACGCCGGGCTCGGTGCCCGAGGGCAGGACCATGATGCCGTCGTGGTCGTCGGACAGACCAAGCTCGGCGCCCGAGCACAGCATGCCGTTGGACACGGCCCCCTTCATCTTGCGCCGGGCGATGGTGAGCCCGCCCGGAAGGGTGGCGCCGACCGGGGCCAGCGGAACCAGATCCCCCTCGGCGAAGTTCCACGCCCCGCACACCACGTCGAGCGGTTCGGAACCGGCATCCACGGTGACGTGCCGGATGCGGTCGGCTCCCTTGATGGGTCGGATCTCGAGCACGCGGGCGACGACGATCTCCTCCAGGCCGCCACCGATCCGCTCGACCGACTCCACCACCAGTCCGAGCTCGTTGAGGCTGGACGCCAGCTCGTCGGGCGGAGACTCGAACGGCGCGAAGTCGCGCAGCCAGGACAGGGGGACGCGCACGGTGATCCTCTAGAACTGGGCCAGGACCCGGATGTCGTTGAGCAGGAAGGCGCGCAAGTCGGCCATCTCGTGGCGCACCTGGGCGCAACGGTCGATCCCGAACCCGAAGGCGAACCCGGACCACTCCTCCGGGTCGATGCCGACTGCGCTGAGGACGTTGGGGTGGACCATCCCGCACCCGCCCAACTCGATCCAGCCGCTGCCAGTGCAGGTGCGGCAGCCGTCGCCCCGGCAGATGGGGCAGGTGACCTCGAACTCGGCCGACGGCTCGGTGAAGGGGAAGTAGGAAGGCCGCAGCCGAGCCGACAGGCCGGCCCCGAAGTAGGCGTTGGTGAAGGTCTCGATGGTGCCGGCCAGGTCGCCGAAGGTGATGCCGCGGTCCACCACCAGGCCCTCGATCTGGTGGAAGGTGGGCAGGTGCCTGGCGTCTGGCGTGTCGCGCCGGAACACCCGGCCGGGGGCCACGACGTAGAGGGGCTGCGGGTGCTCCTCCATGGCCCTGATCTGCACCGGCGAGGTGTGGGTGCGCAGCAGGGTCGACTCCGCTTCGCCCATATCGAGATAGAGCGTGTCCCACATGCCCCGGGCGGGGTGGGCGGGCGGCATGTTGAGGGCCTCGAAGTTGTACCAGTCCGTCTCCACCTCGGGGCCCTCGACCACCCGGTAGCCCATCCCGATGAAGACGTCCTCCAGCTCCCGCCTGGTCTGGGTCACCAGGTGCAGGTGGCCTCGGCTGGAGCCGCCGATCACCTCGGTGAGGTCGAGGCGCTCCCGCTCCAACCGCTCGGCCCGCTCGGCCGCCTCCAGAACGGCCCGTCGCTGCTCGGCGGCGGCCTCGATACGGGCCCGGGCCTCGTTGAGGAGAGCGCCGGCCTGCCGGCGCTCTTCCGGGGTCATCGAGCCTAGGGAGCGGTTCAGCTCGGCCAGGGCGGAGCGCCGTCCCAGCAGCTCGGACTGCACCGAGCGCAGCTCGGCCAGGGTGGCGGCGCCGGCCAAGGCCTCGAGCCCGTCGTCGACGACTGCGTCCAGCTGTGTGAGGGTCATGACTGGGGGTGCAGATCCTCGAAGGCGGTGAGGGGGAGGCTGAAGCGGAAGGTGGAGCCGGCGCCGGTCTTCGACTCCACCTCCAGCTTGCCGCCGTGGGCCTCGACCAGGCCCCGGCTGATCCACAGGCCCAGCCCGGTGCCGGTGGGCGAGCTCTCGGAGCGGCGGAAGAAGCGGGTGAAGACCCGCGACAGATCCGACGGCGGGATGCCCTCGCCCCGGTCGGACACCGACACGGTCACCTCCTCGTCATCGGCCCGGCCGACGATCTGCAGGCCCTTGGGCGAGGCGTACTTGCAGGCGTTCTCCACCAGGTTGGTGAGGACCTGGACCACCTTGTCGGGGTCGGCGTACACCTCGGGCAGGTCGGCCGGGAAGTCGAGGCTGGCGTCAAGGTCCGGGTAGGCCATCGCCACCTTCTCGACGACGTCGGCCGCGCACCGACCGAGGTTCAGCATCTGGCGGCGCAGCACCAGGCGACCCGAGGCGAGGCGGCTGATGTCGAGCAGCTCGGTGATGAGGCGGGTCACCCGGTCGGCGTCGCGGTTCACCTGCTCGAGCATGGCCTTCTTGTCGTCGTCGGCCAGTCGCTCCCAGCGGTTGAGCAGCAGGCTGGTGTAGCCCTTCACCGAGGTGAGCGGCGAGCGCAGCTCGTGGCTGACCGTGGAGACCACCTGGGCGCCGGCGGCGCTGGTGTGGCGTCGGCGACCCGCGTCACGCACCGCCAGCACCGCACCGCTCACCCGGCCGCCTCCGTCGCGGCGGTAGGTGCCGGTGATGAAGGTGCGCACGTCGGTGCCGTCGGCCCGCCGCAGCACCACCTCCTGTTCGGGCATGCGGGCCACGGTGGGCAGGACGGTCGAGCGGTGCCAGCCGTCGCCGATCAGCGAGCGACCCTCGTCGTCCCTCGGTTCCAGAGCCTCCGAGCACAGCCGGCCGGTCAGCTCGCCGGCCCGGTAGCCGGTGAGGAACTCGAGAGCCCGGTTGGCCTCGACGATGCGGCCGTCACCGTCGAGGACGAGGATTCCATCGGGCAGATCGACGGCCAGGTCGGCCGTCGGCACGGCGGCGGTCACCGCATCCTCCGCTGCCGGGCGGCCTCGAAGCAGATGACGCCGGCGGCCACGGCCACGTTGAGCGACTCCGATCCGGGGGCCATCGGTACGGTCACCCGGGCGTCGACCCCGGCCATGGCCGGGTCGCTCAGGCCGTGGGCCTCGTTGCCGAGCAACAGGGCGAAGGGCGAGGACAGATCGGTGCCGGCGTAGTCCTCGCCGCCGTCGGCCACCGCCGCCAGGCGCCGGAGCCCCCAGGTGCCGATCTGTTCCATCACTTCGATCACGTCGCCCCCGACTGCCACCGGCAGGCTGAACACGGCGCCGGCCGACGCTCGCACGACCTTGGGGTTGTACGGGTCCACCGACCCGGCGCAGGACACTACTCCGCCCGCCCCCGCCGCCCGGGCCGCCCGCAGGACCGTGCCGGCATTGCCCGGGTCACGCACCTCGGCGCACACGACCAGCATGGTCTCATTGGACAGGGCGTCGAGGGGCACGGGGGCGGCGCCGACCACGGTCATGACCGGTTGGGGGGTGACGGTGTCGGCCACCCGCTCCAGCACCCCGGGGGCCAGCTCGAAGCCGCGGGCCCCGGTGGAGAGCAGCGACTCGATCAGCCCGATGGGGGCACCGGGGGCCCAGTACACCGACTCGATGGCGGCCCCGGCGGCCAAGGCCTCCTCGGCCAGCCTGACGCCCTCGGCCACGAAGGCGCCTTCGGCCCGCCGGGCGCCGGGCTTGACCAGCAGCCTCCTCAACCGCTGCACCCGGTGATGCCGGTAGGGCAGCGGGGCGGCGCTCAGCTGGCCTGCTGCCCCTGACCGTCGCCGGACGGGGCCGCCGCCTTGGCCGCCTCCACCAGGGCGGCGAAGGCGCCGGGGTCGGTTACGGCCAGGTCGGCCAGCACCTTGCGGTCAACCTCGACCCCGGCGGTGCGCAGGCCGGCGATGAACCGGCTGTAGGAGAGGCCGGAGGAGCGGGCGGCGGCGTTGATCCGCTGGATCCAGAGCTGACGGAAATCGCCCTTGCGGGCCCGCCGGTCGCGGTAGGCGTACTGCAGGGAGTGCATGACCTGCTCGTTGGCGGCGCGGAAGCTGCGGCTCTTGTTGCCGTAGTAGCCCTGCGCCTGCTCCAGAACGGCGCGGTGGTGCTTCCTTCCGTGCACGGCGCGCTTGACCCTGGCCATGGTTCTCCTCTCCTCGTCTCCTGCGTGCGGTCTTGTGTCTGGGATCCGTGAGTCGTGCGGTGGCGTCGCTGACCCGTAGCGAGGGCCGCCTCGGTGGTGGCGGGGCGGCCGGGGAGCGGCCCGCTCGAGCTAGAGGCCGAGCAGCCGCCGGGCCTGGCGGGCGTCGCCGCCGACCACTTCGGTGGTGCCGTCCAGTCGCCGGATGCGGCGGGAGGACTTCTTCTCCAGCATGTGGTTGCGGAACGCCCGCCGGCGGAGGATCCGCCCCGAGCCGGTCACCTTGAAGCGCTTGGCGGCGCCCTTGTCGGTCTTCATCTTCGGCATGTCATGTCTCCTCGTCGGGCGCCGGGGCCTCGGCCGGGGCGGCGTCGGCGGATGCGACCGGCTCTGTCGCCTGGGCCCCGTCCGCCCCGTTGGCCGCGGCCGGCGCCGGCTCGGTGGCGTCTGCCTCAGGCCTCGGTCTCTGGCGGCCGGCGTGTCTCTTGTCCGGTGCCAACACCATCACCATGTTCCGGCCGTCGAGCTTGGGTGTCAGCTCCACCTTGGCCACGTCGCCCACCTGCTCGGCGACCCCGTCCAGGATCTTCTTGCCCAGCTCGGGATGGCTCATCTCGCGGCCCCGGAACATGATCGTTACCTTCACCTTGTGGCCCTCGTCGAGGAAACGGCGGACCTGGCGGGTCTTGGTGTCGAAGTCGCCCGAGCCGATCTTCGGCCGGTACTTCATCTCCTTGATCCCCACGTTGGTCGTCTTGCGCCTCGACTCCTTGGCCCGCTGGGCCGCATCGAACTTGAACTTGCCGTAGTCCATGATGCGACAGACCGGAGGGTTCGCCATCGGCGCCACCTCGACCAGGTCGAGATCCACCTGGCGGGCGATCTGGAGGGCCTCGGGCAGCGGCTTGATACCCAGCTGGGTGCCGTCGACGTCCACAAGGCGGACTTCACGAGCCCGGATCCGGTCGTTGATCCTCGGCTCGTTGGTGACCGGTGCAGTGGCTATGCGCTTTCCTCCTGGATTGGCGGCCCGGACGCGAAACAGCGGCGGGCTCGGAAGCTGGTGCCCGCCGCCGCTGCGGCGAATCGACCCGGCGCACCACTCGTAGCGGTGGACGGGTGGGGGCCGGTCGCCGGGCCCCGCTTCCGTACTGGTTTTGGCGCCTAGGGTAGCAGCGATGAGCAGTCTCTGGACGCCCGGAGGGGAGCGGCCGGTGCCGCCCCGCACCGAGGCGACGCCTCCCCCGGCGGAGCCGCCCGGACGAGGCGTTCCCCCGGACCCCGACGGCCCCACCGAGGCCGAGCTGGCCGAGGCCCGCCGCCAGATCCTCGGCACCCCGGTCGAGCTGCTGGTGGCCAACCACTGCTACGGGCTGTTCGAGCTGGCCGCCCTCCACCTGTCCAACCAGCCGGCCAACTTCGACGCCGCCCGCCTGGCCATCGACGCCATGGGGGCCATGGTCGAGTCCCTGGGCGGCCGGCTGGGCGAGGCCGAGGAGCCGCTGCGGGACGGGCTGGCCCAGATCCGCCTGGCCTTCGTGCAGCTGCAGGCGGCCGGCGGCCCCGAGCGAGGCGGACCCGACTGACCTGACTGACCCGATCTCCCCGGGCGCTCAGAGCAGACCGGACCCGGGCGCTGATGGCGCCGTCGCGCTCACCACCGTCGGGGCCCTCCTGCCGCCGGGGCGCTGACGCCGCCTGACCGGACCGGGCCGGGCGCTCCCCTACCGGCGGCGGAGGGCGGCCGCCTCCCACCGTCCCAGGTGGCCGGGCCTCACCTCGAAGCTGACCTCGACCCCCGCCTCGATGGTGCGGGTGCCGTCGGCGATGGCGGTGCAGTGGAAGGACCAGGTGCCGCCGCCGTCGGAGACCACTCCGATGCCCCGCTCCGCTTCGAAGGAGTCGACCACCCCGTGGTGGCGGTCCTCGTCGCCCACCGGCGTCAATGGACGATCTTGGATATGGGCAGCTCGAGGATGTCGGTGGCGCCCCCGTCCTTGAGCGCCGGGATCAGCACGTTGATCTCGTCCTTGGGCACCACCGCCTCCAGGGCGTAGCCCCGGCCGCCGGACAGCTCCGAAATGGTCGGCGCCTTCATCGAAGGCAGCACCTTCTGGACTGCCTCGAGGGCCTCGGCAGAGACGTTCAGCTTGACCAGGACCTTCCCTCTCGCCTCCAGGGCGCCGAGCAGCAGGGTGAGCAGCTGGTTCATGGCATGGCGCTTGGTCGGGTCCGCCGCCGCCGTCGGGTTGGCGATGAGCTCGGTCCTGGAGACCAGCAGGGTGTCGATGATGCGCAGGCCGGCGGCCTTGAGCGCCCGCCCCGTCTCGGTCATGTCGACCACGGCGTCGGCGATGTCGGGCACCTTGGCCTCGGTGGCCCCGTAGGAGAGGGCGATGTCCGCCCTGACCCCGTGCTTCTCGAAGAAGCGCCGGGTCAGCTCCGGGTACTCGGTCGACACCCTTACCCCGTCGGGCAGGTCCCGCACCGAGTTGGCGGTGGAGGTGCCGGCGACCGCCAGCACTATCCGCACCGGGTTTGCGCTCACCTTGGAGTAGTTGAGCTCGCCCAAGGTCAGCACGTCCGAGCCGGTCTCCTCGATCCAGTCCCGACCCGTGATGCCGAGGTCGAACAGCCCGTCGGCCACGTAGCGGGGGATCTCCTGGGGGCGCAGCACCCGCACCTCGGAGATGCGGGGATCGTCGATGTAGGCGCGGTAGTCGACCTCCGAGCTGCGCCGCACCGCCAGATCGGCGGCGTCGAACAGCTCGAGGGTGGAGCGCTCGAGCGAGCCCTTGGGCAGGACGAGGGACAGCATCATCAGGCCCGCCCGCCCTTGGGTAGCTGGCGGAGCAGGTCGACCATCTCCATGGCGGCGACGGCGGCGTCGGCACCCTTGTTTCCGGCCTTGGTGCCGGCCCGCTCGATGGCCTGGTCCACGGTGTCGGTGGTGAGGACGCCGAAGGCGATCGGCACCCCGGTCTCCAGCTGGGCCTGCTGGATGCCGGCGGCGCACTGGCCGGCCACGTGCTCGTAGTGGCCGGTGGCCCCCCGTATGACCGCCCCCAGGCACACCACGGCGTCGAACTCGCCCGAGGAGGCCAGCGCCTTGGCCACCAGAGGCAGCTCGAAGGCCCCCGGCGCCCACACCTCGGCGATGGACATGGGGTCGACGCCGTGGCGGACGAGGGCGTCGCGCGCCCCCGCCAGCAGCCGCTCGGTGATCAGGTCGTTGAAGCGGCTGCAGGCCAGGGCGATGCGCAGGCCGGCGCCCCGCACGTGCCCGTGGTAGGGCGGGCGGGCGGTCTGGTCAGAGGACGTCATCCAAGCCTTCCAGGAGGTGGCCCATGCGCTCGCGCTTGGTGCGCAGGTAGGCGATGTTCTCGGTCGTGGGGGTGGCCTCGAGCGGCACCCGCTCGACGATCTCGAGGCCGTAGCCGTCGAGTCCGCCGTACTTGGCCGGGTTGTTGGTCATCAGTCTCATGGTGGTGATGCCGAGGTCGACCAGGATCTGCGATCCGATCCCGTACTCGCGGCTGTCGACGGGCAGGCCCAGCTCGAGGTTGGCGTCGACGGTGTCACGTCCCTGGTCCTGCAGGGTATAGGCCCGCAGCTTGTGGGCCAGGCCAATTCCACGGCCCTCGTGGCCCCGCAGGTACACGACCACCCCGAGGCCCTCCTCGTCGATCTTGCGCAGGGCGGCGTCGAGCTGGGGCCCGCAGTCGCAGCGCAGCGAGCCGAACACGTCGCCGGTCAGGCACTCGGAGTGCACCCGCACCAACACGTTGTCCTCACCCTGCACGGCGCCCCTCACCAGGGCCAGATGCTGCTCCCCGTCGAGCACCGACTCGTAGGCGTAGCAGGTGAACTCCCCGTGGTCGGTGGGCACCCGGGCCTCGCCTATGCGCCGGATCAGCTTGTCCTTCTGGCGCCGGTAGCGGATCAGGTCGGCGATCGATATCAGCAGCAGCCCGTGCCGCTCGGCGAAGCGCTCCAGCTCCGGGAGGCGGGCCATGTCGGTCTTGTCGTCGTTGACGATCTCGCACAGCACCGCCGCCGGGTACAGGCCCGCCGCCCGGGCGAGGTCCACCCCGGCCTCGGTGTGGCCGGCCCGCTTGAGCACCCCGCCGGCGGCGTAGCGCAGGGGCAGGATGTGACCGGGGCGGGACAGGTCGGCCGGCCTGGTGGCCGGGTCGATCAGGGACTGGATGGTGGCGGCCCGGTCGACGGCCGATATGCCGGTGGTGGTGCCGTGGCGGTAGTCGACAGTGACGGTGAAGGCGGTCCGCTGGGACTCGGTGTTGGAGGTCACCATCAGGGGCAGGTCGAGCTGGTCGAGGCGCTCGCCGGTCATGGGGACGCAGATGAGCCCGGAGGTGTGGGCGAGGAAGAAGGCGATGGTCTCGGGGGTGGCGAACTCGGCCGCCATGATGAGATCGCCCTCGTTCTCGCGGTCCTCGTCGTCGACCACCACCACCAGCTCGCCCCGGCCGATGGCGGCGATGGCGTCCTCGATGCGGGCGAATCCCATCTCTAGTCCCTCCCTGGGTCCCGACCGATGCCAGCCAGGAGCTTCTCGGCGTATTTGGCCATCACGTCCACCTCGAGGTTGACCGGGTCGCCCGGGCGGCGCCGGCCCAGGGTGGTCACCTCGGCGGTGTGGGGGATGACCGCCACCCGGAAGCGGTCCTCCTCCACCGCCACCACGGTGAGGCTGCACCCGTCCACGGCGATCGATCCCTTCTCCACCACGTAGCGCAACACCTGCCCGGGCGCCTTGACCACCAGGTCGGGGGCCGGCGAGACGACCTCGCCGACGGCGTCGACGTGGCCCTGGACCAGGTGACCACCCAGGCGGTCCGACAGGCGCAGCGGCCGTTCCAGGTTGACCGGGTCGCCGGCGGCCAGGGTGGCCAGGCTGGTCCGGGCCAGGGTCTCCTCCACCGCCTCCGCCTCCCACCAGCCCGGGCCCCGGTCCACGACCGTCAGGCAGCACCCGTTGACGGCGATGGAGTCGCCCACGCCGGCGTCGGCGGCCACCACCTTGCTCGCGAACCGGAAGCGGCCGCCCTGACGGTGCTGCACCCGGCCCATCTCCTCCACCAGACCGGTGAACATCAGTCCCCCGCCATCTCGACCCGCAGGTCGTCGCCGACCGCCTCCACCGACACCAGCCTCCCCCTCCACAGCTGCCCCATGCTCGCCGCCCCGGGCCCCTCGAACACGGCCGGCCCGTCGGAGCCCCCCATGAGCGCCGGCGCCAGGTAGAAGACGTAGCGGTCGACCAGGCCGGCGGCGTGGAAGGCGTGCGCCACCCGGGCGCCCCCCTCCACCAGCAGGCTCACCACCCCTTCCCCGCCCAGGGTGTCCAGCACCCCGCCCAGGTCGCCCCCCACCGACGTGGCCGGCATGACCTTGGCCCCCGCCGGTATGGGGCCGAGGACCACCCGCCGGGGGCTTCGGCCGTCCGCCAGGCGCACGGTGAGCTCGGGGTCATCCGCCCTCACCGTGCCCGCCCCGACCAGGACGGCGTCGGACTGGGCCCGGAGGCGGTGCACATCGGCGCGGGCGGCGTCGCCGGTGATCCACCGGCTGGAGCCGTCGGCCGCCGCCGTGCGCCCGTCGAGGGTGGAGGCCATCTTGAGGGTCACGTAGGGCCGCCCGGTGCGGCGGTGCTTGCGGTAGGGGGCGAGCTGGTCCGCCACCCGGTCCGCCCCCACCCCCACGACCACCTCGATGCCGGCCTCGCGCAGCACCCGGATGCCCCCGCCGTCGACGCGGGCGTCGGGGTCGGTCACCCCCACCACCACCCGGCGGATGCCGGCGGCGAGGATGGCTTCGGTGCACGGCGGGGTCCGACCGTGGTGGCAGCAGGGCTCCAGGGTCACCACCAGGGTGGCCCCGGCCGCCGCCGGCCCGGCGGCCCGAAGGGCCACCACCTCGGCATGGGCCCCTCCGGGGGGCTCGGTCGCCCCTTCGAACCGGCGGCCGTCGTCTGTCACCACGACCGCCCCCACCCAGGGGTTCGGCGAGGAGGAGCCGCGGACCGAGGCGGCCAGGCCCAGCGCCTGGGCCATCAGTGCCTCGTCCTGCATGGGACTCCGATCCACGGCGGCTCGCTGACGGGGCCCTGGGGCCCGCTCCCGGTATTCCCACCACGGTCGTTCGCGATACGACCGGAGAGATTGCGACCAGACTAGTGCTGTCCGGTCTCGCCGGCCAGCAGCGACAGGGCGTGGGGGATCACGTCCAGGACGGCCTCGAGGCACTCGACCGCCCCGCCGGGCGAGCCCGGCGTGTTGAGGACCAGGGCCCGGCCCACGGCCCCGGCGACCCCCCGCGACAGCCGCCCGAGCGGGTTCACCAGCCGCATGGCCTCGGCCAGGCCGGGGGCCTGGCGCTCGATCAGCCTGGCCGTCCCCTCCGGAGTCAGGTCGCGGGGCCCGAAGCCGGTTCCCCCGGTGGTGACGACCACGCCGGTCCAGCCGGCGGTCATGGCGGTCAGCGACTCGGCCACCGCCTCGGCCCCGTCGGGGCTCACCCGGCGCTCCACCACATCGAAGCCGGCCGCCTCCAGCCGCTGGGCCAGCGCCTCCCCCGAGCGGTCCTGGCGGGTGCCGGCGACCACCCCGTCGGAGACGGTGAGCACCTTGGCCTCCCACCCGCTCATCGCCGGGGCCAGGGCCGCTCGGAGGCGCCGGCGGCGTCGGCCGCCCGGCGGATGGCGGCGGCCGCCTCCAGGGGAGCCTCGTGTCCGAAGATGGCGCTGCCGGCCACGAAGACCCGGGCGCCGGCGGCGGCGCAGGTGGCGGCGGTGTGGGGGTCTATGCCCCCGTCCACCTCGATCACCGTGGGCAGCCCCCGCCTGGTGATCTCCTCCGCCGTCCGGGCGATCTTGGGCACGACCTCGGCCATGAAGTGCTGGCCGCCGAAGCCGGGGAACACCGTCATCAGCAGCACCAGGTCCACCGACCCCAGGTGGTCGGCGAAGGCCTCGAACGGCGTGTCCGGGTTGACCGCCAACCCGACGTCGAGGCCGAGGCCGCGCATGGCCCGGATCAGCTCCGTCGTTCCCCCGATCTCGACGTGCACCGAGCATCCCGACGCCCCCGAGCGGGCGAAGGCCTCGAGGTACTCGCCCGGGTTGGTCATCATCAGGTGGCAGTCGAGGTACACGTCGCTGTGGCGGCGCAGGGCCGCCACGACCGGCGGACCGATGGTGAGGTTGGGCACGAAGTGGCCGTCCATGACGTCGACGTGCAGGAGATCGGTCTCCGCCTTCACCCCCTCGACCGCCTTGGCCAGCTCGGCGAAGTCGGCCGACAGGATCGAGGGGGCGATGCTCGACATCGGGTTCGAGCCTATTGCCTGCCCCGTGGCGGCCCCGCCGCCGGGCGCACCTGCTCGGGGGCCGGTGCACCCTCAGCCGGTACGGCGGAGGCAGAGTACGAACATCCCGTCGGTGTCGGCCGACTGTGGCAACAGCAGGGCGCCCCGCCCCCACTGCCGCCACGGATCGCCGGGGGCAGCGGTGGCCTCGAAGCCGGCCAGCGACCGCTGCGCCCATCGGTCGATGCCGACGGTCTCGGCCGAGGCGAGGGTGCACACCGAGTAGGTGAGCACTCCCCCAGGGCGGACCAGCCCGGCGGCGGCCGACAGGATCCGTCGTTGCAGGTCGGCCAGACGCTCGACCGCCTCGGCCTCGAGGCGCCAGCGGGCGTCGGGGCGTCGCCGCAGCACTCCGAGCCCGGAGCAGGGGGCGTCCACCAGCACGGCGTCGAAGGCGGCCCGGGCCAGGGGCGGGCGGGAGGCGTCGCCGACGACGGTGACCACGTTGGCCAGGCCGAGGCGGGCGGCGTTTCCGGCGACCAGCCCGGCCCTCACCGGGTTGAGGTCGCAGGCGACCACCCGCCCGGCCCGGCGGGCCATGGCGGTGGCCTTGCCGCCGGGTCCGGCGCACAGGTCGGCTACCAGCCCGCCCCCCGCCCCCGCCATATCGGCGACCCACTGCGAAGCCCTGTCCTGCACGTAGCCGTCGGCCCGGACCGACACCTCCGGGGGTCGGTTCATCCGCTCCAAGGCGGCCAGGGCGTCGCCGGGCCCCAGGTCCTCGGCCAGGCGGCGCACGATCCAGTCCGGATAGGAGAGGCGCACGGCCGGGTCGGGCCAGGGCGGCTCGGGCTCCTCGGCCAGCCGGCGCAGGACGGCGTTCACCAGGCCGCGGGCCCTCGGGGGGGCGACGTCGACGGTGGCGGACACCGCCGCGTGGGGGGCGACCCGGAGGTGGACCAGCTGGTAGGCCCCCAGGCGCAGGACGCGCCGCACGGCGGGCTCGACCGGGCCCCGGAGCCGCCGGTCGACGACCCAGTCGCACGCCCGCCTCATGCGGGTGGTGCCGTAGACCAGGTCGGTCACGAAGGCCCGGTCCCGCTCGTCCAGTCCCGAGCCGCCCAGCAGGCCGGGCAGCACCAGGTTGGAGTAGGCCCCGTCGTCGATGCGCTCGAGGGCATCGAGGGCCAGGCGCCGGGTGCGCACTCCGGAGCCGCTCACCCCCCGAGCACCGCGCCTTGTCCCAACCGGGCACCCCGCACCCAGTCGGCGCCACCCATGGGGCCCCGACCCTCGGGCTGGACCCTGACCAGGGCCAGTCCCCCGGCCCCGGTGCCGACCACGGTGGAGTCGAGGGTGCCGGGGGGCAGCCCTGCCTCCGGCGCCACCCGGGCCTCCAGCACCCGGAGCCGGCGGCCCCCCACCGTCGTCCAGGCCGAGCCCAGCCGCACCACCCGGTGCAGCTCCTCCGCCGGGCGGGACCAGTCGAGGCGGAGCTCGGCCGGGTCGATCTTGGCGGCGTAGGTGGGCTCGCCCTGCTGGGGCCTGGGTTTGCCCAGGCCGGCCACGCCGCCGGCGAGGGCCTCGACCACCATCGCCGCCCCCAGCGCCGAAAGGCGCCGGCGCAGGTCGTCGGCCGACTCCTCGGGGCCGATGTCCACCGCCCGGCAGTCGTAGACCGGGCCGGTGTCGAGCCCCTCGTCGAGGGCCATCAGGCACACCCCGGTGACCTGGTCGCCGGCCAGGATGGCCCGCTCCACGGGAGCGGCGCCCCGCCACCGGGGCAGCAACGAGAAGTGGAGGTTCACCATCGGCACAGCCTCGAGGACATGGGGCCGGATGATTCGGCCGAAGGCCACCACCACCGCCAGCTCCACCCCGGCCCCGATCAGGTCGTTGACCTTGGCCGACACCGGCAGTCCCAGCTCGGTGGCGGCCGCCTTCACCGGGGAGGCCACCAGCTCGGACCCCCGGCCCCGCCGGCGGTCGGGCTGGGTCACCACCAGCCTGATGCGGTGACCGGCGGTGACCAGGGCCCGCAGCGGTGGGACCGCCGCCTCCGGAGTGCCCAGGAAGGCCAGGTCGGCCAGGTCAGCCCTCGGCGCCGGGGGCGGGGAAGCCGGGCAGCTCCATGGTCCGGGCCCGCAGCACCCGCTTGGCCTCCCGCTTCTGGTCGTCGTCCAACCGCTCGATCAACAGCACCCCGTCGAGGTGGTCCACCTCGTGCTGGAAGAGCCGGCCGAGCAGCTCGTCACCCTCGATGGACACCTCGTTGCCTTCGAGGTCGTAGCCGGTGAGATGGACCTCCTTGGGCCGCACGATCGGCCAGGACAGTCCGGGCACCGACAGGCAGCCTTCCTCGTAGGTCCACTCGCCGCTGCTCTCGCTGATCGTCGGGTTGATGATGACCCCGGGCCCGTCGCCGACGTCGTAGACGAACATGCGCTTCTGCACCCCGACCTGGGGTGCGGCCAGTCCGACCCCGGGGGCGGCGTGCATGGCCACCAGCATGTCGTCGGCCAACCGGGCCAGATTGCCGTCGAACGCCGTCACCTCGGCCGCCCGCTGCTTGAGGACGGGGTCGCCGTAGGTACGGATCTGATAGGTGCCCACGGCGCCCAGGCTACGCGAGCGATAGGGGCGATCCGCGCCCGCCGCCGCGCCTCATATGCGCTGCGGGTCCACCTCGACCCGCAGTCGCCCAGACGGGCGCGGCAGCGCCACCAGCGCGTCGCAGAGCACCTGGTGATCTGGAGCACGGATCCAGAACCCGTCGGCCACCGCCACCACGGTCACGGCCGGGGCGCCGGCCAGGCCGGCCACGAACTCGGGCGCCCCTTCCCCGCTGGCCACGGCGAGGGCCGAGTACGGCGGCAGGGCCAGGGCGGATCGCCGCTCGGCCTCCACCGCGGCCAGCCGGGCCGGATCCCCGTGGGCGGCCGCCGCCAGCACCTCGTGGTCGGGCAGCCGGGTCTGGACCACCACCCGTCCCCGGGGGCCGACCAGACGCCCGGCCAGGCAGATGAGAGCCATGGCCTGCTCGGCCGCCCGGAAGCGGGGGGCCAGCAGCTCCTGGTCGAAGTCGAGGAAGACCACCGCCCCGGCCGCCCCCACCCGGTGCAGGGCGGCCTCCGTCCCGACCAGGACCGCACCGGGGCCGATGGCTCCCGCCGGCCCGGCGAGATCCGAGCTCACCTCGACCGCCGGCCTCCCCGCCAGGGCGGCGGCCTCCTCGGCCAGCCGGGTCACGCCCGCCCGCAGCACCGCCAGGCGCTGGGCCCCGCAGGACTGGCACAGGCGGGGCCGGGTCGCCCCACAGCGGCTGCAGTGCAGGGCGTCGTCCCCCCGGGCCTGGGCCATGGCCCCTCCGCAGTGCTCGCAGCGCGCCAGGGTGCCGCAGGCGGTGCAGGCCAGCAGGCGGGCCCGGCCCTTGCGGTTGACCACGCATACCAGGGGCCTCTCCTCGGTCCAGGTCCCGTCCCGCAGCAGGCCGACCGCCCGGGCGGAGAAGAGGCCCGAGCGGGGGTCGTCGCCGCCACGGTCCACCACCTCCACCACCGGCCAGCCCGCCCTCTCGGCCGCCCGGTCGGGGGCGACCAGCCGGCCCCACTCCAGCAGCTCAAGGGTCGGAGCGGGCGAGGTGACCACGCAGGCGACGCGCGCCCGGGCCGCCCGTTGCCCGGCCACCTGCCAGGCGCTCCAGGTGGGGGCCCGCTCCTCCTTGTAGACCTCGTCGTGGCCGTCGAGCACCACCACCGCCCGCAGGTCGGGAGCGGGGCCCCAGGCCCCGGCGCGGGCGCCGACCACCACCCGGCCGCCGGCGGCGGCCTCGGCCCACTGGCGGGGAAGGAGGGCGGCGGGAAAGCCCTCGGCCCGCAGCTGGGCCGCCACCCGGCCGGCGAAGTCGACCGAGGGGACGAGCACCAGGACCGATCCGCCCGCCCCCCGCCTGGCCGCCTCCCGCACGACCGGCCATCGAGGGGCGGCGGGGGGCAGGCGCAGCACGGCGGGACCGCCGGACAAGGCCTCGGAGACGGGGTACGGCGACGCCGCCGGGGCCCGCCCCTCGGGGCGGCCGGCGGGTGCCGGTGGGGGAAGATCGCCGACCCGGGTCGGCGGCGAGGCGGTGGCCAGCAGCTGGGCGGGACGTCCGGCCCAGCGCCAGGCCGCCCACCGGGCCAGCTCGACCACCTCCGGCGCCGGACCTGTACCGCGCACGGCCAGCACCGCCAGCAGCTCGACGCCAGGGGGTGGCTCGACGCCGTCCTCGACCACCCAGCCGTTCACCCGGCGGCCGGCCAGGATGATCCGCACCATGGTCCCGACCGCCACCCGGGCGGCCATCTCCCCGGGCACGGCGTAGTCGAAGGCCCGGTTGAGGCCGGCGAGGTCAGGAAGGACCCGCACCACCCGGAGGGGCGCGGCGGAGGAGCTGGGCCCTACAGGCCCAGCTCCCGCTTGAGGTCGTCGAGGCGGCCGGTCGCCTCCCAGGTCAGCTCCTTGTCGTTGCGCCCGAAGTGCCCGTAGGCGGCGGTGCGCCTGTATATCGGCCGGCGCAGGTCGAGGTCGCGGATGATCGCCGCCGGACGCAGATCGAAGATGTCGCGGATGGCCTGGGAGATGCGCTGGGGGTCGACCGTCTCGGTGCCGAAGGTCTCCACCATGATCGATACCGGGTGGGCCACCCCGATGGCGTAGGCGACCTGCAGCTCGCAGCGCCGGGCCGCCCCCGCCGCCACCACGTGCTTGGCGACCCAGCGGGCGGCGTAGGCGGCCGAGCGGTCCACCTTGGACGGATCCTTGCCGGAGAAGGCCCCGCCGCCGTGGCGGGCGGCCCCGCCGTAGGTGTCGACGATGATCTTGCGCCCGGTCAGGCCGGTGTCGGCCCGGGGGCCGCCCAGCTCGAAGCGCCCGGTGGGGTTGGCCAGCACCTCGAAGTGGTCGGTGGCGAACTCCGGCGGCAGCATCGGGCCGATCACGTGCTCGCGCAGGTCGGGCTTGAGCAGGGTGTCGATGTCGAGGCCGGGCTGGTGCTGGGTGGAGATCAGCACGGTCTTCAAGGCGACCGGGCGATCACCCTCGTACTCGAAGGTGACCTGGGTCTTGCCGTCGGGGCGCAGGTACGGCAGCACCCCGGCCTTGCGCACCTCGGCCAGCCGGTGGGCCAGGCGGTGGGCCAGCCAGATCGGCACCGGCATGAGGTCCGGTGTCTCGTCGCAGGCGTAGCCGAACATCATCCCCTGGTCGCCGGCGCCCTGGGCGTTGAGCTGGTCCTCGCCGCCCTTGCCGCTGCGCAGCTCCCAGGCCAGGTCGACCCCCTGGGAGATGTCGGGGGACTGCTCGTCGAGGGAGACGATCACCCCGCAGGTGTTGCCGTCGAAGCCGAACGCCTCGCGGTCGTAGCCGATCTCGCAGACCGTCTGGCGCACCACCCTGGGGATGTCGATGTATCCGTCGGTGGTGATCTCGCCCGCCACCACAACCAGGCCGGTGGTGAGGAGGGTCTCGCACGCCACCCGGCTGGTCGAGTCCACCGCCAGGGCGGCGTCGAGGACCGCGTCGGATATCTGGTCGGCGACCTTGTCCGGATGTCCCTCGGTGACCGATTCCGAGGTGAACTGGTGGCGCAGAGGCATCGCGATACTCCTTGTCCTGGCGCTGGTCCTGGGCGCTGGTCCTGGCCGTCAGGCTGGCAGGCGGGCGGCGGCTTCGTCCAACACCGCCCGGGCCACCTCGGCCTTGGCGGCGAGGGGAACCTCGCGTCTGGTCCCGTCGGCGCCCAGGATCAGCACGCTGTTGGTGTCGTGCTCGAAGCCGACCCCGGGGGCGCTGACGTCGTTGGCCACGATCAGGTCCACCCCCTTGGCGGCCAGCTTGGCGGCGGCGTTGGTGGCCAGGGCGTCGGTCTCGGCGGCGAAGCCCACCAGCACCTGTCCGGGCCGCCGGCGGGAACCGAGGTCGGCCAGGATGTCCGGCGTCGGCTCGAGCACCACCTCGGGGGGTCCGTCCGCCTTTTTGATCTTGCTCGGGGCGACCACCTTGGGGCGGAAGTCGGCCACCGCCGCCGCCATGATCACGAGGTCGGCCCCGGCGGCCGCCTCCAGCATGGCGCGGTGCATCTCCTCGGCCGACTCCACCCTGACCACCTCGACCCCGGCGGCCGCAGGCCGGTCCACGGTGGTGACGATGACCACCGAAGCCCCCCGCCGGGCGGCCTCGTCGGCCAGGGCGTGGCCCTGCTTGCCCGAGGAGCGGTTCCCGATGAAGCGGACCGGGTCGATGGCCTCGCGGGTGCCCCCGGCGCTGACGGCGACCCGGCGTCCGGCCAGGCTCGCCCGGGCGGCGAAGTGGGCGACCACGGCGGCCACGATGTCAGCGGGCTCGGCCAGCCGGCCGGCGCCCTGGTCGCCCCCGGCCAGGCGACCCTCGCCCGGGGGCACCACCTCCACCCCCCGGGCCCGGAGGGCGGCGAGGTTGTCCACCACCGAGGGGTGCTCCCACATCTCGGTGTGCATGGCGGGACAGACCATGACCGGCGCCCGCGTCGCCAGCAGGGTGCTGGTGAGCAGGTCGTCGGCCAGGCCGGCCCGGTAGCGGGCCAGCAGGTCGGCGGTGGCCGGCGCCACCAGGACCAGGTCGGCGGCCTGGCCCAGGCGGGTGTGGGGAATGGGGTCGGGCCCGTCCCAGAGGGTGGTGTGTGCCGGCTCCGAGGCCAGGGCCGAGAAGGTCACCGCCCCTACGAAGCGCTGGGCCGCCTCGGTCAGCACCGGCGTGACGTGGGCGCCGGCGTCGAAGAGCCGCCGGCACACCTCCACCACCTTGTAGGCGGCGATGCCGCCGCCCACCCCGAGCACGATCCACCGCCCGGCCAGTACCCCCTCAGGCCCGCTGCCGGGCGAAGCGGTCAAGGCGACCTACTTGACGGACTCCTCGACCTCGTCGGGCCGGAGGTAGGTGATCTTGCCGGCGGCGATCTCCTCGAGGGCGATCGAGAGCGGCTTGAGCGACACCGATGCCACCTGGGGGGGAACCAGGGCGCCCAGGCCCTCCCCCAGCTGGTTGAAGTAGGAGTTGATCTGGCGCCCGCGCTTGGCCGCCAGCGTGACCAGCGTGAACTTGGAGTCCACCTTGTCGAGAAGCTCCTCGATCGGGGGATCCATCATCGTGGTTCGCTGGGCCATCAGTCTCCTCGGGCGCGGTGGGCGTCAATTATACCTGCCACCTCCGCCACAGCCCGGTCGAGGTCGTCGTTCGTCACCACATGGTCGGCCAGGCGGCGCCCGGCCTCCACCTCGTGGCGGCCCACCTCGAGACGGGCGGCGACCGTCTCCTCCGACTCGCCCCGGCCCCGCAGGCGCTCGGCCAGCACCTCCTCCGACGGTGGCACGATCAGCACCACCACCGCCTCGGGCGCCTTGGCCTTGACCTCGGCCGCCCCCTTCACCTCGATCTCCAGCACCACGTCGGCACCGGGGGGAGGATCCGGGACCGGGGTGCCGTAGAGGTGACCGAGGAAGGGCTGGTACTCGAAGAAGCGACCGGCGGCCACCGCCCGCTGGAAGTCCTCGGGGCTGACGAAGGTGTAGGCGTCCTCGCGCTCGCCCGGTCGCCGGGGCCGGGTGGTCCAGGATCGGCTGAGCCAGAGACGCGCATCGGCGGAGACCAGCCGGTTGACGATCGTCCCCTTCCCGACCCCGCCGGGCCCGGAGATGACGAGGATCAGGGTCGCTTGCTGCCCTGCAGCAGGGCTTCGCGCTGGTTGACCCCCAGGCCCTGCAGCCGGCGGGTGTCGGAGATGCCGTTCTCCTCGAGCAGCTTGCGGGCCTTCACCTTTCCCACCCCGGGCAAGGACTCCAGCACGGCGAGGACCTTCATCTTGGCCACGACCTCGTCGGTGTCGGCCTGGGCGAAGAGCTCGGACAAGCTGATCGATCCCATCTTCAGCTTCTCCTTGAGCTCCGCCCGGGCACGGCGGGCGGCGGCAGCCTTGGCCAGCGCCGCCTGGCGCTGCTCCGGGGAGAGGGCGGGGGGCAGGGGCATAACCGGGCACCCTACTGCGCCCGAAAGCCCGCTGCTACGGGCTGCCGCGCAGCGCGGTCGAGGTGAGATCGGCCACCTCGGTCACGCGGTGGCGCCGGCACCAGCGGGAGAAATCGCGCAGTATCCGCACCGGCGCCCGGGGGTCGGCGAAGGTGGCCGTGCCCACCTGCACGGCGTTGGCGCCGGCCATCATCATGGCGGCCACGTCGGCGCCGGAGGACACTCCCCCCACGCCCACGATGGCGGCGTCGGGGAAGGCCTGACGGCAGTCGTGCACCGCACGCACGGCGATGGGATTGATCGCCGGGCCCGACAGGCCGCCCCCGCCGGCTCCGAGGGCCGGCGCGCGGGACTCGACGTCGATGACCATTCCCATCACCGTGTTGATGAGAGTCAGCGCCTCGGCTCCCGCATCGAGGGCCGCCCCGGCCACCGCGGCTATGTCGGTGACGTTGGGGCTCAGCTTCACCCACCGGGGAACGCCGGCGGCGCCGGCGGCATCGACCACCTCGGCGGTGGCCGACGGCGAGTGGGCGAACATGCGGCGACGGTCCTCGACGTTGGGGCAGCTGACATTGACCTCGACGGCGGCTATGGCCGCTCCCGCCAGCATCGACGCCGCCTTGGCGTAGCCGTCCACGGTGAAGGCCCAGATGCTCGCCACCACCTTGGCCCCGGCCGAGCGGAGGGCGGGCAGCTCGTGTTCCCTCCACGCCTCAACCCCGGGGCCCTGCAGCCCGACGCTGTTGAGCATGCCGGCGGCGGTAGGCACCAGCCGCGGCGCCGGGTTGCCCGGCCACGGCTCGGCCGACAGCGACTTGACCACCACCGCCCCCAGGCGGGACAGGTCGCAGTAGGCGGACAGCTCGGCGCCGTGACCGGCCGTCCCCGACGCCGTCATCACCGGGTTGGTCAGAGCCACGGCCCCGACCATGACCCGGTGGTCGACTCCCCGTGGCGGCCTCCACCCCAGCGCCCCTCGGTCGCCGGCCCGCCGCACCGGCGTCATCGTGGTGGGCGGCCCGCGGGGGCACTCACAGGGGCAGTCGCATCTGGCCGCTGTCGTGGATCTCCTGCAGGCTGCGCACCGTAAGACGGTGCCGGCCCCAGTCGGCGATCCCCGCCGCCGCTGCCCGGGCGGCGGCGACGGTCGTGATGCAGGGGATCTGGTACACGCTGGCGGTCGTCCTGATGTAGGCGCCGTCGGCGCGGGGGCCCCGCCCCCGGGGGGTGTTGATCACCAGCTGCACCTTGCCGCTGGCTATGAGATCCGCCGCCCCAATCCGGTCCTCGCCGCTCTCTCCCATCTTGGCCACCACCGCCTCCACCGGCACCCCGTTGGCCTCGAAGTAGGCGGCGGTGCCCTCGGTCGCCATCAAGCTGAAGCCGAGCTCGACGAAGCGGATGGCGGCGGGCAGGCAGGCGGCCTTGTCGCGGTCGGCCAGCGACACGAACACCGAGCCGGCCTCGGGCAGGCGGTTGCCTGCGGCGATCTGACTCTTGGCGAAGGCCAGGCCGAAGGTGGCGTCGACGCCCATCACCTCGCCGGTCGAGCGCATCTCCGGGCCCAGCACGGTGTCGACGTCGGGGAAACGGTTGAACGGCAGGACGGCCTCCTTCACGCTGACGTGATCGCCGTCGGCCGCCGGGCGCAGGAGCCCGGCATCGCGCAGCTCCTCGAGGCTCTCGCCGAGCATCACCCGGGCCGCCACCTTGGCCAGCGGCACCCCGGTCGCCTTGGCCACGAACGGCACGGTGCGGCTCGCTCGCGGGTTGGCCTCGATCACGAAGACCTCGTCGCCCTTCACCGCGTACTGCACGTTGATGAGGCCCTTGACGTCGAGGGCCTCGGCGATGGCGGCAGTGTGGGCCTCGATCCGCTGGACCACCGCCCGTGGAAGCGTCGGTGGCGGGATGACGCAGGCCGAGTCGCCGGAGTGGACCCCCGCCTCCTCGACGTGCTCCATCACCCCGCCGATCAGCACCTCGCCGGTGGCGTCGCGCACGGCGTCGACATCGACCTCGACGGCGTCCTCCAGGAACCGGTCGATCAGCACCGGTCGCTCCGAGGACAGGCCGCCCTCCCGACCGAGGGAGCCGAAGGCGGCCAGCTCGGCCATGGCCGAGCGCAGTCCCTCGGGGTCGTAGACGATCTCCATGGCCCGTCCGCCAAGCACGTAGCTGGGGCGCACCAGCACCGGGTAGCCCACGGAGTCGGCCACCGCCAGGGCCTGTTCAAGGTTGACCGCCGTGCCGCCGGCCGGCTGGGGTATCCCGAGGCGCCCGCACAGCTCCCCCCAGCGCCGGCGGTCCTCGGCCAGGTCGATCGACTCCGGGCTGGTGCCCAGAACCAGCTCCGGCGGGAGCTGGGCCGCCAGCTTCAGCGGGGTCTGGCCACCGAGGCTGACGACCACGCCCCGCAGCTCGCCCCCCGAGGCGGCCTCGGCGTCGAGGACGTTGAGGACGTCCTCCAGGGTGAGCGGCTCGAAGTAGAGCCGGTCGCTGGTGTCGTAGTCGGTCGACACCGTCTCCGGGTTGCAGTTGATCATGACGGTCTCGTAGCCGGCGTCGTGCAGGGCGAAGCTGGCGTGCACGCAGCAGTAGTCGAACTCGATCCCCTGGCCGATGCGGTTGGGCCCCGAGCCCAGGATCACCACCTTCGGCCTGGTGCCTGGCACGACCTCGTCCTCGTCCTCGTAGGTGGAGTAGTGGTACGGGGTGGCGGCGGCGAACTCGGCTCCGCACGTGTCGACCGTCTTGAAGGTCGTCCGCACGCCGGCGGCCAGCCGGCGCTGGCGCACGGCGGACTCGTCGCAGCCGAACAGGTACGACAGCTGGGCGTCGGAGTAACCGAGTCGCTTGGCCCTCCGCCAGTCGGCCCTGGTCATGGCGTCGAGGCCGACCTCGGCGAGGCGCCGCCGCTCCGCCGTCACCAGGGCGATCTGGTCGAGGAACCAGGGATCGACCGAGGTGGCCTCCGCCACCCTCTCCACGGTGATGCCCCGGCGCAGGGCGGCCTCGAGGTGGAAGGGTCGGTCAGGCGTGGCCACCGCCGCCCTCCTCACCAGCTCGTCGTCGTCGAGCTCATCGAGCAGCGACTCGGCCGGGTCGCAGTTGAGCCCCCACCGGCCGTGCTCCAGCGAGCGCAGCCCCTTCTGCAGGGACTCCGGGAAGGTGCGCCCGATGGCCATGACCTCGCCCACGGACTGCATCCGCGTCCCGAGCACACCCGGGGTGCCGGGGAACTTCTCGAAGGCCCAGCGCGGGATCTTGGTGACCACATAGTCGATGGTCGGCTCGAAGCTGGCCGGGGTCTCGCGGGTGATGTCGTTCGGGATCTCGTCGAGGGTGTAGCCCACGGCCAGTCGGGCGGCGATCTTGGCGATGGGGAAGCCGGTGGCCTTCGACGCCAGGGCGCTCGAGCGCGACACCCGAGGGTTCATCTCGATCACCACCATGCGACCGTCGGTCGGGTCGACCGCGAACTGGATGTTCGACCCGCCCGTCTCAACCCCGATGCGCCGTATGCAGGCGAAGGCGGCGTCGCGCATGCGCTGGTACTCGACGTCGGAGAGGGTCTGGGCCGGGGCGACGGTGATGCTGTCGCCGGTGTGCACACCCATCGGATCGAGGTTCTCGATCGAGCAGACCACCACGCAGTTGTCGGCCCGGTCCCGCATGACCTCGAGCTCGTACTCCTTCCAGCCGGCGATGGAGCGCTCGATGAGGATCTCGCTGATCGGGCTGGCGGCCAGGCCGGTGCGGGCGAGGCGGTCGAGATCCGCTTCGTCGAAGGCGATCCCCGTCCCCTGACCGCCGAGGATGAACGAAGGTCGCACGATCACCGGATAGCCGACCTCGCCACCGACCTTGAGGGCCTCCTCGAGCGAATAGGCGAATCCGGAGCTGGGTACCTCGAGGCCGATCTCCATCATGGCGGTCTTGAACCGCTCGCGGTCCTCGGCGGTGCGGATGGCCTCGGCGCTGGCCCCGATCATCTCCACTCCGTAGGTGTCGAGCACCCCGCGCTCGGACAGGGCCATCGCCAGGTTGAGCGCCGTCTGACCCCCGAGGGTCGGCAGCACGGCGTCGGGCCGCTCGCGCTCGATGATGGCGGTCACCACGTCGACGTCGAGGGGCTCGACGTAGGTCCGGTCGGCCATCTCCGGGTCGGTCATGATCGTCGCCGGGTTCGAGTTGGCCAGGATCACCCGGTAGCCCTCCTCCCGCAGCACCCGGCAGGCCTGGGTGCCCGAGTAGTCGAACTCACAGGCCTGGCCGATGACGATCGGGCCCGATCCGATGACCAGGATGGAGGCGAGGTCAGCGCGCCGGGGCATCGGAGGTCATGAGGGCTCGGAAGCGGTCGAACAGGTACCGGGCGTCGTGGGGACCGGGGCCCGCCTCGGGGTGGTACTGCACGCTGTAGGCGGGGACGTCGCGGCAGGCGAGGCCCTCCACCACACCGTCGTTGAGGTTGAGGTGGGTGACGTCGGCGCCCGGCACGCTGCCCGGCACCACGGCGTAGTTGTGGTTCTGGCTGGTGATCTCCACCGCCCCGTCCTCCAACCGGCGCACGGGATGGTTGCCCCCGTGGTGACCGAAGGGCAGCTTGAACGTCCGCCCCCCCAGGGCGGTGGCCAGCAGCTGGTGGCCCAGGCAGATGCCGAAGACCGGAACCCTTCCCAACAGCTCGCCGATGTTGCGGGCGGCGTAGCCGACAGCGGCCGGGTCGCCCGGGCCGTTGGACAGGAACACGCCGTCGGGCCGCCGGGCCAGCACCTCGCTGGCCGGGGTGGACGCCGGCACCACCTCGACGGTCGCCACCGCGCTCAGCTGGCGGAGGATGGCCCGCTTGATGCCGAAGTCGTAGGCCACCACCGACAGCTCCCCGTCGCCCACCGTGTAGGGCGAGGCCGTGCTGACCTCGGCGACCATGTCGACACCCTCGGTCCCCGGCTCCAGTCGGGCCGCCTCCAGCAGCTCGGCCACGGGCGCGGTGCCGAAGGCGGCGGGCATGGACCCGGCCTGACGGATGTGCCTGGTGAGGCGGCGGGTGTCGAGCCCGGTCAGGCCGGCCAGGCGGTGCCGCTCCAGCCAGGCGTCGAGGGACTCGGTGGCCCGCCAGTTGCTGGGACGGGGGGCCAGGTCCCGCACGATCACCCCCCGGCAGAACGGTCCGATGCTCTCGTCGTCCTCGGGGGCGACCCCGTAGTTGCCGATGTGGGGATAGGTGAAGGCGATGATCTGGCCGGCGTAGGACGGGTCGGTGAGGACCTCCTGGTAGCCGGACATGACGGTGTTGAACACCACCTCGCCGGTGGTGATCCCCCCGGGCGCGGCGGCGCCCACCGCCTCGGCCTCGAACACCTCGCCATCGGCGAGGACCAGGTGGGCGGGGGGCCGGCTCACCTGCGGGCCTCCCCGTCGACGACCACCGGCTCCCCGGCGCGGATGGTGTGGCGCACCCGGCCGGTCAGCTGGCGGCCGGCGAAGGGCGTGTTGCGGCTGCGGCTGGCCAGCCGGGCCGGCTCGACCGTCCAGCGCTGGCGCGGGTCGAACACGCACAGGTTGGCGGGGTTCCCCGGCGCCACCGGTCCGCCCTGGGTGCCGCTCAGGCCGGCGATCGCCGCCGGCTTCCAGCTCATGGCGGCCAGGATCCGGGCCATCTCCATGTCCTCGCCCAGCTCCGACAGAGCCACGGCCAGGGCCGTCTCGAGCCCGAGCATGCCGGGGGGAGCCTGATCGAGCGGGGCCTCCTTGGCCTCCTGGCTGTGGGGGGCGTGATCGGTGGCGATGGCGTCGATGGCCCCCTCAGCGAGGCCCCGGCGCACGGCGGCGACGTCCTTGGCCGTGCGCAGGGGCGGGTTGACCTTGAAGACCGGGTCGTAGCCGGCCAGCTCGGCGTCGGTGAGGCTGAGGTGATGGGGGGTGGCCTCGGCCGTCACCGCCAGACCGGCACCCTTGGCCGCCGCCACCATGGCCACCGATCCGGCGGTGGAGAGGTGGAGGAAGTGGAGGCGGGCGCCGGTCAGCCGGGCCAGGGCGATGTCGCGCATCACCATCAGCTCCTCCGCCTCCGCCGGCAGTCCCGGTATGCCGAGGCGGCTGGACCACTCGCCCTCGTTCATGTGCCCCCCGGCCGCCAGCCCGGCGTCCTCGCAGTGCTGGGCGAGGGTGACCCCCAGGGGCAGGGAGTACTCGAGGGCCCGCCGCATCAGGCGGGAGTCCTGCACCCCGGCGCCGTCGTCGGTGAAGAGGCGCACGCCCAGCTCGGCCATCTCCGCCAACGGGGCCAGCCGCTCGCCCGCCCGCCCGACGGTGATGGCCCCGGCCACCTCGACCTGGCACAGGGCGGCGCGCCCCAGCTCCTGCACCTCCCGCACCACGGCGGCGGAGTCGACGGGCGGGTCGGTGTTGGGCATTGCCACCACGGCGGTGTAGCCACCCAGGGCGGCGGCCCGCGACCCGGTCTCGATCGACTCGGCCTCCTCGTTGCCCGGCTGGCGCAGGTGGGTGTGCAGATCCACCAGCCCTGGGCAGACGATGCATCCCCCGGCGTCGAGCACCATGCCGGTCCCGTCGAGCCCGAGGCCCACCGCCGCGATCAGTCCGCCGCTGACGGCTACGTCGGCCCGCCTGGTCCCGCTGGCGTCCACCACGGTCCCCCCGACCAGCACCAGGTCAGGCATCGACGGGGGCCTCCTGTCCGGACTCGGGCCGCCCCGAGTCGTTGCGCCCCTGTCCCAGCAGCATGAACAGCACGGCCATGCGGACCGCCACCCCGTTGGCCACCTGCCTGGTGATCACCGAGCAGGGCAGGTCGGCGATTTCGGCGGCGATCTCCACCCCCCGGTTCATGGGCCCGGGGTGCATGACCAGGGCGGCGGGTGAGAGCGCCGCCGCCCGGGCCCGGGTCAGGCCCCAGTTGGCGGTGTACTCCCGCAGCGAGGGAAGCAGGGCCTCGGTCATGCGCTCGGCCTGCAGCCGGAGCAGGTAGACCACGTCGAGCCCGGCCAGCACGTCGTCGAGGCGGTGGCTGACCTCGACGCCCCATCCCTCAACCGAGGGGGGCAGCAGGGTCGGGGGGGCGACCAGAGTGACGGACGCGCCCATGGCGGTGAAGCCAAGGACGCCCGAGCGGGCCACCCGGCTGTGCTTGACGTCCCCGACGATCCCCACCCGCAGCCCGGCGAAGGACTCCCCGTCTCCCCGTCGCAGCAGGGCCTGGCGCACCGTGTACAGGTCGAGCAGGGCCTGGGTGGGGTGCTCGTGCCAGCCGTCGCCGGCGTTCACGACCCGCGACCCGACCCAACGGGTCACCTGCAGGGGGACCCCGGCCGACTTGTGCCGGATGATCATGGCGTCGGCCCCCAGCGCCTCGATCGTCTCCACGGTGTCGCGGATCGATTCCCCCTTGTTCAGGGAGGACGAGCCGGCGGCGAAGGTCATGGTGTCGGCGGACAGGCGCTTGGCCGCCGCCTCGAAGGACAGCCGGGTCCGGGTGGAGTCCTCGAAGAACACCGTGGCCACCGTCCGGCCCCGCAGAGCCGGCACCCTGGGAATCTCCCGCTCGCTGACCTCGACGAAGCTGTCGGCCAGGCGCATCACGTCGTCGATCCCCTCCTTGCCGAGGTCGGAGACCGATATGAGGTGGGTCGCGCTCAAGGCACCACCACGTCGCCGAGCATGACGCCCTTCTCCTCGTCGACGTCGACCATCTCGTCGCGCCGGGTCGGCAGGTTCTTGCCCACGAAGTCGGGTCGGATCGGCACCTCGCGGTGACCGCGGTCCACCATGACCGCCAGCTGGATGCGCCGGGCCCGGCCGTAGTCGGCCAGGGCGTTGAGGGCCGCCCGGACGGTGCGGCCGGTGAACAGCACGTCGTCGACCAGCACCACGGTGCGGCCGGACAGGTCCCAGGGGATGTCGGTCACCGCCTCGGGCAGCACCGGGCGCAGGCCGATGTCGTCGCGGTAGAAGGCCACGTCGAGGCTTCCCACCGGCACCTCGGTGCCGCTGATCTCCCCCAGCACCCGGGCCAGCCGGCGGGCGATCGGCACCCCCCCGGTCTGCAGCCCGACCAGCACCACCTCGCCGACCCCGTGATTCCGCTCGACGATCTCGTGACCGATCCGGGTGATCACCCTGGTCACGTCGTCGGGGCTCATCACCTGGGCCCGAGCAACGAAAACGCCCCCTCTTGGGGGCGTCAACATCCGTTCTCTCTCCGCCACTGGGGCTCCTTCTGTCCGTTCGGGCCTCGCTGGACCCGCTTCACGGTCAGACCGGGATCGTACCACCGGGGCGCACGGTGGGGACGATGGCCGCCAGCAGCCCGTTGACGAATCGACCGGATTCGTCGGTCGAGTACCGCTTGGCCAGCTCGACCGCCTCGGATATCACCACCCCCACCGGCACCTCCGGCCGGCTGAGCAGCTCGAAGACAGCCAGGCGGAGCAGGTTGCGGTCCACCGCCGGCATGCGGTCGATGGTCCAGTCGATGGCCGCCTCCCCGATGAGCCGGTCTATGTCGGCCAAGCGGGCCGCCACCCCCGCCACCAGGTCGGAGACGTAGGGATCGGGGGCGGCGGGCAGGGAGGCGAGGAGGTCGACGGGATCAGTCCCCTTGGCCTCGGCTTCGTAGAGCAGGCTGAGAGCCCTCTCCCGAGCCGCCCGGCGCGTCCCCCGGGGCACCGAAGGTCAGGCGCGGGTGATGTACTCGGCGGTACGGGTGTCGACCTTCACCCGGTCGCCGGTGTTGACGAAGAGGGGCACCTGAATGGTGAGGCCGGTCTCGAGGACCGCCGGCTTGCGGGCCCCGGACACCCGGTCACCCTGCACGCCCGGCTCGGTTTCGGCCACCGTGAGCTCCACCGCCGCCGGCAGATCCACCCCCACGATTTCGGTGTCGTACATCTGCAGCACGGCGGAGTCGCCGTCCTTGAGGTAGCGGGCGGCGTCGCCCAGGTTGGCCTCCTCCACGTTGAGCTGCTCGTAGCTGGTGTTGTCCATGAACACGTACTGGCTGCCGTCGCGGTAGAGCAGCTGCATCTCACGCTTGTCGATGATGGCCTGGCCCAGCTTCTCGTCGGCCCGGTAGGTCCGCTCGAGCACGGCGCCGGTCCTGACGTTCTTGAGCTTGGTGCGCACGAAGGCGCCACCCTTGCCCGGCTTCACGTGCTGGAACTCGACCACCGCGAAGAGGCCCTCGGGGAGGTCGAGGGTCATCCCGTTCTTGAGATCGTTGGTTGATACCGACATGGCCGCCTCGTCTGCTCCGGCTGGTAGCTCGTGGTTCTCCGACGCCGTCGCCTAGCCCACGGCCAGGGTCGGGTCCTTGGTGAATCCGGTCAACGGCTCCACGCCGTCGCCGGTGATGACCACGGTGTCCTCGATCCTCACCCCGCCCCGGCCGGGCAGGTAGATGCCGGGCTCCACCGTCACCACCTCGTCGACCCCGAGCGTATCAGTCGAGGTCGCCGACACCGCCGGGGCCTCGTGGATGTCGATGCCGACCCCGTGGCCGGTTCCGTGCACGAACTGGTCGGCCCAGCCGGCCTCGGCGATAACCCGCCGGCAGGTTGCGTCGACCTCGGCGGCGCTGACGCCGGCCGCCACCGCCGCCACCCCCGCCGCCTGGCTGGCCTCCACCACCTCGAAGATTCGCACCAGCTCCGCCTCCGGCCTCTCCCCGACCCAGAAGGTGCGGGTCATGTCGGACCGGTAGCCGTCGACGGTGGCGCCGAAGTCCACCACGACGGTGTCGCCCCTCACGATGGGCCGAGGCCCGGGGCGGGCGTGAGGCTTGGCCCCGTTTGGGCCCGAAGCGACGATGGTCTCGAAGGCCGGTGCCTCCGCCCCCAGCCGGCGCATCTCCGAGTCCAGGGCCAGGGCCACCTCCGCCTCCGACCGCCCTTCCCCGAACAGGGGGAGCACAGCGGCCAGGGCCCGGTCGGCCACCGCCGCCGCCGCCCTGATGCGGGCCACCTCGCCGGCGTCCTTGGCCCGGCGCAGCTCCTCGACCACGTCCTCGGTCGCCACCAGCTCGGCCCGCCCCAGGACGTCGGTGGCTAGAGACCGCTGGAGCTGCCAGCTGACGGATGCGGCCTCCAGCCCCACCCGGCCGAAGCCGGATCCGGCGGCCGCCAGCGCCTGGCGCTGGTCGGCCGGGCCGCCGATGCTGACCTCGGCGCTGACCCCGGCGGCGGCGATCTGCTCCTCGGACTGGGTCCGGTAGCGGCCGTCGGTGACCAGCAGCGCCAGCTCCGGCCCCACCAGGAGCATCCCCGCCGATCCGGTGAAGCCCGTGAGATAGCGGATGTTCGAACGGTTGGTCACCAACAGGGCATCGCAGCCGGCGGGCCCGAGGTGGGAGCGCAGGCGGTCAAGACGCCCAGCCACGTCCATCGGCGTCAGCGCCGCCGTCACCTCTCCCCCTTCAGCAGGGCGGCCACCGCTCTGAGGGCGATCTCGTAGCCCAACCCGCCGAAGCCGGCCACCAGGCCGGCGGCCACCGGGGCGATGACCGAGGTGTGCCGGTAGGGCTCCCGTCCCGCCGGGTTGGAGATGTGCAGCTCCACCACCGGGCCGTCGAAGGTCGCCAGGGCGTCAGACAGGGACCACGAGTAGTGGGTCAGGGCGCCGGCGTTGACCACGATGGCGGCGCAGCGCCCCCTGGCCCGGTGCACCGCCTCCACCAGCTCACCTTCGTGGTTGGACTGGAAGTGCTCGAGCTCCAGCCCGGCGGCGCCAGCGGCCCGTCTGGCCCGGTCGACGTGGTCCTCGAGGGTGGCGGTGCCGTAGACCTCGGGCTGGCGCTGGCCCAGAAGGTCGAGGTTCGGCCCGGAGAGGAGCAGGACCGTGGTCACCTGGCCCCCATGTCGACCAGGGTGGCCTCGACCGCCCGGCGGTCCACTCCCGCCACCACCTCGAGGCCGCCAGGCCCGTCGAGCACGAAGGTGAGGCCGTCCACCGCCTTCTTGTCCCTTCCCATGACCGAAATCAGCTCGGCCGCCCGCGCCCCTTCGGGCAGCCGGGTGGGGAGCTCGAAGGAGTCGAGCACCCGGTCGTGGCGCTCCACACCCGCCGGGTCGATCCTGCCCAGCCGGCAGGCCAGCCGCGCGGCGAAGGACAGGCCCACCGCCACCGCCTCGCCGTGGAGCAGCGTGTAGCCCCCAACGGTCTCCAGCGCGTGGCCCAGGGTGTGGCCGTAGTTGAGGATGGCCCGCCCGCCCGACTCCCGCTCGTCGGCTCCGACCACCTCGGCCTTGCACGCCACGCAGGCCGCCACCTGGTCCTCGAGGCCGAGCTCGAGGAGGCCGGGCACCCCGATGAAGGCGTACTTGGCCATCTCGCCCCTGCCGCTGCGCAGCTGGCGGGGGGGCAGGGTGGCCAGATGGTCGAGGTCGCACACCACCGCCGCCGGCTGCCAGAAGGCACCCACCAGGTTCTTGCCCTCGGGCAGGTTCACCCCCGTCTTGCCTCCGATGGCGGCGTCGATCATGCCGAGCAGGGAGGTGGCCACATGCACCACCGCCACGCCTCTCATGTAGACGGCGGCGGCGAAGCCGGCGAGGTCGGTGACCACCCCGCCGCCGATGCCCACCACGCAGTCGGCCCGGGTGAGCCCGAAGGCGGAGAAGCCACGGCACAGATCCTCCACGACCGACAGCGTCTTGGCGCCCTCGCCGTCGGGCACGGCGAAGGTGCGCTGGTCCCGCCCGGTGTCCACCTCCACCCCCACCGCCCGCTGGGTGACCACCGCCACCCGGCGCACGCCCCCGGGGACCAGAGCGGCCAGCTCGCCGCTCGCCCCGGCCCCGACCACCACCGGGTAGGACCGCTCGCCGAGGGGCACGGCCACGGTCCTCACCGGGCGGCCACCTCCCGTCGCAGCCGGGCGAGCACCCGCTCGGCCACCTGCGGCGGGCCGAGCTGGTCGACGTCGACAACGATGTCGGCCAGTCGGGCGTAGACCGGTCGGCGCTGGCGGTCGAGGCGGGCCAGGTTGCCGGCGGCGTCGCCCTCGAGCAGGGGCCGACCGTCGCCCCGTCCCACCCGGCGGGCCAGAGTGTCGGGCCGGGCCCGGAGCCACACCACGGTGCCGGCCTGGCGGATGAGACGACGGTTGTCGGGGTTGAGCACCGCCCCACCGGCCACCGACACCACCACGGGCACGTCGGAGGTGGCCGCCCGGGCGAGCGCCTTGGACTCCTCGGCCCGGAAGGCGGCCTCGCCCCGGGCGGCGAAGATTTCCGGCACGGTCATTCCGGTCATCGCCTCCACCTGGGAGTCGCTGTCGAGGTGGCGCCAGCCCAGGCGCCGGGCCAGCAGCCGGCCCACGGTGGTCTTGCCCGAACCCATCATCCCGACCAGCATCACCCGGGCGGTCAATGCAACGAGCCGAGGAACCCGTCGCGGTTGCGGATCACCTCGACCATGGAGTCGCCTCCGAACTTGCGCAGAGCCTCATCGGCCAGGACAAGGGCAACCATGGTTTCGGCGACCACTCCCATGGCCGGCACCGCCGTCACATCGGTGCGCTCCTTGAACGAGACCGTCTCCTCCTTGGTGCGCACGTCGACGGTCTTGAGCACCGGCCGGTTGAGGGTCGCCAGGGGCTTCATGGCCACCGTGGCCGTGATGAGCCCGCCGGTGGAGATGCCCCCTTCAATACCCCCGGCTCGGGTCGTCTCGCGCTGGTACTCGCCGGCGGCGGCGTCCCAGCTGATGGCGTCGTGGGCTTCCGAGCCCCGCCGGCCCGCCACCTCGAACCCCTCGCCGATGGAGACGCCCTTGATCGCCTGAATGCTCATCAGCGCCCCGGCCAGCCGGGCGTCGAGCTTGCGGTCCCAGTGCACATGGCTGCCGAGGCCGACCGGGACGCCGTAGGCGAGCACCTCGGCCATCCCCCCGAGGGAGTCGCCGACCTTGGCCGCCGCCTTCACCTCCGCCACCATGGCCGCTTCGGCGTCGGGATCGAAGCAGCGCACCGCCGAGCTGTCCACCATCTCGAGGTCGGCCGGTTGGGGCCGCCGGCCCGATGTGGCCCGGGCCGGTCCGAGCTGCACCACGTGGCTGACTATGGCTACACCGAGCTCGGCCAGTAGAGCCTTGGCGCAGGTGCCGGCGGCCACCCTGGCGGCGGTCTCGCGGGCCGAGGCCCGTTCGAGGACGTCGCGGGCGTCCTCGAATCCGTACTTCTGCATGCCCGCCAGATCGGCGTGTCCGGGGCGGGGCTGGGTCAGCGGTTTGGCCGTCTGGCCGGGGGCCGGCGACATCTCCTCGGTCCACTTGGGCCACTCCGTGTTGCCGATCTCGATGGCCACCGGCGAACCGAGCGTCCGGCCGTGGCGCACTCCGCCCAGGAGGGTCACCTCGTCGGCCTCGAACCGCATCCGGGGCCCCCGCCCGTAGCCGAGGCGGCGGCGGGCCAGCTCCCCCTGCACCTGCTCGACGGTGAGGTCGAGCCCGGCGGGCAGGCCCTCGACGATGACCACCAGGCCTTTGCCGTGGGACTCGCCGGCGGTGAGGAAACGGAGCATCGGCGACGAATCTAATGGTCGCCGGGCGCGGCGCCGCCTACTTGAGGACCTGCTGGCCCTTGCACAGCTTGAACTCGGAGTCCCCGAAAAGGAACTGACCACACCCGGTCGACAGGTCGAGGGAGACCACCTTGTAGTTGGTGTCGAAGGTCTGTCCGGGCGACGCCCGGTAGACGCTGTCGTTGACCCGGATGCTGGCCACTGTCGACCCGTTCGAGGCGTAGACGTCGAGCAGGGCGACCGTCTGGCCCTGCGACGGAGCGGTCGACCCGCCCCCGGAGGCGCCGGCGGCGCTGGCTCCGGCCCCCGAGCCGCCCGGAGCGCTGGAGGCCGCAGTTGTCGACGTCGACGAGCCGGCGCCACCGCCCGCCGACCCACCCGGAGCGCCGACCGGCGAGGCCAAGGGGGTGAAGGGATCCTTGGTCATGAAGGCCTCGAAGCCGGGTGCCACCTCGGTCGTGGTCGTCGAGGGCGCCCCCGGCAGGCCCGGCAGCACCGTGCCCGGCGCCGTCGTCGGCGGGCTTGAGCTCGGGCTGCCCCCACCGCCCAGCCGCGGGATCACGAGAATGAGGATTACCGCCACCAGCCCGACTGCTCCGATGATCATGGCCCGGCGGTTCCGGTCGGAGGTCGGCGCAGTCACGGCGTGCTCGTGCTTGTGGTCGTGGCCGCCCCGCCGGCGGCCGTCGTGGTGGTGGTGGCGCCGGCCACGGTGGTCGTGGTGGTGGTCGCCACACCGGTCGATGGGCCCACCGGCAGCGGCTTGGCCGTGAACATCCGCGCCGTTATCGCCACCGTCAGCTCGGCCTGCGAGCCGGCGGTCCCTCCACCGGCGGAGTGGTTCATGGACATGGTGTCAATCACGAGCAGTCGGCTCAGCGTGTCGAGCCGATCGAGGAAGTCGAGCACCTGGAAATATCCCCCGGTCACGTTGAGCGACACCTTGATGGCCGGCGGGACCCCGGCCGTCGCTCCGGGGCTAGGCGAGGTAGCGCCGGTGGCGACCGGAGGGCTGGGTGAGATGCTCAGCAGGTTCACACCGGCCTGGTTGGCGGCATCGTTGAGGTCGAGGATGAACTGAGCCAGATCGGGGTCGTCGGGGATCGCCGCCTGCAGGCGCAGGAGCTCGGCCTGCAGCAACGGCTGCTGACGGGCGTCGGACTGCAGCCGGCTGAGCTGGGCCTGGAGCTGGGAGGCCTGCGCCTCGGCCTGCGACGCCTGGCGGCTGGCCTGGTTGTAGGCGTTGTTGCGGGGCAGCCACAGAAGCACCAGCCACAGGACTAGCACCAGGAGGAGGCCGGCACCGCCACCGATCAGAACCCGACGACTGACGCCTCTCATGGCTGGGTCCCGATGTACTGGTTGGTCCGGTTGGAGAACGCCCCCGACGTCAGGGTGGCGGTCGAGGAGAAGGTCACCAGCGGAGCACCGCTGGACGACGGGCTGGTGCCCTTGGTGGAGGTGGGGACCCACAGGTCGGTCACCGAGTTCAGCGAGCCGACCCGGAGCAGCCAACGGGCCACCGAGCTGTGGTCGAAGCCCATCCCCTGGAAGCTCACCGCGGCCGCCCCGGCCGCCGGCCCCTGCCCGCTGAACGAGGTGAGCCAGACATCATCGGGGATCACAGTGGCCACCTGCTGCATGAGGGTGGACCAGTCGATGTCCTGGGCCAGTGCCGCCTTCACCTGGGCGGTGCGGGCGGAGATGGCGTTGTCGAGGTTGGTCACCCCCGACAGCTCCGTCAGCTGCTGCTGAAGGCTGGCCGCCTGAGCCTGCGCCCGCCGGGCGTTGGCCCGCTGGGAGTTCACCTGCTGGCCCCGGAGGAGCCAGAGCCCGACCAACAGGACGGCGGCTCCCGCCACGATGCCGGCGGCGATCGTCGCCTGGCGCCGCTCCTCCCGAACCGCGGTGACGGCGGCCGGCAGGAGGTTCACCCGACGCATCCCCGCGCCCGGGGGCACCGCCGCCAGGGCGAGACCGACGACCGAGGCCAGGTTGGTTGCCGCCCGCTCCTGGTCCTCCGGGCTGAGATCGGCCTCCAGCCGGTAGGCGACGCCGGCGCGGGGCGGCTCCACCGGCAGGCCGGTGACGGCGGCCAGCCGTTCGGCCAGCCCCCGGGTCAGGCTCCCGCCACCGGTGAGGACGATGCGAGCAGGAGGCGAGCCCGACTCCTGGGAGACGTAGAACTCGATCGAGTTGGCGATCTCGCCGACGAGCCGTTCCACGACGGTGGCCAAGGTCGTCTCCGCCAGCGGATTGGCACCGTCGCCGGCCCGGCGCTTGAGATCCTCGGCGGCCTCCTCGTCCACCGACAGCGCGGTGGCTATGGCCTCGGTCGCCGCCCCGGCCCCCTCCGGTAGCACCCGGGCGAAGCGGGGAACACCGGCGTCCTGTACCACCACGGTGGTCACCCCGGCGCCGATGCACACGATCGCCTCGGCGGCCGGCTCCTCACCCAGGATGTCTGGCCCGCTGCGGCCGAGGGCGCGCACCAGCGCCAGGGCCATGGGATCGACCCGTCCCACCCGTAGGCCGGCGTCGGTGGCGGCCCGCAGGTGGGCCTCGAGCATCTCTCGCTGAGCCGCCGCCAGGAGGAGGCGCAGGCGAGGCTCGCCCTCAGGCCCTGCGAACTGGTCGATCACCTGGAAGTCGAGCTGGGCGTCCTCCATGGGGATCGGGATCAGGTCGGCCGCCTCGAACCGCAGCGCCGCCGCCAGATCCTCCTCGGGCATGGCCGGCATCTCCGCCTGGCGCACGATCACCCTCGGGTTGGTGACGCCCAGCACCACGATGCGGGAGCGGAAGCCGACCTGGTCCCACAACCGTCGAAGCGTCGCCGTCACGATGTCGACGTCGACCACCTCACCGTGGCGGACCGCGCCCGGCGGGAGGGTGAGCTGGCCGAAGCGCAACACCCGGGGGCTGTCGCCGTTGTAGGCGATCTCCGCCGCCCGGACGGCCCAGGTGCCGATATCGAGACCTATCGCCCGGCCGGCCATCAGGACCTGACCCCCCGGCTCAGGTATTCGTCCAAGGCGGTCTCCGGGACCCGCCAGCCGTGGCCTACCCGGATGGCGGCCAGCTGACCGTCCCGGATCAGCCGGTAGACGGTCATGTTGGACACGGCCAAGGCCTCGGCCACCTCCCTCACCCGGAGCAGGACCGTCACCGCCGGGGCGTCCTTCGATCCGGCCCCGGGCACGCTCGATTCCTCATTGACCACAATTTCAACAAGCCCACCAATTGCAACAGTAGCAACAGGGTGCCGGCGAGGCACGCAGGTGGGGGTCAGGGCGGGATGGACTGGTTCAGCGCGGTCCCAGCCAGAGGCGGACCAGGGGATCGCCCCAGAGCACGGCCACCCAGGCGCCGGCGGCGAGGAAGGGCCCGAAGGGGATCCTCGAACGCCGGCCCGCCCGACCGAGCCCCATCAGGGCCAGGCCGACCACCGCTCCCAGCACGAATCCGGCGAAGAGCCCCACCCCCACGTGGGCCACCCCCAGAAAGCCCAGGTAGAGGCCAAGCATCCCTGCCAGCCTCACGTCGCCGAACCCCATCCCCTGGGGCGAGACGAAATGGACCAGGAACAGGGCGCCGAAGCCGACAGCGGCCCCGATGGCAGCGTCCACCACCGGGCGGCCGGTGCCCCCGACGCCCGCCGCCGCGCCGAGCAGCACAACGCCGGTCGCGGTGCCGAGGTACACGATCCGCCGGGGTAGCAGCCGGGTGTCGAGATCGATGCCCGAAAGGGCGACCAGGAAGGCCGCCAGCACGCAGTAGGCGGCCAGCTCGAGGTGGTACCCGAAACGGACCGCAGCGCTGGCGAAGAGAGCCCCGGTCAGCGCCTCGACGAGCGGATACCGGACCGAGATGGTGGCCCGGCAGTGCCGGCACTTGCCGCGCAGGATCAGATACGAGAGCACCGGGATGTTGTCGTACGGGGCCAGGGGCGTCGAGCACGACGGGCAGTGGGACGGCGGGCGGGCGATCGACTCGTCGCGGGGCACCCGGTAGATCACCACGTTGAGGAACGAGCCGATCACCAACCCGAACAGTCCGCAGATGATCACCAAGGGGACTTTCACCACCGCATTCTCGCGTCCCGCTTCGGTTGCGGAGCGGACCACGAACGCGAGGAGGGGGCGGCCGGGCCGCCCCCTCCTGCGATCAGATGAGCTTTGGCTTGAGGCCGGTTATCAGGCCCAGCCGGTGGTGGAGCTGGCGTTGAAGCTGGACGGAAGCGCCGTGCTGCCGTCGCAGGTGGGTGCGGCCCCACTGTTGTTGCTGTCCCCGTAGAAGGTTCCGGCGGTGAGGCTGCCGCCCGCCGTGGCCACGTCCACCAGGTAGAAGGTCGTGCCCGACGCCGACAGGGCGGCGAGGCAGAGCTCCTGACCCGATGTCGACACCGTCACCTCGACCGAGTTGGCCGGGTCGGTGGTGGCCGGGGTGGTGGTCTCCCAGTTGAGGCTGGGCTCGATGCCCTTCATGGTGGCGACCGTCGCCGAGTAGAGCTGGCTGTCGGTGTACTCGGTCTTCTCCGCCGTCAGGCCGTTGCGGAGGTTGGACTGGGCCGCCCGGTTCTGGGCCCGGGTCCTGGCTCCGAGGAAGGTCGGGATGGCGATGGCGATCAGGATGGCGATGATCAGCACCACGACCATGAGCTCGATGAGGGTGAAGCCCTCCTCGCTCTTGCGGAGCCGCTTGAGCAGCTGG
>DASRBO010000024.1:0-2391 GCA_035653595.1 Acidimicrobiales bacterium | reverse complement strand
GGTCGGCCTGCTCGGCGACGTGGGCGCCGACGGCGGCGACGACCGCGATCAGCACCCGGCGGGGCGAGCGGCGCTCCCGCTCCTCGAGGCGGGCGAGCGCGGCCTCCAGTCGATCGGACAGGCCGCACTCCCAGGTCTCGTACAGGGCCCGGAACAGCGCCTCCTTGCTCTCGAAGTACACGTAGGGCGCGCCCTTGGAGACGCCGGCCTCGGCGGCGATGTCGTCGACGGTGGTGGCATGGTAGCCGCGCCGCGCGAAGCAGCGCAGCGCCGCCTTCAGAATGTGCTCGCGCCGGGCCGCTCTGGCCGTGGCCGGCAGTCGGGGCATGGGGATCGTTCCAGTGAAATCAAGGTGACCGGTCAGTCATTATAAGCACCGGGCCAGGTGCTGCCCTCGCTGCAGGCCGCTTCGCTACCGGCCGAGCCCGTCCCCTGACCTGGCTAGGCGATGCGATCGAGCCGGGTGCTCACCGTGCCCGACTGCCGGTTCCGGCTGGTGGTGGGCGGCTGCGACCCCACCGAGAGGTCTGTGGTCTCGGTCCAGTCGTAGCGATCGGTGGCCTCGACCCTCTCGATCCGCCCGGCCGCGTCGCCGAGGGCCAGCCAGGTGGTGACGTCGTTCGTGCTCTGGCCCTGGTAGGCAGTGTGGCCGCCGAGGCTCGGGCCGGGGACGGGGGGCGCGGTCGCAGGCAGGTTGCCGGAGAAGGCGATGGGAACGTGCACCGTGGACCGAACCACCGCCGAGCCCAGGCCGTGGACCGTCTCGTAGCGGGCGAGGGTGCTCGTCACCTGGAGATGGTCGGGCTGGGCCATGAAGCCGAGCAGGTCGGTGAAGCTGCTCCTCCAGCAGTCGCCGACCCCCACCGCGCGATCGGGGAGGATGGCCAGGAACTGGCTGACCCCCGGGGCGTCGTTGTAGAGGGGCGGCAGCACCGGGGGATTCGGGTAGCTACCGATGGCCCCCAGGCCCTCGCCGGTGGTGCCGGTGACGACCCGTCCGTCGTCGTCGATCAGCAGCTGTAGCTTCAGGGGGCCGGGGCTGGAGCCGAGCGATGGCCGCAAGCCGGCCAGCGTGATCGCCCGGCGGAGGTTGGTGAAGGTCAGCTCGACCGACCACGTCCCCGGGCGGGGTGAGGTGGCGGCCGCGGGCGCGCTCCCGGACGCCCCATGGCCGCCGGCGTCGCTCGCCGTCAGGCTCGTGTCGGCGTTCATGACCGTCTGGTTGACGGTGCCATCCGGCCCCGGGGTCTTGAACATGCCCTGGTAGCGGTAGCGCAGGACCTGGCCGGGCCGGAACGCGATGCGCAGCATCTGTCTCCCGGTGGGGCGCCCGACGCAAGGTTTCCGACCATGACCGGCCCGCACCCGGCCGCGAGCAACAGGAGCCCGGCCACGAACGTGGCCGGGGTCGGGGCGGACCGCCGTCGTGCCCACTGCCGGGCGCGGCGGCGACCCGTTCCGACTCCCGCGAAGGAGCCGGATCGACCGCCGGCAGTTGGCGGGTCAGCGCGGGTCGGCCAGGGGAAGGGAGGGCGGCGGAGCCGCCAGCCATCGGGCGCCGGCGGCGGCGGCCGCCACCGCCAGGGCACCGGCGAGGACGGGGACGGAGAAGGCCAGGTGGGGACCCAGCCGGTCCACCGCCAGGCCTCCGGCCGCGTTGCCGGCGGCGGCGCCCAGGGTGAGCGCGGTGGTGGTCCAGGCGATGCCCTCGGTCAGCCCACCGGGCGGGGCCGCGGCCTGGACCAGGCCCACCTGGGTGATGAGGGTGGGGGCGATGGAGAGCCCGCAGACGAACAGGGCCAGGGTCAGCCCCGCCACCGAGGTGGGGAGGAGGAGCAGGAAAGAGACGAGCCAGGCGGCCGTGACGCAGGCCAGGAAGCGACGGCGGAGGGAGCCACGCACCGGCGCCGCCCCGTAGCCGAGGCCGGCCAGGCCGCTGCCCAGCGCCCAGCAGGCCAGCACCAGCCCCGCCAGCTCGCGACGGCCCGCCCGGGACACGAAGCCCACCGTGATCACCTCGGTCGAGGCGAGGGCCACGCCCAGGGCCACCATGACCGGCACCAGCACCGCGATGGCGGGCAGACGCAGGAGTGAACCGGGTCGCCCGTCGGGGTCCCCTCCCGGCTCGGGCTGGGTGGCGCGCAGGGCGGCCAGCCAGAGCAGGCCGGTCACGGCCACGGCCAGCACCACCAGCAGGCCCGCCACGGGGTCGACCCGGGTGACGAGGAGGGTGACGGCGATGGGGCCGGCGATGAAGACCAGCTCGTCGATCACGGCCTCGAGCGAGTAGGCGGTGTGGAGCAGGGGGTCGCCCCGGTAGAGCCGGGTCCAGCGTGCCCGTACCAGCGAGCCGGCGGAGGCGTTGCCGCTGCCGGCGACGACGGCGGCGAG
>DASRBO010000023.1:0-21927 GCA_035653595.1 Acidimicrobiales bacterium | reverse complement strand
GGAAGGCGACGACCAGGATGATGGCCGCCACCGCCAGCACGAAGGGCCGGTAGCGCATCAGCGCCTTGCCGACGTCCCCCAGGGTCAGCTCACTCAGCGATCTGCGAGCTGTGCTCATTGCTGCTGCCTCCCGTTGGATTTAGGGCTAGGAGATTTGGAGCTTCGGTTCGCCGTGGTGGCGGACCGGCGGGACGAGGAACCAGCCTTCGTCCCGTCCTTGGTTTTGGGACCGGGTTTCGTTCCAGTGGACCCGCGGGTCGAGGAGCCCTCTTCGGTCCCGTTGCCGGTCGCCCTGGTGGCCCGGATCGGACGGCGCTTGGTGGCCGTGCGGGTGGGGCGGGCCTCAGCTGCCTCTTCACCGGTCGATTCGCCCGGAGTGGCCTCGGCCCTGCTGATGGCGGCCGCCAGGTCCCCGGAGCGGGCCACCGCCTCGGTGCTGGTGCCCAGGTAGGCGGCCACGACCCGGGGATCGCTCAGCACCTGCTCGGGCCGGCCACGCGTCACGGTGCGGCCCAGATCGAGGGCCAGGACCTCGTCGGCCAGACCGGTGAGCAGGGGCATGTCGTGCTCGATGACCAGGAGGCTGGACCCGGTCATCTCCCGCACCCGCAGCAGGACCGGCCCGAGCGCCTCGGTCTCCCGCTGGGCGATGCCCGAGGAGGGCTCGTCGAAGAGGATGACCGTCGGGTGGTGGGCGAGGATGCAGGCCAGGTCCACCATGCGGCGGGTGCCGGTAGAGATTTCGGAGATGAACTTGTTCCGGAACGCCTCCAGCCCGAGCAGGTCGATCAGCTCGTCGACCCGCTCCTGGACCGCCGCCTCGGAGTCCATGGCGGCGGGCAGGTTCAGGGCGGCCGCTACCGGGTCGCGGACCTCGAGGTGGCACTCGAGGGCGACCTTTATCGTCTCCTGGATGGTGAGGGCGGGAAACAGCTTCGAGTCCTGGAACGAGCGCCCCAGCCCCAGGCGGGCTCTCGAGTCCGGTGGCAGCCCGGTCACGTCGAGCCCGTGCAGATATATGGACCCGGTGTCGACCGGGAAGTAGCCGGAGATCAGATCGAACAGGGTCGTCTTGCCTGCTCCGTTGGGGCCCATGATTCCGAGGATCTCGCCCTCGGCCAGGGTGAAGGAGACGTCCTCGTTGGCGAGCACGCCGCCGAAGCGCTTGCCGATGCCCCTGACGTCGAGGGCGGGAACTCGCCGCTCCGATGTGGCCTCGGAGGACGCCTCCCTCGTGCGGGTCCTCGCCGGAGCCGAGCCCATGGAGCTGGCCGTGCCCTCCAGGAAGACCGCCCGCAGGACATCGGGACGCTCCAGCAGTTCCTCGGTGGGACCGCTGAAGCGGATCTCGCCCTTCTCCATGAACACCGCCCGCTTCGCCAGCGTGAGGGCGACGTTCACCGACTGCTCGACCAGGACGATGGTCAGACCGTCCTCGGCCAGCTTGCGGACGATGCCCAGGAGCTGCTCGACCACGACCGGGGCCAGGCCGAGGGAGAGCTCGTCGATCATGAGGAGCTTGGGCCTGCCCATCAGGGCCTGGGCCAGCACCAGCATCTGCTGCTCGCCGCCGGACAGGTTGCCGGCCATGGTGTTCCACCGCTCCCGGAGGACGGGGAAGTAGTTCAGGACCCGTTCGGTCGACTCGGCCACGTAGGAGGTGTCGCGCCGGAAGGTCCACCCGGCGATGCGCAGGTTCTCCGCCACCGTCAGGGCCGGGAACACGCCCCGGTCGCCGGGGACCAGGGCCATGCCCAGCAGGGCCTTGTTCATGGCGTCGGCGTGGCTCACGTCGCGTCCGTTGAAAAAGACGGCCCCGCCGGTGGGGTCGAGGACGCCGCTTACCGCCCGCAAGAACGTCGACTTGCCGGCGCCGTTGGTCCCCAGCAGGGCAACGATCTCGCCCTCGTGCACGTCCAGGTCCACCCCGAAGAGGATCTGTACGTTGCCGTAGGCGGCCTCGAGGCCGCGGACGGCGAGCATGGCCTCGACGTCCGCGGCGGTCTGGACCTGGATCGCCTGGCTGACATCGCGGGCGACGAACTTGCGGGCGGTCAGCTCGATGCATCCCGCCATGACCATGAGGATGCCCAGCACGTAGGTGGCGGCCCGCTCGTGGTGGTTGGCGATGCCGCCGATGGTGGGGGCGACGATGATGGCCCCGATGGTCACCCAGATGAGGGAGTAGGAGTAGGCCTGGCCCCGCAGCCGCGGCGTGGTGACGAGCCCGATCATCGACTGGTAGGCCGGGGCGTAGCCGGCGGCACCGATCGCCAGGATCCCGAGCATCCCCACGGCGAGCCAGCGGTTCGGCACCAGGCCCATGAGCATCATGCCCACGCCGAACTCGATCACCATCAGGCCGTTGATGACCGGTAGCAACTCGGGCTTGCTTGCCCGCATCCAGCGCTGGACGTAGCGGCCGCCGACGATCGTGCCCAACAGGCCGCCGACGCCGTAGAGCACGGTCAGGTACCCACGGGCGGCGGTGTTGAAGTGGTACACGTCGTGGAAGAAGATGTTCTGCAGGTTGATGAAGGCGACGATGCCGCCCCCGAAGAACGTCGCCGCCCACCAGGTCCGTCGCAGGGAGCGGATGGCCTTGAGGCGCCGGAACCCTTCCCAGAACGAGGACCGTTCCTCGGTCTGGGCCAGCAGCTGGGACACCCCCTGGGAGGCACCGCGGCCGGGGTCACGCAGCCGGCCCAGCAGGACGACGGCGGCGATCACCGGTATGGACAGGATGATGAAGGTGGTGCGCCACCCGGTGACCTGGCCGATGGTGCCAGCCACGGGGCCGGCGATCAGGCCGATGGCGCCGGCGGCGAACAGGTAGAAGGTCCAGACCACTCCCATGGCCTGGGGCGGGTACCAGTCAACGATCAGGCTGCCGTGGGCCGGGGTGTTGACCAGCTGGCCCAAGCCGGCGAGGAACAGGAAGATGGCGAGGAGCCAGAAGAAGGGCGACAGGCCCATTCCGATGCCGACGACACCCACCGCTACCGTCCCGAACTGGGCCATCCGGATCCGGTTGGTGCGGTCGGCCCAGTAGCCGACCCAGGGAGAGGCCAGGGCCGGCAGAATGCTGGTCAGCGTTGAGGCGGTGATGAACGCCTGGTTGCTGAGGTGGAACGTGTCGCGGATGTTCGGCCCCAGGATGGCCACCGAGGTGATCAGGAACCGCTCCAACGTCGAGGCCAGGAGCAGGATGAGAATGGGCCGCAGGCCGGTGTCCCCGACGATCCGGTTGAGGTTCTTGAGGTACTCGGCCGGCGACCACCGGCCCGCCTGGCGCCGGTCCTCGTAGAGCTCTCGACCCGAGGTGCTCACTCGCCCTCCCCTTGCCCGGTCGCGAACCGGCCGGCCTGGGCGAGGGCGGGCTCGGACCCACTGGTGCCGTTGGCGCTCCCCGGCGGCCGGAAGCCGGCCTCGACCAGGGGCGCGGGGGCCTCGGCGGCCGGTCCCTGTCCGCCCCCGTCGGCGGCGGAGGCGTCGGCTACCAGGCTGGGCACGATGATGCCCCGCCGGGCGGCCAGCTCACGCAGCAGCCGGTCGCGGACCATGTAGATGGCCGACCCCACTCCTCCGGGCAGGAACATCAGGATGAAGACCAGGCCGACGCCGGTGCCCAGCAGCTGGAGCACCCCCCTGATGGCCTGGGGGGCCAGGTTGTGGAACCAGCTCAAGCCCTCGACGTAGATGGCGCCGGCGAAGACGCCGGTCATCGACCCCAGTCCGCCGATCACGACGCTGATGAACACGACGATGCTCGACTGGGGGTCGGCCGATCCGGCGTATAGGTAGCCCTGCTGGCCCACGATGAGGACCCCGGCCACCCCGGCCAGGAAGCCGGATATGGCGAAGGCCATGAGCTTGGCCCGGACGGCGTTGACCCCGTAGGCCTGGGCCCCGCGCTCGTTCTCGCGGACCGCCATCAGTATCCGGCCGGCTCGACTCTGGCGCAGGCCGCGCACGGCGAAGATGGCCAGCAGGAGCACAGCCAGGGAGAGGTAGTAGTAGCGGTCCTCGGTGTCTATGGCCACCCGACCGAACAACGGCAGGCGCGGTATGGACGTGAACGGGCCCGGGATCCACGAGAAGTGACCCGAGCTCAGCAGGTAGAAGTTGAACCCGAAGCTCGCCGCCAGGGTCGCCACCCCCAGGAACAGACCCTGGATGCGGAGGGCGGGTATGCCGAGGATGAAGGCGATGACGGCGCCGGCCAGGCCGGCGAGCAGCATCTCCAGCACGATGTCGACGTGCCAGTGCAGCGTCATCCACGCCCCCGTCGTGGAGCCGACACCGACGAAGACGAACTGGCCCAGGCTGATCTGGCCCGCCCACCCGGCCAGGACCAGCAGGGACAGACCGATGATCAGATAGGCGCACAGGAAGCTGGCCAGGTCGGTCCGGGCCACGCCGAGCAGCGGGGGCAGGAACAAGGCGATGAGGCCGACCAGTCCGATCAGGGCGCGCCGGGTCCACACCACCGCTGGCAGCCTGACCAGCTCCGGCGGTATCGGACGCACCTCGCGCAGGGCGGTCCAGGTCGACATGGCGGCCGCCTCCGCCCGGTTGAGCAGGCCGCCCCGCTGGGCGAGGAGGGCCACGAAGATCACGATGAACAGGACCAGGTCGACCGTGTCCGACGATCCCGTGTGCCAGACGGCGGACTGCTCCACCACGCCAAGGAGGATGGAGGCGCCGGCGATGGTGGGCATGTTCTGCATCCGGCCGATGGCCGCTGCCGCCAGGCTGATCAGCAGGATCGACAGACCCAGGGGAGTGCCGATCGGCAGTCCCACCACCCCGGCCCTCAGGATGATCGCCACCGTCGCCAGCAGCGACGCCACCACCCAGACCACCAGGTTCACCCGCTTGACCGGCACCCCCAGGAGGGAGGCCCGGTCGGCGCTTTGGGCGCAGGCCCGAACGGCGACACCGATGTGGGTCCGGTTGAGGAACCAGGCCAGGGCGGCGATGACGACGGGGATCATGGCCATGGCCAGCAGGTCGTTGCCCTGGAAGCGGACGGCCCCGACGTTGAAGTGGAAGTTGAACGGCGACGGGAAGCTCTGCGGAGGGGCGGTGGAGTGGAACAGGTTCGGCAGGGCGATCTCGATGAACTGCAGGATGGTGGCGATCCCGATGGTCACCACCGTCAGGACCAGCCGGGGGTGCTTGGAGAACCTCCGGATCAGCCCGAACTCGACCAACGCCCCGAGCACGGCTCCGGCCGCCAGGCCGATCAGGATGGCCGCGGGGTAGGGCCAGCCCGACACGGCGATGAGCATGACGGCTAGCGATGCCGGCGCCCCGCCCAGGTCGCCCTGGGCGAAGTTGATGATGTTGTTGGCCCGGTAGATGAGGGCCACTCCCAGGGCGATCAGGGCGTACAGCCCGCCGATGACCGCGCCCTTGAGGATCACGCCGGTAGGCGGGTACCACAGACGATCGATCAGCCAGTAGAAGCCCAGGGCGGCGGCCACCCAGGTGGCCCCCCGCCGCACCCGCTGGTCGTCCACCATCTCGTCAAGGCGGCTGGACCGTCGGCTGCCCAAGTGCAGCGGATCGGGTCCGAGGCCGACAATGCCGGTCACCTGCTCACTCCAAACTCCCTGCTGTCCCCCATAGGCCCGCGGGCCCCCCTTGGTGTCATCTTGTCACCGCCGCCAGGCAAGCGCACATCACCCCAGTGCCACCGGAGCCGGAACGTCGCGCCGCACCTGGTCCTCGGCCAGGCGCTGAAGGCCCCCCATGGCCAGGGTGACGTACACGTACTCGAGGAACTCGGCCTGGTCGGGGGTCGGTCGGCGGCGCCAACCGGCCAGCACGGTGCGGATGGCCCCAAGCACCAGAGCGGCCCCGGCGGTGGCGGCGGCTGGCTCCAGCTGCAGCTCGTCGGCGATCCGGGCGGCGAAGTAGCGCAGGGCCGCCCCGTCGCGCCGCCGGCGCCGGTCCGGGTGGCCCCGGCGGTCGAACCCGCTGGCCAGCAGGGTGGACAGGGTCGTCCCCCGGCTGGCCTCGGCGGTAAGGGCACCGCGTACCAGCACCCGCAGCATCTCCTCCACCGAGGTGGCCGCCTCCACCTCCGCCGACAGCTGGGCCCGCAGGCTGGCCGCCTCCCGCTCGTAGAGGGAGCCGAGGATGTCGCGGCGGTTGGCGAAGTGCTTGTAGACCAGGGCCCGGCTGACCCCGGCCCGGTCGGCCACCGCCTCCACCGACACCTCTTCGATGTCGACCTCGGCCAGCAGCTCGGCGGCGACGTCCAGGAGCGCGGCGCGACGGCTGGCACTGCCCAGCTTCCCCCCCTGCATCGCGCGCATTCTGCCACCGCGCGCTCAGGAGGGGGGCGCGGTCCCCGGAATGGTCGTGAGCGTGCCCGGCGACTCCACCTTGAGCGAGCGGGCCACCTGGACGAGCACGTCGGGGGGGACGCTGCCGATCAGGCGCACGAACTGGGTCCCGCCCGGCTCGGCAGTGACTATCGGGCCCAGGGCGGTGACGACGAGCTGGCCCGTGCCCAGGTCGCCCAGCTGGACGGACTCACCACTGGGCGGAGGCGGGAAGGTGGACCCGCCGATGGTCGAGCCCTGCTGTAGGGCGATGAGGTTCGGCCCGTCGACGAAGGTGTCGTCGAGCTCGGTGACCAGGGCATTGGGCAGCCCGCTGGATGACGGCGGGCCGGTGTCGGGCGTGGTGAACACCTGCGGTTGTGAGGGCACCACGGCGAAGCGCCCGACGTGCTGATAGCCGGGCGGAAGGTACGAGACGGCCCAGGACCGGCCCGGAGGCGAGCTTGACAGGGTCAGGTAGGTGAAGGACCCCCCGCCCTCGGAGAAGGGGGTCAGAGGTGCGCTCAGGGCGAAATCGGCTCCGGCGGTCGCTCCCGCCCCGACCTCCACGGCGGTGGCCACGGTGCTGGACGACAGGCCCCCATCGGCGTAACGGTCCTCCTCCAGCAGGAGCCCGTCGCGGTCTATGCAGCTGTCGACGTAGTTCGACCCGGCCTTGAGCGCCGCCAGAGGTCCGGCGGACCGGAGGGAGTCGGCGCTGCGGAAGACCTGACAGGACCGGCCGGCGACCACCTGGCGTCGCACCGGCAGGAGCAGGCCCGATCGCAGAGCCTGGGCGACGACCGTGTCGAGGCGGATGTCCCCGGCGGCAAGCGCCGTCGCCACGTGGATGAAGGCGGGCGAGGCATCCCCTCCCCTCACGATCTGGTCGCCCAGACGGTGGAGGGTGAGCACCGACACCGACCGGCCAGGCGGGGGGCCGGAGAGCTCCTCGACCAGGCTGTCGAACGGCCGCTTGACCCACACCTGCTCGGTCGAGACCGAGGCCCCCCTGCCCGACACCCGGTAGACGATGTGGTAGCCGTCGACGACGGCGAAGGACGGGACCGGTCCGCGGTAGGGGGTCAGGGACAGGCCCCCCACCGTCGGCCCCGCCCACGGCGCCCACCACAGGACGCCGACGACGGCGGCCACGATCAGAGCAACAGCCACCCCCCAGGGCCACCGGCGGGGGCGCCGGCGGCGCCTGGGCGTCATTACCGGCGGGAACCCCCCACCGCCGGCTTGAAGCTGGTCTCCATCAGCCGGGCCAGCTGGCCGAGGTCCCACGGCCCGGTCGACACCACCTGCCTGACGACCTCCGGGTTGGAGTAGAGCGAGACCTGGTAGCCGCTGGCCCCGATCACCCGGCCGGTCAGCCAGTCCGATGCCTCGCTGGCTATGTAGGCCACCGCCGGGGCCACGTTGTCGGGCGAGCGCTCGTCCCCCCCAGGACGGGCCCCCGACCGGCGCCGCTCCTGGGGGACCGACTCGGTCATGCGGGTGGCCGCCCCGGGGGAGATGGCGTTGGCGGTGACGCCGTAGCGGCCCAGGGAGTTGGCACAGGAGTAGGTGAGCCCGACGATGCCCATCTTGGCGGCGGCGTAGTTCGGCTGGCCCGGCGCCCCGTGGAGCCCGGAGCCGGAGGTGAAGTTGATGAGCCGGAAGTGACCGTCGGGCTCCTGGAGGCTGCGCCAGTAGGTGGCGGCGGCCCGGGTGGTGTTGAAGGTGCCGTACAGGTGGACCTTGATGACAGCGTCCCACTCCTCGTCGGTCATGTTGAACACCATGCGGTCGCGCAGGATGCCGGCCACGTTGACCAGCACGTCCAGCCGCCCGAACTGCTCGATGGCGGCGCCCACGATCCGCTCGGCCCCCTTGGGGTCGCTCACGTCGTCGGCGTTGGCCACCGCCTTGCCGCCGGCGGAGCAGATCTGGTCGACCACCTCCTCGGCGGGGCCGCTGGTGGCGCCGCTCCCGTCGAGGTTCACGCCCAGGTCGTTCACCACGACCAGGGCGCCCTGGGCCGCCAGCAGGCGGGCGACCGAGGCTCCGATCCCCCGCCCCGCCCCGGTGACCACGCAGGCCCGGCCTTCCAGTGTCAGCTCATCAGCCACCACGCACCCCCAAGCACACGTACGTATCCAGGTCCTACTGTAACGAGCCAGGTCCGGCCCAGACCGGTCGGACGAGCGGAGCTTTGGCCCAAGGGGGATCACATGGGATTGGACGGCAAGGTCGCCATCGTCACCGGAGCCAGCCGGGGGATCGGCGAGTACATCGCCAGGCGTTTCGCCGCCGACGGGGCGGCGGTGGCGGTAACGGCCCGGACGCTCGAGGAGGGTGACCACCCCTTCGCCGGCAGCATCAACGGCACCGTCAGGGCCATCAACGACGCCGGCGGGAGCGCCATCGCCGTGGCCGCCGACCTGTCGCACCAGGAGGACCGCCAGCGCCTGATCGAGACGGTGGAGAAGGAGCTCGGGCCCGTGGAGGTGCTGGTCAACAACGCCGCCGTCACCTACTTCGAGCCGGTGCTCGGCTTCGACGAGCGCCACTACCACACCATGTTCGAGGTGCAGGTGCGGGCACCGTTCGAGCTGGCCCAGCGGGTGCTGCCGGGCATGCGCGAGCGCCACCAGGGCTGGATCCTGAACATCTCCTCGGGCGCGGCGCGTCACCCGCAGGGCCCCCCGTATCCGCAGGGCATGAGGGGCGGGACGGTCTACGGCATGTGCAAGGCCGCCCTCGAGAGGTTCACCACCGGCCTGGCCGCCGAGGTCTACGCCGATGGGATCGCGGTCAACGTGCTGTCCCCCTCGGGCCTCGTCGCCACCCCAGGCGTGGTGCACCACGGCCTCAACCGCAACGTGCCCGACGAGCGGCTGGAGCCGCCCGAGGTGATGGCCGCAGCCGCCTACGCCCTCTGCACGGGGGACCCGGCCAGCCTGACGGGCAAGGTGACCTACGCCAAGCCGATCCTCACCGAGCTGGGCCTGCCCATCCCCACCGCCGGCAGCTGAGCCGGGCTGTCCCTTGACCAGGGCGTACGCATCCGGGCCGGCGCCGGCCCCCCTGTCGGGCCAGACCATCGGCGAGCGCCTGGCCGACACCGTCGGCCGCCTGGGCCAGCGCGCCGCCGTGATCAGCCGGCACCAGGACCTGCGCCTCACCTGGTCGGAGCTGGGTGCCCGGGTCGAGGAGGCGGCCCTCGGCCTGCTGGCCATCGGCATCGCGCCCGGTGACCGGGTGGGCATCTGGTCTCCGACCTGTGTCGAATGGACAGTCCTCCAGCTGGCCACCGCCCGGGTCGGCGCCATCCTGGTCAACATCAACCCGGCCTACCGGCCGGGGGAGATGGCCTACGCCGTCGGCCACTCGGGCCTGCGGGTCCTGGTGACGGCTCCGCGCTTCAAGACCTCCGAGTACCTCCAGATGATCGCCGACACCCGTGCCGACCTGGCCCAGCTGGAGCGGGTGGTGACCATTGGCGAGGAGCGCTCGGGCGGGCCCTCCGATCTGCTCTGGTCGGAGCTGATCGAGGCAGGCCGGGCGGTTGGCGCCGCCCAACTGGCCGAGGTGGAGTCCGGCCTCGACCCTGACGACCCCATCAACATCCAGTACACCAGCGGGACCACAGGGAACCCCAAGGGGGCAACCCTCACCCACCACAACATCCTGAACAACGCCGAGGCGGTGGCCGAGGTGCTGGGCTACACCGACGCCGACCGGGTGTGCATCCCGGTGCCCCTGTACCACTGCTTCGGCATGGGCCTCGGCAACCTGGCCTGCGTCGCCTCGGGGGCGACCATGGTCTACCCGGCGGAGTCGTTCGCTCCCGATCCGACCCTCGACGCCATCGCCGAGGAGGGCTGCACCAGCATCTACGGCGTCCCCACCATGTTCATAGCCATGCTCGAGTCCCCCCGCTTCTCCTCCCTCGACCTGAGCAGCCTGCGCACCGGCATCATGGCCGGTGCCCCCTGCCCGGTCGAGGTGATGAAGAGGGTGGTGAGCGACATGCACGCCGCCGAAATGACCATCGCCTACGGCATGACGGAGACCTCCCCGGTGTCGGTCATGACCCGTCGGGCAGACGACCTCGACCGGCGCACGTCCACCGTTGGCACCGTGCTGCCCCACGTCGAGGTGAAGATCGTCGAGCCGGCCACCGGGCGCATCGCCGAGCCCGGCGCCCCCGGCGAGCTGTGCAGTCGGGGCTACATCGTGATGAAAGGCTACTGGAACGACCCCGATGCCACCTCGTCCGCCATCGACGAGGCGGGGTGGATGCACACCGGCGACCTCGCCGTCATGGACGAGTACGGCTACGTGAACATCGTCGGGCGCCTAAAGGACATGGTCATCCGGGGAGGCGAGAACATCTACCCCCGCGAGATCGAGGAGGTGCTCTTCGCCCACCCGGCCGTGGCCTCGGTGCAGGTGATCGGGGTGCCCGACAGCCGGATGGGCGAGGAGCTCATGGCCTGGGTCACCTTCCGCGAGGGTCACTCCGCCTCCGACGATGAGCTGCGCCAGTTCTGCCGTGGCCACCTGGCCCATTTCAAGGTGCCGCGTTACTGGAAGGTCGTGACCGAGTTCCCCATGACGGTGACAGGCAAGATCCAGAAGTTCCGCATGCGGGAGATCGCCGTCGAGGAGCTGGGGCTGCAGGACGCGGCCGCCATCCGTACCGCCTGAGGAGGCAAGGAAGTGGAACCGAACGGGAAGGTCGTCGTCGTCACGGGCGGCGCCAGCGGGATCGGGCGGGCCCTGTGCCACGCCTTTGCCGACGCCGGGGCCCAGGCCGTGGTCGTGGCCGACATCGCCGGCGACGGGGCCGAACAGGTGGCCGTCGCCATCCGCGACCAGGGCCACCAGGCCCTGGCAGTGCGGACCGACGTCGGCTCCGAGCCCGACGTCAAGGCACTGGTCGAGCAGACCGAGCAGGCCTTCGGGCCCGTGGATGTGTTCTGCGCCAACGCCGGCATCGGCGTGGGCGGGGGCGTGGAGGTGCCGGACTCGGAATGGCAGCGGATCTGGCAGATCAACGTGATGAGCCACATCTACGCCGCCCGGGCGGTGCTGCCGTCGATGCTGGCCCGCGGCGAGGGCTACCTGGTCCACACCGCTTCGGCTGCCGGCCTGCTCAGCCAGCTGGGTTCGGCCCCCTACACGGTCACCAAGCACGCCGTGGTGGCCCTGGCCGAGTGGCTGTCGATCACCCACGGTGACGCCGGCATCCGGGTCTCCTGCCTGTGCCCGCAGGGCGTGCGCACCAACATGACCGCCGGGGTGAGCGGCGCCGGAGCGGCCGCCGCCCTCTCCCCCGTCAGCCGCAACGGCATGCTCGAGCCCGAGGTGGTGGCCGCCGATGTGCTGGCGGCCATGGCCGAGGAGCGCTTCCTCGTCCTCCCCCACCCCGAGGTCGCCACCTACGAGCAGCGCCGGGCATCGGATCGGGACCGGTGGCTGGCTGGTATGCGCCGGGCCCAGTCGGCCATGACCGCCGCCATGAGCGGCCGGGGCGGCCGCCGGGGCTGACCCTCGACCGGGAGCCGGCGCGGACACCTCCGTCAACTGAGTACTTGACAGGAACGGTTCGTCAAGTAGATGCTTGACGGGTGGCCGACGACCTGCCCGACGTAGCCAGCCTGGCTCGATCGGTCTTTGCCGCCGTCGCTCCCAGCGACCAGGTTCGCGAGGACGCCCTCCGTCGCCTCGATGTGGCCGAGCTCATCGCCACCAAGCTCCATCAGCGGGCCGACCTGCTGGTGGGCTACTTCCTCGACCACGCCCGGCTGCAGGGGGCCTCCTGGGCGGACGTCGGGCGACGCCTGGGGGTAAGCCGCCAGGCCGCCTATCAGCGCTACTCGAACCTTCAGGAGCGATTGACCATGACCGAGCTGCTCAACACCGTCACCAGCGCCCTGCCGCCGCGCGCCCAGGCGGCCCTCCGCCGGGCGGCGGAGAAGGCCAGGACCGGGGGACACGACAAGGTGCTGCCCCAGCACATCCTGATGGGCATCGTCACCGGCCCGGGGGTGGCGACGGACGTCCTTGCCTCACTCGGTGTCCGGACCGACGTGCTGAGCGGGGACCTCGAGGCGACCCTGCCTCCGCCCACCGCCGCCCCCGGTGAGGACGAGGTGCCGGTGGGCGAAGAGACCCGACGGCTTCTGGCAGCGGCGCTGTCCGAATCCAGCCGCCTCTGGCACAACTACGTGGGGACCGAGCACATGCTGCTGGCTCTGGCCGAGGACCCGGCCGTTGGCCCCGTCCTGGCCGCCCACGGTGCGGGGCCCGACCAACTCCGATCGGCCATGCAGGCGCAGTTCCCGAAGCTCGGCCTGACCGGGCCGAGCGCCCCACCTGCCGACCCCGGCCGCTGACCCGCCCCGAGGGCCCACAGGCAAGCGCCGCCTAAAGTCGACCGTGGTCGACTTAGTGCTGCTGACAAGGTAGAATGTGGGTCCGTTCGAGCCGATCCCCACCAGGAGTTCAGTGCCCCAGACCAACGGTTCCGAAGCCCCGCGCCTGTCGCGGTTGCAGCGGGAGCGCTCACGCGTGACGAAGCGCAAGCTGCTCGAGGCGGCGTCGCGCCTGGCGGCGACGAACGGCTTCGAGGCCACCACGGTCGCCGACATCTGCGAAGAGGCCGGCGTGGCCAAGGGAACCTTCTACTTCTACTTCCCCCGGAAAGAGGACATCCTCCTGGAGATGGGCCTGATCACCTCGGATCGGGTCGCCGCCGAAACCCTGTCGGCCCTAGAGGGTGACGAGCCCACCATCGACATCCTGCGTCGCGCCATCACCGGAATCGCCAGCCGGGTGCAGAGGACCCCCAAGGATCTGCTCGAGCTGACCATCCTCGAGCTGCACCGTCGTCGGCCCGAATGGCCCCAGTACCGGGGCGAGCGCCACGACTTCGCCAGCATCTTCACGGCCATCTTCTGGAGGGCGCAGCAGCGGGGCGAGATCCCTTCGGAGTTCGGGCCCCGCGAGCTGGCCTCCATGCTTGGCCCGTCCATCCTCAACGGCATGGCCGCCTGGGCGACCGACCAGGTCTTCGGAGTCCCGCTAGAGGTGGTGCTCTGGCGGCGGGCGCTGGTCGTCTACAACGGGGCCAAGGCTGGCCTGGGGCTGGACGCCCCGGCCTGAGCCCGGCACCGGCTCACCGGCGCGCCGACTCGATCAGTCGGTGTTGGCCTTGGGGGCTCGTCCCCTGGTCCGGGGCTGGCCTGTCGACCGGGTGGACCGACCGGGGGACGCAGCGGCCTTCTTGACCGTCTGCTTGGCGGTGGTCTTCGGCGAGGCCGGCTTCTTGGTCGTACCGGCACCGGAGGAGCCCTTGACGGTCGACCGCGTCGTCGTGGAGCGGCCGGATCCGGCCGATCGGCGAGGGGCCGCCGCCGTCACCACCTCCGCCGGAGCCTCCACCTCGTCCGCCTCCACCTCGTCCGCCTCCACCTCGTCTACCCACGCGTCCGGTCCGACCGCGCCGTCGGTGAGGTCGATGTCCGGTGCGGGAGCCGCTGGCACGGAGAGGTTGGTCGGCAGCCGCCAGCTGGGCTGACCGTCCCCGTCGGCCAGCGTGCGGGCGTCGCGCAGGTCGAGACGGCGGCCCGTCCCCATGGCCGCCAGTCGCTGGCTGCCGTAGGCGGCGCGGGACTCCGGCATGAGCAGGAGAACGATGACCGCCGCCGCCGGCACCAGCGTCAACACCGACATCACCGACCCCCGGGCCAGGCCGAGGACGCCGAGGAGGGCGAACAGGGCCTCGGCGGCGATCGCCCAGTTCCGAACGGTCTTGCTGAGCTTGGGCAGCTGGATGGCGGACACCACCAGCGTTACGAGGCCCGCCAGCTCGAGCAGCCCGATGAGTGCGGCCAACCCCGCACCCCGCCGCTTACGGGCGCCGCTGGCCGCCGCATTGGTGGCCGCCTGTCGGAGGGCCGGGTTGCGGGCGGCCACGGCCACGCCGACAACGATCCCGACCACGACCAGGGCCAGCTGCACCCACATCACGATGCGGGCCCAACGGATGGTGCTCGGACCCTGGGACCGGCGGAGCTCTTCCTCGCTGATCGGTTGCACTGAAACCCCCAACCCGCCGGCCGGACGGCCGCGGCCAATCGTCTCCGAAGCTATTCGACCCGGGTCGCCGATGTACCTGCCGCCACAGCACGGTGACCCCAGAGCGGGACGGCCCAGGCTTGATTGACCGCGGTCGACTTTGTCGTTAGGTTGCGTCCCTGGAGCGCGCACCCGGCGCCCTGGCCGGCAGGGCGCTCCAGCGGAGGCACCCTGGTGATCCCCACCCTTCCAGAAGAGGTCCGGGCCCTGTACCCCTTCGAGCCCCACTGGGTGAACGTCGGCGGCAGGGTCCTTCACTACGTCGACGAGGGCCCCCGGTCGCCCGAAGCGGTGGTGCTGCTGCACGGGAACCCGACCTGGTCGTTCCTCTACCGCAAGATCATCCCGACCGTCGCCGATGCCGGCTACCGGGTGCTGGCCCCCGACTTCCTCGGATCGGGCCGGTCGGACCACGGCATCCACGACGACGAGTACGCCATCGTCAATCACATCGCCCGCACCCTCGCCGTGCTGGCTGAGGCTGGCGTCCAGCGCGCCGTCATGTTCATGCAGGATTGGGGCGGACCCATAGGGATGGGCATGGAGCTGCTGCGGCCCGGCTTGCTGGCCGGAGCGGTGCTCGCCAACACCTTCTGGGGCGAGGCGTCGAACTTCCACCGTCAGATCTTCCCGTGGCGGGCCATGCACGCCCCGATAGCGGGGGCGCTGATCTTCGGTCGGCGGGGCACCTTCATCCAGGGACTGCGCCTGGGCGGTCCCCCCGAGGTCCACGACGGACCGGCCTGGCGCGCCTACGGCCTCCCCTACGAGGTCCACAACGCCAGCCCGGGCGCGACCCTGGCCTGGCCCCGGGCGATAGCGCTGGGACCGGATCATCCGACCTACCCCCTGGCCCGGGCCATCTGGGACGTCATGCCCAGCTTTGATGTCCCCACCCGCTTCGTCTGGGGGATGGCCGACGCCGTCTTCCCGTGGGCCGAACAGGGACAGACCATGCGGGAGCGCCTTCCCCGGGGCAGCGAGCACCCGGTGGCCGAGGTGCCCGAGGGCCGCCACTTCGTCCAGGAGTACGCCCCCGAGGAATGCGCCCAGGCCTGCATCGCCGTGGCGAAGGAGGCCCTCGGATGACACTGCCCCCTCCCCTCCTGCCGGTTCTGAGCGACGAGGTGGTCTGGCCTGAGTTCGAAGCACCCATCGCCGCCCTGGGATCGACCTGGACCGCTCCCTCGGGGCGCCGCTACCGGATCGCCGCAGGCGGGGGTCGGGTCCTGATCAGCCTCGAACGCCCCGATCCATCCGTGATCCCGAGCGCGGATGAGATCGACGAGGATCTGCTCGTGCTGGCCGAGGCCGTCCAGCAGGCCGTGCCGGCCTTCGCCGGTGACGCCCTGCGGCGGTCGGCTGTCGCCTACGGCTGGTACGGGCGACCGTTCAAGACGGCTCCGGGCTGACCCTGGGCAAGAGGTGTTGGGGGCCCGTGGGGGCGCGGGCCGCCACGGGGCACTTCTAACCCGGGCCTGCGGCCTGGGCCCGCAGCCCGCTCAGCACGTCGGTCCAGTCCCGCACGCCCACCCGACGGGCCCAGTCGTCCCAGGCGGCGGACAGCTCCCCCACCACCCCCGGATAGCGATCCGACAGATCCTCGAGCTCGGTCCGGTCGCGCTCGATGTCGTAGAGCTCCCAGGATCCGGGATGGGCGCTGACCAGCTTGAAGCGGCCCCGGCGGATGGCCCGGTTCCCCTCGTGCTCGAGACAGAGGTCGCGCTCGGCGCTGAAGCCGGCGTCGCTGAAGAGGGGCAGGAGGGAGCGACCCTCGACCAGGTCCGGACCGGGAGCGCCGGCCATCTCCACGCAGGTCGCCATCACGTCCATCACATGGCACGGCTCGTGGGTCAGGCTCCCGGGGCGGATGCGGCCGGGCCAGCGGGCGATGAACGGGGTCGAGATCCCTCCCTCGTGGACCCAGTGCTTGTACCGCCGGAAGGGGGCGTTGGAGACGTTCGCCCACGACCGCCCGTAGCTCATGTAGGTGTCGGCGCCCCCGGGGACCACATGGGGGAGATTCCCTCCTCGGACGGGGCGACCGTCCGGGGCGGTGCGGGGAACCAGGTTGAGCGAGGCGGTCCACTCCTCGGACAGGAACTCGGCGCAACCACCGTTGTCGGAGAGGAACATGACCACGGTGTTGTCGGCGTCGATCGCCTCCAGCACCCGGCCGATGGAGCGGTCCATGGCGCTGATCTGAGCGGCGTAGGTCGCCATGCACTGGGCCTGCCACAGGCGATGATCGGCCTCCAGCCACGGCGGGGTTCGCTCGTCGCGGGGCGACAGGCCCCAGTGGGGCTCGATCAGGCCCTCGCCGACCAGCCGGTCATAGCGCAGCTGGCGGAGGGCGTCCCAGCCCTGGCTGGCGTAGAGGTCGACGTAGGGCTCCACGTCCCGGGGACTGGCGTGGAGGGGCCAGTGGGGGGCGGTGTAGCCGAGGTAGAGGAAGTAGGGGGCGTCGCCGGCGGTGGCGATGTAGTCGATGGCGTGGGTGGCGATCTCGTCGGTGTAGAAGAAGTCCGGCTCGATGGTGTCGATGAACCGGTCGTCCTCCAGCAGGGAGAAGGGCTGGTAGTAGCTGCCCGCTCCGACCAGAGTGCCCCAGTGGTGCTCGAAGCCCCGATCCACCGGACGGGGGTTCTGGGGTCGGCCCGCCCTGGCCACGAGATCCTCATGGGGGCCCAGATAGCTGCCACCGACGTGCCACTTCCCCGACAGGAAGGTCCGGTAGCCGGCCGGGCGAAGGGCCTCGGCGATGGTCGGGCGGTCGTCCCTGAGCCAGCCCTGGTACTCGACGAAGCCGGCCGACTCCGTCATGTGCCCGATGCCGGCCTGGTGGGGGTGCAGGCCAGTGAGGAGCGAGGCCCGGGTCGGACAACACCGGGCCGAGTTGTAGAACTGGGTGAAACGCATGCCCTCCTGGGCCAGCCGGTCGATGTTCGGCGTGGACACCTCGCCGCCGAAGCAGCCGATGTCCGAGTAGCCCATGTCGTCGGCCAGGATGAGCACGATGTTCGGCCGCCGGACCTCGGCCGGCGGCGATCCCGAACTCGTCACGACGCGGGCTGGCCGGCTAGGCGGGAACGCCGGCGCGGGCCTTGAGACCGGATATCCACTGGTGGAACTGCTCCAGCGACTGGTCCGGCGGCGCCGGGTGGAACGCCTCTCCCAGGAACCTCAGGGCGTCGGCGAAGCGGGCGGGGAGGGTCTGACCGAGGTGGTCGGCCCCCCGCACCAGGCGGTACTCGTGGCTGACCCCGGCGTCGAACAGGACCCGGTGCAGGTATTCGGTGCCCCGGTGGAGACCGAAGCTGTCGCGGTCGCCGCACTCGAGGTATATGGCCGTGTCCCGTAACCGCTCGGGCGCCCTGGAGGCGATGGTGGCCGGGTTGGTGTCGGCCCAATAGTCCTCGTCGACCGGGGACCCGTAGATCTCCTGGAAGAGGTTGTCGTCCCGCCAGAAGCGGTCCCGCAGCTCGATGTCGGCGAAGCGCAGGGCGGGCTCGATGCCCGGCTCGAGGGCAGCAACGGCTCCGAACAGCTCGGGATGCCGGAAGGCCATGCGCAGCCCGCCCATCCCCCCCATGGAGATCCCGCAGATGGCCGTCGACCCCCGATCGGCGCTGGCATCCGTGGCGGCCCGGATGTGGGCCAGGAATGGCCCGGTGAGCAGGGTCTCCCAGCGGTGGGAGCCGTCGCGGTAGTCCATGTAGAAGGACCGTTGGACGCTGGGAGTGACGACCACGCATGGCGGCAGGTCCCCGCCGTCCCAGGCGGCGTCGAGGGTGCCCCTCGAGGTGGCCAGGAAGTCACGGCTCCCGCCTCCGCCGTGGAGGAAGTACAGGAGGGGGAAGCCCCCGGGCGGGGCCGAGCCCTCCGGCCGTAGGACGGCGTAATCCATCCGTCCCGGAACCAGGTCCGTGTCGAACCGGGCCAACTCCAGGTCTTGCTTCACGGCCATGGTCTGCCTCCCCGCCGGCGGGTCGAGCCGGCGCCTTCGCCGGGCAAGCTATCCGACCGCGGTCGATTTCGTCGCTGGGTCCAGCCGGAGCCAGCGGCTCCGAGTGATTCCGTCCCTGGCCGCGACTGTCCCGGCGACCGTTTCGACTAAAGTCAATTTGCTCACCTGGGTCAGCCGTTGGGGAACAGACACTGAGGGTGGAGGGGTTATGGCGCCGGGCGGTGCAGGGGCCAAGGCCAGGAACCGACGTCGAGGCGGAGGGCCGGTAGAGCGCTATCTCCCCCTCGCCTACATGGTGATGGCGGTCTTGGTGATCGTGGTCCTACTGCCGTCGGCTCTGAGGCCTCCGGCCCAGCAGTCGACCCAGACAGCACAGTTCTCACCCAACGCCCCCCATCAGAACCAGCAGTCGATCATCGCCGCCTTCCAGCAGGCATCCTCGGGCACGGCCGGGGCGGGGACCGGTAACGGAACCGGGCCCGGCACAACCGGTAGCGGCCCGGCGGGCCTCCAGCTTCCCCCATCCAAGCTGGTACCGAACTTCTGTCCCAACGGGTTCGGTGTCCCACCGAGGCAGACCGCCGACATTTACGCCGGGCCGTGCGCCGGGGCATGGAAGGGGGACAACGGGGGGGCGACCTGGCGGGGGGTCACCGGTACCACCATCCGGATATGCGTGACCGGCACCGGGTCCGGCAACCAGCCCAGTGCCAACGGACCGGTGGCGTCCCAGGAATCGGCCAGCCAGAGCGCATGGGACCGGACCTTCACCGTGTTCCAGCAGTACTTCAACCGGAACTTCCAGTTCTACGGTCGCCAGGTGCAGTTCATCGTCGAGAACCCCTCTGGGTCGGGCATCTCGGCCGAGCAGACGGCCGGGGTGGCCTGTGACCAGACCTGGGGGGTCTTCGCTGCCGGTCCGGTGAGCGATCCCGAATGCACCTACCTCGGCCAGCACTCCATCGTTGCCTTCTGTGGTGACCACTGGCCGGTGTCCTTCTACCAGGACGGCGCCCCAGACCTATACGGATGGGTGATGGATGGGGACGAGCTGGTCCGCCTGAGCGCCGAGTTCATCTGCAAGGACCTCGCCGGTCACCCGGCCCAATGGGCCGGGGAAGCCGACTACCAGCACACCACCCGCAAGTTCGGCATGCTCCTCTACGACACCCGGGGCTACCAGCAGCTCGGGCCCGAGACACAGTCGCTTCTCAAGTCCGAGTGCGGCCAGAACCTCGACATCGTCTATTCGGACCTCGACAACTCCAACGGGGAGGCCTCCCTGGCCCAGGCCGTGACCAAGTTCAAGCAGGACGGCGTCACCACCGTCATACCGGGTGTGGACTACATCAGCTCTGCGGTGTTCACCAATCAGGCGGCCAACCAGGCCTGGTTCCCGGAGATACTGGTGACCGACGGCGGCGACCTGGGCCGGAACCAGCTCGCCTCACTGCAGAACCAGACCGAGTGGGCCCACGCCTTCGGGATAACGGACCTCGACATGGAGCGTCCGCTGGAGGACACCGACTGCTACCGGGCCTACCAGTCGGTCGATCCGGCCAACTCCCCGGCGTTCGTCTTCTGCGACTACCTCTACGACTCGCTCTACATGCTGATGACGGGCATCCAGAACGCCGGGCCCCACCTCACCCCGACCACGTTCCAGCAGGGCCTCTACAAGCTGGGATTCCGGTACCCGGACCGGCCCGCCTGGGCGATCGGCGGCGGCTACGGGCCCGGTCACCCGGCCTATGCCGACAACATCGCCGAGGTGTGGTGGAACTCCACCGCGCCCTCGCCCGATCCCAACACCTACGGTGCCGGCTCCGACAACGTCGGTGCCTACGAGTACCTGCGGAACGGCCAGCGCTACCGGCTGGGTCAGATCCCGGTGGAGACCCCGGCGATGTTCTCGAGCGGCACCACCACCGCGCCCGACCCGACCCAATACGGCGACTGAACGGGGCGGCCCCGGCGGGGACGCCGCGGAGACACCATCATCCCCGGCTGGGGGTCAGAGGCCCTGTCCGACGGCGAGGTCCACGAAGAACTCGAAGTACGTCAGCGCCTCGCTGACGGCGAAGCGGTCCCGCACGAACTCGATCCGCGGCGTCTGTCCGTTCCCGGACCCCATGACCAGGTTGGCGCCCAAGGCCGGCCACCGGGCCACCACCGGAAGGGCACGTCCCCTGACCTGGGTGCTGACCTTCATGACCTCGGGGTGATCGGACAGGAGCTCGAGGAAGCCGTCGGCCAAGGTTCGCACGGCGTCGGCCGGCTTGCCCGCTCGCAGCTGGCCGTGGGCGGCGGCCGCCTGGTCGCGGATCTTGGCGTCCTTTATCTGGTCGAAGCGAGCCATCTCTCAGACCGGCTTCAGATCGAGGAGTTGACGGAGTAGTCCACATCGGCGAGCTGCTTCTCTCGCCATGGCCGGTGCTCGGCCTCGTGGCGCTCTTTGAACTCCGGCAGCACCTCCCGCCCGAAGCGCTCGATCGACTCCATGATGTGGTCGTGCTGGCGGTCGCCGCACTGGGCGACGAGAACCAGCACATCTAGATGGTTCTCCTCGTAACGGCTGATGTTCCGCCTGATGGTGTCGGTGGTTCCGATGGCCTGTCCGCTGCGGGCCGCCCGGAACAGGGCTCGCTGCACCTCGTCCTCGGGCTCCTGGGAGGCGATCTCCTGCCGGCTCATCAGTCGGGCTCCGGCCAGCTGCTCCCGCCCGTCGCGCTGCTCCGTCGGCAGCTGGCTGAACCGGTCGTAGATGTTGGTCCGGCCGGGCTGGTGGGCGCCGCCGGTCAGGGGGTTGTAGTAGTAGCCCAGGGAGTAGGCGAAGAAGCCGGGGCCGTTGGCGCTGCGGCGCACGGCCTCCTCGTCCGTCTCGGCGCACATGAAGGTCGACAGCACAGCCAGTCCGGGGTTGATGGCGTGGCCTATGGGGAAGCACTCCTCCCGCACGAGGCGCCAGTACTCCTGGGCCCGCTCGCCCAGCTCGTCCGGGGTCTCGAAGCCGAAGCCAAGGGAGGCGATCCCCAGCCGGGCAGCCACCATGGTCGTCTCGCGGCGGGAGGCGGCGACCCACAGCGGAGGGTGGGGCTTCTGGATCGGCTTGGGGACGACGTTGCGCTCAGGCATCCGGAAGAACTCGCCGTCGAAGCCAGGGTAGGGCTCCTGCGCCATCATGTTGCAGATCTCGCGGGTGGCCTCCTCCCACATCGCCTTCTTGAGCCCCCGGTCCACCCCGAAGCCGCCCAGCTCCATCTCCGACGACGACTCGCCCGACCCGAACTCGACGCGACCGCCGGAGAGGATGTCGAGGGCGGCCAGCCGCTCGGCGATGCGAGCCGGGTGGTTGTAACCGGGCGGCGTCAGGACGATTCCATGGCCGAGCCGGATGTTCCTCGTCCGCTGCGACAGGGCCGCCAGCACCAGTTCCGGCGAGGAGGAGTGGGAGTACTCCTCGAGGAAGTGGTGCTCGACCTCCCAGAC
>DASRBO010000022.1:0-2497 GCA_035653595.1 Acidimicrobiales bacterium | reverse complement strand
GCGTAGATGTCCAGGGTCTCCTGGGCCGTGCGGCGCTGCTTCCACTCCGGCATGGCGGCGATGGTGCGCATGTTGTGGAGACGGTCGGCCAGCTTGATGATCAGGACCCGCCAGTCCTTGGCCATCGCGACCAGCATCTTGCGCATGGTGGCCGCCTGCTGGGCCTCCTTGGAGTCGAAGCTGAGGCGGTCCAGCTTGGTCACCCCGTCGACGATCGAGGCCACGTCGGCCCCGCACTCGAGGGCCAGGGTCTCGAGGGACAGGCCGGTGTCCTCGACGGCGTCGTGCATGAGCGCCGCCGCCACGGTCAGGTCGTCCAGCCCGAGCTCGGCCACGATCGCCGCCACCGCCAGGGGGTGGACGATGTAGGGCTCCCCCGAGCGGCGGGTCTGGCCGTCGTGGGCCTGCTCGGCCAGCCGGTGGGCCTTCTGGATGAGGGACAGGTCCGACTTGGGGTGGCGCACCCGGTAGGCCCGGACCACCGGGCCCAGCGGGTCGTGGTCGATGGTCTGGGGCCGCCGCCACGGCAGCACCCGCTCGACGGTCGACAGGCCCTCTCTCACGGGTAGGCCACCAGGCAATGGACGTCGTGGCCCTTCAGGCGGGCCCGCCCGCCCAGGGACTCCAGCTCGACCACGAACACGGCGGGGCCCACCCTGGCGCCCAGCCTGCGCACCAGCGTTCCGGCGGCGGCGGCAGTGCCCCCGGTGGCGAGCACGTCGTCGACCAGGGCCACCGTCTGGCCGGGCCGGAGGGCGTCGCGGTGCACCTCGAGGCGGTCGTCGCCGTACTCGAGGCTGTAGGCCTCGGCCTCCACCTCCCAGGGCAGCTTGCCGGCCTTGCGGATGGGGACGACCCCCGTCCCCAGCGCCCGGGCGACGGCCCCGGCGAGCAGGAAGCCGCGGGCCTCGATACCCGCCACCACGTCCACCGACGCTGGGGTCAGCCGCTCGACCATCCAGTCGACCACGGCGGCCAGGCCCCCCGGATCGGCCAGCAGCGGGGTCAGGTCCTTGAAAGACACCCCGGCCCGCGGGAAGTCGGGCACCTCGCGGATCATCTCCTTGACGGTCAGGGCATCCACGGGCACCAGACCAAGGTACCGCCACCCGTCCGGCCGCCGGCGACAGAGGGAGGCCCGAAACGGACGCGGCCGGCGTCCCCGCCCCCCGGCCGGCTCAGCGCCGGCGGCCCTTCTTCCTCCCCCGGGGCGGCGGCCGGCGGGCGCCGGGGCGGGGGGGCCCGGGCCGGGTCGGCGGGCGCCCGTCGCCGCGGGGCGTGATCGTGGGGGTGGGCTGGCCCCCGCCCCCGGCTCCCGCCCCGGCGGCGGCCGCCGCCGGGGTCAGCGGGGCCTGGGCCGCCCGGGTGGCCAGGCGCTGGCGGATGGTCGCGTACCGGGGCTCGCGCTCTTTGAGGATGGCCAGCAGCGGGGAGGCGATGAAGATCGAGGAGTAGGCCCCCGACAGGAGGCCGATGAACAGGGCCAGCCCGAAGCTCTGGAGGGTGGAGGCCCCCAGGAGGTAGACGGCGATCACCAGCACGGCGATGATCGGCAGGATGGCGACCAGGCTGGTGTTGATCGACCTCATCAGGACCTGGTTCATGGACAGGTTGACCGTCTCGCTGTAGGTCAGCCGGCCCGTGGACCCGATGCCGCGCGCGTTCTCCTGAACCTTGTCGAAGACGACCACGGTGTCGTAGAGCGAGTACCCGAGGATGGTCAGGAAGGCCACCACGGTGTCCGGGCTGACCTGGAACCCGAACAGGGCGTAGACGCCGACGGTCACCAGGATGTCGTGGAGGACGGCCACGATGGCGGCCAGGGCCATCTTGGGCTCGAAGCGGACGCTCAGGTAGATGATGATCGTCAGGAGGAAGAAGCCGAGGGCGTACTCCGCCTTCCTGGTGATGTCGCTGCCCCACGACGGACCGACGTCGTTGATGCTCACCGCCGAGGTGTTGGTGTGGGCCAGACGGGCCAGCTTCTGGGTGACGGCCGCCTCGGTCACGGTGTTGGCCGCCCCACCGGCGCCCTTGATGTTCGCCGCCACGTGGAGGTCGTCCTTGCCGAAGATCTGCACCTGGGCGTCGGGCACCCCGGCGGAGGAGACCGCCGACTCCGCATGGGCGACGGTGACCCCGGGGGCCTTGACCTCCCAGGACGTTCCGCCCTTGAAGTCGATGCTCAGGTTGAGGCCCGGCCGCACGATGAGCGCGACCACGCCGATGAGGATGATCGCCCCGGAGATCAGGAACCAGAGCCGCTTGCGCCCCACGAAGTCATACGCCGTCTCGCCGTGGTAGAGGCGGTGCCAGAGACCGTGGCGCGGCGGCGCTCCGTCGGTGACCGCGGTCATGGCGTGCCCGACGCCGCCAGGCCCCGGGCCACCCCCAGCACGGGGGCGTCGGTGAAGGTGCGGCTACGGCCGAGCAGGATCACGATGGGCCTGGTGAAGAACCAGCTGGTGAACAGGTCGAGGATGGTCGACAGGCCGAG
>DASRBO010000021.1:0-9050 GCA_035653595.1 Acidimicrobiales bacterium | reverse complement strand
CGGACGGACCGGGCCGGCGCCTCCGGCCGCCGGCCCCGGACGGCCAGAACCGCGACCGTCGCCGCCGTGCTGGCCGCCCTGGTGGGGCTGACCGCCACCGGCGCCCGCGCCCTGGGCGGTTCCCTGTCGGTCGGCTCGGTGGGGACGATGACCGCCCTGGCCCCCCCGATCGGGGGCAGCGCCACCGGAACGCTGCCCTCGGCCCAGTGGGCCGACAACACCGGCCTGGGCCTGGGCTGGAACGGGACCGTGGCCGTGTCGCCGATGAGCTACACCGGCACCTGGTCGACCGGCACCAACGCCGGGCACGCCTCGACCGCGGTGGCCTCGAACAGCTCGGGCTCGTACACCGGCACAGCCGACGGCGCCTACTACACCGTCACCGTCACCGGCACTCCCAGCTCCACGGCGACCCCCTACTCGTTCAACTCGAGCGTCACCGGCGACACCACCGGCTCGGGGGTGGCGGTGAACGGCAGCGCCGCCGCCGTCGGCCTCCACGGGGTCACCATCACCTTCGCCTCCGCCACCACCTACTCCGCCGGCGACAACTACACCCTGCTGGCCGGCACCCAGTCCGCCACCAGCCTGGTGGTCGACACCGCCGCCGCCGCCGCCATCACCTCGACGGGCACGTCCAGCCCCGCCCCCAGCTACACGGGCAACGGCTCGACCATCAACGCCGGCTCCTCCGTCGGGACGGTGAACGCCTCCGGAGCGGTCAAGGTGATCACCGCCGCCGTCGGCACCGGCGAGAGCGGCACCGGCTACTACACCGCCGCACCAGGCGTGCAGCTGACCGCCGACACCAACTCGTGGGCCAAGACCTACGCCGGAAGCCTGACCTACTCCATCGCCTCCGGTCCCTGAGCGGCCTCCGACAGGGCCGCCCCATCCGAAAAAAGGCAGGCAGCGTCGGGGCGCATCCGGGTGGGGGGACGCGGGATTAGTCCGGCCGGACGATACGAGAATGACTCGGTAGGGCTATGTAGTCGCCATCACTCCTCTCCGACACTGGAAGTCGAGTCGTCCACGGAAGGTCGGGACGACAGGTGCCAAGCGCACCTAAGGACAGGAGAGTGGGCATGAGCGCACGGTTCGGAGCAAAGAAGCTCGGAGCGGCAGCCGGCATGGTCGGCGTGGCCGCCCTGCTGTGCGCCATGCCCGCCCGGGCCGCCTTCGCCAGCCCCAGCCTGGTGCTGTCGGACAACGTCTCCGGCTCGTCATCGAGCTACACGCTCACCTTCACCCCGTCTATATCGGTGGCCAACATGCTGCTGTCCGGCCTGACCACCGTCGTCGCCCTGCCCAACGGGGGCGCCGGCAGCACGGTCAGCGGCCTGTCGGGGGCGACGGTCACCGCCAAGGTGAACACCGGAAGCGGGTTCGGCTCGGCCCTGACCCTCACCAAGACCGTCGACTCGACCAACAACGAGATCGCCGTCAACCTCGCCGCCGGCGCCCTGACCGGGCTCAGCGGCACCCCGGTGTTCCAGATCCAGATATCCGGGCTCACCAACGCCACCGTGTCCAGCCCGCCGGCCACCCAGAACGTGTGCCTGGCCGACACCCTCACCGGGCTCACCGGCCTGCTCGGCACGCTGACCAACACCGGGTCCAACCCCGGGCCCACCAGCTCGACCCTGTCGGCACTGACCGGGGTGGTCGACAACACCTGCCTGTCGGACAGCATCGTCAACCAGACCGCCAGCGGGGTGACCGCCGCCCTGAACGTCTCGCCGGTGCTGACCATGTCCCTCGACTCGACCTCGGCGTCGTTCAACATCACGCCGACGTCGACCGGGGCGGTGGCCAGCAACGCCAGCAGCGCCATCACCATCGGCACCAACGCCCAGAGCTACACCCTGGAGGCGGTGGTGTCGGGGGCGAGCCCGGTCCTGACCGACACGGCCAACAGCACCTACACCATCCCGCTCAGCTTCCAGACCGCCACCGGCTCGTCGCCGGCGGCCTGCAACAGCGACGGGACGGGCAGCGGAACCTTCGGCTCCAACGGCAGCTACGGCTCGCTGGCCAGCGCCCTCACCGGCCTCACCAACGCTACGGTGACCAACGTGAACTACTGCTGGAAAGTCGACCTGACCAAGCCGGTGGGGACCTACTCGACGACGATCACCTACCTGGCGGTGCCGTCCTTCTAAGGGGCGGCCGTCCGAACCGAGCGGGTCGAGCGGGTGGGGTCGATCGCCGCCCTCCGGGCGGCAGCGACAACGGCTCTGGCGGCGGTCGTCGTCGGGCTGGCGGCCCCGGCCGCCTCCGCCGCCGGCCCTGACACCGGGGCAGCCCCGGCGGCCAGCTTCACCCTCGCCGGGGGGCCGACCCGGGCCCTGGTCCTACGGCCCGGGCAGGCCACCGCCACCGTGTTCACGGTGATCAACCCGACGTCTTCCGCCGAGGCCATCAGCGTGGCGGTGACCGGGCTGTTCTTCGACGGGGACACCCCCCAGTTCTCGGGGGCACCGTCGCCCGGCCTCACCGTCACCGCCACGCCCGACGAGTTCCAGCTCGCCCCGGGCGCCAACCACGACGTCACCCTGTCCCTGACCGCCGCCGCCGGCGCCCGCCCCGGCGGCCTCTACGCCGGGGTGGTCTTCCGCGACCTCCCCCCGGCGACCCCGGGGCGCACCACCATCGTCGCCGCCCAGGCCCGACCCCTGATCGGCCACGTCCCCGGCCCCACCACCGACAGCGGGCGAATAACCGGTTTCGCCCCCCTGCACCGGTCCCAGCCGGCCGGCCCGGCCACCTTCGTGGTGTCCTTCCTCGACACCGGCACCATCGACTACTTCGTGGGCGGCCGACTGACGGTGAGCTCGGGGGGCTCCATCCTCGGCACCACCACCGTGCCGGCCCAGCTGGTGCTGCCGGGCAACCAGCGGTCCATGCCGGTCACCTTCGCCCACCTGGCCGCTGGCACCTACACCGGCGCGGTGCACCTCATCTGGGGCACCCAGGCCGAGCACAGCGGCGACGCCAGCACCGTCGTGAGCGTGGTCCCGCCCGGCGCCAACCCGGCCGCCGGGGCCTCGGCCAACGGGTCCCCGGCCCCCACCGTGCTCACCCGGAGCCGGCCCGACAACTGGTGGCTTCGGATCCTCGCCCTGCTGCTCCTGCTGCTGATCCTGGCCTACCTGGCCTGGCGCTGGTGGCGGCGGCGGCGGCTGGCACGCCGGCTGGCGCAGGAGGCGGCGGCGGCGGCCATTGCGCCGTCGGCCACTGCGGGGCCGGCCACTGCCCCCGGGCGGTCCGGCCGGCCGGCCGTCGGGGCCGGACGGACCTCCCCCGGCCAGCGGGGCGAGCTGGCCGGCTCCAGCCGGGGAGGCCGGCCCGGCCGGTAGCCTCGGCGCCCGACGTGAGCGCCACCCTCGAGGTCATCCGCCGGGGCGGGGAGCGGGCGAGGGTCGGGCCCTGGCGAGGTGACCGCATGGTCGCCTACCTCGCCCCGACCACCGACACCGGGCCGCTCAGCCCCTCCTTCGTACGCCACTGCGTCGGCCAGCTGGCCGAGCGCGGCTACACCCGGGTGGTCACAAGCGCCCTCGCCGTCGCCGAGCAGGCGCCGTTCCTCGACGCCGGGTTCAGCGTCGAACAGCGGCTCCACCTGCTGGCCCACGACCTGCGCGACCTGGCCCACCGCCCCCGGCTGGCCCGGCTGCGCCTGGTGGAGGGCGAGGCGTTCGTGCCCGAGGTGGTGGAGCTGGACGGCCGCTGCTTCGACGCCTTCTGGCAGATGGACCCGGCCGGGGTGGCCGAGGCGGTGGCGGCCACCCCCCGCAGCCGGTTCCGCGTCGCCCGCCAGGAGCCGGCCGGGCCGGTGCTCGGCTACGCCATAACCGGCCGGGCCGGCCGGCGCGGCTACGTCCAGCGCCTGGCCGTGGACACGCGGTGGCGGCGCCAGGGGCTGGGCCGGCTGCTGGTGCTGGACGGCCTGTGGTGGCTGCGGCGGTGGCGGGCCAGCCTGGCCCTGGTCAACACCCAGACCGGCAACCACGCCGCCATGGCGCTCTACCAGAGCCTCGGCTTCCGGCTGGAGCCCGGCGGGCTGTCGGTGCTGGCCATCGGCCTGGCCCGGTGAGCCAGGCGGGGCGGTGCGTTCGGCTGCGGGCGGGCGCGGTGCTGGCGATGCTGGCCGCCGCCTGGTCGGCCGCCTGGTCGGCCTGGGCCGCCCCCGCCGCCGTCGGGGCCTCGCCCCTGCCGCTGGCCGCCGGGCGCGGACCGGCGTCGGCCGGCTCCACCTCGGCGACCACGCCCACGGCGCCATCGGCCGGGCCCCTGGTGCTGGCCGACCAGACCAGCTGGACCCCAAGCGGGTCGGTCTTCACCGCCCGGGTGGCCCTGGCCCCCTCGGCCCCCCGCTCCGGCCTCCAGCTGGCGGTGGAGGTCTACTCCCGCCTGCTCACCCGGTCGGCCTTCGACCAGTCGATCGCCGGCCACCAGATCGGATATCCGCTGTGGGTGCAGCACCTCCCCCTGAACCAGCTGCCCGCCGACCCCGCCGGGGGCTGGTCGATCTGCCTCCCGGTCGACCGGGCGGCACTGAGCTGTCCCCAGGCGCCGGTGGTCACCGGGTCGGTGGCCGGCGTCTATCCGGTGGAGATCGCCCTGCAGAGCTCGGCCGGCTCGGTGCTGGGCCGGCTGGAGACCGAGCTGGTCGAGACCCCCTCGTCCCCCGGATCCAAGCTCGACGTCGCCCTGGTGGTGCAGGTGGCCGCCCCCGAGCCCATCGGCCCGGACGGGTCCCGCCGGTTGCCGGCGGCGACGGTGACGGCGCTGTCCCAGGTGACCGCCGGGCTGGCCGCCCGCGGCCCGGTGCCGGTGACCCTGGAACCGGACCCGGCGACCCTGGTCGCCCTGGCCGGCGGGTCGAGCGAGGGCCGGGCCGTGCTGGCCGGGCTGCGCCGGCTGGCCCCCGACACCCAGGTGCTGGCCCGGCCCCTGGCCCCGGTGTCGGCCACCGACCTGGTGGACTCGGGACTGGACGGGGACCTGTCGACCCAGCTGGTCCGGGGGGCGGCCGTCGACCAGGCCCAGCTCGGCCTCACCCCCAGCCCGGCCACCTGGGTGGTGGACGGGGCCCTCGACCGGTCGGGCCTGGCCGCCCTGGCCCAGCTGGGGGTCGAGCGCCTGATCCTGCCCCCGGACGACCTGACCCCGGTCTTCACCCCCATCACCCCGGCCCAGCCCTACCTGGTCAGCGGGCAGTCGGGCCGGGTGCCGGCCGTGCTGACCGATCAGGGCCTGTCGTCCTACTTCCGGCCCGGCGACCCGGTGCTGGCCGCCCACCAGCTGCTGGGGGAGCTGGCCCAGGTCTACTTCGACCGCCCCGGCCTGGCGCGGGGGGTGGTGGTCCAGACCCCCCGCTCGTGGCCGGCCAGCCGCGACATGCTGAGCCTGCTGGGGCGGGACCTGTCCTCCAGCCCGGTGCTGGCGCCGGTCACGGTGGACGACGTCCTGGCCACGGTGTCCCCCAACCCCCGCCTGCGCAGCCTCCCGTTCTCCCCCGTGCACGCCAGCCTGCCCGCCGGCCGCATCCGGCGCGACGCCGGCCAGCTGTCCTCCCTGGAGGGGGCGGCGGTCAAGCCCCTGCCGGCCGGGCCCACCATCGGCGACCTGGTGATGGCGTCGGAGGCGGCGGGCATGCCCAACCGCACCCGCCTCTCCTACCTGCAGGGGGCCGAGCGACTCTTCGCCGCCCAGCTGGAGATGATCCAGGTGCCGAGGGGCGGCCTGACGGTCACCTCCCGCACCACCCACATACCGGTGACGGTGGTGTCCGGGCTGTCCGTGCCGCTGCGACTGCAGATGCGGCTGCGCAGCGACCAGCTGATCTTCCCGGCCGGCACCACCTATGACATCGAGCTCACCCAGCGCAACTACACCAAGCTGGTCGACATCGAGACCAGGGGCTCGGGCTCGTTCCCGATGGACATCCAGCTGCTCTCCCCCGACGGGCAGCTGTCGATCGTGAGCTCCCGCTTCACCATCCACTCCACCGCCGTCTCCAGCGTCGGCATCATCCTGTCGGGCGGAGCGGTGCTGTTCCTCGCCGTGTGGTGGGGGCGGGTGCTGATCGCCGGGCGCAGGCAGCGCAACCCCCGGCTGGTCGAGCACTGATGCGGTGATGGCCGAGCCCCGGCGCGAGTCCACCGGCAGGGCGACCATCCAGATGGCGGTGGGGACCACCCTGTCCCGCGTCACCGGCCTGGCCCGGTGGGTGGCCTTCGCCTACGCCCTCGGCTTCGTCCGCCTGAGCGACGCCTACAACCTGGCCAACACCACTCCCAACATCATCTACGACCTGGTGCTTGGCGGGGTCCTGTCGGCCACGCTCATCCCGGTCTTCGTCTCCCGCCTCACCGCCGCCGACGAGAAGGAGGGCTGGGAGGCGGTGTCGGCCGTCACCACCCTGGCCACCGCCCTGCTGGTCGGCCTGACCGTGGCCTTCGAGCTGGCCGCCCCGGCGGTGATCCACCTCTACATGGTCGGCAACCACAGCGCCTCGGCCGGGGCCGAGGCCCGCACCGCCACCACCCTGCTGCGCCTCTTCGCCCCCCAGCTCGGCCTCTACGGCCTCATCACCCTGGTCAACGCCCTGCTCAACACCAGGCGCCACTTCGCCGCCCCCATGTTCAGCCCGGTGCTCAACAACGTGGTGGCCATCGGGGTCTACCTGGCCTTCCGCCACCTTGCCCACGGGGTGACGGTGGCCAACGCCGCCTCCCACCCCGGCGCCATCTGGCTTCTGGGAGCGGGCACCACGGCCGGGGTGCTGGTCCAGCTGCTGGTCGAGCTGCCCGCCCTGTGGGGGGCCAGGGTGCACCTGCGCTGGCGCTGGGATCCGGGCCACGAGGCGGTGCGGGCCATGCTCCGCCTGTCGGGTTGGACCTTCGGGTGGGTGGCGGCCAACCAGGTGGCCCTGTGGGTGGTCCTGGTGCTGGCCAACCGCCGCACCGGCGACGTGTCGGCCTACCTGGTGGCATGGCAGTTCTTCCAGCTGCCCTACGGGGTGGCGGCGGTGTCGATCATGTCGGCCATCCAGCCCTCCATGGCCGAACGGTGGACCCTCGGCGACAGCGCCGGGTTCCGCCAGCGCGCCGTCTCCGGGCTGCGGGCCAGCTCGGCGGTGATGGTGCCCTCGGCGGTGGGCTACGTGCTGCTCGCCAAGCCGGCGGTCGACCTCTTCCTGCGCCACGGCCACCTGTCGGCCGCCGCCGCCCACACCACCGCCGTGGTCCTGGCCTTCCTCGCCCTGGGCCTGCCCGGCTACAGCGCCTTCCTGCTGCTGACGCGCGCCTACCAGGCCATGCAGGACACTCGCAGCGCCTTCTACGTCTACCTGGTGGAGAACGGCGTCAACGTCGTCGTCGCCTTCGCCCTGTACCCGACGATGGGGGTAAGGGGGGTCGCCCTGTCCATATCCGTCGCCTACACGGTGGGGGCGGCGGTGGCCCTCGAGCACCTGCGCCGGCGGATGGGGGGCCTCGAGGGCCCGTTCCTGCTGCGCCACGCCGGCCGGGTGGCGGCCGCCGCCGCCGCCATGGGGGTGGTCGTGGCCCTGGTGGGCGCGGCCATACCCGGCGACAGCCCCATCCTGCTGGCCGGCCGGCTGGTGGCGGCGGTGGTCTCCGGCCTGGCCACCTACCTGGCGGTGGCCGGCGCCATGGCGTCGAGGGGAGGCCCGCCGCGACCCGGTCCGCCGGCGGGAGGGCCGCCGCTGCGACCCGGTCCGCCCACCGGTGCTCCCATTAGGGTTGGCCGCGGCTACGCCGGCCGGGCTGCTGGTCCGGACCGACAGGGAGGGTGGCGATGAGCGGGATAAGGGTGGTGACCGACAGCGCCTGCGACCTGCCCGACGACCTGTTGGCCGAGCTCGACATCGAGATGGTCCCCCTGAGCATCCGCTTCGGCTCCGAGGAGCTGGTCGACCGACGGGATCTGACCCCGGCCCAGTTCTGGGCCCGCTGCACCGCCTCCCCGGTCCTCCCGGAGACGGCCGCCCCGTCGCCGGGGGCGTTCCAGCAGGCCTTCCTCCGGGCCGCCGAGGCGGGGGCGTCCGGGGTGGTGTGCGCCACCCTCTCCTCGGCCCTGTCGGCCACCTGGCAGGCGGCCACCAACGCCGCCGAGGCGGTGGCCTCCGACATAGCCGTGCGGGTGATCGACACCCAGTCCCTCACCCTGGGCGAGGGGATCATGGTCCTGTCGGCCGCCCGGGCGGCGGCCAGCGGCAAGAGCCTCGACGACGTGGCCGGCATCGTCGAGGACCTGATGCCCCGGACCGAGGTCTTCGGAGCCCTCGACACCCTCGAGTACCTCAAGCGGGGCGGGCGCATCGGCTCGGCCCAGGCCCTGCTCGGCTCGATGCTGTCGATCAAGCCGATCATCCAGATCGCCGCGGGCAAGGTGGAGGCGGAGTCCCGCCAGCGCACCCGGGCCCGGGCCCTGGAGTACCTGGTGGACAAGGTCCGCCGGGCCGGCGAGGTGGAGAACCTGGCCGTCATGAACGGGGCGGCCAAGGACATCGACCAGTTCCTCGACATGGTGGCGGCCGTCTATCCGCGCGACCGGATCGTGGTGGGCGACCTGGGCGCCGTGATCGGCACCCATGCCGGCCCCGGCACCGTCGGGGTCTGCTACCACCGCCCGGTCTGACCGGCGGGGCGGCCCGACCGGGCCGGTCCGCTCAGGGCGCGCCGGGGTCGCCCGCAGCCCGCTTGCGCCCTACGGCGGCGGTGCGGGACCACGCCGGCACCACCACCAGGGGCAGCCCGGCCTGGGCCCACTGGGTGGCACTGGCGTAGGCGAGGTGGTGGCCGTTGGCGATCCAGAGCGACCAAACGGTGGCTGCCCCGGCGGCCACCGCCGCCACCCCCACCGCTGCCGGGGCGGGCCGGCGCTGGACCACGATCACCGCCTCGGCCACCACCACCCCGAACAGGACCCCGGCCAGGAGCGGGAGCGGGCCGGACAGGTCGTACTCGCCCAGGATGGCCCCACCGAGGGCGGCCACCCCGGTGGCGACGAGGGCGGCG
>DASRBO010000020.1:0-8821 GCA_035653595.1 Acidimicrobiales bacterium | reverse complement strand
GATGGCCACCGGGTCATCCTTCGAGGTCCAACCCAACCCGAAGGAGGGACGATGGCCACGCCCGGCATGGACCCCCAGCACCGGGTCCGTGAAGACGTAAGGCTCCACCCGATCCGCCTGCTGCAGCTGCCGCTCGTCTGTCGCCTCGCCCCGGCCGGCATCCCGGACCCAGCCCGATGCAGAGTGCCCTATCACCCATGGAAGGGGTCCTCCGGCACCACGGCCACCGCCTCGAACGCCCGCAACCGAAGATCTCCAGCCCACCGGCAAGTCGCATTCTCACTTCCGGCTTCCGGCTCGGCGGCTGGACGCCGTCCGGCCAGGCCCCTCTCCCACCAGCACACCTCCACGCGTCGGGATCGAACGTCGGCCGCTCGGGCTGGAGGGCGGGATGCACCACGACCCGCACTCGGCGCATGCTCACCCCGGCCACCTCGGCCCGGGCGACCACCGGCGCCATTCACTCCGGGTCTGCACCGCTGCCGGCCGGCGTCGGTCCCCACCCGTCCGAGGGGCCATGGCAGGACCACGGCGGAGCAGGCCACCACGCCCGGGAGGGGCAGCGAACGCCACGCGGTGCCCTCCGGGACGACCGTCGGCCGGTCGGCGGGTGACCCGGACCCGAGCCGGGGGCGATCTCGTCGCAGCCGAACGACCTCCGCCGCGCCCTCGTCCCATCGACCGGTGCGTCCGACCTCGACCTGCAGGGACGTCCGGCACTGGCGTCGAGGTGGTGAGGGGTCGAAGTTCGACCTGTAAGGAGGTCCGTACCATGGGACTCGCCTGGAGAGACGGGGTGGCGACGCTCCTGGTCGCCGCCATCGTGGTGCCGTACATCGGCTACCTCAGCTGGGGCAGCGTGCCCTTCATCCAGGACCCGACCGGGATGTCGGCCGTGGGCCTGATCCTGGGCGCCGTCGCCGCCTACGTGGGTGGCTGGATCGCGCTCCAGGTCGGTGATGCGATGCGTTACCTGACCGGTGGCCTGGGCCTGCTCGCCCTGGTCCTGGGAGTGCTCGGTCTGGTCGGCGAGAACCTCTTCGCCGGCAACTGGGTCACCTGGGAGGGCGTCCTGGCCGGGTTCATGGCCAGCATCGTGGCGCTGTGGGGCATCGCCATCGGGCGGCACGCCGGCTTCCTGGGCGGCGGCGAGACCCAGACCCCGGCGGGCACGAGGTCGGCCTGAGCGATCCCGGCGGGGGTCCGTCCTGCGCAGGGACGGACCCCGCCGGCCGCATCGCGACCGCCGCGGTCGGCTACGTCGACCCGGCCCCTTCGCGGGCCAGACGCTCGGCCCGCTCCTTGATCCCGTGCAGCATCTTCCGCTCCATGACCAGGCTGCCCGGCTCCATGAGCAGGAGGTAGGCGAGCCGGGCCAGCGGCGAGGCGCCCGGAGTGGCGATACGGTTGCGGCTGATCAGCCGGGTGCCGGATTTGGCGGGAACGAGCACGAAGCTCCAGACCCAGGTTCCGTCCTGGGAACGCAGCACCATCGCCTGCTCGCGATCCAGCCGCTCGACCCGCAGCGCGGGACCGTTGGGGAGGGGTAGGACATCCCCCACGGCCAGGTCCTGGAACTCGGGCAGGACTCGGTCGGCGCTGTGCATACGCAGGCCGAGCAGGTTCTCGATCCAGTCGTAGGTGTAGGCGCCACCCCGACCGCTACCCATCTGCACCAGCCAGGGCCAGATCGCACCGGGCGGCGCCTGAACGGTGACCGCGCGCGTGGCCACGACGTCGGGAGCGACCAGCAGCTCGTCGCCAGGGAGGGGCCGAGCCGCCTCCTCAGGACCGGCGCCCCAGGTCAGACACCATCGCCGCAGCAGGAGCGGGTAGGCCGCGGCGAGCCCGAGCACGGCACCGGTGACGAGACCCGCCCACCGGCCCGTCCGTCTCACGTCGATTCCGGTCATGCCACCAGCAGACGTCATCCGAGAGCGCGGCACCAGGGCCGAGGGTCCGGAGCGGGGTGGGACCGGCGCCGTCGCCGGAACTCGGGTCCGAGCTCGGCCGAGCCGGCGGTGCGGGTCGCCTGCCATGACGGCCGCCCCTCAGGTGGTCGGCGCCACGTCCGGTGGCAGCGGGGCCTGCCCCTCGGCCCTCTTCTCCTTCTCCTCATAGCCGTCTGGCGCCGCGAGGAGATAGACGATCATCACGATCAGCTCGAACCCGACCACGCCCAGGATGAGCGTGAGCAGGAACCACATCTTGTCCTGCAGCTGATAGGAGTTGACCAGTGCCCCGACCCAGGCCACGAACTGCGCGACTCCACCTCCGAGCGCGATCAGGCCGCCGACACTGACGATCGCCACCATGGTCCAGAAGTAGGCGTCGAACCGCGGTACGAAGTCGTACCCCGGCCCACGAGCGACGAAGCTGCCGCCGTAGGCGAACATCAGCGCCATGGCGATCCCGACCGCAACCAGGCCCAGCACGATCGCGACGATGCCGCCCAGCCAGATCTTGGTGATGACGGTCTTGCGCATCGCGCCTCCCTGGAGGCGCCGACCGAGGTGATGGCCGGCTCGGTTCGGCCTCCGCACCCCATCCTGAGGAGGCGATCAGGGCCTGGCCAGAGTCGAAGGGCCCGTCCTGTCGGGGTCGCGTCCTCGATGCCGAGGCGGCCGGCCACGGCGGTCAGACCGGTCGGCCCGGTCGGCGCCCCCGGCCGGCCTTCACTCCACCCACACGTCGACCGTCTCGTGCTCGGCCTCGTCTTCCACGTGCACGATCTCGCCCGGCACGCCCTCTTCGACCACGGCCGTGATGGCGTCCCAGTCCAGGTTGGCCGCTTTCACGTCGGGCGAGAAAGCCTGAGCGACCTTCATGCCCCACTTGACCACCCCGATCGGCACCCTGATGTTGACCGCGGGACGTCCGTCCTTGGCGGTGTCCACCACCTTGATCCGCAGGTACCTGGCCTTCCTCACCGGCTCCCGCTCCTCGGCGCCCCGGTCGGCTCCCTCCTGGGTGGACATGCGCATCACCTCTTCGACGCCCGGCCTCGCACCCGGGGCCGGTCGACACCACCTGGGTCGGGATCCAGCCTGAAGGCCGACCCGGCTCGCCCGCCAGGGCCGATCGACCCGAGGGTTCGAGGCCGTCGGCCACGATGGCTCAGCGGCCGCGTGTCGGCCGCTCACGCACGATGCCACGCCCCGCAGGTGCCGTCACCACCCCGTGGGACCTGGCCCACGTCCGACTCCGGACGTGCCGGGGGCTCCTGTGCCCCGGCCCAGACCTCGACGTCGTCCGCCGCCTCCGAGGCCGGGACCGACGACACCACGCCGCCCCGAACCCGGTGGAGCGAGGAGCGGGCCGGCGGGCCGTTTCCGGTCGGCGTGACCGAGGGCGGGCCGGTCACTCGGTCCATGGGCGGGCGAGGTCCGAGTCGTCTCCGGATGGCCTTCGGCGCCCGGCCAGGCCGGCGACCCCACCCGCCACGAGGTCTTCCAGGCCCGGGAAGGAATGGGGCGGTCCTCGGGACCGCCCCAGCACAAGGTGGGGGGAGGGAAGTGTTTCGGCGGTGACTCGGACCCTATCTGGCCAGATATATTAACAGATAGTGTTATTATATTACTATCAATTTTTCCCATAGTGTGCTTGGTCTGGCCGGCCCGAGCGGCCGTCGCCGCTGGTCGGCCGGTCGACCCTGGCGCAGACGCGACCAGGCCTCCCGCCGGACGGATGACCCACCGGCGGCGAAGGGAGAACGCCCGTCGACGACCGCAGGGCACCCGCGTGGTTCGTGCCACGCCCCCTCCCCCACCTCGTTCTGGTCCGGCGGGGGTGCGGTCGAGGTCGGGCGTGGGAGGCCGAAGGCAAGGCCGTGGACACGGCCAGGCCGTCCGGGCGTGCGCGGGGCGACCACTCGGGCCAGGGGTCCGGGAGCGGCCGCACCATCCGCTGGGAGCAACGTCCGGCCCGGTGAGCCCGCCCGGCGTCGACGCCGCGCGCGTGCAAAGGACGGGATCTCCGGGCGCGTGCTCGGCCCGCGGCCGGGTTGATCCCGCCCGCCACTTGCGGCCGCGTGCCCCTCGCGCCGGCCGCCGTGGATCGCCCCGGGCGGACGCGGGCCACGCCGCGGCCCGGTGAATCGAGGACCGCTTCGGGATCGCCCACCTCCGGACGTGCGCGACCGCAAGCCTCCGGGAACGCCGCCGAACCGGGCCAGACGTCCTGCCGTGCCAGGCCGGGAGCGGCTCCAGGCCCAAGAGGGTACGCGGACAGGTGACGAGGAGGCGTAGCCGGAAGGAAACTTGGTCAGACGGGCATCGGCCTCGATGGTCACGACGTCACCACCCGCCGACGACCACCGGAGCGCCGATGCCTGCCGTCCCATCACGCGTCCTCGATCTGCCCATGCCTCAGCGACCGGACGCCCATCCCCTGGGCTGCCACCGCCCACCCATCCCTCCGCGTGACCTTCGAGAAGCTGGTCCAGCTGCTCCGGTTCGGCGGCAGCGACCGTGGTCGCCGACCACCCCCGCTCGGCGACCACGCCGCGCACTCGCGGCGACGAGTGGCCGGCGGCGGGCGTGTTCCAGGAGCCGGAACGGATCGTGCTGGAGCGCGACGACGCCACGATCGGCCCGGAGCCAGCCGACCTGACCCGGCTGCGCCACCAAGGCCCCCTGCGGGGGCGAGGGCGCGGGCCGAAGCCCGGTCGATCGGGGCAAGCGGCCTCGAGCGCTCCACCCTGACCGAGGTCAGGGGCATCCTGCCGGGGGGACGTGGCGCCGGCCAACCGGCACGACGCGGTGCCGCTGCCCTCGACCCCGGACCGGCTGGCTCTCTGGAGGCCGCCCCAGCCACCCACCGTGCACCTCGATCGCGGCTCCGACTCCCCCGAGACCGAGGTCGAGCCGGCTCGGGTGGGCGGCGGGACCAGGTCGCCAGGCGTGGCCGACCGGCTCCGACCCAGGTCGGCGGCGCCGGCCGGTGGAACCACCAACGCCCGGGTCGACTACCTCCGCACGCCGGCCTGCGACACGGAGCGGGTGACGGCGGTGATCGAGCTCTGGCCCGGCTTCGTCCACGTCGTCATCACGCTCCGGCCCCCGATCCGCGAGGTCCGGGTTCGCGACCGCCGGGTATGAACGCCCCGCGCACCGTCCGTGATCTCGCCCGCGCCGCTCCGCCCACCCTCCAAGGGCCTATCCTGCGAGCGAATCAGATGTTCGAGTAGGCTAGCCGGGCTTGGCAGCCTGACCTCGTTGGAGTCCACCCATACGCACCCGCCCCTGGGAGGTCGACGATGCCACCTGGGCCCGGATCGAGCCGCCGATCCAGCCCGATCCGCCCAGCCTCCGAGGAGGGCGCCGCCGCGTCGATGATCGTCGCGTCCTCAACGCCATCCTTTCCGTCCTGCGGACCGAGTGCCAGTGGAACGCCCTGCCCAAGGAGCGGTGCAGCAGCCCTGCCCACCGGCGTTTCCAGTCGTGGGTGGCGGGGAGTCGGTTCGAGTGGCGGTGGGAGGAGGGTCTACTGGAGCACGACGAGCGGCGAGGCATCGAGCGGGAGCGGCAGGCAGTGGACGGGATGACGACCAAAGCCCCCTCGGCGGCGCCGCGAGCGGGGCCAACCCCAGCGATCGCGGCCAGGAGGGTCCCGCTGGCGGCGGCGGTGGCCAGGGCCAAGCGGCACGACCTGAAGCTGTTGGCGGCCACCCTCGACGGGGTGGTGATCCTGCGGCCCGAGCCGAGCGGAACGGCCCGGCAGGATCTCAGCCTGAACTTGGGGTACGGCGACGAGACCAGCCGGGTGAGGTCGTGGGGCGAGGCGACGAGGTCCACATCCCGAGCCGTGGCCGGCAGAGGCGGGATCACGGGGAGGGAAGTCGAGCACGAGGCCGGGTGGTGGAGTGGACACACGGTTGGCTGAACCACTCGCTTCGGCTGCTCGTGAGATGGGAGAGGAAGGCCGAGGGCGACCTTACCTTCGTTCACCTGGCCTGCGCGCAACTCATTTTCGGCAAGCTCTGTGGCTTTCGACAGGCAAGGGGGAGCAGCGTACCCCATGGCTTCCCGCCCTCGCGGGATAGGTTCTAAGAGGATCGGGAGCCGGACTCGGTCCCACCCCTCAGAGCATCTCTCCCGAAGGCGACCTGTACGTTCGGACGGAACAGATACCAGAGCAGCAGCAGAGCAATCATGATGGTGATGCCGGAGACAACCATCCTCTCGATCCGGAGCCCCTGTATGACGACGTCTACAATGGCACGAATCCCATAGAGCACGAGCACGACGATAGCCGTGATCCAGGCCCAGCCCTTCAGCCGGAAAGCGCCGATGCCGAACGCGAGACTTAGGATGCCAAGGATGGCATCGGATATCGTCGCGTACGCCAGCTTCGCAGCGCCGACTCCGCTAGCGGTAGTAGGAATGCCGGAGGCCTCGAGAACTGAGCCTGCCGCTCCCAGAAGTGCCAGGAGTAGATAGAAGATGCCAACGACGACGGCGATGACCGCGAGAATGGTGATGCCAATGGGTCGTTTCATGAGTACTCCTTACTACGGCCCTGCCCGCACTCGACCACCCACGAGAACACGTCTCAAGGATCACATGGGGAGACCCCGCGTTCATACCGAGCTATTGATCTCGGTGCCACTGACTCAGTGGGGTGACACGGATTTGCCTTGCCAGCTCATAGGCGGCGGCAAGATCGCCCTCGCCCTTCACCAGCGTGCGCCCAATCAGCAACACTGTGTTGTTCGGCGCCACGATCTGTTTCGTAATCCCTTTCGGAATCCTGCCGTGCCAGCCTGGTCCGCTAATGAGGTAGTCGCCAGCCTTCGTCCCCGTGGTGCGGCGGCCGACGTAGGCGAACACCGTACCCCAAGGATCAGTAAACTGGACGGCGTAATAGCGACCAGCCATGTCGGGCACATGTAACACCTGTGGCCCCTTGCTCAGATCGAGCACGCCAGCGGTGTAGAGCGTGTCACGGTTCCCAGTGCTCTGCAAGGAGTTCGACCGGGTCGGTGACGCGAGGGCCGGCATCGTGTAAACGGTATTAACGGGAATGCCAGTGGAATCGCTGCCGCCGAGGCCGTGATTGACGACCGTGTTCTCCACTCGGTTATAGAGGAGACGTGGAAAGAAGTAGATGAACGTGTAGGTTCCAGCCCCCCACACCACCAGCATCGTCAACGTGAACGTGAGCAGGTAGACCTTCCACCTGGTTCTGGGCTTTGCTGCCGACAACGAAGCGGACGATGCGGACGGAGCTGAGTGCTCTTGGCCAATCGGTTCCTGGTGGTCCCGGTTCGCCATCAGTGCACCTCCATCACCGGCGGTACGTGATACTTGCCACTCAGGATGGCCGCCCCGGGTTGATAGACCCGGAGCCAGAGCTTGAAGTTCCCGGTCGGGACGGGAAGCCAGTTCGCCTCGTGTCCTGCCGGCACGCCGTGCTGGATGTAAATGTCAATGGAGTCATCCGGATTCGCCACCAGACCTGACCGGTCCCCGACGCTATAGCGGTTGAAAGGGTTAGCCACCAGTCGACCCTGGATGTTGGTCGCGGTCAGGGACCAGAAAGCACTGTTGGGCGGGAGCCCACCCGGCGGAAAGTGCAGGACATAGGTATGCCGACCAGTCAGCTCCTGCCCCGAACCATCTTCGGTAGCCGTCCAGTACGTCGCCTCTTCCGGCAGATTGACCATTGGGAGGGCCTCGGCGCAGGCTGCCCGGACCAGGATGCCGTTGGTGACTTTGCCACACGTCATGGTGATGCTCCAGCCATTGACCGTCGTTTGCATGGCATGGACCTGGGCTGTGATCAGCAGAAGCGCAGTGACAAACGCCAGCACAGCCCCTACAAACATCCCCAGCAACACGTCCAGGACGATGATCAACACACGACTGAGGGTGAGAGAAGGAAAAGCTTGGCTCATGGAAGGATACGTCGCACTGTATCACGTCGAACGGATTGAGCGGGCCGATCCGGCGGTGGACTCGGGTTACCGTGGCCGCGGTGTCCAGTCGGGGCGGTCAGGGGAAGCTGTCCAGCTGAATCGGGGTGACCGTGGCCGAGCCCCATCGCGGTGGGGTCGCCGGCCGCGCGGCGGTCCGGGAGCTGCCGAGCGGGCGGGCGGTGGTGAGCCTGGGTGATGGCCAGGGGGGATGGCGGCGTTGAGCCGGCGGTACCGGTCCGGCGGAGCCGGTGGCGGGGGCGGTGTCCGGACCAGACGGGCAGGGGCGTGGCGTCGTGATGTCGGACGGGGGCGTTGCGGGCGTCGACGTGGCGAGAGCGAACCCGCGGGGGTCGGCGGTCTCGCCGATGATCGTGACGGCGGTGGGGGTGGCGCACCCACGGCCCCCCCCCACGCCGGGGGAGCCGACGAGGTCGGCCAGCGCTCGGTCGAGCGGACCGATCTCCGACCGAGCTCGTGGCCGCGGCGGGCGAGGCACGGGCGAGCCGGACGACCAGGCGGTCGCCACCGGCCAGCCGGGTCTCGACGGGGATCGGGGTGCCGGGGCCGCCACCGGCCACGTGCCGGGGGCGGCCGGGAGGGATCGAGCTCCCATCGGCGCCAGCGCCGCCGGTGGTGGGCCGTCGAGCCGGGCAATGGGCAGGCCCGGTTCGCACCGTGCCGCGTGGACGACGGCCCGGGCGGCGACGGGATCGCGGGTGCCGAAGGTGCGCGCCGAGTCCCTGGCGCGAGCCATGGACCCCGATCCGCTCGATCTTCGATCGGGCCAGCGCCGAGGGGTGCGGATCCCGCACGAACGCGTCGTGGAGCAGCCCGAGGAGCGCTCCTGAGAGGCGGCCCGGCTCCTCGACGAGAGAGCAGGCGACGTGGTCGGCGGCTTCCCCG
>DASRBO010000019.1:0-8027 GCA_035653595.1 Acidimicrobiales bacterium | reverse complement strand
ACCAATGCGGTGCGCGCGGCGGCGGCGGTGTGCTCGGTCAGCCCCGATGACGCCGCCGCCCTGGAGCGGATGGGGGCCAGGCGCCTGGTGGTGGTGCCCAACGGGGTGGACACCTCGGCCATCCCCTTCCGGGCCGCCCCGGCTTCGGAACCGGTGGCCGCCTTTGTCGGCAACCTCGGCTTCCGCCCCAATGCCGCCGCCGCCGACGAGCTGGCCGGGGAGATCTGGCCCCGGGTGCGCCAGGCCGTGCCCGGCGCCCGTCTGGACATCGTCGGGCGTGACCCGGCCCCCGAGCTGCGCCAGCGCGCCGGCCCGGGGGTGAAGGTGGTCGGGGAGGTGGCGGAGGTGACCCCGTTCCTGGCGGCGGCCCGGGTGACCGTCATCCCCCTGCGGGCCGGCAGCGGCACCAGGCTCAAGATCCTCGAGGCCATGGCCGCCGGGGTGCCGGTGGTCTCCACCGCCCTCGGCGCCGCCGGCATCGAGGCCACCCACGACGAGCACCTGCTCATCGGGGACTCGCCGTCGGTCCTGGCCGATCTGACGGTGAAGGTGCTGGCGGACGACTCGCTGGCCGCCCGACTGGCCGAGGCGGGGCGGCGGCTGGTCGAGGCGCGCTATGACTGGTCCGTGGTCGCCCGCCCCCTGGTCGAGCTGCATCTCGAGCTGGCCCACCCGAGGGCGTCGTGAACGACCGACGGTCGGGCAATGAGGCCATCCCTCCGGCGCCGGGGGCGGTGAACCTCATCCTCACCGACTTCGACTCCGAGTCCTGTGGGGTCGGCCACACCGTCGGGTCCTGGGCCCGGACCCACCTGGGTGCCTACCGGGTCATCGATCCTCGCCGTTCGTGGCGGGCGATCGCCGGCGAGGCGCTCACGCTGCGGCCCCCGGTCATCCTCACCTATCCGACCCGCAACGGCCGCGGATCGCCCAAGACGCTGCTTCTGCTGGCCGGCCTGCGCCTCCGGCGTGAGCCGGTTGGCGTCTATCTGCACGAGTTCCTGCGGGCCCATCCCCTGCACCGGTTGTACATGCAGATCCTGTTGTGGCTGACCACCGGGCCGGTGGTGGTGAGCTCGGTCAGCGAGGCGGCCGATGTCAGGCCGCACCTGCGCCGGGGGCGTCGGCTGGAGGTGTGCCCGGCACCGGCGGGCTCGCTCCCCATGGTGGCGGTCATGCCGTCAGATGAGGCCTCGGGCCCCGACTGCCCGTTGGTCGTCGGCCTGTTCGGAATTCCCCGGCGCAACAAGGGCCTCGACCGGTTCTGGGACTGGCTGGAGAAGGTGGCCGGCGACGTCCCGGTGGAGATCCGCCTGGTGGGCTCGGGCTGGGAGGAGGGTTGGGCACCCACGGACCGCTTCGGGGACTCGGTCCGCCTGCTGGGACGGGTGCCGACCGAGGCCCTACCTGAGGTCTTCTCCGGCTGGGATCTGGCCCTGGCCCCGTTCGAGGAGGGCGCCACCGACGGCCGCAACAGCCTGCGCACGCCCTGTGCCGGCGGGGTGCCGGTGGTGACCGTGTTCCCCCCCGATCCGGCCGACCTGACCTTTCGTCCTCCCCGCGGCGTCCACGACCTGGAGTCGGTGAGCAGCGCCGGGGACGTCACGCTCGACATCGACGGTCGGACGGCGCTGGCCCGGTGGACCGACGCGTTCGACCAGGCCGCCCGGCGCCGGTTGGTCGAGCTGCTCGTCGGCCAACCGAGTACCTCGATGTCAACCGAGCCTTTCCGGCGGAGCGAAGCCAGTGGGTGATGACGTGCGGTCGCAAGTCGGGCGGACCATCAAGAGCGGCTGACTGCAGCTCAGACGCACCGGCCCATGAAGGCGGCCAAGCGGTCGGCCGCCGGGGCGCCGGGCGGAGCGGGCTGTTCGGGGCCGAAGGCGCGTTCGCCGTCCGGGCCGCGCATACCCGGCTGCAGCATCTGGCGAGCGGCGACCAGGAGCTGCTCGGCCAGTTCAGGATCGAGGTCGGATGGTTGTCCCGTCGCTCGGGCGAGGTCCCATGCGTGGACGAAGGCGTCGGTGGCCGCCATGTTCATGACGACGCTTCCGGGGACCTCGCCGAAGGGCAGGGTCATTGTCTTCTCCAGGGTGCCTTCGGCCGAGAATGCCGCCACCGCTTCGTCGGCCAGACTGGAGAAGCGGGCCCGGAAGTCGGAGGCGGCGACGTCCTCATCCGGGTCCTGGGGTCCTTTGCCGGTGCGTGCCGTGACCCCGAAGAAGCGAGCGGCTCCCGCCATGTGATTGATGAGGCTGCGAACGTCCCAGGAGGCACACGGCGTGGGCTTCGAGAGGTCCTCTTGCTCGACGCCGGCGAGGACGGCATTGGCGGCGGCATAGGCGCGTTCGATCTCGCTCATGGAGCTGAGCCTATGCGTGCTGCGTCAGCCCCTCCGCTGGGGCGAGGGCTGCAACACCGCCTGAGTCTGGATCACCTTCGCTACCAGGCGGCCGTCCGAGTCGGTCACCTCCGTCTCGACCACGATGACGGTGCGCCCGACGTGCAGCGGGCGGGAGGCAGCGGACACGACGCCGGAGCGGACGGCCCGCAGGAAGTTCGTCTTCGACTCGATGGTGGACGTTCCGGCGGCAATCTCCGGAAGGTTCAAGAAGGCGCATGAGGCGCCGGTGCTGTCGGCCAGGGCCATGATCACCCCGCCGTGCAGGACCCCGCCGCTGGTGCACAGCTCCGGGCGGTACTCGAGGCTGGCCCGGACCGAGCCAGGCTCGGACTCGAGGAACCGCATGCCCAGGGTCCGGGCCAGGGGCATCAGGTCCTGAAGGGGCTCCGACGAGCTCAAGCCGGTGTCAGCTCACCTGCTCGGTGGCCGGGGCGGCGGGCTGGCGGGAACCTCGGTGGTAGTAGGGGTAGCCGCGGGGCCCGGTGCCGGCGCTGTTTATGACGCAGCCGAGTATCGGGGCGTCGACCGCCCGCAGGGTGGCAACGCAGTCCCGCACCGCCGCCCTCCGATCACGCCGGAGGTCGACAACGATGATGACGGCATCCACCTCGCGGGAGAGCACCACCGGGTCGGCCACGGCCGTGGGACTCGAGTCGATGATGAGGATGTCGTGGCTGCGGCGCAACTGGTCGACGACCTGTTCCATCTGCCTCGACGAGAGGGCGGTGACGGGATCGGCGACCACCCGGCCGGCGGCCAGCACCTGCAGGTGGCCCCAACGGTCGAGGCTGGGCGTGTTGGGGGTCGGCTCGGAGCCCGGGAACGAGGCGATGGGAGACGTCCGCAGCAACAGGTCGCCCAGGCCCGGCTCGAGGGGCAGGCCGAAGGTCTCGTGCAGGCTGGGCCGGCGCAGGTCGGCGTCGACGGCGAGGACCCGGTGCTCACCAGCGGCCATGGCCCGGCTGAGGTTCGCCACCAGATAGGTCTTGCCCGAGCCCGGCCCGGCGCTGGTCACGAGCACGGTCGGATTGGGCTTGTCCCGCAAGGCGAACTCGAGGGTGGTGCGCAGGACCCGGAACGCCTCGACGACGGCCGAGTCGCCCGTCGATGCCCCGCGCGGCACCTCTCCGAGCTTGGGCATGCCCAGCTCCACCACGGTGGCATCGGCGGAGTCGAAGCGATCGGTGATGCGGGACCGGCCGTAGGCGGCGGCCGAGGCCAGCACCAGGGCGGCCAGGAAGGCCAGGACGGCGTCGATCTTCGGTTTGGGCGATGACGGGGTGGTCGGGGCCGAGGCGGGCTGGATGACGTCGATCGAATCGCCCGGCCGGCTCTGTACCTGGGCCGCCTGGCTCTGGAGGGCCTGGAGCTCGGTGGTCAGAGCCACCGCGGTCGGCGAGGTGGACGAGATCAGGTCGGAGAGCTGGGACTCGATCCTGGAGATCTGGTCCTCGGTCTGGGAGAGCTCCTGGGCCCTTTCACTGGCCTGGGCCGACGCCACGTAGGTGGCGAACGCCCGGGCGTAGGCGTTGGCGTAGTTGGCGGCCGTGTTCGGGTCCGCGGCGGTGCCGGTGAAGGTGATGCCCTGGCTGTCCAGCTGCACGGTGATGGAGATGTGCTTGCGGAGGGTGGTTGCGTTCACGCCGGGCCGGTTCAGGGCATGAGCGGCCTGACCGGCGACCACCTTGGTGTTGGCCTGCTGGTCGTAGATGTTGGTCAGCTGGGTGAGGCTGGTCGGGTCGATGTACTGACCGGCGGCCTGGGCCCCCGAGATGATCTGGGTCTGTGCGGCCGCCTGATAGGACTTGGGCAGCAGGGTGCTGAGGCCGTAGGCAGCCCCGCCGGCCACGATGGCGAAGGCGATGATCCACCACCGGGCTCCCCAGATGACTCGTAGCGGCTGGGAATTCTCCATGTGGTCGGGGCAGGCTGGTCCTGAGGTGATGGGAGTCGGCCGACAGTCGGGCCCCTACCCAGAGTGACAGTACTTTACCGGCCTTGGAGGCCCTTCTCGTCCACGAGTGGCTGACAAACCTCGCCGGGTCCGAAAAGGTCGTGGGCGCCCTGCGCCGCGCCCTGCCCGGCGCTCCCGTATACACCTCGATGTTCTGGGCCCCGGAGTTCCCCGGCTGGGACGACGTACGGACCTCGTTCCTGCAGCCCCTGGCTCGGGGTCCCTCGTCCCACGTGCCGGCCCTGCCGGCCATGCCGGCGGCCTTCGCCTCGCTTCGCCTGCCCCCGGCCGAGCTCATGATCACCAGCTTCCACTCCTTTTCCCTGTGGGCCCGCCCCCGGCCGGGGACACCGCATCTCGTCTACTGCCACACCCCGCCCCGCTTCATCTGGTCCTCGGACCAGCTGCGGGGCGAGTCCGGGCTCATGGGGGGCCGGGTTCTGCGTTCGGCCGGGGCCGCCTTTCGCCGCCTCGACCGCGGCCGGGCCCGCCGGCCCACCATGTTCGTGGCCAACTCTGCTGCCGTCGCCCAGCGCATACAGCGCGCCTACGGGCGGCCGGCCGAGGTCGTGCACCCGCCGGTGGAGCTGGACCGCTTCACCGCCGCCGCCTCATCGGCCCAGGCCGGCGCCAGGGCCGGGGACTACTTCCTCGTGGTGTCCCGCCTAGTGCCCTACAAGCAGGTCGACCTGGCGGTGGACGCCTTCGGCGAGCTCGGCCTGCCCCTCTGGGTGGTGGGCACCGGCCGCAGCGCCGGAGAGCTGGCCGCCCGGGCCGGGCCCAACGTGAGGTTCCTCGGGAGGGTGTCGGACGAGGCCCTTCCGGGGCTCATGGCCGGCGCCAGGGCGATGATCATGCCCGGGGAGGAGGATTTCGGCCTGACCGTGGTCGAGGCCATGGCCGCCGGCACCCCGGTCATCGCCCTGGGTCGGGGAGGGGCGGCCGAAACCGTCACCGACGGGGTGACCGGGGTCCTCTTCGCCGAGGAGACGGTGGCCTCGCTCAGCCAGGCCGTCGGTCGGGCGGCGGCCATCGACTGGGACCGGCCCGCCATATCGGCGTCAACCCAGCGATTCGGCGAAGCCCGGTTCCGAGCGGCGATCCTCGCCCTGGCCGCCGACCTCGCCGGCGGCGCCGTCGGGCCATAGCGTCCGGGCGGCGGCCAGCAGGCCGATGGCCCCGCCGATGACCATGCTGGCCCTGGGGTCGGCCCCGGTGAACGAGGCGGTCAGCTCAACCACCGCCAGGGCCATCAGGGTGCCGGCCAGCCCCAGGGCGCCCACCCGGACCACAGCGGGGGCGGAGGACCTCCACAACCGCCAGCCGGTGGCCAGGATGACTATCCACAGCCACAGGTAGGCGATCACGCCGGGTAGGCCCAGCTTGAGCCACAGGAACAGGATCACCACGTGGTTGTAGTACTGGCTCGAGCCGGTGCTGGCGGTGGCCATCGGGTAGCGCGCCGTCCACGGCACCCCAAGGCCGATTCCCGTCACCGGGTGGTCGATCAGCTCGGCGATCACGTTGCGGTCCTCGTCGATGCGGTAGCGGTCGCCGGCGGTCTGCTGGACGGCGGTGGGGGAGATGGAGGCGACCCGTTGCACCAGGGGCGAGCTGGTGCTGATGGCGGAGCCGGCCCCGCCGAAGCTGAGGGCGGCGGCAATGGCGATCCCGACCGCGGCCACGCCGCCGAGCACCGCCCAGCGCCTCCCCTGTCCGCTGGCGACCAGCACGATCACCGCCACCGCCAGGCCGTCGCCGATCCAGAAGCTGCGCCGGAAGGAGAGAAGGAGGGTGACGAGGGACAGGACCATGCCCACCTTGACCCAGCGGGGCAGGCGCACCTGGGCCAGGACGGCGGCGGTAGCGGTCAGCACCACCGCGCTGAGCAGCAGGTTGGGAGTGGGGTCGTAGTAGGTGAGGTGGGTGCCGCCCAGCGGGCGGCCCTTGCCGGCGGCCCATCCACCCAGCCCGATCAGGGACTTGAGCACGGCCATGGCCGCCAGCCCCCCCATCACCTGGACCACCTGCTGGCGCCGGCGCACCAGGTTGACCACCAGCACGGGGGCAAGGACCACGTACAGCAGGGCGTCGGCGTCGTTGAGGGCGTAGACCCTCGAGGCGCCGTTGGCCACCCCGACGACCTCCCCCCAGACCATCGACAGAGCGAGGAGCAGCAGGGGATAGGTGAACGGGCCTGGCAGCGCCAGGCGCTGCCGCCGACGGGACAGCTCCACCGCCGCGGCGATGACCGCAATGACCAGGAGGACGTCTGTGGGGCTGGCCAGCTTGGCGATGCGGGAGTAGAAGCGGGCCACCGGCAGGAAGCCCTGGGGATCGGACTCAAGCAGGAGGGGCAGCCCGAACAGGAGCCCTGCTGCCACGCCGGGGTGCCGTGCCAGCCACCACAGGACCACGGCTCCGACCGGAGCTGCCACGATCAGCGCCCCGCCGGCGTTGGCGCCGATGAGGAGCGCCGCCCCGGCCACCGCCCCCGCCAGGACCACCCCGAGGACGGCGAGCAGCCGCAGCGACCGGGGGCGGACGACGGCGACGGTGCTCATGGGCCCCGAATTATCGCCCGAGACCGAGTCCAGGGTCGACGCATCGCCCGACGGGCGGCCCTAAGCCGCCCGATGCAGCTCAGGCACGGGTGGCGACGAGCATGGAGCGCCGCAGGATCCCGTCCTCGACGGCTTTCAAGGTGTAGCGCCGATCTTTCTGGCGCTGTTGGAAGCCGGTCACTCCCCACAGCGCCTCCATCTCGCTGCGGTGCTGGTCCCACTGGTCCCGCCATCCACTGATGACGGCGGCGAACTCGGCGCTGCAGTCGGTCTCGACGATGTCGGCGAAACCGGCCGCCTCGAGGAGCTGGCGCTGCGACCCACGGGTCGCCATGCCCGGCGGGCCCCAGCGGTGAGCGCGCCGCCGCTGCGATGGGCTCTGGCCGTCGGCGGCGTGGATGGTGAGGTAGGCGGTCCGACCGCCCGGTCTCAGCAGATTGGCGCACGCTCTCAGCACGGAGAGCTTCGGGCGCAGTCAACACAAGACATCGGTGTGGACGACGGCGTCGAAGGATCCTCTGGCAAAGGGGAGGGCCGGGGCCCGGCAAACCACCGCCGTCGCCCGGTCAGTGACACCCTCCGTCGCGGCGCGGGCGACCGCTCGGCCAACTCCCTCGATCGGGACGTCTGTCATCACCACCGAGCACCCGGTCTCGACGGCCAGGTAGAGGCCGGGCCAGCCTCGCCCGCAGCCGACATCGAGCAGGCGGGAGCCGGGGCCGAGGTGCAGCGCCTCGGCCAGCCGGCGGGCCTGATCGACGGTCGTGTACCCGTACACGCCCCAGTCACCCCCGGTGACCGCCAGCTCGATCTGGCGGGTCGCCTCGTCGGGGGCCATCCGATAGCGCTGCCTGAACTCATCGAGGCGGCTGTCGTCCTCAGCCAGCGGATCCGTCACCTTCATCTGACGACGAGCACGTCGAGGGCCTGGATCGAGTTGTGCCCATGTCCCCATCGGTTCCAGTCGGGCCCCTCAGGTTGGGTGATCAGTGCCGGCACTCGCGGCAAGGTGCCCCGCTCCTCCCCCGGGACCGGGTAGCTGGGTGTCGGTGACCAGCGGCAGCCCGGCGGAGGTCCACGCGCACATGCCGCCGGCCAGGTTGAC
>DASRBO010000018.1:0-15269 GCA_035653595.1 Acidimicrobiales bacterium | reverse complement strand
CGGCCAGGGGCGGGTGACTGCGGACGATGGCGGGATCGAGGCGCAGCTGCAGGCCCAGGCGCAGGCCGAGGCGGGCGGCCCGGTCGGCGATGAAGGGCAGGTCGAAGGACGACCCGTTCCACGTCACCAGCACCCCGTCGGGCAGGCGGGCCAGCTTGTCGTCGAGGTTGGCCAGGATCCGCTTCTCCGGACCGGTCATGACGACCACGTAGGCCTCGGTGGCCAGGGCCGCCGCCACGATGCGGCACCGGCGGGGATCCAGCCCGCCCCTCGAGGTGTCGGTCTCGATGTCGAGCCCGTAGGCAGCGGTCAGCACCGCGCCTGAGGCTACGGCCGACCTCTGACAGTGGGGTGGATGGCACCGATCAACATGAAATAGCATGAAATAACATATGAGGCTGGGCACCCTGGGACCGGGGCGGGAGGACTACTACCTGGGCCCGGTGGCGGCCGGGCTGGAGCCGGCCGGGCGGTGGCTGGGCCGGGCCCCCGCCGCCCTCGGTCTGGCGGGGTCCGATCCCGCCTCGACGGCGCGGCCCGTGGTCGTCGAGGCCGAGGTGCTGCGGGAGCTGATGGCGGGCCGACGCCCGGGCAGCGGGGAGCGCCTCGGGGTGCGCCCGGTGCGGGTGGCCGCCTACGAGATAACCCTGGCCGCCCCCAAGTCGCTTTCGGTGCTGTGGGCCCTGGCCGAGGGGCCGGTGCGTCTCCAGATAGAGGAGGCGGGCGCGGCCGCCCTGGCCTCCACCGTGGCCTACCTCGAGCGCCACGCCGCCCTGGTGCGGCCCGGTCCCGCCCCGGCCCGGGGCGTGGCGGCGGCGGCCTTCGACCACCGGGTGAGCCGGCGGGCCGACCCCCATCTGCACACCCACCTGCTCCTGCTCAACGCCGCCCCTTCCGAGGGGGGCCGGTGGTCGGCCCTCGACCGCCCCGCCCTGGCCGGCCAGGCCGACACCGCCGCCGCCCTCTACCAGGCCGAGCTGCGCTGGGAGCTGACCCGCCGCCTGGGCCTGGGGTGGTCCCCGGTGCGGTGGGGCAGCGCCCAGGTGGCGGGCATCGATCCCCGCCTGGTGACCGTGTTCTCCACCGGGCGAGCGGCGGTGGCCCGGGGGATGCAAGCCCACGGCGGGCGCAGCGCCCGCTCCGCCTCCATCGCCGCCCTGGTCGACCGGCCCGCCCGCCACCAAGGCCTCGACGCTGACCGGCTCACGCCCCTCTGGTGGGAGCGGGCCGAGGCCGCCGGCTTCGACCCGGCCGAGCCCGGCCGGCTGGCCCGGCTGGGGCCCGAGCCCCGCCCACCGGGGCCGGCCGTGTCCCCGGACCCCGGCGCCGTGCTCGAGCGGCTGGGCCGGGTGAGCAGCTTCTCCCGCCGCGACGTGCTCGAGGCGGCCGCCGCCGTACACCCGTCGATCACCGTGGCCGGGGCCGAGGCGCTGGCCGACGCCGTGCTGGCCTCGACTGCTGCCGTGCCCGCCGCGCCCGGCCCGCCCAGGACCCGCGACGTCATGCGGACCGGCCGGGGCCTGGTGCCGGTCGGCACCGACCAGCAGCGCTGGTCCACGGCCATGCGGCGCCAGGTGGAGACAGCGGCGCTGTCCGCCGCCGGGCCCGCCGGACGGGACGGGCGGCTCCTGGTCCTCGACGCCCCGCCCGGCCAGGGTCGCCACCAGGCTCTCGACGCCGCCACCCGGCACTGGACGGCGTCCGGGCGCCCGGTGATCGCCGTCGCCCCCGACCGCCGGTCGGCGTCCGAGCTGGAGGCCGCCACCGGCATCGAGGTGGCCGTCGACCGGGCCTGGTACTCCCGCCCCCTGGGCGAGGCGGAGCCGGCGGGCCGGGCCCCCCGTCCCGTAACCCGCCCGCCGGCGGGGGGCGTGCTGGTGGTGGCCGGGGCCGAGGCGGTGCTGCCCGGCCCGGTCATCGACGCCCTCGGCGGCGCCGGCGGGACGTCGCTGGTCCTGGTGGGCGACAGCCGCCCGCTGCAGCGTGACGACGCCGGCGGCCTGTGGCGGGCCCTCGCCTGCCGTCCCGAGCTGGGTCTCGACCGGCCCGCCGTCGGGAGGGACCGACCGTCCCTGGCGCCGGCGCCGGCCGGCCCGAGGGCCGCAGGGCCGGCGGCCGGCCCGGTGCGCCTGGGGCGGCTCAATCTCGCCGACACGTCCGACGCCGCCCGGGCGGCCCTGGTGGAGGACTGGCACCGGGCCTGTCGCCGGGGCGAGCGGGCGGTGATGGTCGCCGTGCGCCGCAGCGACATCGAGGACCTCGACCGCCGGGCGGGGGTGGCCGGCGGCCAGGGGGCCCGCACCCCCTACCGGGCCCGGGGCGCCGGGGCCGACCGGCTGCTGGTGCTGGGCGACCCGGCCTGTCTGGAGGGGACGGTCGACGCCGGTCCCATCTCGTTCTACGCCGTGGCCCGCATAACCGGCGAGCCCGGGGTGACCCCCGTCATCGGCCGCCTGGGCCCCGCCGTGGCCGGCCGGGAGGGGCTGACCGGGCCCGGCCCCGGCGCCAGCCTGGCCGAGCTGCACACCAGGCTGGGCGCCCTCGGCGCCGCCCTGGGCCCTGCGCCCCCCGACCCCCAGCCCGCCCTGGGCCGCCTCGACGACGAGCGCCGCTCGTGTCTGACGGCCCTCGGCCGCCTCGAGCCGGGCGCTCCCGAGCGGGCCCGGTGGGAGGCGCGCCTGGCCTCGGTCGAGGAACGGGTGGCCGGCCTGGCTCCGGCCGTCGAGGCCCGCTCCGGCTGGGTGGGCGAGCATGCGGCGGAGCTCGCCGAGCTGGCCGGCCTGGCCTCGTCGGTGTCCGAGCGGTGGGGGGCGCTGGGCCGGGCGGCCGAGCTCGACCCGCCGCCTTACCTGATGGGCGCCCTGGGGCCGCCCCCGGAGGACCGGGGCGGGCGGGCCCTGTGGCGCCGGGCCGCCGCCCGGTCCGAGGCGTACCGCGAGCGCTGGGGCATCGAGGACACCCGCCGCCCGCTGGCCCGGCGGGCGGACATGGCGCCGCTGCAGGGCATCGAGCGGGGCGAGGCCGAGCGCGAGCTGGCCTCGGTGGGCCGGCTGCTCGGTCGGCCGCCGCCGGGGCGCAGCCACCGCCTGGGGCTGGAGCGGGCAGCGCTCGCCGGTCGGGGGCGAGCCCTCTAGGGTTCGCTGGTCGGCTACAGGAGGAGGCGCCATGCACCGGAGCGGTCCTGGAACCGGGTCGGTGGCGAGGTGAGCGGGGTCCGCCTGCTGGTCGGTACGCGCAAGGGCGCCTTCGTCCTCACCGCCGACGCCCAGCGCGGCAGGTGGAAGGTCGACGGGCCCCACTTCGCCGGCTGGGAGATCTACCACCTCAAGGGGTCACCGGTTGACCCCCAGCGCATCTACGCCTCGCAGAGCACGTCATGGTTCGGGCAGCTCATCCAGCGCTCGGACGACGGCGGGAAGAGCTGGACCCCGGTGGGCAACCACTTCGACTACGAAGGGGTCCCCGGAACGCACCAGTGGTACGACGGGACGCCGCACCCGTGGGAGTTCGCCCGGGTGTGGCACCTCGAGCCGTCGCTGTCGGATCCCGACACCGTCTACGCCGGCGTCGAGGACGCCGCCCTGTTCAAGTCGACCGACGGCGGCGGTCAGTGGACCGAGCTGGCCGGCTTGCGCGGCCACGGCACCGGGCCTTCGTGGCAGCCGGGCGCCGGCGGCATGTGCCTGCACACCATCGTCATCGATCCCTCCAACGAGCAGCGGATGTGGGTGGCCATATCGGCGGCCGGGGTCTTCCGCACCGACGACGGCGGCGCCAGCTGGACGCCCGCAAACAAGGGTCTGCACTCGGCCCAGATCCCGGATCCGGACGCCGAGGTGGGCCACTGCGTGCACCGCATAGCCCTGCACCCGTCGCGCCCGGACGTGCTGTTCATGCAGAAGCACTGGGACGTGATGCGCAGCGACGACGGCGCCGACTCGTGGCGGGAGATCAGCGGCAACCTGCCCACCGACTTCGGCTTCCCCATCGATGTGCACGCCCATGACCCCGAGACGGTCTACGTGGTGCCGATCAAGAGCGACTCGGAGCACTTCCCCCTGGACGGGCGGCTGCGCGTCTACCGCAGCAGGACCGGGGGAGGGGAGTGGGAGCCGCTGACCAAGGGCCTTCCCCAGCGCAACTGCTACGTCAACGTGCTGCGGGACTCCATGGCGGTGGACTCCCTCGATCCGTGCGGGCTCTACTTCGGGACCACCGGTGGACAGGTGTACGCCTCGGCGGACGAGGGCGACAGCTGGACCGCGGTGGTCAAGAACCTGCCGCCGGTGCTGTCGGTCGAGGCCCAGACGCTGGCGTGATACGGGTGGTGCTGCCGGCCCACCTGCGCACCCTGGCCCAGGTCCAGGGGGAGGTGCACCTCGACCTCGACGGCCTCGTCACCACGGCGGCGGTCCTCGACGCCCTCGAGGACCGCTACCCGGAGCTGCGGGGCACGATCCGCGACCAGACCACCATGCGCCGGCGCCCCTTCGTGCGCTTCTTCGCCTGCGAGGAGGACCTGTCCCACGATCCGCCCGAGCATCCCCTGCCGGACCGGGTGCAGAACGGGGAGGAGCCCTTCATCGTCCTGGGGGCGATGGCCGGCGGCTGACCGGCCACCCGGCGGCCACGGATCAGCGGGAAGTCAGACCTCCTCCTCCAGCCACTCCGCCCCGCTCTGGTGGACGATCTCGCCGACGAAGGTCAGGTCCGACCCGTCGACCTCCACCGGCGGCTCGGGATCGAACACGACGTCGGTCTGGATGAGGTAGCGGTTGCCCGGCCGCTCGGCCACCACCCGGGCGCCGCGGCCAGCTTCGACCGGGGCGCCGTGGGGGCGGTAGATGACGGCGTCGCCGGGGGAGATGCGGGTGCCGTCCCGGTCGACCATCGGCCTATCTAACCATCGGCCCATCCGGGGCCCGCTACCGCTCCAGCGAGCGCGACGCGTCGGGCCGCGCCAGCCCGGCGCCCCGGGCCCGGCCCAGCGCCGCCGTCCGGGTCGGGTCGGCCAGCGCCTGCCAGTGGCGGTCGCGATACCACGGCGTCAGCCCCACCCAGCCCGGCGGGCGGTCCCCCTGCATCACCAGGGCGCAGCCGGGTTGGCCGGCCCGGATCTCGTCCACCGCCAGCACCGGCTGGCGCCGCGAGGCCCAGGTGCGGGAGCGCCGCCGGCGCCACCCCGCCGAGGTGGTCGAGCTCACCGCCACGTCGGTGTCCCCGGCCAGGGCCGACACCGCCGCCAGGGTGCGGGTGTCGGCGATGCCCGCCAGCAGCAACTTGGTGCCGAACAGGGTGAGGAAGCCGTCGGCCGCCGCCCCCCATCGGGATCGGGCCTGGGACAGGTCCTGCAGGCACACCGTGGTCAGCAGACCCTGGCCCCCGCCCTCGCTGACCATCGCCGGCAGCTGCGGCAGGGGGGCGATGTTGGCCGCCTCGTCCAGCATCAGCAACAGCGCAGGGGCGTCGCCCCCCGCCACGGCGGCCTGGTAGCGGGCGGCCCGCACCGAGTCGACCAGGCCGACCACCAGCGGGGCCACCGCCGCCTGGTGCTGGCCGGGGGCGCACACATAGACCGTGTCGGCCGACTCCACCAGGGCGGCGGGGTCGAAGTTGGGCTGGTCGGTGGAGGCGAGGGCGGCCTCCGAGCGGTAGGCGGACAGCACCCCCGAGGCGGTGCTCCAGATCGCCGACAGCTCGCGGTCCTCGGAGGAGATGATCCCGCTCAGCAGGTCGCAGGCCAGGGCGGCGGGCTCGCCGGCACCGGCGAGGATCTCCACCGCCGGGGCGGCCTGGCGGCGGTTGACCCAGGACAGGAGCTGGCGCATGTCCAGACCGCCGAGGTGGGCGGCGTGCAGCAGGGGGGCGAGCAGCGCCCCGGCCCTCTCGGTCCAGTGGGTGGCCTCCTCGACCCCCCGGGCCGGGCGGGCGGCGCCGACCATGGCGGCGGTCATGGTGAGGGCCCGGTCCCAGTCCTGGGCCGCCGCCACCGGCGACCATCGCAGGGGCTCGGCCTCGGGGTGGGGGCCGACCACCCCGGTGGGGTCGTAGACGAAGCAGCGTCCGACGCGCGACCGGGCGGCCACGGTCGCAGCCAGCACGTCGGGCTTGGTGGAGGTGGACAGCACCGGTCCCGAGGCGGCCAGGACGTTGGGCACCACCACCGCCGACGTCTTGCCCGAGCGGGGCGGGCCCAGCACGAGGACGGCCTCCTCCGGCCCCGCCCTGACCCAGCCCCCGGGGCTGCGGCCGAGTACCAGACCCTGCCCCCCAGCCGTCGCCGACCGCACCGACCAATCCTGGCTCCCCGCCAGTAACTTGGCCACCGGATCCCGCCGGACGGGACGCCAATGAGCCCGCCCGGCGGCGGCGGGGAAAGGGGGCGAGATGAGGGTTGCGCTGAGCGTCGGGGACTTCCTCGACCGGGCCGAGTTCGTCTACGGCGACCGCCTGGCGGTCGTCGACGAGCCCTCCGGCCCCGGCTCCCTCGGGCGAATCACCTACGGCCAGCTGGCCGCCCGAGCACGCGGCCTGGCCCTGGCCCTGGACCGCATGGAGGTCGGCGCCGGCGAGAGGGTCGCCCTGGTGTCGCCCAACTCGGCCCGGTTCATGGTCTCGTTCTTCGGGGTCAGCGGCTACGGCCGGGTGCTGGTGCCGGTCAACTTCCGGCTCAACGCCGACGAGGTCTCCTACATCGTCGAGCACTCCGGGGCATCGGTGCTGCTGGTCGACCCCGAGCTGGACGAGGTCCTGGCCGGGGTCACCGCCAAGGAGCGCATCGTCCTCGACGGGACCCAGGACGCCGAGCTGTTCGCCGAGGCCCCGGCCGGGGCCAGCCCGGCGCTGTGGGCCCCCGACGAGGAGGCCACCGCCAGCATCAACTACACCTCGGGCACGACGGCCAGGCCCAAGGGCGTGCAGCTGACGCATCGCAACGTGTGGCTCAACGCCGTCTCCTTCGGCTGGCACACCACCGTCACCGACCGCGACGTGCTCCTGCACACCCTGCCGATGTTCCACTGCAACGGCTGGGGCATGCCGTATGCCGTCACCGGCATGGGCGGCCGCCACGTCGTGCTGCGCAAGGTCGACGGCGAGAACATCCTCTCCCGCATCGAGTCCGAGGGGGTGACCCTGCTGTGCGGGGCGCCGGCGGTGGTGGCCGCCATCCTCGACGCCGCCGCCAGGCGCAAGGAGGAGGGCCGCCCGGTGCCCGGGCAGGGCACCGTCCGCATGGTGGTGGCCGGCGCCCCTCCCCCCTCGGCGGTGATCGAGCGGGTGGAGGCCGACCTGGGGTGGGAGTTCATCCAGATCTACGGCCTCACCGAAACGTCCCCGCTGCTGACCATCAACCGCCGGCGGGCCGAATGGGACGACCTGTCGGCCCAGGAGCGGGCCAGGCAGCTGTCCCGCGCCGGCGTGCCCGCCGTCGGGGTCCGCATGGACGTCGACGACGAGGGCGAGGTGCTGGCCCGGTCGAACCACGTCTTCGCCGGCTACTGGAACCAGCCCGAGGAGACCGACAAGGCCATCGTCGACGGCTGGTTCCACACCGGCGACGGCGGCTACCTCGACGGTCCCTACACCGTCATCGCCGACCGCAAGAAGGACGTGATCATCAGCGGGGGCGAGAACGTGTCGTCGATCGAGGTGGAGGACTGCCTCTACCAGCACCCCGATGTGGCCGAGGTGGCCGTAATCGGCGTGCCCGACGAGAAGTGGGGCGAGACGGTGAAGGCCCTGGTGGTCCTGCGCCCCGGCTCGGGCGCCGGCGAGGCGGAGCTGATCGAGTTCTGCCGCTCGCGCATGGCGCACTACAAGTGCCCGACCTCGGTGGAGACCCGCGACGCCCTGCCCCGCACCGCCACCGGCAAGCTCCAGAAGTTCAAGCTGCGGGCGCCGTACTGGGAGGGCCGCTCCCGCCAGGTGAACTGAAGGCCTCCCCTTGAAGGTGCGCATCGGCTTCGGGCTCGGCACCGGCGGTTTCGACACCGGCGCATTCGCCGAGCTGGTCGACGCCCTCGAGGGGAACGGGTTCGACTCGCTGTGGATGTCAGAGCGCCTGGGCGGGCCGGTCCCCGACCCTCTGATCGCCCTGTCGGTGGCGGCCGGGCGCACCCGTCGGCTCAAGCTGGGCACCAGCGTGCTGGTGGTGCCGGGCCGCAACCCGGTGGTGCTGGCGAAGGAGCTGGCCACCGTCGACCTGCTGTCGGGGGGCCGGTTCCTGCCCGCCTTCGGGCTGGGGGTGGCCGACCCGGCCGAGCAGGAGGCCTTCGGCGTCCAGCGGGGCGAGCGGGCGGCCTGGTTCGACGAGGCCCTTGGCCTCATCAGGCGTCTGTGGACCGAGGACCGGGTGACCCACGCCGGGCCCCGCTTCTCCTACCAGTCGGTCTCCATCGGCATCCGCCCCGTCCAGTCGCCCCCCGACGTGTGGCTGGGGGGACGCTCTCCATCCGAGCTGCGCCGGGTGGGCCGCCTCGGTGACGGCTGGCTGCCCAGCTTCTGCACCCCCGAGGAGGCCGCTGCCGGCCGCGCTGTCGTCGAGGAGGCCGCCGCCGGCGCCGGGCGCTCGATCGACCCCGAGCACTGGGGGGCGCTGGTCCTCTACAGCGGCGGCGAGCTGCCCGAGCGCCTGCGCTCGGCGCTAGCGGCGCGTCGACCCGGGGTCGATCCGTCGAGCGTGGTCGCTTCCGGCCCCGACCAGCTCCGCCGGCGGCTGGAGGACTTCGTGGCCCACCGGTTCTCCAAGCTGGTGGTGGTGCCGGTGGGGCGGGTCGACGAGTGGGCCGACCACGTCGCCGACCTGGCGGCGGCGGTGCTCGACCTACAGACCCCGGGCCGCCGCCAGGGCGGAGAAGACCCGGTCCCAGCCGTCAGCGGTTAGCTCCAGCCTCTCGAACTCGGCATGGGCGTCGGCCAGGGCGGCGTCGGCCCCCGGCGCTCCCAGGGCCACCCGCACGTGGCTGCGGGCCAGGTGCACCACCGCCTGGGTCACCCGGTCCTCGGTCAGCTCCACCTGGGCCGTCGCCGCGGCCAGGGCGGCCGAGGCCTCCTCGGCGTCGCCCAGGGCGGCGGCGGCGAAGGCCCGGGCCACGTGGGCCACGGCCAGGTCGCGGTAGGTGCCCTCGGGGCGGTGCTCGAGGGCCCGGTTGGCCGCCCCCAGGGCGGAGCGGGGCGAGCCCGCCAGCAGGTGGGCGAGGGCGAGGTGGGCACTGACGTTGGGCCGGGCCCCGGGGAACGACGGAGCCTGGGCCGCCGTCTCCAGCAGCGAGCGGCCCTCGTCGAACCGGCCCGCCTGCAGGAGGGCCAGGCCCCGCAGCACCAGCACCTCGGCGTTGCCTGGCCCCTGGTCGGAGAAGAGGACGTCGGTGGCCTCCAGCGCCGTGCGCCAGTCGCCGGCGTGCACGGCCACCCCGGCGACGGTCAGCTGGCCGACGAAGGGCTCCATGGTCGCCGACTTGGCGTGGGTGCCGGCGTCGGCCCGCTCCGCCGCCCGGCGGGCGTCGGCCATCCGGCCCGAGGCGGCGAGCGCCCGGGCCAGGACCGAGGCGGCCCGGACCGCCCCGGCGGCGTCGCCGATCTTGTCGAAGGTCGCCTCCGCCCGCCGCGACAGCTCGGCCGCCGAGTCGGGACGACCCTGCCACAACCGGGCCGTGGCCAGGAGGACCTCGGTCATCCCCATCGCCCACGGGTCGCCGCTGTCGCCGTGGTCGGCCAGCACCCTCACCGCCAGCGCCTCGGCCTCGTCGCGCCGGCCCTGCACCATCCGCACGTAGCCCAGCAGGCCGTCGACCCAGCCCAGGCCGCCGGTGTCCCCCGCCGCCCGGAAGGCCGACGCCGCCGCTTCGAGGCGCTCCTCGGCCCCGGCCGTGTCGCCCTCGGAGAAGGCCAGCCAGGCCAGGTGCCACAGGGCCCACGCCTCGTCGCGGGAGCTGCCGAGCTCGCGGGCGATCTGGAGGGCCTCGGTCAGGGCCCGGCCGGCCGCCGGAAGGTCCGATGACAGGAACAGGGTCATGCCGAAGTGGCGCAGGGCCTCGCCCCGGCGGCCCTGGTCGCCCACCGCCTCCCACTCGGTCAGGGCCTTGGCCAGGGTGGCGGCCGAGCCGGCGAGGTCACCCTCGGTCTGCTCGATCAGTCCCCTGATGGTCAGCGCCCGGGCCCGCACCGGGGCGTCGGCGTCGGTCGACAGGGCGTCGAGGTCGTCGCGGGCCGGCCCCAGATGGCGCAGGGTGGTGCGGGCCAGGGCCCGCTCCAGCAGCACCTGGTCGCGCCCGGCCCCCTCCGGGCCGGCCAGGGCCACCGCCCGGTCGAGGATGCGCAGGGCGGCGACGGGCAGCTCCCGCCCGCCGGCCCACGACGCCGCCCGCAGCAGGGCGGCCACCGCCACCGGCCGGGCGTCGGCGGGGACACCGTCGACCGGCCCGACGTCACCGGCCAGCTCGGCGGCGGTGGCGTAGTGGTGGGCGATCTGTTCGAGGATCTCGTCCTCCCGTCCCGTCTCCACCGCCCGCTGGGCCAGCCACGAGGCCATGCTCCAGTGCCGGCGGGCCCGCTCCGACTTGGTCAGCGTCTCGTAGACCACCTCGCGCACCACGTCCGAGCGGAACTCCCAACGGCGGTCCTCGACCATGAGCAGAAGGTCGTGGCTGAACAGGGCGCCGAGGGCCGACTCGCTGCCGTCGCGCCCGGCCGCCGTGGCCAGCGCCGCCAGGGCCGCCCGCGAACCGGACCGCCCGATGACGGCGGCGTCCTCCAGCACCGAGCGGTCGATGGCGGGAAGGGTGTCGAGGCGGGCGGCCACCAGCCCCCGCAGGGTGACGGGCAGGTCCACCGAGCGCAGCGACGGGGCCCGGGTCTGCGACTCGCCGATGTAGGCCACCAGCTCCTCGAGGAAGAACGGGTTGCCCCCGCTGCGCTCCACCAGGGTGTCGACCAGCTCGGGGGTGGGCTCCCCCTCGGTCAGGGCCAGGGCCAGGCGCCTGGTCTCCTCCCGCGACAGGGGATCGAGGTGCAGGCACAGCAGGTTGTGGCGTCCCTGGGGCGGGTTCCATCGCTCGGTCAGCTCGGGGCGGGCGGTGGCCACCACCATCACCGGCAGCGCTCCCAGCCGGTTGATGTGCTCGCCCAGGAACTCGAGGACGACGTCGTCGACCCAGTGCATCTCCGACAGCACGATCAGCACCGGCTGGCGGCGGGAGAGCCCGGAGACCAGCCCGTACAGGGACCGGCGGGCCTCCACCGTGGCCCGCTGCGGGTCGACCTCGGCCAGCACCTCCTCGTCGCCCATCAGGTGCAGCAGGCCGGCGGCCAGGCGGTGGGCCTCGGGCCCCTCCGGGTCCAGCGAGGACAGCTCGGCCACCGCCAGGCGGCACTTCCGGGCCGCCTCATCGGCCGGGTCGCCCGGGTCGATGGCACACGCCTGGCGCACGGCCTCGGCGATGGGCCACCACGGGTTGGCCTCGCCGTACGGGACGGCGCGCCCCGAAAGCACCAGGGCGTCGTAGGTGGCCGTCGCCGAACGGGCCAGCTCGTCGGTGAGGCGGGACTTGCCCATGCCGGCGTCGCCGACCATCACCACCAGGTGGGCCCGCCGGCGCTGGACGGCCGTGCGGAAGGCGTGGGTGAGCACGGCGAGCTCGTCGTCGCGCCCGGTGAGGGGACCGGCCACCCGGTGGGGCCGGCTGCCCGGCGGGGCCATGGCCTCCTCGGCCGCCCACGCCTCGACCGCCTCGCCCCGGCCCCGGGCCTGCAGGTCGCCGAGGGGGCGGTAGCGGACCACCGCGCTGGTGGCGGCGTGGGTGGCGGGGCCGACCACGACGGTGCCGGGGGAGGCCATGGTCTGCAGCCGCGACGCCACGTTCACCACGTCGCCCATGGCGGTGTAGTCGCCGCCGGCGCGGATGGCGCCCACCAGGACCTCGCCGGTGTTGATCCCCACCCTGATGCGCAGAGGCAGGCCCAGCTCGGTGTCGAGGGCGGCGATGGTCTCCTGCATCTGCAGGCCGGCCCGCACGGCCCGCTCGGCGTCGTCCTCGTGGGCCACCGGCGCGCCGAAGAGGGCCACGATGGCGTCGCCGACCACCTTGTCCACCCGTCCCCCGTGGGCGGTGATGTCGGCGGCCAGGCGGTCGAAGCAGCGGTCGACCAGGTTCTTGAGGTGCTCGGGGTCGAGAGACTCGCCCATGCCCGTGAAGCCGGCCAGGTCGGCGAACAGGACGGTGGCGATGCGCCTCTCGTCGCCCCTCACCCCCAGGGACCGGCCACAGGACGGGCAGAACCGGGCGCCGTCTGGCACCGCGGTCCCACACCAAGGGCAGGTCATTACGGAGGTAGAGGATAGAAGCCCTCGGGCTGCCTCCCCAGTGACGTGCGCCACGCCGGGGGCGGATCGGCCCGCCCCCGGGTGGCGGCGCCTCAGCGCCGGTAGAGGGACGAGCCTCCGGAGACGAACTCCACCGACTTCTCCTTCATCCCGAGCTCGACGGCGGCCTCCGGGCTCACGCCGTGGGCCTCGGCGTAGTCACGCACGTCCTGGCTTATCCGCATGGAGCAGAACTTGGGGCCGCACATGGAGCAGAAGTGGGCCGTCTTGGCCGGGGCGGCAGGCAGGGTCTCGTCGTGGTACGCCCGGGCGGTGTCCGGGTCGAGGGACAGGGCGAACTGGTCCTCCCACCGGAACTCGAAGCGGGCCTTGGACAGGGCGTCGTCCCACTTCTGGGCGCCGGGGTGGCCCTTGGCCAGGTCGGCGGCGTGGGCGGCGATCTTGTAGGAGATCATCCCCGCCTTGACGTCTTCGCGGTCCGGCAGGCCCAGGTGCTCCTTGGGCGTGACGTAGCAGAGCATCGCCGTGCCGTACATGCCGATCATGGCCGCCCCGATGGCCGAGGTGATGTGGTCGTAGCCGGGGGCGATGTCCACCGTGAGGGGGCCCAGCGTGTAGAAGGGCGCCTCGTGGCACAGCTCGATCTGGAGGTCGACGTTCTCCTTGATCTTGTGCATCGGCACATGGCCCGGGCCCTCGATCATCACCTGGACGTCGTGGCGCCAGGCCACCTCGGTCAGCTCCCCGAGGGTGCGCAGCTCGGCCAGCTGGGCCTCGTCGTTGGCATCGGCGATCGATCCGGGGCGCAGGCCGTCGCCCAGGGAGAAGGCGATGTCGTAGGCGGCCATGATCTCGCAGATGTCCTCGAAGTGGGTGTAGAGGAAGTTCTCCTGGTGATGGGCCAGGCACCAACCGGCCATGATCGACCCGCCCCGGCTGACGATGCCGGTGACCCGCCTCGCCGTCAGGGGCACGTAGCGCAGCAGCACCCCGGCGTGGATGGTGAAGTAGTCCACGCCCTGCTCCGCCTGCTCTATGAGCGTGTCGCGGTAGACGTCCCAGGACAGGTCCTCGGCCCGGCCGTCGACCTTCTCCAGCGCCTGATAGATCGGCACGGTGCCGATGGGCACGGGCGAGTTGCGCAGGATCCATTCGCGGGTCGTGTGAATGTCGGCGCCGGTGGAGAGGTCCATCACCGTGTCGGCCCCCCACCGGGTCGCCCACCGCAGCTTCTCGACCTCCTCCTCAATGGAGGAGGTGACCGCCGAGTTGCCGATGTTGGCGTTCACCTTCACCAGGAAGTTGCGCCCGATCACCATGGGCTCCGACTCCGGGTGGTTGATGTTGGAGGGCAGGATGGCGCGGCCCCGGGCGATCTCGTCCCTGACGAAGGCCGGGTCGACTCCCTCGCGCACGGCCACGAACTCCATCTCCGGGGTGATCTCGCCCCGGCGGGCGTAGTGCATCTGGGTGACGGTGCGCCCGGGCCGGGCCCGCAGCGCTCGACGGGCACCGGCAGCAGCGGGACCGGACGCCGCCGAGCCCCGGCGCACCGCCGCCCTCCCGTCGTCGCGGGCGCTGAGCGGGCGGCCGGCCCCCTCCTCCACGTCGTCACGCGCCGCCACCCACCCCCTACGCAGGGGCGGTAGCCCGCGGTCCGGGTCGCCGCCCGGGCCGCTGGTGTCGTAGAGCAACACCGCCTCGTTGGCGCTGCTGCCCCCTCTCCCGCTCGAGTCCCCCAGGCTCACCCTGGTGAAGGGCACCTGGATGTCCGGGCGGGGCCCCGGCAGGTACACCCTGGTCCTGGACTGTGCTTCTGTCATCGGTTCTCCCTCCGCCGGCATTACCCGGATCAGGTCAGCGGTCGGCTCTGCCCTCTCAGCCCGACTCGCGGTCGAGCTCCCGCACCGGGGAGTCTCGCGCGCCTCCGCCCGCCCTGTTGCCCCGCCCCACCGGTTACCCGGGGGGCAGGCGAGTCAGGAGCCGGCCGGCGCTGCGATGCCCTCGCCTGGATCGGGCCGGCGCTCAGGGGACGTCAGCGCTCGAGGAGGAGCGAAGGCCGCCACGTGCTCGACGCGCAGACGACCGGGCAGGCCCATCAGCGCGGTCGGGTCGGCACCGTCGCCATCGTCGGCGTCGTCACTGACACCGCTGCGGGCTCCGCTGGAGACATCGCCGGCGATGCGCGGAAGGGGGCCGACGATGCTCGTCACCGCTCCCTTGGACGTACCGCTGACAACCACCAGCGAAACGCGCGCCCGATCCGGGGAAATTTTTTCGCAATCGAGGATCAGGACGTCATAGTCCCCATCAGCGAGCGCCTGCGGTGTCTCATCCATGAAAAAAGCCTTGCAAATCAGTGGCTTTTGACGCAACGACGTTCAGCGCGCGCTGCAACGGTGCTGGTCAGCGGCCAAATCGGTTTGGGCGAGATGCCAAGGAAATGCTTGACCTACGCAAACAAAACATCTTTCATTTCTAAGACTTCCCCAACACGCCAGGAGGTGGCGGTGAAACAATCTGAGCTCGTCGAGACAGTGAGTGCGACGGCCTCGAACGAGGACGCCCTCGAAGAAGGTGCGGTCGATGGGGTCCGCTTCGCTTCTGGCTCTGGCTTCGAGGCAGCGATGAATCCCCGTTCGACTACCGCGAAGCGGACCACGGCGAAGAAGGTGGCCAAGCGTCGGCCGGCCAAGCGCGCTGCGGCCAAGAAGACCACGGCGAAGAAGACGACCGCCCGCAAGACGGCCGCCAAGCGTCGTCCGGCGACCAAGAAGGCGGCGGCCCGCAAGACCACCGCTCGCAAGACGACCGCCCGCAAGACCACGGCGCGCAAGAGCACGGCCAAGCGGGCTCCCGCCCGCAAGACCGCTGCTCGCAAGACCACGGCCCGTAAGACGACGGCCCGCAAGACCACCGCCCGCAAGACCACGGCCCGCAAGACGAC
>DASRBO010000017.1:0-14301 GCA_035653595.1 Acidimicrobiales bacterium | reverse complement strand
CGCCAGGGGCAGCGCCTCGATGCGCTCGGCCACCAGGTTGACCGCTTCCTCCGCTCTTTCCACCTTGCCCTTGATCACCAGGGCCGACGAGGAGCGGGCCACCTTCCGCCACCGGGCCCAGGCTCCCCGCGAACAGATCACGTTCACCATGCCTGTCTCGTCCTCGAGGTTGATGAAGATCGTCCCCCCGGCGGTGGACGGCCTCTGGCGGTGGGTGACCACCCCGCCCACCGCCACCCGGGTGCCGTCGGGCATCCCCGCCACCGCCGCTGCGGTCACCGCTCCCATCTCCTGCAGCTGCGGGCGCACGAAGCCGACGACGGACCAGTTGGCCGACAGGCCGGTGGACCACAGGTCGGCCGCCGCCTCCTCGACCGGATCCATCCCCGACAGCACCGGCGGGTCGGCCCCCTCCACCACCCCCGGAAGGCGACCGGGACCGGAACGGGCCAGCGCCCCGGCCGCCCACAGCGCCTGGCGGCGGGAGAGCCCGAAGCAGTCGAGGGCACCGGCGGTGGCCAGCGCCTCGAGGTGGGCCCGGTTGAGCTCCACCCGGTGCACGAGATCCTCGGGACTGCGGTAGGGACGGCCGGCCTCGATCCGGGCGGCCAGATCGGAGCCGATGCTCCTCACATACGACAGCCCCAGGCGAACACATGGCGGCTTCGCCGTCCTACAAGGGGGCTTCGCCGCCCCGTCCGGAACGGGCTGGAGGGTCGCCTTGGCGGCCGAGGCGTTCACATCGGGGCCGAGCACCGTCACCCCGTGGCGCTGGGCGTCGGACACCAGCGTCTGGGGCGACCAGAACCCCATGGGCTGGCAGTTGAGCAGGCCGGCGTAGAAGGCCGCCGGGTAGTGCAGCTTCAACCAGGCGCTGGAGTACACCAGGTAGGCGAAGGAGACGGCGTGGCTCTCCGGAAAGCCGAAGTTGGCGAAGGCGGCCATCTGCGACCAGATGGCGTCGGCGGTCTCCCCCGTTATCCCCCTCTCCTCCATCCCCCGGTAGAAACGGTCACGCAGCGCCTCCATCCGCCGGGCCGATCGCTTCGATCCCATCGCCTGGCGCAGCTGGTCCGACTCGGCCGGGCTGAACCCGGCCACGTCGATCGCCATCTGCATCAGCTGCTCCTGGAACAGGGGAACACCCAGGGTCTTGCGCAGGCACGGCTCGAGCAGCGGGTGCAGGTAGGTGATCTCCTCGGTGCCGTTGCGGCGCCTCAGGTAGGGGTGCACCGAGCCACCCTGGATGGGCCCGGGGCGGATGAGGGCGACCTCGACCACCAGGTCGTAGAAGTTCCGGGGCTTGAGCCGGGGCAGGGTGGCCATCTGCGCCCGGCTCTCCACCTGGAACACGCCCACCGAGTCCGCCCGGCAGAGCATGTCGTACACCTCGGGCTCCTGACCCAGGTCGGCGAGATCTACCTCGGTCCCGTGGTGGCGGCGGATCATGTCCACCGCCTCGTGCACGGCCGACAGCATCTGCAGGCCGAGCAGGTCGAACTTCACCAGGCCGATGGCGGCGCAGTCGTCCTTGTCCCACTGCAGGACGCTGCGGTTGGGCATGCGGGCCCATTCCACCGGGCAGACGTCGATCACCGGGCGGTCGCAGATCACCATCCCCCCGGAGTGGATGCCGAGGTGGCGCGGGAAGCCCTGGATCTCCCCGGCCAGCTCGAGCACCGCTTCGGGTATGTCCACCGTCTGGGTCGAGGGGACCCCTCCCCAGTCCTCCACCTGCTTGGACCAGGCGTCGAGCTGCCCGACCGGATGCCCGAGGGCCCGGCCCATGTCGCGGATCGCCGAGCGGGGCCGGTAGGTGATCACGTTGGACACCTGCGCCGCCCGGTCCCTGCCGTAGCGGCCGTAGACATACTGGATGACCTCCTCCCTCCGGCCCGCCTCGATGTCGAGATCGATGTCGGGGGGACCGTCCCGCTCGGGGGAGAGGAAGCGCTCGAAGAGCAGGCCCAGCTCGACGGCGTCGGCCTTGGTGATGCCCAGGGCGAAGCACACCGCCGAGTTCGCCGCCGACCCCCGCCCCTGGCAGAAGATGTCCTGCCGCTGGCAGAACTGGACGATGTCCCACACCACCAGGAAGTAGCCCGGATAGCCGAGCTGCTCAATCACGTCGAGCTCGTGGTCGATCTGCTCCCAGGCACCCGCCTTGTGCGCCCCCCGGCGAGGGCCGTAGCGGGCGGCGGCCCCCTCCTCGACCAGCTGACGCAGCCAGGTCATCTCGGTGTGGGCCGCCGGCACCGGCCAGTCCGGCAGCTTGGGCGCCACCAGCTTTAGGTCGAAGCTGCACTCCTCCCCCAGGCGGGCCGCCCGCTCCACCACCCCCGGATAGCGCGCCATCCGGCGGGACTGCTCCTCCCCCGAGCGCAGGTGGGCGCCGGCGGTGGGCGGGAGCCAGCCGTCGATCTCATCGAGGCTCCGCCTCGCCCTCACCGCCGCCAGGGCGGTGGCCAGCTTCCATCGGGCCGGGGTGGCGTAGTGCACGTTGTTGGTGGCCACCAGGTCGACGCTCCGGGCACAGGCCAGGGTCATGAGGGCGTCGTTGCGGGCCGAGTCGAGGGGATCGCCGTGGTCCCACAGCTCGACGGCGACGCTGTCCCGTCCGAACACGCCCACCAGCTCGTCCAGCCGCCGGCCGGCCGCCGCCGGCCCGTGCTCGGTCAGCGCCCGCGGCACCCCGCCCTTGCGGCAGCCCGTCAGCACCGTCCAGTGCCCGCCGTGGTGCTCGGCCAGCAGCCCCAGGTCGGCCACCGGCCTGCCCTTCTCCCCTCCCGCCATCTGGGCCCGGGTGATGACCCGCGACAGGCGGGCGTAGCCCTCGGGGTCGCGGGCCAGCACCACCAGGTGGTCCCCCTCGGGGTCGGCCGCCCCCACCTGGGCCCGGGTGAGGCCAAGGGTCAGCTCGGCCCCGAACACGGTGGGCAGACCGGCCTCGGCCGCCGCCTCGGAGAAGCGGACCACCCCGGCCAGGGCGTCGTGGTCGGTGATGGCCAGGGCGGACAGCCCCAGCCGGCACGCCTCCTGCACCAGCTCCTCGGGATGGGAGGCGCCGTCGAGGAAGCTGAAGTTGGAGTGGCAGTGCAGCTCGGCGTAGGGGACGCTCATTCGTAGGCCGCCTCCACCACCCAGCGGCCCTTCTCCACCATGAGCAGCACCGCCCGCCCGGCGTCGGTGAGCACCTGCATCCGGGCCCGCCGACGCTCCGAGGCGGGATCCCACCACCGTTCATGGCAGGGCCAGGGGGCCGACCAGGCCATCACCTCCTCCGCCGGTCCCCCGGCGACCGACAGCCGGCGGGGGGCGCCTCCGGGCAGTCCCCGGCCGCCGACGGTAAGGACGCGTCCCTCCTCGTCCACCAGCTCGGCCGGCGCCGGTCGGACCAGCACCACCGCCGGCAGCGGCGAGGGGACCCGGCCGGGCCAGGGGGGATCGGCCGGCCGGGAGGGATCCCGCTCGTCCCCCCACGGCACCAGCCTCACCCGGTCCAGCGGGCCCCGTCCGCCTCCGGCCACCGCCGTCAGCACCGACTCCGGCCCCAGCAGCGCCTGCACCCGGGCCAGCGCCCGGCCGGCCTGCAGGTCGGCCTCGGCCACCCCGCCCCAGAACCTCTGCTGGCTGCCCTCGTCCGGCACCACCTCCTCCGGCACCAGGGCCAGCCGCGACACGCCGGCGGTCGGCCGTCCGTCCCCCGATCCGGTGGCCGGCTCGGTGAGCCAGCCCTCCAGCTGCCAGCGCACCCGTTCGGCCAGCATGGCGGCGTTGAAGCTGCCGTCGTGGCGCCAGGAGCGCGAGCGCACCTCGCCGTGCTCGGTTTCGGCCTCGATGCGCACCCGCCGGCACCGCAGGCCTCTTCGGTCCAGCTCGGTGTGCAGCTGGTCGGCCAGCCGCTTGCCGGCGAAGGCGGCCATGTCCACCCGATCCACCGGCGGGTCGAGCTCGGCGGCCACGGTCAGGTCCTCGGGCGGGCGGCGGGCGTCGAGGGCGCGGTCGTCCTGGCCGTGGGCCAGACGGTGGATCGCCGCCCCCCGCCAACCGAAGCGGGCCAGCACCTGGGGAGCGGGGAGCCCGGCCAGCTCGCCCATGGTCCTTATGCCCAGCCGGCCCAGCAGGTCGGCCAGCTGGGCCAGCTCGGTCGGCTCGGCGGCCGCGTCCATGGTCTCCAGCCCGGCCAGGACCTCGGCGATGGCCAGAGGGGAGAGGAAGGCGGCGGTGGCGGTGGGCCCCGCCGCCACCAGGGCCCGCCGGCGGGCGGCCACCGCCGCCACCACCGGACCGTCGGCCACCCCCACCCGGCAGGGCGGGCCTCCCTCGGGACCGCCCGGGCTGGCCTCGTCCACCGCCCGGGCCACCACCGCGGCCAGCTCCTCCTCTCCTCCGAAGTAGCGGGACGGGCCCCTGGCCGGCAGGGAGCACAGGCCCGGCCTGGTCACCTCCACCAGGGGGCAGAAGCGGGCCACCGCCGCCACCACCGTCTCGAAGCAACGGGCGTCGCGTCCGGGGTCGTCGGCCAGCACCACCAGGCCGGGGCAGAGCGACTCGGCCTGGCGCCGGCGCTGTCCCAGCCTCACCCCCTCGGCCGCCGCCGGGGCCGACGCCACCGCCACCCGGCCGGAGCGCAGCACCGCCACCCGCAGCCCGGGTGACGCCCCGCTGGCCCGGATGGACCACTGCGGGCACCAGATGGCCATGGTCCGGGCGGTCACCGTCCCCCCAGCTCCACCCGGTGCCGGCGCTGCCGGCTGTTCCAGCCCCGACCGCTGGAGTCCACCTCGATCCAGCGGCGCTCCAGATGGCCCCAACCCTGCTCGAGGCCGTCCCACTGCTGGGCCCGGCAGGTCAGGAGGAGGTCGACCTTCTCCGGCCAGGAACCGTCGGTGACCAGCACCGTGCCCTGCTGGCGCGCCCTGGAGACCAGCCGGCGGGCGTCGAGGGGTCGGACACCCAGGGCCGCCCCCAGCACGACCACGTCGAGCCCGTCGATCAGGGCGGCGGCCACCGTGGCCCACTGGGGCCCCGGCTCGGGAACCAGCGCCAGCCGGCCCAGGTCCACCCCCAGCTCGGCGGCGGCCAGGGGGCCGAGCTCGGGCAGGCCCACCATGGCGCACCAGGAGCCGGCCGCCGACGGGCCGGCCAGCAGGGCGAGCAGGAGCGATATGCGACCCGGGCCCTGCACCGCCACCACCGCCCCCCGGCGCAGCCCGTCCGGGAGCAGCCCGCTCAGCCGTTCATGGACAGGAAGGGTCCGGTCGCCGGCCAACGACAGGGGCTTGACCCTGTCGGCGAGCTCCGCCTCCACCCGGGACACAGGGGGACCAGGTTAGCGAACATCTGTTCGAGTGTTCCCGGGGAGCGACCCCCCCGGCGGCAGGTCCCTCGGGGAACCGTCTAGGGGAACAGCCCGCGGGCGGTTATCGCCTCCGCCACCCGCTCCACCGCCAGGGCGAAGGCGGCCCGCCGCAGCGACACCCCCAACCGCTCGGCCTTGGCCCACACCGCCACGAAGGCCTCCTCCATCCCCAACCGCAGGCGGGTGGCCACCGTGTTCTCGTCCCAGGCGTAGCCCTGGCGGCCCTGGGCCCACTCGAAGTAGGAGGCGGTGACACCCCCGGAGTTGGCCAGGATGTCCGGTACCACCACGATGTCGCGCCGGTCGAAGATCGAGTCCGCCCCCGGTGTGGTCGGGCCGTTGGCCGCCTCCACCAGCACCTTGGCCCCCATCCGTCCGGCCACGTGGTCGTCGATGGCCCCCTCGAGGGCGGCGGGCACCGCCACCTCGCAGTCCAGCTCCCAGAGGTCGTCGGGCTCGATCACCTCGCCCCCGGCGAAGCCGGCGACGGTGCCGGCCGCCGACACGTGGTCGGACAGACCGGCCACGTCGAGGCCGCCCGGATTGTGGACCGCCCCTCCGATGTCGCTCACCGCGATCACCCGCATGCCCGCCGACCGCAGCAGGAAGGCCAGCGGGCCGCCGACCTTGCCGAAGCCCTGGATGACCGCCCGGCTGCCGGCCACCGGTATGTCCATTTCGGCGAACACGGCCCGGATGCAGACCACCACCCCGGCGGAAGTGGCCCCGACGTGTCCCTTGGTCCCGCCGATGGACAGCGGCTTGCCGGTGACCACCCCGGGCTCGGCCCGCCCGGTGATGGTGGACAAGGTGTCCATGAGCCAGGCCATGACCCGCTCGTCGGTGTTGACATCGGGGGCGGGCACGTCGCGGTCCTCGCCCAGCAGCGGCAGCACCTCGACGGTGTAGCGCCGGGTCAGGCGCTCCAGCTCGGCCGACGAGAGCTTGGAAGGGTCGCAGCGCACGCCGCCCTTGGCCCCGCCGAAGGGAAGGTTGGCCACCGCCGTCTTGAAGGTCATCTCCGCCGCCAGGGCGGCCACCTCGCGGGCGTCGAGCTGGGGGTGGAAGCGCAGCCCCCCCTTGGCCGGGCCCCGGGTGATGTCGTGGTGGACCCGCCAGCCGGTGAACACCTCGACGTGGCCCTCGTCCATGCGCACAGGCACGGCCACCTCGAGCACCCGCCGAGGGGTGCGCAGCAGCCGGTGCACGTCGGGGTCGAGACCGGTGAGGCTGGCGGCGTCGTCGAGACGCTGGAGCACGGCTGCCCACGGGTCGTAGCTGTTCGCCACCACCACCATCCTGGCCCACCTCGCCGCCCGCCGGGGTGACCGGGGACCGAAGACGCCTGGTGACGGGTCGGGCCGGGTACCGTCGGGCGAACCGGCACGGAGGTGCACCATGGCGACCGAGGTGGTCGAGCTACAGGGCCACATCATCGACTCGCTCATACTGGCCAAGGTCCTCGATCTCATCCTCGAGGCCGGCGCCGACTACCGGCTGGTCGAGGTGGACATCGGCCGGACCAGCTCGGACACCAGCGCCGCCCGCATCGAGGTCACGGCGTCCGACGACGCAGTGCTGGCCAACCTGGTGGAGGCACTCCAGATCCACGGCGCCAACCGGGTCGACGTGGGCGAGGCCGAGCTGGTGGCGGCCGACATCGACGGAGTGCTGCCGGGGGGCTTCTACTCCACCACCAACCTGCCGACCCGGGTCCGGGTCGACCGGCGCTGGATCGAGGTGGCCAACCCGGAGATGGACTGCGCCTTGGTGGTCGACCGCGCCGGGCCCGGCGCCGCCGCCCGCACCGTGCCCATGCACGCCGTGCGGCGGGGGGACCTGGTGGTGGTCGGCCACGACGGGGTCAAGGTGGACTCGCCCGACCGACCGCGGGGGCCGGCCGCCTTCGAGTTCATGAACTCCGAGGTCTCCTCGGAGAAGCCCAAGGCGCTGGTGATCCAGGAGGTGGCCGACAAGCTGCGCACCGCCCGGACCACGTCGACCCGGGTGCTGGCCGTGTGCGGGCCGGCGGTGATCCACACCGGCGCCGGGCCGGCCGTGGCCCGGCTGGTGGCCGGCGGATGGATCGACGTCCTCTTCGCCGGAAACGGCTTCGCCACCCACGACATCGAGTCCAACGTGCTCGGCACCTCTCTCGGCGTCTCCCTGGGGGAGGGCAAGGCGACCGAGGGCGGCCACGCCAACCACCTACGGGTCATCAACGAGGTGCGCCGACACGGCTCCATCGCCGCCGCCGTTGAGGCCGGCTTCATCGGCGGCGGCGTGATGTACGAGTGCGTGCGCGCCGGAGTGCCGTTCGTGCTGGGCGGCTCCGTGCGCGACGACGGCCCCCTGCCCGACGTCATCAGCGACACGGTGGCCGCCGTCGACGCCATGCGGGCGCTGGTGCCCGGGGTGTCGGTGGCGCTGATGCTGGCCAGCACCCTGCACGCCATCGCCACCGGCAACATCCTGCCCAGCTCGGTGGAGACCTACTGCGTCGACATCAACCAGGCCGTGGTCACCAAGCTGGCCGACCGGGGCAGCCACCAGGCCCTCGGCATCGTCACCGATGTGGGGCTGTTCCTGGGCCAGCTGGCCGAGGCTCTGTGCCCATGACCACCCGCTCCTGCCTGAGCGGTCAGCGGCGGCAGCGTCAGGGGCGGCGGCGAAGGGATCGGAGCTGAGCGGCCTCGGCTGGGGACGACGGTTCCTCATGTGCCCTCCGGCGCACTTCGAGGTCGCCTACGAGATCAACCCGTGGATGCACAACGAGGTCCACCCCGACCCCGAGCGGGCCCAGGCCCAGTGGGAGCGACTGGTGGCCGCCCTGCGCTCGGCCGGGGCCGAGGTGGAGACGATGGATCCGGTGCCCGGCCTGCCCGACCTGGTCTTCACGGCCAACGCCGGCCTGGTGGACGGTGACCGGTTCATCCCCTCCCGCTTCCGCCACCCCGAGCGCCGGGGCGAGACCGACCACGACGTGGCCTGGTTCAGCCGACGGGGCTACCGGGTGGCCTGGCTGCCCGAGGCCGTGCTGCACGAGGGCGCCGGCGACGCCCTGCCCTTCGGCGGCCACGGCCCGAACCCACCGACGCTGCTGTCGGGGTACCGGTTCCGCTCCGACGCCGCCTCCCACGCCGAGGTCTCCCGCATCACCGGGGCGCCGGTGCGCCCCCTCGAGCTGGCCGATCCCCGCCTGTACCACCTCGACCTGGTCTTCTGCCCCCTCGACGACCGCCGGGCCATGGTCGCCCCTCTGGGGCTGGACCGCTACGGGCTCAAGGTGGTCGAGTCCCTGGTGCCCGAGCTGCTCTACCTCGAGGACGAGGAGGCGCTGGGGTTCTGCGCCAACTCGGTTGTGGTCGGCGACCGCATCGTCATGCCCGGCTGCCCCGCCCGGGTGGGCGACCGGCTGCGGTCCTGGGGCTTCGAGGTGGAGGTCTGCCCGGTGGACGAGTTCCTGAAGGCAGGGGGCGGCTGCCGGTGTCTCACCCTGGCCCTCGACGTGCGCCTCGGGGTGGAGGCGAGGGGCGGCCCGGCATAACCTGAGGCGCTCATCAGGAGCGGAACCAGGGGGGTAGCGGTGCCTGAGGCGATCACCGAGGAGCAGTTCAAGGCCGAAGCGCTCGACTTCCTCGAGGCCAACGCCAAGCTGGCCGTGGAGGAGAAGACCGGCTGGGGCCAGGGCAGCGACGAGGTCGCCCTGTTCGCCGAGAAGACCCGCGAGCAGGAGCTGGCCGAGGTGGAGGAGGCCAAGGCCTGGCGCCAGAAGGTCTTCGACGCCGGCTTCGGCTGGATCACCGGGCCCTCCCGATACGGCGGGCGCGAGCTGCCTTCGGCCTACGAGCGGCTGTGGCAGTCCCTCGAGGGCGCCTACGACACCCCGTCGGGCTCACCCTTCGGCATCGGCCTCGGCATGGTGGCCCCGACCATCCTGGCCCACGGCACCGACGTGGTGAAGGACGCCTACCTCCGGCGCCTCTACCGGGGCGAGATGGTGGCCTGCCAGCTGTTCAGCGAGCCGAGCAACGGCTCGGATCTGGCCGGCATCCAGACCCGGGCGATCCGCGACGGCGAGGAGTGGGTCATAAGCGGCCAGAAGGTCTGGACCTCGGGGGCCCAGTACTCCGACATCGGCGAGATCATCTGCCGGACCGACCCCGACGCCCCCAAGCACAAGGGCCTGTCGATGTTCGTGGTCGACATGCACGCCCCCGGAGTCGAGGTGCGCCCCCTGCGCCAGATGACCGGCGGGGCGTCGTTCAACGAGGTCTTCTTCACCGAGGTCCGCATACCCGACGACCACCGGCTGGGGGACGTGAACCAGGGCTGGACGGTCGCGCTCACCACCCTCATGAACGAGCGGGCGTCCATCGGCGGCGGGGCGGCGGGCGGGGCCGGGCTCATGAGCACGACCCGGTTGGTCGAGCTCCTCCGGTTCCTCGACAAGGCCGACGACCCCATCCTGCGCCAGAGGCTGGCCGACATCTACGTCCAGTCGAGGGTCGCCAGCTACAACAACCAGCGGGCCATGGCGAAGATCCGCGCCGGTCAGCTCCCCGGCCCGGAGATGTCCATCGCCAAGCTGTCGCTCACCAACAACATGCGCCGGCTGGCCGACTTCGTCGGCGACGCCCTGGGGGCCCGGCTCACCGCCGACAGCGGCGAATGGGGGACCTTCGCCTGGACCCAGTTCGTCCTCGGGGTGCCCGGCATGCGTATCGCCGGAGGCACCGACGAGGTGATGAAGAACATCCTGGGCGAGCGGGTCCTCGGCCTGCCCAAGGAACCCAGCCACTAATCCAGGCCGGGGCGCCGCCGGGCTCAGCCGCCTCCGGGCAGGGTGGTGGAGGAGCTGGATGAGTTGGAGGGGGCCGGCACGGTCCCGCCGTTGTCGCTGCTGCCGCAGGCGGCCGTCCCCAGGGCGAGGCCGGCCACGACCACGGCGGCGGCGAGGGTGGAGGCCAACCTCCTCACAGCAGGGTCCCCTGCACCGGAGGCGGCGTGCGGTCGCGCCACCACACGAGACGCTCCATGAAGGCCCAGCTGCGCCGGTGGATGGCCGAGGGCCCGAAGGCCTGCAGCGCCATCTCGTGGCGGGGGCATGGGTAGCCCTTGTTGGTGTCGAAGTCGTAGCCCGGGTAGGAGACCGATTCGCGCCGCATGATCCGGTCGCGGGAGACCTTGGCCAGCACCGAGGCGGTGGCGATGGAAAGGCACTTGGCGTCCCCTTTCACGATGACGGTTGTCGTGCCCCGGCCGACGAAGTCCCAGCGCCCGTCGACCAGCACCTTGTCCACCGTCACCCCGAGGCCCTCGAGGGCGCGATTGGCCGCCAGACGCTGCGCCTCGGACATACCCAGCTGGTCGCACTCCTGCTCGCTGGCGTGCCCCACCGCCCACGCCGCGCACCACCCTGCCAGGCGGTCGAAGAGGTGCTCCCGCCGCAGCTCGGTCAGCATCTTGGACTCCCGCACGCCGTATACCCGGCGGTCGGCGGGCAGCACGGCCGCCCCGACCGTCAGCGGTCCCGCCCAGGCGCCTCTGCCCACCTCGTCCATCCCCACCACCACCTGGTGGCCCTCCGCCCACAGCGCCCGCTCGAGCGACAGGCTGGGCGGCTTGCCCGGCGAGCCCCGGCGGCGGGTGGCGGTCGGCATCGGGGGCCAACGTATCCGACCGCGGCAGCGCCTCCCAGGATGGCTGGCAGCCCTTCCTCCCCACCGTCCCTCCCCCGTCCCGCGCCGTGGAGCACCGACGGCCGCCAGCGGTTGGTCAGTCGGGCTCGACGGCGGCGACGGTGGCCGACTCGTCCGGATCCGGGTCGGTGTCGAGGAAGGCGTCGATGATCTCGCCGGCGACCTCCTCGGAGGTGAGCCGCAGGCCCATGGCCAGCACGTTGGCGTCGTTCCACCGGCGGGCCCCGGCGGCGGTGGCAGCGTCGGTGCACAACGCCGCTCGGACCCCGGCCACCTTGTTGGCGGCGATGGAGACTCCGGTGCCCGTGTAGCAGCAGACCACCCCGGCCCGGGCCCGCCCGGAGGCGACGGCCTCGCCCACCGAACGGCCGACCTCGGGCCAGGGGGCGCCGATCGAGAGCTCCTCCACCTCGAGGCCCCGCCGGCGCAGCCGGGCCACCATGGCGTCGGTCAGCGGTGTGCGCTCGTCGGTTCCGAAGGCCACCCGGTCGACCATCAGTTCATCCCGTAGAGCTCGGGCTTGGCCTGGCGCTGCATCAGCGCCGGTATCACCTCGTGGGCGGTGGTGTGCCCCTCGAGCACGGCGACCACCTGGTCGGCGATGGGCATGTCGACTCCGTGCCGGCGGGCCAGCTCGACCACCACCGGAGCGGTCTTAACTCCCTCGGCGACCATCTTCATGCTGTCGACGATGTCGTCGATCGACCGGCCCCGGGCCAGCTCGACACCTACACTGCGATTGCGGCTGTGCTGGCTGATGCAGGTGGCGACCAGGTCGCCCATGCCGGCCAGACCGGCGAAGGTGAGGGGCCGGCCGCCGATGGCGACCCCCGGGCGGGTGAGCTCGGCCAGCCCCCGGGTGATGAGGGCGGCCTTGGAGTTGTCGCCGAATCCCAGGCCGTCGGACAGGCCGGCGGCGATGGCCATCACGTTCTTCAGGGCGCCGGCGATCTCACAGCCCACCACGTCGTCGTTGGTGTAGACGCGGAAGGTGTCGGTCGACAGCAGGGCCTGGGCCCGAAGGCACGCACCGGCGTCGGTCATCGCCACCACGCTGGCGGTGGGCTGGCCCTCGATGACCTCGCGGGCGAGGTTGGGCCCGGTCAGAACGCCCCTCGGGCGCCCCGGCGCGACCTCGTCGATGACCTCGGTCATGCGCAGCAGGCTGCCGGCCTCCAGCCCCTTGGCCAGGCTGAGCACGGGAACGTCCGGCCCCAGGAAAGGGGCCGCCTCCGCCAGCACCGCCCGGAAGCCGTGCGAGGGGGCCGCCATCACCACCAGCGAGGCCTCCGACACCGCCTCGGCCATGTCAGCGGTGGCCACGATCTCGTCGGCGAGGCAGAACTCGCTCAGGTACTCCGGGTTGCGGCGGCTCGAGTTGATCTCCTCGGCCAGGGCCGGGCGCCGGGCCCACAGCCGCACCGGTTGGTGACGGGCGCTGACGGTCGACAGCGCCGTGCCCCACGAACCAGCACCGAGCACGGCGACCGCCACGACGGGAACCCTACCGAGGCCGCCCGCTGCTGCACGGCCTGGGGCTGCGGCGACCGGGCGGTAGCGTGAGCGCGTGGCTGCGCCTTCGTCGGTCGTCCTGGTGCCGGTCAAGGCATTCGCCGCCGCCAAGGTGCGCCTGAGCGGTGTGCTCGACACCGACGAGCGCCGCCGGCTGGCCCGGTCCATGGCCGAGGGAGTGCTGCGGGCGGCCCGGTCCCTGCCGGTGACGGTGGTCTGCGACGACCCGGAGGTGGCCGACTGGGCCGCCGCCCGGGGAGCGGAGGTGCTCTGGACCCCGGGCATGGGCCTCAACCCGGCGGTCGAGTGCGGGGTCGATCACCTCCTTCGGCGGGGCGTCGATCTGGTCACCGTCGCCCACGCCGACCTGCCCCTGGTCACCGACCTCGGCGGCCTCGCTCGCCCCGGCGGGGCGGTGCTGGCGCCCGACCGTCGCCACGACGGCACCAACGTCATCGCCGTGCCGACTGGTGCCGGCTTCCGCTTCTCCTACGGCGCCGGTTCGTTCCTGCGCCACCAGGCCGAGGCCGGCCGAGTAGGGCTGGAGGTGACGGTCCTCGAACGGGCAGACCTGGCCTGGGACGTGGACGTGCCCGACGACCTCGACTACGCCGCCCCCGAGGAGGCGGCGCGTTGGTAGGGCTCAACCTGGACACCCCGGAACGGGCCTTGGCCGTCGGCGCCCACCCCGACGACATCGAGTTCGGGTGCGGGGCGACTCTGGCGAAGTGGGCCGCCGCCGGCTGCGAGATCCACCACCTGGTGTGCACCGACGGCTCGAAGGGCTCCTGGGATCCGGACGAGGACGTGGCCCAGCTGGTCGCCACCAGGCAGGCCGAGCAGCGCAAGGCGGCTGCCGTACTCGGCGGCCGATCCGACGTCGTCTTCCTCGGCTGGCCCGACGGGGAGCTGGAAGCCGGTCTGCGCCAGCGGTGGGAGGTGGCCTACTGGATCCGGGTCACCAGGCCCGACGTGGTGCTGGGGCACGACCCGTGGAAGCGCTACCGCATCCACCCCGACCACCGGGCGGCCGGCTTCCTGGCCACCGACGGCATCGTGGCGGCGCGGGACCCGCACTTCTTCCCCGAGCAGAAGGCCGAGCCCCACCGGCCCCGGGCCCTGCTCCTGTGGGAGGCGGACGAGGTGGACCACGTCGAGGACGCGGCCGGCTTCGAGGACGTGAAGCTCGAGGCGCTCCTCGCCCACCGGAGCCAGTTCCGCTCCACCATGCGCATCGACGACCCCGAGGCGAGCGAGGAGGTCGGGGCCTTCCGGGCCCGCCTGCACACCCGCCTGGTGGAGTTCGGCGCCCTCGGAGGGGTGGCGCTGGGCGAGGGGTTCAAGCTGGTCGAGCGCCTCTGAGGGTGCGGGCGCGATAACAGGAGGGGGCGGCGCCCCCTCCTGTTACTCGCCGATGCTGGTGCGGCCCTGGGGCCGGAGGCCTAGCGCTTGGCGGCCGAGGTCCGTCGAGCGGTGCTCTTGCGGGCCGTGGTCTTGCGGGCCGTCGTCCTCCGGGCGGCGGTCTTGCGGGCCGGAGCCCGCTTGGCCGTGCTCTTGCGGGCGGTCGTCTTACGGGCCGTGGTCTTGCGGGCGGCGGTCTTGCGGGCCGGAGCCCGCTTGGCCGTGCTCTTCCGGGCGGTCGTCTTACGGGCCGTCGTCTGGCGAGCGGTGGTCTTGCGCGCCGTCGTCTTACGGGCCGTGGTCTTACGGGCCGTGGTCTTGCGG
>DASRBO010000016.1:0-5484 GCA_035653595.1 Acidimicrobiales bacterium | reverse complement strand
CTGCCCGACTCCCTCATCGTGTTGTGCACGGCGAGCCCCCGCATGAGCCAGGCCCGGGTGCCGCCGGGCGCCGACGCCTACCTGGAGAAGACCAGCAACGAATGGACCTCCCAGATTGTCAACGCCTTGGTCGCCTTCGCGGTGCGGACCGAGCAGCGGTGGCCGATGTGGGAGCGCCGGGTTGCAGAGCGCCGCGGTGAGCCGCAGCCCTACGGCGGCCCCGAACGTCGCCGGGGCCGGGCGGACTTGGGCTGAGGCTCGTCAAGCACGGTGGCGGGCCGCTCGCCGGCCTCGGGCCTGGGCACGGCGAGAAGCCACAGCTACAACCTGCCCACCCTCGAGGTCATGAGGGGGTCGCCGGGTCGGCGCCGGGGAGGGCCACTACGACGGCGAGGCCCCCTTCGGGGCGGGCGGCTATGTCGAGTCTCCCCTCGTGGGCCGAGGCGATGGCTTCGACGATCGACAGTCCGAGGCCGAGTCCACTGGGATGACCGGTTCGCTCCTGGCCCTGGCGTTGGAAGGGCTGCAGCAGGCCGTTCACCTCCTCGGGGTCCACGACCGGTCCGCTGTTCCGGACCCTCAGCGTGGCCGTCGTTCCCCCGGTCGTGGTTTCGACCCGGACCCACCCGCCGGGGTAGTTGTGCTGCACGGCGTTGTCGACCACGTTGGCCGCCATCCTGTCGATCAGCCGTTTGTCGCCAGAGACCCAGGCCGGGTTCAGGTCGGCGGCGACGGTGATGGACCCGGCGGCGGCGCGGGCGCTGGCGGCCTCCACCGCCGCGGCCACGCTGGCCTCCAGATCGACGGGCTGTCGCTGGTCGAGTCCCCGCTGGCTCCGGGCCAGAGTGAGGAGGGCCTCGATGAGGACCTCCTGCTGCGCCCCGATGTCCAGCACCCGCTGGCCCATCGCCCGCAGGGCGTCGACATCGGCGTCGGGATCGGCGAGGTTCACCTCCACCACGGCCCGCTCCAGGGTCAAAGGGGTGCGCAGCTCGTGGGAGGCGTTGGCCACGAACCGGCGCTGCGAGTCGAAGGCGGCCTCCAGTCGGCCCAGGAGGGCGTTGAAGGTGGAGGCCAGGTGGCGCAGCTCGTCCCGCGGTCCGGCCTCGGGAAGACGCTGGTGCAGGTTGTACTCCGAGATGTCGCGAGCGGCCGAGGTCATCACCTCGACCGGTCGAAGAGCCCGACCCGCCATCAGCCAGCCGAGCAGGCTGGAAGCCAGGGCCATGACGCCCAGGGCGAGGGCGGAGTCCAGTACGAGCTGATGGACCGCGGCAGTGCGCTGAGCATCCGAGGTGGTCTTCAGCTGGGCGAAGATCGCCTGTGGGTCCGGGTTCGCCGGCTCGAGCGGCACGAAGTTGACATTGGGCCCGGCGATGGCCACTCCTCCGCGCCCGCCGGCGCCGATGACGCCTGAAGTGCGTCTGATCACGATCTGGAGGGGCCCGGGGGCGTTGACCACCCTTGCCGCGTACACATCGCCGCCGGGCAGATGGCGGTCCACCAGCAAGTTGGTGAAGGCCAGGAGGACGCCGCCGGAAACCAGGAAGAGGATGCCGTAGAGGGCGCTGAGGCGGACCCGGATGGTCAGCCCGGACCGCCCGGTCCCACCCGTCGCCCAGGAGCGAAGCCGCCGCCAGGACCGCCGGATCATGGGCCCATCCGATAGCCGGCGTCGGGAACCGTCTCGATCAGCGGGGGCTCTCCCAGCTTGGCCCGCAGGCGGCTGATGGTCACCTTGACGGCGCTGGTGAAGGGGTCGGTCGCCTCGTCCCAGACCCGCTCCAGCAGCTCCTCGGCCGATACCACCGCACCACCGGCGGTGAGAAGGACCTGCAGCACGGCGAGCTCCTTGGGAGACAGGGGTAGGCGACGCCCGGCCCGGGTGGCCAGGCGCTGGGCCGTGTCCAGCCTGAGGTCCTCATGGGAGAGCACCACCGGCACCGGCGGGGCCACTCGCCGGCTCAGGGCGCGGACCCGCACGACCAGCTCGGCGAAGGCGAACGGCTTGGGCAGGTAGTCATCCGCCCCCACCCCGAAGCCCTCGACCCGGTCCTCCACGGTGGCGGCGGCGGTGAGCATGATGACCCGGGTGGCGGCGCCTGAGGCCACCAGGGCCCGGCACACCTCGTCCCCCGACAGCCGGGGCAGGTCGCGGTCCAGCACCACCACGTCGTAGGCGGTGGCAGCGGTGCGGTCCAGCGCCTCGATGCCGTCCAGGGCGATGTCGACCGCCATGCCCTCCCTGCGCAGGCCGGTCGCCACCGTCTCCGCCAGCTCGGCGTGGTCCTCGACCACCAGCACCCTCATCACCACCAAGGATGGCGGAGCGGTGGTTTCAGTGGGGTAACAGCACCCGTTACCGCCGTGCAACCGCCCTTCTGGCATAACCGATCGGGCGGGCGCCGGCCCGCCCGGGAGGGACCATGAGCGAACCGAAGCGGTTGGGCCTGGTGGCCATCGGGGCCCTGGCCGTGGCCCTGGCCGCCTGCGGCGGCCCGTCGTCGCCCGCCGTGGCCAGCTTGAGTTCCACGACCACGGCGGCCAGCGGCTCGGCTGGCGGGCCGGCCAAGCCGAGCCTCACCGAGGCCCAGCACTTCGCCGCCTGCATGCGCTCCCACGGCGTACCCGGCTTCCCCGACCCCACGCCGGGGCCCGACGGCGGCTTCGCGTTCAAGATCGGACCCCGCCAGCAAGGCGGCACCACCGCGTCCCAGATGCAGGCCGCCCAGCAGTCCTGCCGCCACCTGCTTCCCAACAACGGGGTCCCCCGCCCGCTGACCGCCGCCCAGCAGCAGGCCTTCCTCGACTATGCCGCCTGCATCCGGGGTCACGGGTTCCCCGGCTTCCCCGACCCCACCTTCTCCGGCGGAGGGGTCAGGGTCGCCCTTCCCCCCGGCGCGGGCAACCCCCAGACCGGGCCGTCCCCCCAGTTCCAGGCCGCCCAGAAGGCGTGCCAGTCCAAGCTGCCTGGCGGCTTCGCCCAGCCGTGAGCTCGCCGGTGCCACCGGGGAGCGGCCTGGCCGCCGCCCGAGCCGGCCCGCCGAGGGCTGCCGAGGGACTCAGTTGGCCGGTGGTGGCCCGGCGACGGGCAACTCCACCGCCACGCAGAGCCCTCCGCCGGCTCGGGGAGTGACGGCGAGGGTTCCGTCGTGGGCCTGGGCGATGCTCTTGACGATGGCCAGACCCAGGCCCACCCCGGCGTGGTCGGTGCGCACCCGCCTGGATCCGCGCTGGAACGGCTCGGCCAGGGTGGCCACCAGTTGGGGGGCGAGCCTCTCACCGGTGTTCTCGACGGTGATGACGGCCGTCTTCGGCTGAAGTTTGGTCGCGACCCACACCGTGCCTCCTTCGCCGAGGTTGTGGACGATGGCGTTGTGCCCGAGGTTCGTCGTCAGCTGCAGGAGGAGCGCATACGAGCCGACGGTCAGGGCGGTGTCGGCCACCATCTCCATGGCGACGCCGTGCTTCTCCGCCAGCGGCAGGAGCGCTTCGGTGGCCTCCTCGGCCACGAGGGAGAGATCGACCGCTTCGGGGGTGAAGGCCCGCTGGCCGGCCCGGCTGAGCAGCAGCAACGCCTCGGTGAGCTCGATGGCCCGTCCGTTGACGGTCTGGAGGCGGTCGATGAGCTCGGCCGGGTCGCGGTTCGGATCGTTGCGAGCCACGTCCAGGAGCGTCTGGGTCACCGCCAGGGGGGTGCGCAGCTCGTGGGAGGCGTTGGCGGCGAACCTCTGCGCTTCCGCCACGTGGGACTCGAGGCGGGCGAGCATGGTGTCGAAGGCGTCGGCCAGCTCGCGGAACTCATCGCTCCGACCGGGCAGCGCGATCCGGTGCGAGAGGGTCCCGGTGGCGGCCAGGCGGGTGGCGTCGGTGATGCGGGTCAGCGGCGCCAGCATCCGGCCGGCGAGGATCCAGCCCCCCGTCAGGCCGAACACCAGGAGCAACAACAGAGCTACGGCGGCGATCGGAGCGAAGTCGGCCAGCAGGACTCGTCGGTCCGGGGCCAACTCCGGAAATGCCCCCGGGTGCGGGATGAAGAACTCGTGGTGAGGGACGTATCGCACCAGGAACGCCGCCACCGCGGCGAGCAACAGGGCACCGGCGAGGATCACGAAGCCGGCGTAGCTGAGGGTGAACTTGAGCCGGACGCTCAGACCAGGCAGTCGGTTCACCGCTCACCGTCGGGCGTCCCAGCAGGTGATCGAGTGTCGATCTGGTAGCCGACGCCGGGCACGGTCGCGATGATCCATGGCTCGCCCAGACGCTTGCGCAGGGCGGAGACCGTTATCCGCACGGCGTTGGTGAACGGGTCGACGCTGTCGTCCCACGCCCGTTCCAACAGCTCCTCGGCGCTCACCACCCCGCCCTCGGCCGCCACCAGGACCTCGAGCACGGCGAACTGCTTCCTGGTGAGCGGGACGCAGCGGCCGTCGCGGTGGACCTGGCGGCGGAACGGATCGAGGCGGAGACCGGCGATCTCCCGCACGGGAGGCCGGTGGTGGGCGCGGCGGCGATCGAGTGCCCTCAGTCGCAGCACCAGCTCCCGCAGCTCGAAGGGCTTGGTGAGATAGTCGTCGGCCCCGAGCTCGAACCCGGACGCCTTGTCGTCCAGCCGATCGGCGGCGGTGAGCATGAGCACGGGCATGCCGGCCCCGGAGGCGACGATCCGCCTGGCGATCTCGTCACCCGACGGCCCGGGTATGTCGCGGTCGAGGACGGCGATGTCATAGGCGTTGAGCCTCAGCAGCTCCAGGGCCGTGTCGCCGTCACCGGCCACGTCGGCGGCGATCGCTTCGAGGCGCAGACCGTCGCGGATGGCTTCGGCCATGTAGGGCTCGTCCTCGACGATGAGCACGCGCATGCGCTGGCGATGGTAGGAGCTCGAGCGTATCGGGGGCGTATCGGACATCCGATACGCCCCCGATACGCGCCCGGGTGTATCCATCCCGTTCTAGCGACGCCGGAAGCGCAGGGGAGTCGCCGAGGAGGAGGGATGGGTTCATCGAAGCTGTGGTCGGTCGCCGCCGTTGTTGCGGGCCTCGCCGTCGGCGGCTGCTCGGGCGGGTCCCCGTCGGCCCCGGTGGCCAGCGTGGGCCGGTCGGCCGACAGCGCCGGCGGAGCGGGCTCGTCTTCGGTGGCCGGGGCGACGCCCCTGGCCAGGGCCCTCGCCTACGCCCGCTGCATGCGCAGCCACGGCATGGCCCAGTTCCCCGACCCGGTCCAGACGCCCAGTGGCGGCTACGGGTTCCGGACCACGGAAATCGACCCGCACTCGGCCGCCTTCCAGTCGGCCTCGACGACCTGCGAGGCCCTGGTGCCGGGTGGCTGGGGGGACACCGGTCGGCGGTTGTCCCCGGCCCAGCAGCAGGCCTGGCTCGACTGGGCCGCCTGCGTGCGCGCCAACGGGGTGGCGGACTTCGCCGATCCCACCTTCGCCGGTGGCGAGGTGCGCATCAGCGGCGCCGGTCCGGGGAGCTCGCCCCA
>DASRBO010000015.1:0-102092 GCA_035653595.1 Acidimicrobiales bacterium | reverse complement strand
AGGCGCAGGTCGTCGACGTAGCTCCCCCCCACCGTCAGGAATTTCGGATCCTCCTTGCGCAGGACCCGGTTGCCCAGGATGCTCATCCACCCTCCAGTGCGAGCGAACGGTGCGGCGCGACCGAACGGTCGGCGAGGGTAGTAGGCCGGGCGCGGTGCCGCCGAAGCCGGCGGCCTACTTCCAGAAGGTGATCTCAGACCACAGCCGCGACCACAGCCCGGACGCCTGGGTCCGGTGCGGCCCGGTCGGCGCCGGCGATCCGGCCACCACCACCGCCGGGCCCGCCCCCGCCGCCGGACCTCCGGCGGTGCCGGCCGAGGGCGACGGTCCCGCCCCGGTGGCCGGGGCACCGGCCGTGGGCGGGGCGCCCGCCCCGCTCGGGGCCGGCAGGATGGCGTAGGCCTCCTGACCGGGACGGACGAGGCCGTACTGCTCGCGGGCGATGCGCTCGATCTCCCCGTCGCTGTTGAGCGAGCGGACCTGGGTGGACAGGGACTGGTTCTGGGCCGCCAGCTGGCTGACCAGCGCCTGCTCGTGCGCCAGCGACGAACGCTGGGCGAGGTAGGTGCGGGTGGGGAAGACGAACAGGAACAGACCGGCCACCAGGGCGATCGACACTGCCACCAGCCAGATGGTCCGGCGCACCCCTAACCGCCTCCCCCGCCGGCTTCCCCCCGGTCGGCGGCGGCGTCGGGCAGGCGCCGGGCCAGGGCCGCACCGCTGTAGGACGCGGCTTCGCCGAGGTCCTCCTCGATGCGCAGCAGCTGGTTGAACTTCGCCACCCGCTCCGAGCGGGCGGGGGCGCCGGCCTTTATCTGGCCGCAGTTGGTCGCCACCGCCAGATCGGCGATGGTCGTGTCCTCGGTCTCGCCCGAACGGTGCGACATCACGCTGGCGTAGGCCGACCGGTTGGCCAGCGACACCGTCGCCAGCGTCTCGGTCAGGGTGCCGATCTGGTTGACCTTGACCAGCACGGCGTTGGCCACTCCGGCGTCGATGCCGCGCTGGAGCCGGCGGCGGTTGGTGACGAAGACGTCGTCGCCGACCAGCTGGACCCGCTGGCCCAGGGCGGCGGTGAGCTCGGCCCAGCCCTCCCAGTCCTCCTCGGCCATGCCGTCCTCGATGGAGACGATGGGGTAGCGCCGGCACAGCTCGGTCCAGTAGCCGACCAGCTCGGAGCTCGAGAGCACCCGTCCCTCGCCGTCGAGGTGGTAGGCGCCGTCGCGGTACAGCTCGGAGGTGGCCGGGTCCAAGGCGATGGCCACCTCGGCTCCTGGCACCCGGCCGGCGGCCTCTATGGCCTCCACCAGGATGCGCACGGCGTCCTCGTTGGCGGCCAGGTCGGGGGCGAAGCCGCCCTCGTCGCCCACCGCCGTCGACAGGCCGCGACCGTGGAGGATGGCCTTGAGGGCGTGGTAGACCTCCGCCCCCCAGCGCAGGGCCTCGGAGAAGGAGGCGGCGCCGACCGGCATGACCATGAACTCCTGCAGGTCGATGTTGTTGTCGGCGTGGACGCCACCGTTGACCACGTTCATCATCGGCACCGGCAGTACGTGGGCGTCGGTGCCGCCCACGTAGCGGTACAGCGGCAGCTCCAGCTCGTCGGCGGCCGCCTTGGCCACCGCCAGCGATACCGCCAGGATGGCGTTGGCCCCCAGGCGCGACTTGTTCTCGGTGCCGTCGAGGTCGATCAGGGCCGTGTCGACCTGGCGCTGGGCCAGGGCCTCTATCCCTTCGAGGGCCGCGGCGATCTCCCCGTTGACGCCGGCCACCGCCCGGCCCACGGCCTTCCCGCCGAAGGCGTCGCCCCCGTCGCGCAGCTCGACCGCCTCGAAGGTTCCGGTCGAGGCCCCCGACGGGACGATGGCCCGGCCCCTGGCCCCGCTGGACAGGAACACCTCGGCTTCGACTGTGGGATTGCCGCGCGAGTCCAGGACCTGGCGGCCGACGACGGTCTCTATGGCGCTCACCGTGTGGCTCCTGTTGCTTGTGTTGAAGAAGTTACAACGCCCGAGGGGGTGGGGCCGACTATGCGCCCGCCTTGGCCCGCTCCCACAGGGCGTCGAGGGCGGCCAGGTCGAGGCCCTCCAGCGGGGTGCCGGCCTCGGCGGCCAGCCGCTCCATGGCCACGAATCGCCGGCGGAACTCGGCGCTGGAGGCCCGCAGCGCCGCCTCCGGGTCCACCCCGAGGTGGCGGGCGGCGTTGACCACGGCGAAGAGCAGGTCGCCCACCTCGTGGGTGAGGGCGGCCGGGGCCACCGGCCCGGCCGGAGCGGTGGAGGCCTCCTGGCGGACCTCGCCCAGCTCCTCCTCCACCTTGGCCAGCGGGCCGGCGGCCGAGTCCCAGTCGAAGCCGACGGAGGCCGCCTTGCGCTGGATCTTGGCGGCGTGGTGCAGGGCGGGGAGGTGGGCGGGGATGCCGTCCATCAGGCTCTGGCGGCCCTTCTCGGCCGCCTTGATGCGCTCCCAGTTGGTCACGACCGCTTCGGCCGAGTCGACGGTGACGTCGCCGAAGACGTGGGGGTGGCGCCCGACCAGCTTGTCGTGGATGCCGCGGGCCACCGTCGCCAGGTCGAACTGACCCTCCTCCGCCCCCAGCACGGAGTGGAAGTAGACCTGGAACAGGAGATCCCCCAGCTCCTCCTCCAGATGGGCGTAGGCGTCGGCGGATTCGGTGTCCCCGGCCTCCTCGAGGTTCTCGATGGCCTCGATCACCTCGTAGGACTCCTCCAGCAGGTGGCGCGTGAGGCTGGAGTGGGTCTGGGCCCGGTCCCAGGGGCAGCGCTGGCGCAGGGTCCGCACCAGCTCCTCCAGCCGCACCAGCTCGGCCGCCACCGGCGCCGCCAGCCTGGGCACCCACACGGTGGTGAGGTGGTCCGGGGCCAGGCTGCGGTCGAGGTCCTCCCAGGCCACCTCGAGCACCGCCTCGTCGGGCAGTCCCAGGTGGTGCAGCACCACCGCGGTGGCGGGGGCGCTGTCGCCGGCGGCCAGCTTGATGTCGGAGAGGAGGGCCGCCGACCAGCACTGGGCCACCACCAGAGGGCCCCGGTCGCCGGCGGCGGCCACGGCGAACTCCGACGCGTCGATCACCCGGGGCGAGGCCCGCAGCGGGTCGATGCCCAGGCGGTCCCACACCAGGTCGAGGAACGACATGGCCGGCACCACCTCGACGGCCGGTCCCCCCCTACCGACGAGCAGCTCCACGCTGGCCTCGCCCACCCGGGGCGAGCCGGGCACGGCGTAGACGATGCGACCGCGACGGGCCGCCTCCTCCTCGAGGCGGTCGACGATGGCCCGGTAGACGGCGTCGAAGTCGGGCTCGCGCTCGTAGATGTCGTCGAAGCTGACGGCCCCCTCGGCCACCGCCGCCGCCGGATGGCGGGCGGTGCGCAGGAACCGGGCCTCGGGGGCCACGGCCGCCAGGGCCGCCGCGGCCGCCGGGCTCACCAGGTCGGCGCCGGCCGGGCCGAGGCCGACCACGACCACGGTGCCGGCGGCGGCGCTCACCGCCGGAAGGGAGGGGCCCCCGCCGGGGGCGCGCACCGGCGGGGCGGGATCATCGGGGGCTGGGATTGGGCGGGGTGGGAGGGATCACCGTGGGCTGGCCCCCGGCCACGCTGAAGTGGCCGTAACGGGGATCGACGACGATGTCGGCCCGGGCCAGGCCCCGGGCCAGCCAGTCGCCGATGCTCTGGCCCGCCGAGGACAGCAGCTGCTGGCGGATCTGGGGGGCGGCCTGGGCCAGGGTCAGCGGGCTGCGGGCGGTCACCTCGATGATGTGCCAGCCGTACTGGCTCTGCACCGGGTCGCTGACCACGTTGAGGGGGAGGGTCTCCACCGCCCGTGCGAACTGGGGCACGTACTGCGCCGCCGGGCCGCAGCCGAGCTGGCCCCCGGCCGAGGCGCTGCCCTGGTCGATGGAGTCGGCCTGGGCCAGCTGGGCGAAGTCGGCGCCGCCGTCGAGCTGGGCCTTGATCGCCTGGGCCTCGGCCTGGCTGGTCACCAGGATGTGCTGCACACAGACGTTGACCATGGCCGCCCGGTGCTCCTGGTAGTAGGCGGCCACCGCCGCGCTGTCGACCTTGACGCCGCTCAGCCTGGCCTCCAGGGCGGTCACCTCGGCCTGGCGCTCGATCAGGGTCTGCTGGTAGCTGCGGGGCAGGGACGCGAACTCGCCCGGGAAGGAGAACTCCGACCGGACGTCCTGCTCGGCGGCGGCCAGGTCGTCGGCGGTGATCGGGATGTGCCTGGCCTGCACCTCCTCGCTCACCAGCTTGAGCCCGATCTGGCGGCTGAGCACCTGGGAGACGAAGGAGGGGCTGTAGGTGCTCTCGCCCTGCCCGGTGACGGTCACCTGGGCGTTCTGCAGCTGGGCCATGTACTGGGGGCTGTTCCTGATGGCCTGCAGCTCGACGTTGACCGCCGTCTGGCTGATGGCCTGGCCGTTCACCAGGGCGGCGTAGGGGTTGACCGGGTTGCAGGCGCCGGCGACGAGCGCCAGGGCGGCGGCCCCGAGCGCGGTCGCGACGAGGGAAAGGGCTCTTCTCATCGGTGCGGTCATGGTAGTTAGCGCCCCGGCGGGGGCGCCTATCGCCGGGCGCCCTCGGGCCGGCGCCGCCGGGCCGTCCCCTGGCCGGCGCCGGCCCCGGTCCGCTCCTCGGGCTCGGGGGCGGGGGCGTCCTCGGGGGGGAGCAGCTCGCCCAGCAGCTCGATGATGGCCCCGGCCGGGTCGGCGGCCTGCTTGGGCCCGAGCGGCACCACCAGCTGGCTCTGGTCCTCCTTGTACACCGCTTTGGGGTAGAGGCGGGACAGGCGCATGCGGGCGCTGGTGAGCAGGCTGGGGAGGGGCGAGATGCGCGCCGTGCAGGCCGGGCTGAGCCCCGGCCCGGTGCGGCCCTTCACCACCGCCACCTCCCGCACCCCGGTGCGGGCGCACTCGGCCCGCAGCCGGCCCACGCCGAGGACCGCCCGGGCCGGCTCGGGGAGGGGCCCGAAGCGGTCGAGCCATTCGGCCTCGATGTCGTCCACCTCGGCCTGGGTGGTGACGCCGGCCAGGCGGCGGTAGGCCTCCAGCCGCAGGTCCTCCCGCTCCACGTAGTCGGTGGGCAGGTGGGCGTCGACGGGGAGGTCGAGCTTGATCTCCGCCGGCGGCCTCAGCTCCTCGCCCTTGAGCTCGGCCACCGCCTCGCTCACCATGCGCACGTACAGGTCGTAGCCGACGGCGGCGATGTGGCCGGACTGGTCCGACCCGAGCAGGTTGCCTGCGCCGCGGATCTCGAGGTCGCGCATGGCGATCTTGAACCCGGAGCCGAGCTCGGTGTGCTCGCCGATGGTGCGCAGCCGCTCGTAGGCCTGCTCGGACAGCTGGCGCTCCGGCGGGAAGAACAGGTAGGCGTAGGCCCGCTGGCCGGCCCGCCCCACCCGGCCCCGGAGCTGGTGGAGCTGGCCCAGGCCGAGGCGCTCGGCGTGGTCGACCACCAGGGTGTTGACCGTGGGCATGTCGATGCCCGACTCGATGATGGTGGTGCACACCAGCACGTCGTACTGGCCGTCCCAGAAGTCCAGCACCACCTTCTCGAGGCTGCCCTCGTCCATCTGGCCGTGGGCGACCGCCAGGCGGGCCTCAGGCACCAGCTCCCTCACCCGGGCGGCCACCATCTCGATGTCCTTGACCCGGTTGTGCACGTAGAAGACCTGGCCCTCCCGCAGCAGCTCCCGCCTGATCGCCTCCGACACCGCCCGCTCGTCCATCTCCCCCACGAAGGTGAGGATCGGCTGGCGGTCGGCCGGCGGGGTGTTGAGCAGGGTCAGGTCGCGGATGCCGGTGAGGCTCATCTCCAGCGTGCGCGGGATCGGCGTGGCCGTGAGGGTGAGCACGTCCACGTCGGTCTGCAGCTGCTTGATCAGCTCCTTGTGGGTGACCCCGAAGCGCTGCTCCTCGTCCACCACCAGCAGGCCCAGGTTGGCGAAGCGCACGTCACCCGACAGGAGGCGGTGGGTGCCGATGACCACGTCGACCGCCCCGGTGGCCACGTCCTCGGTGACCGCCTTGGCCTGGGCCGGGGTGAGGAAGCGCGAGAGCACCTCGACCCGCACCGGGTAGCCGGCGAAGCGGTCGGAGAAGGTCTGGAAGTGCTGCTGGGCCAGGAGGGTCGTCGGGACCAGGACCGCCGCCTGCTTGCCGTCCTGGACGGCCTTGAACACGGCCCGGATGGCCACCTCGGTCTTGCCGAAGCCGACGTCGCCGCACAGCAGCCGGTCCATCGGCACCGGCCGCTCCATGTCCTCCTTGACCTCGCGTATGGCCTTCACCTGGTCAGGGGTCTCCGAGTAGGGGAAGGCCTCCTCCAGCTCGGTCTGCCACGGGGTGTCGGCGGGGAAGGCGTGGCCGGTCGAGGTCACCCGGCGGCGGTAGAGCACGACAAGCTCCTGGGCCACCTCCCGCACCGCCGCCCGCACCCGGGCCCGGGTGCGCTGCCAGTCCGCGCCCCCCAGGCGGGACAGGCTGGGCGAGTCGCCGCCGGTGTAGGGGGTGATGGCGTCGATCTGGTCCGACGGCACGTAGAGCTTGTCGCCGCCGCGGTACTCCAGCAGCAGGTAGTCGCGCTCCGCCCCCCCTATGGCCCGGGTGACCATGCCCCCGTAGCGGGCCACCCCGTGGTGGTGGTGGACCACGTAGTCGCCGGGGGCGAGGTCGTCGAAGAAGCCCTCGGTCTGGCGGGCCCGGGGGCTGGGTCGGCGGTGCACCCGGCGCCGGCCGGTCACGTCCGACTCGGCCAGCACCGCCAGCTTGGCCGTGTCGATGACGAAGCCCCGGTCCAGGGGCTGGACCAGGACGGTCACCCCCGCCGGCGGCAGCCAGCCGGCGGCCCCGTCGGCCGGAGGTGAGGCCACCACCAGGCCCTCCTCCCCGAGCCGGGCGCTTATGCGGGCGGCGCTGCCCTCGCCCTCGGCGCAGACCACGACCCGGTAGCCGGAGCGGGCCAGGCCGGACAGCTGGGCGGCCAGCCGGTGGGCGTCGCCGACCACCGGGTCCCAGCCCCGGGCGGACACCGCCGGGCTGTCGGGCCCCTCGGGCACCGAGCTCAGGGCCAGCACCCCGGCCGCGGTCCGGGCCAGCAGGCGGTCGAAGCCGAGGTGCAGGGCGGGGAAGCCCGCCTCGCCCGAGCCCGCCCCCCAGGTCTGGGCCAGGCTGGCGGCCAGGGCCGCCTCCTCGTCGAGGACCTCGGCGGCCCGGTCCCGCATCCGGCGGGGCTCGACCAGCAGAACCTGGGCCTCCGGCCCCAGCAGGTCGGTGAGCAGCAGCTCCTCGTCGGCCAGCCACGGCAGCCACGACTCCATGCCGTCGAACACCAGCCCCTCGGCCAGGCGGTCCCACTGGTCCCGCCCCCAGGGCTCGGCCCCCACCAGGGCGGCGGCCCGGGCCCTGACCCGCTCGGTCGCCACCAGCTCGCGGCAGCCGAACACCTCGACCTCCCGGCGGGGGGTGGTCGAGCGCTGGTCGAACACGTCGAAGTCGTTGAGCCGGTCGACCTCGTCGCCCCACAGGTCGATGCGCACCGGGGCGTCGCTGGTGGACGGGAAAACGTCGACGATGCCGCCCCGCACCGCCAGCTCGCCCCGGTGCTCCACCTGGTACTCCCGCCGGTAGCCCATGGCCACCAGCCGGGCCACCAGCTGCTCGGGGTCGACCCGCTCCCCCACCCGGACCACGACCGGCTCGGCCGCCGGGGTGTCGGGCACCAGCCGCTGCAGGACGGCCTTGACCGTGGCCACCAGCACCGCCGGCGGGGACCCGCTGCGCAGCCGCCAGATGGTCCGCAGCCGCCGGCCCATGGTCTCCACCGCCGGGCTCACCCGCTCGAAGGGCAGCGTCTCCCACGCCGGAAAGGCCTCCACCTGGTCGGGGCCCATGAACGCCCCGATGTCATGGACCAGGCGCTCGGCGTCGCCGTGGCTCGGCACCACCACCAGCAGCGGGCGGCGCTGGCTGAGCTGGCCCAGGGCGGCCACCGCCAGGGCCCGGGCCGGCTCGGGCACGGCCAGGGTGGCGCTGGAGCGGCCGACCACCGCCGCCAGGGCGGGATCCTGGCGCAGCAGGGGGGCCAGGGAGGTGAGGCTCATCGGCTGTTGTAACGGTTCATGGCTGCATCGATGCCGTCGGCGAGGATCATCTCCACCGCGTCGGCCGCCTCCTCCACCACCACGTCGAGCTCCTGGCGGACCGACTTGGGCGGCCGGCGCAGCACGTGGTCCACCCCGTGCTGCCTACCCGGCGGCTTGCCCACCCCGATCCTCACCCGGCAGTAGCCCTTGTCGTGGAGGTGGGCGTCGATGGAGCGTAGGCCGTTGTGGCCGGCGTTGCCGCCGCCCCGCTTGAGCCGCAGGACGCCGACGGGCAGGTCGAGCTCGTCCTGCACCACCACCAGGCGGGACAGGTCGGCGATGCCGAACCGGCGCACCAGGGCGGCCACGGCGACACCGGAGTCGTTCATGTAGGTCTGCGGGAAGGCCAGGGCCAGGCGGCGGCCGTCCACCTTGGCCTCGGCCACCAGGGAGCGCTCCCGCCGGGCCGGGCGCAGCCTCTCCCCGTGACGGGCGGCCAGCAGGGCCACCACCTCGGCACCGACGTTGTGGCGGCTGCGCTCGTACTCGGGGCCCGGGTTGCCGAGCCCCACCGCCAGCAGGTCGGCGGGGGTGCCGGTCCTCTCCGTGCCGAGCAGGCCCTATTCCTCGGCGGCGGGGGCCGGCTCCGAGTCCACCGCGTCGGAGGACTCCTCGGCCCCGGAGGGCGCCTCGGCGGTTGCGGCCGCCTCGGCCTCGGCCGCAGCCGCCTCCTCCTCGATGGCGGCCGCCTCGGCCCCGGCCTGGGGCGGCTGGCCCACCACGACGGCCTGCTCCGGATCCACCTCGGTGCTGACCCCCGAAGGCAGGCTGAGGTCGGCCACCCGGATGGTGGTGCCGACCTCGAGGCCGCTGATGTCGATCTCGATGGAATGCGGGATCCGGTCGGGCACGGCCCGGATGGTGAGCGAGTGCATCTGCTGGTCCACCACCCCGTCGGCCCGGTGCACGGCCTCGGCCTCGCCCACCAGGGCCAGCGGTACGTCGGCGCTCATGACCTCGTCGCGGCGCACGATCTGGAAGTCCACGTGCAGCACGGTCCCCCGCACCGGGTGGCGCTGGATCTCGCGGGCCATGGTGAGGTGGGTGGTGCCGTCGATCTTCAGCGCCAGCAGGGCGTTGAGGCCGGCGTCGGTCGACAGGGCTCCCCGCAGCTCCCGCCCGTCCACGGCGACGCTGATGGGGTGGGTGCCGTGGCCGTAGATGACGCCGGGGACCTTGCCGGCCGCCCTCAGGCGTCCGGACGCCCGGGTGCCGGCGGCGGGCCGGGCGTCGGCGGCGATGGTGATCTCAGGCATGGCGCCAGATTACGAGAAGTTTTCACCGCCGAAAATTTCGGATACCGAGGTGTCCTCGAACACGGCGTCGATGCCGGTGGCGATGATCCTCGACACCGACAGGACCTCCAGCTTGTCGAAGTGGCGGTCGGGGGGCATCGGCAGGGTGTTGGTGACCACCACCCTCGATATGGGGGCGTTCTTCAGGCGGTCGATGGCCGGGTCGGAGAGGATGCCGTGGGTGCACATGGCCCACACGTCCACCGCCCCCTTGGCGGTGAGCAGGTTGGCCGCCGCGCACATGGTGCCGGCGGTGTCGATCATGTCGTCGATCAGCACGCACAGCCGGCCCTGGACGTCGCCGACCAGGTCGAGGGCCTCCACCTCGGCCCCGTCGCGGGGCCGGCGCTTGTGCACGATGGCGATGTCGGAGCCGAGGTGCTGGGCGAAGCGCTCGGCCACCTTCACCCGGCCGGCGTCGGGGGAGACCATGACCATGTCGGCCATGGGGGCATCCCGCAGGTAGTCGAGCAGGACGGGCATGGCCCGCAGGTGGTCGACCGGCCCGTTGAAGAACCCCTGGATCTGGTTCGAGTGCAGGTCGACGCTCACCAGCCGGTCGGCCCCGGCGGCGGCGAACATGTCGGCCAGCAGCTTGGCCGTTATCGGCTCCCGCCCCGAAGCCTTCCGGTCCTGACGGGAGTAGCCGTAGTAGGGGCACACCGCCGTGATGCGCTTGGCCGAGGCCCGCTTGGCGGCGTCGATCATGATCAGCTGCTCCATGATCGAGTGGTTCACGTCCCGCCCGTGGGTCTGCAGGATGAAGACGTCCGCTCCCCGGATGGACTCGCCGAATCGGCAGTGGAGCTCGCCGTTGGGGAAGCCCCGCAGGTTGGCGTCGCCGAGCGGCACCTCGAGGAGGTCGGCGATCTCCTGGGCCAGCTCGGGGTGGGACCGGCCGGCGTAGAGCTCGAGGCGCTTCTTGGTGACCAGCTCCATCTACTGCTCCTCCACTCGGCCGTGGCGGAACGGCCCGGTCGTCTCCCCCGGCGCCACCCGGGCCCCCGGCTCGAGGAGGCAGTAGGGCCCGACCACGGCCGCCTCGCCGATGTCGGCGCCGCGGGCCACGGTCTGCTCCACCACCGCCCCGGCCCCGACCCGGCAGTCGACCAGGCGGGAGTCGGGTCCGATCACCGAGCCCGTCCCCACCGAGGTCGACCCCTGCAGGATGGTGCCTGGGAAGAGGGTGACGTCGGGCTCCAGCCTCACCGAGGCGTCCACATAGGTCCGCTCGGGGTCGACCATGGTGACGCCCCGACGCATCCAGCGCTCGTTGGTGCGGTCCCGCAGCTCCGCCTCGGCCACCGCCAGCTGGGCCCGGTCGTTGACCCCGGCCGCCTCCATGGGGTCGGCCACGACCATCGACACCACGTTGTAGCCGGCGTCGTGCAGGACGGCGACGGTGTCGGTCAGGTAGTACTCGCCCTGGGCGTTCTCGGGGCTGAGCCGGCGCAGGGCGGGTGCCAGCACGCCCCGGCGGAAGCAGTAGATGCTGGTGCAGACCTCGTCGATCTCCCGCTCCTCGTCGGTGGCGTCGGCCTCCTCGACCACCCGGGCCACCCGACCGTCCTTGGACCGCACCACCCGGCCGTAGCCGAACGGGTTGCCCAGCCGGGCGGTCAGCAGGGTGGCGGCGGCGTCGTGGGACCGGTGGGTGCGCACCAGGGCGGCCAGGGTGGGGGGGCGCAGCAGGGGGGTGTCGCCCGGCAGCACCAGGACATCGACGTCCTCCTCGTCGTCGATGTCGTTGGGCAGGCCGGTGAGGCCAACCGCAGCGGCGTCGCCGGTGCCCCGCTGATCATGCTGCTCCACGAACTCGATCGGCAGGTCGGAGCGGGAGAGCTCGGCCAGGGCCTTGGCCACCTGCTCGCCGCCGTGGCCGACCACCACCACCACCCGCTCGGTGGCCACCTCGGCCAGGGCGTCGATGACGTAGGCGACCATGGGGCGCCCGCACAGCAGGTGCAGCGGCTTGGGCCGGCTGGAACGCATCCGGGTGCCCTCGCCGGCAGCCAGGATCACCGCGGTGAGCCTGCTGTTGCCCATGGGTCCTTTCTACAGCACCCCGGCCCCGGGCGGGCCGATAGAAACACCGTCAGTGGTCGGCTCGGGGGGGAGGGCTCGAACCTCCATTCCGGGATCCAAAGTCCCGCGTCCTACCATTGAACGACCCCCGACCGGCACCGCCGGAGGCGGAGCGCAGCTCCCCACCGGCCTGGACCTGGCCCCAGTTTCGCAGCGCCGGCGGGGCCCCCTGTAGCGTGCCCTCTCGCCATGGGTTCCCTGATCAAGAAATAGGAGAACCCATAGCCCAGATCGTCTGGCTCCGGCCCGACGACCTACCGGCGCTCACCGACGCCTGGCTAGCCGAGTACAGCAACCCCCGCACCCAGGAGCGCTACAGCTTCTCCGTGCTCACGATCGCCCGCAGCCTACGGGCGACCACCCCGGAAGACCTGAGCCCCGCCGCCATCGCCGGATGGGCACAGAGCTACCAGGGAGCCAACAACACGATTCGTGGGCACTTGACCGCCATACGGGGATTCCTGCGCTGGTGCCATGAAACCGGACAGCTACCCGACTACCGGGATCGGCCCTACCAGCGACTCCTGAAGTCCTATCCACCCACCTACGGCAAGGTCCAGGCTCCCCACGCAGCCAACCGGCTCGACGAAACCGGCTACCACGCCCTGCTAGGCGCCTGCACCGATGGCACCGAAGCCGGCCTGCGAGACGAGCTGCTAGTCCGCCTAGGCGTATCGGGCGGCATGCGGGTGAGTGAACTCCTCCACCTCACCGTGGGAGCCCTGCGCCGGGCACCGTCGCTGGGTTGGCCAGGCAAGGCCCGCAAGATGCGAACCGCCACCGCCGGGCCAGCCCTAACCGACCTCATCCGCCGCTACCTCGCCGCCTACGCCACCGGACTAGACCGCCCCCTCAGCGACGACGACCCCATCTTCTGCAAGTCGGTACACGCCAAGCACCCCGGAGTGCTGCGCTGGGGAGACGGCATCGGTACCAACGCCGGCCTCCGAGTGCTACTGCTCCGCCGGGCGAACACCGCCGGCCTCGGCTACATGGCTCCCCACGACCTGAAGCGCAGCGCAGCCCGGATGATGCACGAAGCCCGCAGCGCCGACGGCGGACACCTGTTCGACCTGCTCGACATAGCCGACGTACTCGACCACAGCAACCCAAAGGTCACCAAAGACTGCTATATCGGACCCCTCGGGAACGGCAACAAAGACCGGGCCGCCGCCCTGTTCGGATGACGCCTACTTCCCAGCCCGACGCTGCCAGCGGGTGGCCTTGAGCATCTTCTTGTGCTTCTTCTTCCGCATCCGCTTGCGGCGCTTCTTTATGAGGGACCCCACGCCCACACCCTAGCCGCAGCTCCGTGTAATTCCCGCTGCCAAAACCGGCGGCGGGCGCCTCGCTACGCTCGGCGCCCCTCCTGGCGGACCAGGCCCGAACCTCTCACACCAGGCCCTCCCCGTCCGCCCGAACCACCGCCTGCGCCCCCACCCAACACCTACAGCCACAGCCCAACGCCGCCGGCTGGTCCCACCGCTCCCCATCTCGCCACCGCACCACCAGCGCCAACAGCTCCTCTCGATGCTCCCCACACCCCGGCTCCGCAAACGACGCCGGAAGCTCCCCCACCGCCGCCACGTACCGCCACGCCCCCGGCCCCCTGCGCTGGCCAGCACCACCCTTCCGCCCAGCCTCACCGCCTCCCCTCGCCGGAGCCACATACCCGGCCCGCTTACGAGCCTCCCAGCTCACCCTCGGCGGCGCCGCATAACCCGCCTCCTTACGGACCTGCCACCGGCACGAACTGCACAGCCCCGACGACCGTGGCGCCGCTGACTTCGACCTCTGCTCTACCGGCCGCTCACCGCAGCGCCCACAGACCGGCCACACTCCGACCACCAACGCCTCCTCCACCCCACGCACCCTCACCCGACCGCCTCCCCACCCACCGCACCAACCCAACGGGTGCCCGTTCCTATCCCGTCAACCGACAGGGCAAAGGCCCCCCTGTGACCGCCCCCCCGACGCACGGCCCGACCCCGATTCTTCTGCGCCAAGGTCCACACCAGCCGCCGGTACTCCATGTACGACTTCCGATCCAACTCCACCGAATGCTCCACCGGCTTGAGTCCCCACCGCCCCCACCAGCGACCCGGCGACGTGTACCCCTCCGGAAGCTGATTCTGGTAGTTCGCCCAACCCTTCGCACCGTGCTTGGCGAAGTAGTCCCCGATCTTGGACCGATTCTCCCCCAGGGTGCCCCACCGCCACCTCGAAATGTCCACCCCGTTGAACAGATGCCGCTCGTCGGCAGAACCAACAACCTCGAACCACTGCCTCAGCAACCACGCCCGCAGCAACTCCTCCGGCTCAGGCAGGCCCACGAAGCAGTGGAAGTGCGGGGCCCCCCGCTTCTGGAACTCCAACTTCCACATCCCCTTCGGACACCCGTACTGCCGATTCCACCGCCGATACAGCCGATCCAAATGCGACTTCACCAGCACCCCGTCGGTCGGGAACACCCGTGGATAGGTCAGAGTCACCATGCCTACTCCACCAGGCCCCGGCGCCTCCTCCCACGGAAGCGACACCGCCCGACGCAACATACGGGAACGGGACGCCACCGAGAACCCCTCGATAGCGCCCCGCGTCCCCTCCTCCCTACCGCCGACACTCGACCCGCCCACCGACCCCTCCGGGTCCCGCACGCTAAAGCGGGCCTGCACCGACCCCGGCGTCACAACGGCGTAGTACCGACGCTGTTTGCGCTCCATGCCGGCTTACCCAACCGCAACGGTCGGGGCGAGTCCTCGTTCCTCGGACATCGCCCCCCGACCACCACGGCAGCTACCCCGACGCTCTGACCACGCTCCCCGAAGCTCGGACATCAACGCCCGCACCCAACCCCTCGGACCACGCAAGCGCACCTTCGCCCGAACACCCCGCCGGCCCGAGACCATCAGACCTTCTGCCCGACGACGTAGACGTTGAGCGCCTCCATGTTGGCGTAACCCTGCTTGTTCCCCCGCACGCTCACCCGGACAGCGACCTGCTTGCCCACCAACGCCGACCCGTCCCCGACCTTGAAACTGACGACCGACTCCTCATAGGTCGCCAAGTCCTGACGGTTGAACGACGCAGTTTGCTCGAAGGCGAATGCCGGCCCAACGCCCACGACGATCTTGAACATCCCCGCCACCGGCTGATTCGGTTTCGTGGCGTGATTCGGACCATGCATCACCTGCTCGATCCGCTTGAACTCCCCAGCCAAAAACACCCCGTTCAGATCCTCGACACGCAGCTCGTCCATCAGACCTCGCCCTCCTCAGCCCCCCGGATCATCGTCTCGACGAAGTCCGCCGAGCCCTCCGTGCCACCACCACTGACGAAATCCGCCCACTCCTGAACAGCCTCGACGTACAACGCCTTCACCCGAGCCCCGAACCGCTGACGAGCCGCCTCACCCGTCGTCCCCAGCGCCGCACCGACATCAGCCCAACTGGCCCCGGCGCTCTCGTTCGAAGTCACGTCCCCCCCGGCCGGGTAACGCAGCCGAAAGATCAGCTCCGCCACCTCCTCCTCAAACACCTCACGAGCCACCCGCTCCATCTCTGCCCGCTTGCCGATCCGCACCAGAATCGGCCCTACCCACGCCCGTTCACCCCTCGCCATCACGCCCCCCTGTCCGACGCCGTCTCTCACGAACATAGAACCCGAACCTCCTTGGTTCAACAAGTGCCATGGTCTCTCCAAGGCCCCTTGTCACAGTAACCCGACTTGCCGATCGACGGAAAGGACCAAATCCGAAATAGCCCGCTAGCTAGTCACCCCCCCAGGAACACGAGGAGCCGTCAAGGGCACCCGGCCCGTAGTCGCACCTCAGCCCAACCCCGCTACCGCCAGGTCCCCCGACTGCTCCTGTGGGCCAGGACCCACCCTTGACTGCGGCGGCCGACAGCACGAAAGACGGCCCCTGACGTGGCCGTGCGTTCGCACGGCCAAACCAGACAAAACCCAACGACCCGAGAGGGGCGGCCCGTTATGACACGGTCTTTGAGTTCTTATAAGTATCAAGAAGCGCCGCAAGCGGATGCGGAAGAAGAAGCACAAGAAGATGCTCAAGGCGACCCGCTGGCAGCGCCGGGCGGGCAAGTAGCCCACCGCCCCCGGCCGGCAGCAGCGCCGCCTCCCCGCCCCGCCTAGCGCGGCGCGCCCCGGCCGTTGCCCACCGGGTCAGTACTCGGCCCGGGCGGTCAGCACCCAGGCGGGCGGCCCGCCGTCGGGATCGGCCATCGGCCCCTCCAACCCGGGGTGGGACCCCTCCACGAACCAGGTCGAGCCGCTGCCGGCCAGTCGGGCCTCGGCCCCGGCGGCGCCCGCCAGGCGGTCCCGCCAGGGGGCCAGCCTGGGCTCGACGGCCACCGCCGCCGGCTCCAGGTCGTTGCCGGCCGGGCCGGTGGGGCCGCCCAGGGCGTCCCAGGCCCGGTACACCGCCGGGGTGGAGACGCCGAAGGGGGGCAGGAGGAGGGTGAACTCCAGCGCCCGGGGCGCCAGCGGCTCCACCTCCTCGCCGATGCCGGCCACCCGGGCGCGCCCACCCACCAGGCAGAAGGGGACGTCGGCCCCCAGGGCGGCGGCCCGGGCCAGTCCGGCCCGGTCGGGCTCGACCCCGGCCCAGCGCAGCACGGCGGCGGCGTCGGACGAGCCGCCTCCCAGGCCGGCGCCGGCCGGTATCCGCTTGGTCAGTCTCACCGCTGCCCGCCGCCCGACGAGATCCAGCGCCCGGATCACCAGGTTCGTCGGTTCGGCCCGCACGGCCAGGCCGGAGGAGCCGGGGGTGCGGTCGATGACCTGGAGCCCCTCGCCCCCGGGGGTGAGCTCGAGGTCGTCGGCCAGGGACAACGAGACCATCTCGGCGTCGATCAGGTGCATGCCGTCGGCCCGGACCCCGGTCACCCGCAGACGGCGGGTGAGCTTGGCCCGGGCCTTGACGTGTACCGCTCCGGTGGCCGCTGCCGTCATCCCGCCGGCGCCGGCCGATGGGCCTGGGCGGCCAGGCGGCCCCAGGCGGCCACGTCCAGCTCGCCGGCGCGGGCGGCCGGGTCGACCCCGGCGGCGGCGAAGCCGGCTGGCCCGACCACGCCCGCCAGGGCCCCCCGCAGCATCTTGCGCCGGTGGGCGAAGCCGGCGTTGACCACGGCCACGAACCGGGCGTGGGGGACCAGGGCCGGATCGACCGCCGGGTCCGGCCGGCGGACCACCTCGAGCAGGGCCGACTCCACCTTGGGCCGGGGGACGAACACCGTGGCCGGCACCCGGCCCACCACCCGGGCCTCGGCCCAGTAGGCCAGCTTCACCGACGGCGCCCCGTAGGCGGGGCTCCCCGCCCCGGCGGCCAGCCGGTCGGCCACCTCCCGCTGCACCATGACCAGCATGCGCTCGATGGCCGGAACCCCGTCGAGCAGGTCGAGCACCAGGGGGGTGGCGATGTTGTAGGGCAGGTTCGCCACCAGCTGCCACCGCCCGCCGTCGAGGAGGCCGGCCCAGTCCAGGGCCATGGCGTCGCCCTCGACCACCCGGACCCCGGCGAGCTCGTCCCGCAGCACCTGGGCGGCCCGGCGGTCGAGCTCGACCACCGTCACCTCGGCCCCGGTGGCGGCCAGCGGTCCGGTCAGGGAACCGACCCCGCCCCCGACCTCGACCACCCGGTCGCCGGGGCCGACCCCGGCCAGGCGCACGATGCGCTCGGCCGTGTTTGGGTCGACGAGGAAGTTCTGGCCCAGCGCCCGGCTGGGCGTCAGTCCGTGGCGCTCCAGCAGCCCCAGCAGGCGGCGCCGGCCCATGACCGGCCCCGACCCGTGGTCACCACGTGATCCTGACCTGGATGACACCCTGGGACGGCGAGGCTATCTGGGAGAAGGTCGCCTCGGACAGGTCGATGATCCGGCCCCCCTCGTAGGGGCCGCGGTCCTCGACGGTGCAGGTGGTGCTGGCCCCGTTGGCCAGGTTGGTCACGTGCACCACCGTCCCGAACGGGAGCGACGGATGGGCGCAGGTGCCGGCCGGGGCCTGGTACCACGATGCCGGCCCGGTCTGGCTGTGGGACGACGACCCCGAGCCCGAGGAGGACCCCGACGATCCCGACGACGGGGCCGCCGACTGCGTGGGCGGGGCCGTGGTCGTGGTCGTGGTCGGGTGGGGGCGGGTGGTCGTGGTGGTCGAGCGCACCACCGCGGCGGGCGGGTCGACCAGCTTCACCGGTGCCGCCGCCGCCGCGATGTGCACGGCGTCGGCCTCGGAGGCCTTGATGGCCGCCAGGTCCTCCGGGGTGAACGACATCGGCCGGGAGACGACGACGCCGGTCGGGGCGGCAGTGACCGCCAGCCACGGATCCGGGTGCCGGTGGGGAAAGGAGCTACGGGAAGCCGCCGCATGCCTCGAGGGAGCAGCGAGCAAGGGGGCCACGAGAACTGCACCGCACAGGGCGAGAGGCAAAAGGCGTACTCGCAGAGGCGTATCGGGTCTCAGGGCGTGGTTCCTTCCTGTCGGGGATACGACAGGCGGTCGCGGCCCGGGTCGTGCTCGGCCACTCCGCCCACCCGCCCTCCCTACCGGGAGACGGGGTCGGGACAAGCTAGAAGGGCCTCGCTTGCTCGTGCAAACGGTGCGCTTGCAATTGCTAGCGCGCTAGGGGGTCCGGAGCGGTGCCAGCCGGCCGTACAAAGGCTCCTGAACCCTGCCAAAGCCCCTCAGTCCCCGAGGCCGAACACGGTCGCCGCCGAGCGCCACGAGGCCTCGGCCACCGCCTCCACCGGCTCGGAGCGGGCCGCCGCCACCCCCGCCCCGACCGCTGGCACCCAGGCGGGCTGGTTGGGCCGGCCCCGGTGGGGCACGGGGGCGAGGAACGGGGAGTCGGTCTCCACCATCAGCCGGCCCGGCGGGCACAGGGCGGCCGCCCGGCGGATCTCCTCGGCGGCCGGAAAGGTGACGATGCCCGAGAAGGACAGGTACGCCCCCAGGTCCAGCGCCCGCCTGGCCTCGCCCGGCCCGCCGGTGAAGCAGTGCAGGACCAGGCGCTCGGGGGGGCCCTCGGAGCCGAGGATGTCGAAGGTGTCGTCCCAGGCCGAGCGGCTGTGGACCACCAGGGCCAGACCGTGGCGGACGGCCAGGCCGACCTGGGCGGCGAAGGCCTCCCGCTGGGCCGGCCGGGGCGAGTGGTCGTAGTGGTAGTCGAGACCGCACTCCCCCACCGCCACCAGCGCCGCCGGCCGGTCGGGGGCTCCTATGAGGTCGGCCACCGTCTCCACGCCCCGGCTGGCCTCGTGCGGGTGGAGGCCGACGGTGGCCCACACCCCCGGCCCCAGGGACGCGGCCAGGGCCAGGGCCCGCTCCGACCACTCACGATCGGTGCCCACGCACACCACCCGCTCCACCCCGGCCCGGCCGGCGGCGGCCAGGGTGGCGGCCGGGTCCGGGTCCTCCTGCAGGTGGCAGTGGCTGTCGGTCCAGCGCACCCCCGGGCGGGCCGGGTCCCCCACCGCCCGGGCCGGCTCGCCGGCCAGGGCGCTCAGGCCTGCTTGCGGGGGAAGAGCGGATCGCCCCGCAGCACCTCGAGACCGCCCGGATAGCCGCCCCACTGCGCCTGGGACAGGCCGGCCTCGGCCGGCGAGCCGGCGAGCCCGATCCGACGCCACAGCTCGTCGCAGGCCCCGGGGATGGCGGGGCAGGCCAGGATGGCCACGATCCGCAGGGCCTCGAGGGCGTCGCCGAGCACCCCGTCCACCTCCGGTCCGGGCTCGGCCCGCCACGGCTCGGTCGCCTCAAGCAGGGCGTTGGTCTCCCGCACGATGCGCCAGGTGGCGTCGAGGGCCTCGCTGGGGGCTATGCGGCGCCAGGCGGCGTCGGCCTCGGCCACGGCGGCCCCGGCCACGGCGGCCAGGGGCGAGTCGGGGCGGGGCCGGGGTCCGGTGCCGGCGCACTTGCGGGCCACCACGGTCGCCACTCGCGACAGCAGGTTGCCCAGGTTGTTGGCCAGGTCGGCGTTGTAGCGAGCCAGCATCCCCTCGTAGGAGAAGTCGCCGTCGGGCCCGAACGGGGTGTCCCGCAGCAGGTGGTAGCGCAGGCCGTCCACGCCGAAGTCGGTGACCAGCTCGGCCGGGGCGATCTGGTTGAGCCTGGTCTTGGACATCTTCTCCCCCCCGACCAGCAGGTAGCCGTGCACCGATATGCGCCGGGGCGGCTCGATGCCGGCGGCCAGGCACAGCGCCGGCCAGTACACGCAGTGGAAACGGAGGATGTCCTTGCCTATGAGGTGGTGGACCGCCGGCCACCACCGCTCGAAGCGCTCCTGGTCGAGGCCGTAGCCGACGGCGGTGGCGTAGTTGATGAGGGCGTCGTACCAGACGTAGAAGACGTGGTCCTCGTCCCAGGGGACCCGCACCCCCCAGTCGATCGAGGTGCGGGTGATGGAGACGTCCTCGAGCCCCTGCCTGATGATGCCCAGCGCCTCGTTCCGCTTGGCCTCCGGCTGCACCGCCTCCGGGTTGGCGGCGTACCAGTCGAGGAGCGGCTGCTGGAAGCGCGACAGGCGGAAGAAGTAGTTCTGCTCGGACAGGAACTCGACGGGGACCCCGTGCACCGGGCAGCGGTCCCCCTCGAGGAGGTCGGCCTGGTTGTAGTAGGCCTCGCAGGCCACGCAGTAGAGGCCCTCGTAGGTGGACAGCTCGATGTGGCCCCGGTCGTGGACGGCCTGCAGGAACGACTGCACCGCCCGGTGGTGGCGGGGCTCGGTGGTGCGGATGAAGTCGTCGTAGGAGATCTCGAGCAGCTTCCACGCCTCGGCGAAGCGGGCGGCGGTGCGGTCGGCGTGCTCGTGGGGGGACAGGCCCTGGGCCTCGGCCGCCCGCTGGACCTTGAGGCCGTGCTCGTCGGTCCCGGTGAGGAAGAACACCTCGTCGCCGGCGAGGCGGTGCCACCGGGCCACCGCATCCGCGATGATGGTGGTGTAGGCGTGGCCGATATGGGGGACGTCATTGACGTAATAAATCGGCGTCGTGAGAAAGATTCGGCTCACGGCTAGTAACCCTACCGACGCCCAAGGGGGTGGCCACCAAAATGAACTCGACGGGGTTGCCTCGCCGCATCGACCATCTGGGCCGGATCGTGGTTCCGGTCGAGCTGCGCCGGCTGCTCGATATCAGCCCCGGCGACGAGCTCGAGGTGGCGGTGAAAGGCGATTCGATCACCATGACCAAGCTCAATCAGGGCTGCGTCTTCTGCGGAGGGCTGGAGGGCCTGCAGAGCTTCCGCGAGCGCATGGTCTGCGCCGAATGCGGTGGGGCGGCCGCCTCCCGCTTCACTCCGACCCAGTCCTGACCGCCCGGCGGGCGTCCGGGCCCGGGTGTCCTCAGCGCAGTCTCAGCGCGGCCTCGTAGGCGCGCCGGCGCCCGACCCCCAGCCTCGCTGCCACCGAGGTGGCGGCGTCGCGGGCCGAGCTGCCCGCCGCCAGGCAGCGGCGCAGCTCTCGCTCCAGCTCGTCCTCGGGCACCTCGGCCTCGGCCGCCCCGCCGACCACGATGACGTGCTCCCCCCGCGGTGACGCCGCCGCCGCCAGCTCGGCCGCCTCCCCCAGGGTCCCCCGGTAGACCTCCTCGTAGAGCTTGGTCAGCTCGCGGGCCACGGCCACCGGGCGTTCGGGTCCGCAGGCCTCGGCCAGGTCGGCCAGCGTGCCGGCCACCCGCGGTGGGGCCTCGAACAAGACGGTCGTGCGCGCCTCGGCGGCCAGCTCGGCCAGGCGGGACCGGCGCTGGGCGCCCTTGCGGGGCAGGAAGCCCTCGAAGGAGAAGCGGTCGGTGGGCAGGCCGCTGACGACCAGGGCGGCCAGCACCGCCGACGGGCCCGGCACCACCGCCACCTCGGCTCCGGTGGCCGCCACCGCCGCCACCAGCCGGGCCCCCGGATCCGACACGGCCGGCATTCCGGCATCGGAGACCACCGCCACCCGCTTGCCCTCTCCGATCCAGTCGAGGACCTGGCGGACAACTCTCGCCTCGCGGTGGGCGTCGAGGGCGACCAGCTGGGCCCGGGCGATGCCGGCGTGGGTAAGCAGTGCCCTGGTGCGGCGGGTGTCCTCGCACAGCACGACGTCCGCCTCGGCCAGGGTCTGCGCCGCCCGGGGGCTCAGGTCGCCCAGGTTCCCGATGGGCGAGGCCACCAGCACCAGCGAGCCGCCCCGCTCAGCCGTGCCCATCGACGGTTCCCTTGACCTCGAGCCTGTCACCGACCTTGAGCCGCCAGCGGTCGAAGGACCCGGCCTCGGCCTCGATGACCACCTTGCCGTGGCGGCGGGGCAGGGTGACCCGCAGCGGCCGCACCGAGCAGACCGTGGCCAGCACCACCATGTCGGCGTCGCAGAAGGCCACGTCGATCGCCCGGCGCATCCCCACCGTGTGCACCGCCCGGGCCGGGCGCAGGAGGAGGGCGGCCCCCTCAGCGGTGGGACGGCGCAGCATCCCCCGCAGCCGACCCCCCCGGCTGTCGGGGACCTCGAGGGAGGCCAGCACCTCTCCGTCGCGCAGCAGCCAGGCCAACTCCCACCTCAGATGTTGAAGCGAATCTCGAGGACGTCGCCGTCGGCCACCTCGTAGTCCTTGCCCTCGACCCGCAGGCGGCCGGCCTCGCGGGCGGCCGACCACGACCCCAGCCGGAGCAGCTCGTCCCAGCGGATCACCTCGGCCCGGATGAAGCCCCGCTGCAGGTCCGAGTGGATGACCCCGGCGCACTCCGGGGCCCGCGCCCCCTGGCGGAAGGTCCAGGCCCGCGACTCCTTGTCGCCGGTGGTGAAGAAGGTGCGCCGGCCGAGCAGGTGGTAGGCGGCGGCGGCCACCCGGGCCAGGGCGCCCTCGCCCAGCCCCAGGCCCTCCAGCAGCTCGGCCCGCCCGGACGACTCGAGGCGGGCGGCCTCGGCCTCCAGCTGGACGCTCACCGCCAGGGCCTCCCCCCCGGTTCCCAGCTCTTCGGCCACCGGCTTGGCCAGGGCATCGGCCTCCTCCAGCTGGTCCTCCCCGATGTTGACCACGGCCAGGACCGGCTTGTTGGTGAGCAGAAAGAACGGCCGCAGGGCCGCCCGCTGCTCGGTGCCCAGGGGGGAGCGGTAGATGGGAACGCCCTCCTGCAGCACCCCGTGGGCCGCCTCGAGCGCCGCCACCTCGGCCGCCAGCCCCGGATCGGACCGGGCCGCCTTGCGCTTCTTGTCGATCTGGCTCTCCACCGTGGCGGCGTCGGCCAGCACCAGCTCCAGCTCCAGCACGGCCAGGTCGCCCAGGGGGTCGGTGTCGCCCACCACCTGGGGATCGACGAAGGCCCGCAGCACCAGCAGCAGGGCGTCCACCTCGCGGATGCCGGCCAGGAACCGGTTGCCCAGGCCCTCGCCGGTGGCCGCCCCGGCGACCAGGCCGGCGATGTCGACCAGCTCGAAGGTGGCGTGGACGACCTTGCGGCTGGCGCTCATGGCGGCCAGGGCGTCGAGGCGGCTGTCGGCGACCTGGGCCACGCCGACCGACGTCTCGGTGGTGGAGAACGGGTGGGGCGCCACCGGCACCGAGGCACCGGTGAGGGCGTTGAACAGCGACGACTTGCCTGAGTTGGGCAGCCCGACGATGCCAAGCCGCTCGGTCGCCACGGAGCTGAGGCTACCCGGCTCCATTACCCTGGCCGCCCATGTCGAAGCGCACCGTCAAGCGGAAGATCCGCTCCAAGAAGAAGGCCAACCACGGCACCAAGCCCAACTGCGGGCGGGGCTGAGGCCCTCCGGCCCGGGCCCGTGTCGGCCACCATCGTGTCGGTCCGGGTCTCCGACCCGGCGCCGGCGTGGAAGGACCTCGGCTTCGCCGTGGAGGACGGGACCACCACGGTGGGCTCGATCCGCTTCGAGCTGGGCGCGGAGGACGGCGACGCCGGGGTCCTGTCGTGGCGCCTCTTCTCGCCGATGGCAGGCGAGGCGGGCCAGCGGCTGGTGGACGGGCTACCGACCGAGCTGGTCGATGACCCGGGGGCGGCGGGGCCTGCGCCCCCCCATCCCAACGGGGCCGTCGTCCTCGACCATCTGGTGGTGCGCACGCCCGACTTCGCCCGCACCCTGGCGGCGTTGGGAGCGCTCGGCCTCGAGCCCAGGCGGCTGCGACCTCCCGATCAGGTGAGACCGGTGGAGATGGCGTTCTTCCGCCTGGGTGAGGCCATCCTCGAGGTGGTGGGCCCCACCGAGGCGCCGGCCGGCGCCGAAGGCGAACCGGCCCGCTTCTCCGGCCTGGCCTTCACCGTGGCCGACCTCGAGGCCTCCGCCACCCTGCTCGGTGATCGACTGGGCCGGCCCAGGGACGCCGTGCAGCCGGGCCGGCGCATCGCCACCGTCGACCGGGGCGCCGGCGCCCGAGCGCCGATCGCCTTCCTCACCGTCGATCCCCGTCAGGCCGGTCGGGCCGGGGGCCGGTAGGTCACCCCGGCGTCGTCCAGCACCCGCGCTATCACCGACGGGCGGTCGGACATGATGCCGTCCACCCCGATGTCGACCAGGCGGGACGCCTCGGCGGGGTCGTCGATGGTCCAGGCGTGCACCGACAGCCCGAGGGCGTGGGCGCCGGCCACGAAGGCCTCGTCGAGGATGACCGTGGGCCCGAAGGTGGGCGGCACCTGGATGGCCCGGTGGGGGTGCGGCGGCGGTTCGACGCCCTTGCGGATGGCGCTGTAGAGGGCGGCCACCCCCGCCGTTCCGGGCGAGGTGGCCACCTCGGGGGCGAAGCGGGCGAAGGCGGCGGTGGCGGCGTCGCTGAAGGAGGCCACGATGACGTCGTCGGCCCGGCCGAACTCGGCCAGCAGCCGGGCGAGGGGTTCCTCGTACGGTGGCACGGCCGGGGCGGTCTGTTTGATGTCCAGGTTGAGGAACGTGTCGGGGAAGGCCTCCAGCACCTCCCGCAGCAGGGGTATGCGCAGCTCGGGGTCGTCGACCGCCCGACCCCGCAACGGGTAGCGGTCCTCGGCCAGACCCGTCACCGCCACCTCGCCGGGGACGAAGAAGAAGGCGTTGTCGAGGCGCCGGATCTCCTCATACAAGAGGTCGGCGATGCGCCCGCTGCCGTCGGTGGTCCGGTCGACGGTGGCGTCGTGGCACACCACCAGCTGGCCGTCGGCGGTGGCGTGGACGTCCATCTCGATGGCGTCGGCCCCGGCCTCGAGGGCCCGGCGCATGGCCCAGATCGTGCTGGACGGCCCCTCGCGGGCACCCCCCTGATGGGCGTAGTTCAGGACCCGGCGGCCGAGCCAGGGATTGTCGGGGCTCACCGCGACCACGGTAGTGAGGCGACCGGTCCTGGCGCCGGTGGCCCCGGTCAGAGGAGGCCGGCCTCGCCGGCCAGACGGCGCAGGTCGTCGTGGGGGCGGGCCCCCAGGGCGGAGATGACGTCGGCCGCCGCCAGACCTCCCAGGCGGGCGCAGGCGGCCGGCGCCATCCCCCGCCGGCGGCCGGCCAGGAAGCCGGCGGCATACAGGTCCCCGGCCCCGGTGGTGTCCACCACCCTCCGGACGGGATGGGCGGGAACGGCCACCACCTCATCGGCGGTCACCACCACCGAGCCCGCCGGGCCCCGGGTGAGGGCGGCTGTCCCCACCCGGCCCCTGACGATCGCCGCCGCCTCCTCGAAGTCGTCGGTGCCGGCCAGGGCGGTGATCTCCGCCTCGTTGCCGAACACGATGTCGACGCCGCCGCCGAGCACCAGCTCGGCCAGCTCGTCATGGTGGCGCTCGACGCAACCCGGGTCCGACAACGACAGGGCCAGTTCGGCCCCGTTGGCGCGCCCCAGCCGCAGGGCGTGCTCGACCGCCTCGGCGGCGCTGGGGGCGTCCCACAGGTAGCCCTCGAGGTAGACGATGCCCGCCCCCTGCACCAGGGACTCGTCGAGGCAGTCCACCCCGAGGTGGGGGGCGGCGCCCAGGTGGGTCCTCATGGTGCGCTCGCCGTCGGGGGTGACGAACACGATGCAGCGTCCCGTTTCCGCGTCGAAGGGGGCCGGCGGGGACTCGAAGGCCACCCCGGCCCGGCGCAGGTCCTCCACGAAGTTGCGACCGAGTTCGTCGTCGCCGACCCGGCCGACGAAGGCCGTCCTGGCCCCCAGGGCCGCCGCCCCCACCGCCGTGTTGGCGGCCGAGCCGCCGGCGACGTGCAGTCCCTGGCCCACGTCCCAGAGCCGGGCCGCCTCGTCGGCGTCGATCAGGGTCATGGTGGCCCGCGGCAGCCCGGTGGCGGCCAGCTCGTGGTCCTCCACCTTCACCACCTTGTCGACCAGGGCGGAACCCACCGCCACCACGTCGAAGGCACCACTGCGATCGCCCATCGGCCGGGGACCCTACCGCCGAGGCGGATAGGGTCCGGCGCATGGACGAGGGCAACGGCGGAGAGCAGGACGGGTCGGGCTACCGGCTCCCACGGCAGGTCGAACCGAGGCGTTACCAGCTGGAGATCGCCCCCGACCTCACCGGCTTCACCTTCACCGGCCGGGCGGCGGTGGAGGTCACCGTGCACGCCGCCGTGCAGGAGATCGTGCTCAACGCGGCCGAGCTGCAGGTGGCCGGGGCCGCTCTGGTCGCCACCGACGGACGGCGCATCGCCGGCTCGGTCGCCCACGACGAGGAGGAGGAGCGGGCGGTCATCTCACTGGCCGACAAGGCCGAGCCGGGCGAGTGGACCCTCGAGATGGAATTCACCGGCACCATCAACGACAAGCTGCGCGGCCTCTACCGCAGCACCTACCGCGACGGTGCCGGGGCCGAGCGGGTGCTGGCCACCACCCAGTTCGAGGCGACCGACGCCCGGCGGGCCTTCCCCTGCTGGGACGAGCCGGACCGCAAGGCCCGCTTCGCCATCACCCTGGTCGTTCCGCCCGGGGCCACGGCGCTGTCCAACTCGGCCGAGGTGGAGCGGACCTCGCTCCCCGACGGCCGGGTGGCGGTGCGCTTCGCCGACACCATGCCCATGTCGACGTACCTGGTGGCCATGGTCGCCGGTCCGCTGGAGACGACGGCGGCCAGGGACGTGGACGGCGTGCCCCTGCGGGTGGCCCACGTTCCGGGCAAGGACGGCCTCACCTCCTTCGCCCTCGAGATCGGCGCCCACGCCCTGCGCTTCTTCAGCGACTGGTTCGGCATCGCCTATCCGGGCGACAAGCTCGACCTCATCGCCATACCGGACTTCGCCTTCGGGGCCATGGAGAACCTGGGGGCGGTCACCTTCCGCGAGTCCCTGCTGCTGGTCGACGCCGAGGCCGCCGCCCAGACCGAGCTGGAGAACGTGGCCGACGTGGTCGCCCACGAGATCGCCCACATGTGGTTCGGGGACCTCGTCACCATGCGGTGGTGGAACGGCCTGTGGCTCAACGAGGCCTTCGCCACCTTCATGGAGATGCTCTGCGTCGACAGCTTCCGGCCGGAGTGGGACCGGTGGGTGACCTTCGGCCTATCGCGGGCGGCCGCCCTCAACGTGGACGCCCTCTACACCACCAGGCCCATCGAGTTCCCCGTGGCCCGGCCGGAGGAGGCCGAGGGGATGTTCGACGTGCTCACCTACCAGAAGGGCGCCGGCGTTCTCCGCATGCTCGAGCGCTACCTCGGCCCCGAGGCCTTCCGCTCCGGCATCCACCGCTACCTGGTGGCCCACAGCCACGCCAACGCCGAGACGACCGACCTGTGGGACGCCATCGAGGAGGCCACCGGCGAGCCGGTGCGCTCCACCATGGACAGCTGGATATTCCAGCCCGGCTACCCCGTCCTCACCGTCGACGCCGACCCCTCCGGGGTGCGGCTGTCCCAGTCCCGCTTCACCCTGTCGGCGCGGCCGGGGGGCGGCGCCGGCGAGGAGGGCCGCTGGAGCGTGCCGGTCCTGTTGCAGGCGTCGGTCGGGGGCAGGACGAGCGAGCACCGCCTCCTCCTGTCGGAGGCGTCGGGGGCCGTCGACCTCGGCGGCCGACCCGACTGGGTCAAGGTCAACGCCGGCGGCTCGGGCTTCTACCGGGTGCGCTACAGCTCCGAGCTGATGGCGGCCCTCACCGCCGACATGTCACGGCTGGACTCGCTGGAGACCTTCAACCTGGTGTCCGACACCTGGGCCGCCGCCCTGGCCGACCGCGGCCCGCTGTCTGACTGGGTGGCGGTGGTGTCGCGCCTGTCCGGGCACGAGGACCCGGCGGTGTGGCGCCTGGTACTGGGCGGGCTGGACCTGCTGCACCGGGTAGCCCCGGCCGAGCAGCGACCGGCGGTGGAGGCGGCCGTCAGGCGGGTCCTCCGGCCGGCCCTTGACCGGGTGGGGCGGGAGCCGGTGGCCGGCGAGCCCGACAAGGTCGCGACCCTGCGCGGCGTGGTGCTCGGCGGTCTGGCGACCATAGGCGCCGACGGCGGCACCGACGAGTACCTGGGCTCGTACTTCCGCTCCTCCCACCAGGACCGCTCGGCCACCCCCCCCGACCTGGCCGACGCCGTGGTCGACGCCGTGGCCTTCAACGGCGGAGCCCCCGAGTACGACCAGATGCTCGAGCGGTTCCGGAACCCCGCCAACCCCCAGGACGAGGTGCGCCACCTCTACGCCCTGGGCGAGTTCCGCCATCTCGACCTGGTGCGACGCAGCCTGGCCCTGTCGATGGACGAGGTCCGTACCCAGAACGCCCCCTTCCTGCTGGCGCGCCTGCTGTCCAACCGGGTGGGAGGGCCGGAGGCCTGGGAGTACCTCAAGGCCAACTGGGAGGCCATCACCGACCGGCTCCCGCAGAACAGCCATGTCCGCCTGCTGTCCGGCCTGGTCGACCTGATCGACTCCGACCTGGCCGCCGACGCCCGCCGCTTCTTCACCGACCACCCGCTGCGCTCGGGCGGGCGCACGCTCGATCAGACCCTCGAACGCCTCGACGTGAACGTGGCCTTCGCCTCCAGGCAGCGGGACCGGTTGGCGGCCGAGCTCGGCTGAGCCTGGGACGGGCAGCCCCTCAGGGCTCCGGCATGCGGGCCTTGAGCTCGGACACCCGGGCCGCCACCCGTTCGAGGCGCTCGGCGGCGGCCCGGTACACCCGCCCGGCGCGGTCGTAGAGGTCGGCCGCCTCCTCGATGCCGACCTCGCCCGAGGACATCAGATCGGTGAGCCGCTCGAGCTCGTCCACCAGCTGCTCGTAGGTCAGACCGGCGAGGTCGGACCCTCCGGGCGCATCGTCGCTGCCGGAGGACGGGGGTCGCTCGGTCACCGGTCCCTCCCGCCGTCGCCGATGGTGCGCAGCACCTCCACCTCCAGCCCGCCGTGGGCCAGGGTGAGGGCCAGGCGGTCGCCCACCGCGACCTGATCCGAGCGCTGCACCACCCGAGCGGCCCCGTCGCGCACCACGGCGTAGCCCCGCCGCAGGACCAGATCGGGATCGAGGGCGGCCAGGGTGCGCTGACCGTCGGTCAGCCTGCGGCCGGCGGCGGCCAGCCGGGCTGCCATGCCGGCGTGGAGGTCGACGGCGGCCAGGCGGCGGGCGGCCCCCTCGGGTCGGGGCGCCACCAGGCGGAGCCGGCCCCCCATGTGGGACAGGCGCCGGCTGGCCCGGTCCAAGCCGGCGTCGAGGGCGTCGATGGGCCGGAGGGAGTCCAGGCCGGCGAGGCACACGGCCCGACGGTGCTCGAGGACCTCCGCCGCCCGGCCCAGCAGGTCGTCGAGGCGGGCCTGCAGACCGGCCCGCTCCGGCACCACCGCCGCCGCCGCCAGCGACGGGGTCGCGCAGCGCAGATCGGCGACCTCGTCGCACAGGGGCCGGTCCGCTTCGTGGCCGATGGCGGTGACGACGGGCACGGCCGAGGCGCACAGGGCCCGGCACAGCTCTTCGTCGCTGAACGGGAGCAGCTGGGCGGCGTCGCCGCCGCCCCTGGCCACGATGACCACGTCCACCTGGGGGTCGGCCAGCAGGCTGCCGAGGGCTGCCACCACCGAGGCCGCCGCACCGGGCCCGGACACGTTGGCCTCGGCGAAGCGCAGGGGGTAGCCGGCGAAGCGGGCCGCCACCACCGACTCGATGTCGGCCCGCACGGCGGCGTCGGCGCCGCAGACCACCCCCACAAGGCGGGGCAGCGCCGGCAGCGGCCGGCGGGGCCGCTGCAGAAGGCCGTCGGCCGCCAGCCGGGCCCGGACCTCGGCGAGCATGGCGGCGATGGCTCCCTCGCCGACCGGCACCACCTCCTCGGCGTGCAGGGACAGGTCCCCCCGGTCGGGGGCGTAGCCGACGGTCCCTGTCACCGCCACCCGCTCGCCGTTCACCGCCCGGCACCGGCGGGCCTGGGCCCCCGAGAAGGTCACCCGCAGCTGGGCGGCCCGGTCCCGCAGGGTGAAGAAGACCCGTCCCGAAGGCATGGTCCGGGGGCGGACGACCTCGCCCTCGACCGACACCCGCCCCAGCGAGGCGACCGACCGGGCCAGCTCGGAGGACAGCCGCACCAGGCTGACGCGCCGCGGCGGGAGCTCCTCGGCACCGAACAGGGTCATGGCCGCTTCATGCTAAGTACTCCACGTGAGCCTCACTCCCCGGAAGCCCGCCCTCGGGCACGGCCATGGATGACGACCTGCTGGCCGCCGCCCGGGCGGCCAAGGGCTTCATGCCTGACGAGGAGGGCCTGGCCCTGCACCGGGCCGGCCTGGCTGCCGCCCGCACCGGCCTGGGGCCCCTGGCGGAGATAGGCACCTACTGCGGCAAGTCGGCGATCTACCTGGGGGCGGCCGCCCGGGCCGGGGGGACGGTTGTCTTCACCGTCGACCACCACCGGGGCTCGGAGGAGAACCAGGCCGGGTGGGAGCACCACGACTCCTCCCTGGTGGATCCGGCCACCGGTCGGATGGACACCCTTCCGACCTTCCGCCGCACCATCGAGGCGGCAGGCCTCGAGGACGTGGTGGTGGCCGTGGTCGGAGACTCCCCTGTCATCGCCCGCCACTGGCGGACGCCCCTCGCCTTCGTCTTCATCGACGGCGGCCACGGCGAGGAGCCGGCGTGGGAGGACTACCGGGGCTGGGTCCCCCACCTGAGCACCGGGGGGGTCCTCGCCATCCACGACGTCTTCCCCGATCCCCGCGACGGGGGGCGGCCGCCCTACGAGCTCTACCGCCGGGCGCTGGCCTCGGGATCGTTCGAGGAGGAGGAGGGCTGCGGCAGCCTCCGGTTGCTGCGCCGGACGGGGCCCGGCCAGTGATCGGCCGCGACCCGCCCGCCGGGGCCGGTCAGCCCCGCTCGTAGTCGACGGCGTCGAGCACGCCCGTCGGGAGGCCCTCGCCCAGGAACAGCCCGGCGCTGGGGCCCTCGCCGGCGAGGGTGTTGACCGCCAGCACCAGCGCGGCGGCGGTGTAGGTGGAACGCTCCCCGCCGGGGAAGTGCGTGCGGTCCGGATGGGTCCATCCGGTCCAGTAGGAGCCGTCGTGGTGGCGCAGCCCGCGCGACCACCGCAGCAGCGCCTCGGCGTCGTCGCGCCGGCCGATGGAGGCCAGGGCCATGGCGCACTCGGCCGTCTCGGCGGCGGTGACCCACGGCCGGTCCGACACGCAGCGCACCCCCAGGCCGGGCATGACGAAGTCGCCCCAGCGCTCGTCGATGCGGGCCGCCGCCGCCTCCCCGGTCAAGGCCCCGACCAGCACCGGGTAGTACCAGTCCATCGCCCAGCGCTCCTTGGGCTCGAACACCTCCGGCCGCTCGGCCACCGCCCGGGCCAACCGACCGGCAGCCAGCTCCCATTCGGGCTGGTCGTCGTCCAGCTCCTCGGCCGCCGCGATGGCGCAGCGCAGCGACAGGTAGGCGGATGAGGACCCGGTCAGGAGGGCGAAGCGGCCCGGGGATCCGTCGGCCTCGGTGCACCACAGCAGCTCGCCGGTCCCCGTCTGGTGGCGCAGGGCGAAGTCAACCGCCGCCTTCACCATCGGCCAGGCCCACTCGAGGAAGCCGCCGTCGGCCGTGCACAGGTAGTGGAACCAGACCCCGGTGGCGACGTAGGAGACAACGTTGGTGTCGCGCCGGGCGTCCTCCACCCGGTCGGCCAGGTAGTAGGAGCACCACGAGCCGTCGTCGTGCTGGCGGCCGGCGAGCCACCGGTAGGCGGCCTCGGCCGGGCGGCGCAGGCCGGCCACCGCCAGGGCCATCGCCGCCTCCACGTGGTTCCAGGGATCGGCGTGGCCCCCGGGGAACCACGGGATCATGCCGTCGCCCAGCTGCACGGCGGCGATCGACTGCGCCGTGGCGGCGACCTCGTCGGAGCTGAGGACCCCCGGCAGGGCGGGGACCGCTGCCGTCACCCCTCGCCGTCCTTGGTCAGGTAGAGCACCAGGCTCTTGCCCAGCACCGGGTTGAGGGCTCGTTCCGGCCAGCGGGTCAGGGGGCTGGCCGTCTCGATGTCCCACACCAGCAGCCGGTGATAGGCGCGCACCAAGGGGTGGTCGTCACGCTCCACCCCCACGGCGCAGCGCAGCCACCAGTAGGGGCTGTGGAGGCCGTGGGCGTGGTGGCTGGCGGTGAGGCGCAGGCCGGCCCCCTCCAGCCGCCGGCGGATCACCGCCCGGCGGTAGATGCGCACATGTCCCCCCGGCACCGAGTGGTACTCGTCGGACAGGGCCCAATTGACGAGCTCGGGCCCGAAGCGGGGCACCGTGACCGCCATGGTGCCCCCCGGCCTCAGCACCCGGGCCAGCTCGGCCATGGCGGCGGTGTCGGCCCCGATGTGCTCGAGCACCTCGGCGGCGATCACCCGGTCGAAGGACCCGTCCGGGAACGGCAGGTGCACGGCGTCACCGTTGACGGTCACGCCCGGCCCGGGCAGGGACTCCTCGTCCTCCATGGCCCCGAGCAGCGTCGCCACGTCCTTGAGCTCGCAGGCATCGGCGTCGAGGGCGACCACCCGGGCCCCCCGCCGGAGGGCCTCGTAGGCGTGGCGGCCGGCGCCGCAGCCGAGGTCGAGGACCAGGTCCCCGGCCCGCAGGCCGAGGGTGTCGTAGCGAACGGTCAGCACGGCGCGGCAGCCAACGAAGGGTTGCGGCCCTCGATCAGCTGGCGGTACACCTCGGCCGTGCCGCGGGCGGTCGCCGCCCAGGTGAAGCGCTCGAGGACCCGGGCCCTACCGGCCTCCCCCAGCCGGGCCCGCAGGCCGGCGTCGCCGAGGGCCAGACCGATGGCGGCGGCCAGCGCTCCGGAGTCGTTGGGCGGCACCAGCAGGCCGGTCTCCCCGTTGGTGCCCACCACCTCGGGGAGGGCCCCGCCTGTGGTCGCCACCAGGCACACCCCGCAGGCCATGGCCTCCACCGCCGGCAGGGAGAAGCCCTCGTACAGCGAGGGCACCACCGCCAGCTCGGACTCTCCGTAGAGCCGGACGATCTCCTCGTCGCTGACCCCGCTGACGAACCGCACCGCCGACGCCAGGCCCAGCCGCTCGATGGTCTCGCCCACCCGGCTCTCCGGCCTGGGCTTGCCGATCACCACCAGCTCGGCGTGGCGCTCGGTGCGCACCTTGGCCACAGCCTCCAGCAGGGGCACCAGGCCCTTGAGGGGCACGTCGGCGCTGGCGGTGGTCATCAGCCGTCCCGGCACCTTGGCCACGTCGGGCCGGGGCCGGAACCGGAGAGGGTCCACGCCCACCGGCACCACCGTCAGGCGGTCGGAGGCCACCCCCATCTGCGAGACGATGTCGGCCTTGGACGACTCGGAGACCGTGATTATCCGGGGGATCTGTCGGGCCACCTCGGCCTGCATGCCGAGGAAGCCGTACCACCGGCGGAGGGTGAGGCGGCGCCGGCGGGTGCGGGCATGGGCCAGCTCGAGGTCGCGGTCCACGGTGATGGGGTGGTGCAGAGTTGCGACCAGCGGCCAGCCGTCCTCCATCATGCCCAGCAGCCCCCGCCCGAGGCACTGGTTGTCGTGCACCACGTCGAACCGGTCCCTCTGGTTCCGCAGCACCCGCCGGGCCCGCAGGCTGAAGGTGAGCGGCTCGGGAAAGCCGGCGGTGCACATGAGGGCGAACTCGAGCAGGTCGACGGGCCGGCGGAACTCCCACGGCCAGGGGATGCGGAAGGGGTCGGGCTGGCGGTAGAGGTCGAGGCTGGGGACGGGGACGAACTCCACCCCTTCCTCAAGCACCGGGTAGGGCTGGCCGCCGAAGACGACCACCTCGTGGCCCAGGGCCGCCAGCTCGGCGGTGAGGTAGCGGGTGTAGACGCCCTGGCCGCCGGAATGGGGGTTGCCCCGATAGGCCAGGTAGGCGATGCGCATGGCGTCCCCCGGCCGCGTCATGGGGCGACAGCCTCATCAAATCTTGACCATCCGGTCAACTCTCCCCGCCGGTCCGCCTGAGCCGCCCAGGCGGCGGCGGCCGGAGGCGGTGGCGGGCCGTGGCCTCTCGGTGGCCGCTCAGCCGGCCGAGGCGAGTATCCCGAGCCGGTCGGCCAGGTCGGACCGGCGCAGCCGGGCCAGCGTAGACCGGCGGGTCTGGCGCACGACCGCCTCCCGCCGCGACGGATCCATGGCGTTCACCCCCATGACCGCCCGCTCCTCCACCCCCGGCTGGAAGGCCAACACGGGGGTCCCGGACCGCCGCACGGCGGCCGCCTCGCGGCCGAGGGTGAGCCGGGCGATGCGCCGTCCGGCCAGGTCGAATCCCCCCGACAGCGGGCGGGCCGCCGACATCGGCGAGACCACCACCGCCAGGTCCAGGCCCAGCCCGGCGACCAGGTCGGCGTTGGTCGGCGAGTGGGCCCCACCGTCGACATAGCGGATCCCGCCGATCTCCACCGGCCGGAACAGGCCGGGTATGGCACAGGACGCGGCCACCGCATCGACCAGCCCGGCCCGGGGAGCCTCCGGACGTCCGAACACCGTCCGGCGCCCGTTGGTCAGCGAAAGGGCGCACACCCACAAGCCGTCGGGCCACCCGTCGCCGAAGAGCGGCTCCAGCCAGCCGCTGACCAGCTCGGTGGGCACCGTGCCGGCAGGCAGCAGGGCGGCGGCCAGCATGCCCGGCCTGGCCTCCCACGGGCGGGCCATGGCCCGCCCCAGCAACGCCGGCGCGCCCAGGCCCAGCCGGAGCGGCCTACGGGCAGGCACGTCGCGCCAGGACAACCCCGACGAGCGCGCCCGGCCCAGGATGGCGGCGCCCTCCGCCGACAGCGGCTGGCCGGTGGCCCGGGCGGCCAGATCGGCGGCGGGCACGCCGGCGCGCAGCATGGAGGCCACCACCGAGCCCGCCGAGGTGCCCACGATCAGCTCGGCCCGGCGGGGGTCGAAGCCGGTGGCCTCGGCCAGGGCGGAGAGGACACCGGCGTGGAAGGCATGGCCGACCACCCCGCCGGCGCCGAGAACAAGCCCGATGCGAGCCGCCACCGGCGCGGCTACAGCCCCAGGAACCGTCGGGTGACGGCGTCCTTGACCGGGGAGACGGTGAGACGCTCCACCCAGGCCAGCATCTGGGCGTCGTAGCCCACCAGGTACCGCGGCCGGGGGCGCCGGGCGCTGACGGCACCGGCGATGACCCGGGCCACCCGACCCGGGTCGCCCATGAGGGGCTCCACCAGGCGGGTGCCCTGCAGACCCCGCTGGTAGGCGGTGTCGTAGCGGCTGTCCTGGCGGCGGGCCACCTCCTGCCTCCCCTCGTCCCAGATGCCGGTGCGGAACCCGCCCGGCTCGATCAGGACCACCCTGACCCCGTCGCCGGCCACCTCCACCCGCAGGGCGTCGCTCACCGCCTCGAGGGCGTGCTTGGCCGCCTGGTACCACCCGGTCAGGGCGGTGCTGGTGATGCCCATGACCGAGGACACGTTCACGATCCGCCCTCCGCCCGGTCGCATGTGGGGAAGGGAGAGGCGGGCCAGGCGCATGGGCGCCACGACCATGGTCTCGAGAGCGTGGCGGGCCTCGTCGTCGCCGACGTCCTCCACCGCCCCGGTGACGGAGTAGCCGGCGTTGTTGACCAGGCCGTAGGGCCGGAACCGCTCCACCACCTCGTCACAGCCGTCGGCGTCGGTCACGTCGAGGAGCGCCGTCTCCACGGCCACCCCGGCGTCGGCGGCCGCCTTGGCCAGCACCTCGGCCTTCTCCTCGCTGCGCACCGTCCCGACCGAGCGGAAGCCGCGCCGGGCCAGCTCGAGGGCGGTGGCCAACCCGATGCCGGAGTTCGCTCCGGTGGTGAGGACAACCCGCTGGTCGGCCATGACGTCCTTCCTTTCCCGCCGCTGCGCCGACCGTACCGCCGGCGGGGCGGCGCCGGCGCCGGTCCGGGTCGGCGGCGCCGTTGGCATCGGGCTGTCCGCGCCGGCCCCGCCCTACCATCAGTTGCCCGTCGGGCTCGTCCAGTCGCCCATCGGGCCGCCCCGGACCAGTGCGCTCCCTCGACCACCGCCTCTTCACCGACATCAACCACCTCGCCGCCCACAGCGGGTGGCTCCACGGCTTCGCCCGCGCCTACGTCGTCTACGGCGGATCGATCCTGGTCGCCGCCCTCGTGCTGACGGCGTTCTGGCGGGGGCGTTCCTCGGTCCACGCCCCCGTCGCCGTGGCCGGGGCCGCCTGGGCGGCGCTGTCCGCCCTGGCCGCCGCCGCCATAACCGACCCGATCAGCCACGCCGTGGCCCGGGCCCGGCCGTACCGGACCTTGAGCGGGGTCGAGGTCCTGATCCCCCGGTCCCACAGCCACGGGTTCCCCGACCCGTGGACGGCGGCAGCGGGGGCGGCCGTGGCTGCTCTCGCCCTCTGCGACCGGCCGGTCGCCGCCGTCGCCGGCGTGGCCGCCGTGGCCGGGGCCTTCCTGCGGATATACGCGGGGGCGGACTACCCCGCCGACGTGGCCGCTGGCCTGGGCCTGGGGGTCGCCACCGCCCTGGCCCTCTCCGTGCCGGGCCGGGCCCTGCTCACCTGGCTGGCGGTCAAGGTGGAGCGCAGCCCGATGCACCTGGTGGTGGCCGCCCCGGTGCCCGACCCCGACCGGGTGGCGGTCCCAAAGGCCGAGGTGGGCTCGCCTTGAGCGCGGGAGACAGCGCCGGCGAGCAACCGACCTTCACCGAGGCGCCCCGGTCCTCCCCCGTGATCGGCCGTCCTGACGTGCTGGTCGTCGGGGCAGGCTCGGCCGGGGTCGCCGCCGCCGTGGCCTCCGCCCGCTCCGGGGCCGACACGTGGCTGATCGAGAGGTCCGGCACCGTGGGCGGGCTGGCCAGCGTCGGGCTGATCAACCTCCTCCTGACCCTCGACGACGGCGAGGGGACCCAGGTGGTCGCCGGCCTGTGCCAGGAGGTCGTCGACCGCCTCGAGGCGGCCGGGCAGGCCCGCTACCCGGCGCCGCCCCAGTGGGGCTCCGCGGACGCCGCCCTGGTGTCGCACTGGCGGAGCTGGGGGCTGGTGTGGGGGGCCCCGGAGTCGGTGCGCTACTCGGTCGCCTACGACCCTGACGCCTTCGTGGACGTCTGCTACGAGCTACTGGCCGAGTCCGGCGCCCGCCTGCGCCTTCACACCCATTTCGCCGCCTGCGTCCGGGCGGGCGGTCCCGAGCGCCCAGGGCCGATCACCGCCGTGCTGGTCGAGTCGAAGCGGGGACGGGAGGCCATCCTGCCCCGGGTCGTCGTCGACGCCAGCGGCGACGGCGACGTGGCCGCCTCCGCCGGAGTGCCGTTCGAGCTGGTCCCCATCCCGCCCCACCTGTGGTTCCGGGTCGGCGGGGTGGACCCCGACGTGGCCGCCGGGGCCGGCTTCTTCCTCACCACCGCCCCCGGTCGGGTGCTGGTGCCCTGGGGGCCCCATCCGGTGCGGGTGGACGCCACCGACCCGGACAGCATGACGGCCGCTGAGCTGGCCTGCCGGCTGTCGGCGCGGGAGAGCTTCGGGGCCCTGCGCCGCGACCATCCCGCCTTCGGCGGGGCGTGGCTGGACGGCTACGCCGGCATGCTCGGGATAACCGAGAGCCGGCGCATGATCGGAGACCACGTGCTCGCCCGCGAGGAGGCGGGGGTGGCCTTTCCCGACTCGGTGGCCACCACCGGGCACTGGACCCGCCGGGGCGCGGTCTTCCACATCCCGCTGCGCTCGATGACCACCTCTACGGTCCCCAACCTGGTGGTCGCCGGCCGCTGCATCTCCACGACCCGCTATGTGCACCAGGCGACCAAGGAGATTCCGGCTGCCATGGCCACCGGGCACGCCGCCGGGGTGGCGGCGGCCATGGCGGCGGCCACCGACTCGTCCACCGACTCGGCCGTCGTGTCGGGGGTCGACCGGGGCCGGCTGCGGGCCCGCCTGCGGGCCGAGGGCGCGCTGGTGGGCGGACCGGACCGGTGAGCCGCCCGAGCGGCCGAAGGTCCCGGGCGGACACGACCTAAAGCCCCATGCCCGCAGCGCCGGGCGGGCGCATCATGGACTTACTTCAAGAAGGAGGGGTCATGAGCACCGCGACCATGGAGCGCGCCCACGAGCTGCGGGCGGCCGAGCAAATGGGGCTGCTGGCCGGCCCCGGGCTGGGCCGGGTGGGCTTGGTCGTCGGCGGCCGCTACCTCATGGAGATCATGCTCCACGATGTCAGCGGCCCGGGCTTCGCGGTGGCGGACGGAGCTGGTGGGCGATGAACGAGCCTCTGATCGACAACGGCCTCGAGGTGCTGAGCGAGGACGAGTGCCTGCGCCTGCTCGGCGGGGCCGCCCTGGGCCGGGTAGCGGTGACCATCGGCGCCCTGCCTGCGGTGTTCCCGGTCAACTACTCCGTGGCCGAGGGAACGATCCTGTTCAAGACGGCGGAGGGCACCAAGCTGACCGCCGCCCTGCGCAACGCGGTCGTGGCCTTCGAGGTGGACTGGGCCGACCGCCAGTACCACGAGGGCTGGAGCGTGCTCGCCATCGGCACCGCCGGCGAGATCGGCGAGCAGGACCGGCCCCGGTTCGAGAAGGTGGCCCCCCGTCCCTGGGCCAGGGGCGAGCGCAACCGGCTGATCGGCATCCGGATCGAGTTCGTGTCCGGCCGGCGCATCCGTCACGACCTGCCGGCGGACTTAGAGCGGGGCGGCTTCGAGCCGGCCGGCTGAGGGGGACCCGATAACCATCACGATCGACGGTCGGGCCCAGCGGGCGGTTCATCCGCCCTTCCAACGCATCTCCGATCCGGCCCAGCTGCGGCGGCTGCTGGAGGCGGTGGTGGCGGTCGAAGCCGGCCTCGACTCAACCACCAGGCTGCACCGGCTGGTGGAGTCGGCCGCCGCCCTGGTCGATGCCCGCCACGGCGCCCTGGGGCTGCTGGACCCGGCGGGGGCGCTGACCCAGTTCGCCACCGTGGGCATCGACGCCGAGGGTGGGCCCTCCACCGGGCGCCGCCCAGCCGGCGCCGGCCTGCTGGGGCTCCTGGTTCTCGAGCCCGGGCCGCTGCGACTGACCGACCTGAGCCGGCACCGCCTCGGCGCTCGGCTCCCCCCGGGGCACCCGGCGGTCACCTCGTTCCTCGGCGTCCCCGTCATGGGGCGCGAGCACGTCTTCGGGTCCCTGTACCTCACGGACAAGACCGGGGCCAGGCAGTTCTCCGAGGAGGACGAACAGGTGGTGATGAGCCTGGCCACGGCGGCGGGAATAGCCTTCGAGAACGAACGGCTCAGCCGTCGAGTCGCCGAGCTGCGGGTGGCGGAGGAGAGGGAGCGCATAGCGCGCCAGCTCCACGACGAGGTGATCCAGCGGCTGTTCGCCTCCGCCCTCTCCCTGCAGTCGGCCGCCCGGCTGGCGCTGGGGGACGAGGCGGCGCGCCGGCTGGAGGCGGTGGTCGGGGACCTGGACGAGACGATCACGCGTATCCGCACCACCATCTTCGATCTGCGTGACGATGGGCGGGGATGATCTACAAAGGGCCCTCGCCAGGGCCCGACAGGGAAGGTGAGCGTGGATGGACCAGATCAAGGTGTTCCTGCTCGACGACCACGAGCTGGTCCGCCGGGGCATTCGCGACCTGGTGGCCACCGAGGACGACATGACCGTGGTCGGTGAGGCCGCCAACGGTGAGGAGGCCCTGACACGGATACCGCCCACCCAACCCGATGTCGCCATCCTCGACGTGCGTCTGGGCGACGACAGGATCAACGGCATCGAGGTCTGCCGCGACATCCGCTCCGCCCACCCCGAGGTGGCCTGCGTAATACTGACCAGCTACGCCGACGACGAGGCGCTGTTCTCCTCGATCATGGCCGGCGCTTCGGGCTACGTGCTCAAGCAGATCCGCGGCTCGGAGCTGATCGACGCCGTGCGCCGGGTGGCCCGGGGCGAGAGCCTCCTCGACCCGGCCGTCACCGCCAGGGTCCTCGACCGCCTCCGGGCGCCGCAGCCGGAGGAGGACCCCCTGTCCGAGCTCAGCCCCCAGGAGCGGAGGATCCTCGACTACATCGCCGAAGGGATGACCAACCGCCAGATCGGGGCGGCCATGTACCTGGCGGAGAAGACGGTCAAGAACTACGTCAGCCACCTGCTGGCCAAGCTGGGAATGGAGCGGCGCAGCGAGGCCGCCGCCTACGCCGCCCGCCTCAGCGAGCGGCGCCGCCAGCAGGGCCCCTGACGGACCGCCTCAGCGCAGGCCGGCGAAGAGGTCCTCCTCCGGCACCGGCGCCCCGGTGCGGTCCTCGGCCCGGATGAAGCTCTCGTGGGCGAAGACCTCGCCGAAGGCCTCCGCCGGTATCCGGGTCCACCACGACTGGTCGAGCTGGCTGGCGTGGGCCACCAACGCGTCGCGCTTGCGGGCCGCCCACTTCGACGTGTCCACGGTGGTGGTGATGCGCTTCTCCATCTCCTCCATCCGCTTGAGCCACTCCTCGCTCTGAGGGCGCTGAGGCGGTGCCGGCAGCTCCACCCCGGCGGCAGCGAGCTGCTCGCGCAGCTTCTCCCAGTCCCTGCGGCGGCGGGAGATGAAGTAGAGCTTGGCCGGTATGCCGGTCTGCTCCACCGCCGCGACCGTGATGTTGTGCGCCTGCAGGTGGTCGGGGTGGTTGTAGCCGCCCATGGCGTCGTAGGTGACGACGACGTCGGGCCGGTACTCCGTGAACAGCCTGACCAGGCGACCGACCGACTCCTCCATGGGGACGTTGCAGAACACGCTCTGGTGGTCCTTGTAGGGCCAGTCGGGCATGCCGGAGTCGTGGTAGCCGAGCGTCTCCAGCCGGCTCACCCCCAGGATGGTGCAGGCCGTCTCCAGCTCCGCCAGCCTGGTCTTGGCCACCGTGTCCGGGTCGTGGCCGTCCTCGCCCGGCTTCACGTGATCGGGGCCGTCCCCGTACTCGCCGTTGGTGCAGGTCACCACCACCGTCTGGACACCCTCGTCGGAGTAGCGGGCCAGCACGCCGCCGGTGCTGGAGGACTCGTCGTCCGGGTGGGCGTGAACGGCCATGAGGGTCAAGCGGTCGGAATTGGGCATACCCCCCAGCCTGCCTCGCCGGCCCACCTCTGCGCTAGGGGGCGCCGTGCGACGCCATCCCGACGATCGGCGCCGAGGCCGACCCGGCCGCCGAGCCGGCGAAGGGCGCGTCGTAGTTGAACACGCCCCCGTCGGAGGCGACCAGCCAGTAGCCGCTGGTGGCGGCATCGGCCCCCATCCCGACGACCGGCCGCGCCAGGTGCAGCCCACCGGCCGAGCCCCGGAACGGCGCGTCGCCGAAGGTGAACACCCCACCGTCCGACGCCACCAGCCAGTAGCCGTTGCCGTCGGGGGTGGGCGCCATGCCCACCACCGGGGCGTTGAGCCGTAGCGATCCGGTCGAGCCGAGGAAACGAGCGTCGCCGAAGGTGAAGATCCCGCCGTCGGACGCCACCAGCCAGTAGCCGTTGCCGTCGGGGGTGGGCGCCATGCCGACGATGGGCCGGTTGAGCCGGATGGCGCCGGCCGACCCGAGGAAGCGGGCGTCGCCGAAGGTGAACATCCCGCCGTCCGACGCCACCAGCCAGTAGCCGTCGCCGTCGGGGGTGGGCGCCATGCCGACGATGGGCCGGTTGAGCCGGATGTCGCCGGCCGACCCGAAGAAGCGGGCGTCGCCGAAGGTGAACACCCCGCCGTCGGCCCCGACCAGCCAGTAGCCGTCGCCGTCGGGGGTGGGCGCCATGCCTGCCATCGGGCTCTTGAGGGCCAGGCCCCGGGCCGAGCCGTAGTACCCCGCCGAGCCGAAGGAGTACACCGAGCCGTCGCTCCCGCTCAGCCAGTACTTCGACGCCGTGGTGGGCGGCCCGGTCCAGGCTCGCACCGTCGTACCCGTGGCCAGCACCAGCAGGCCATCGCCAACCGCCGGCGTGGCGAACGACGCCATGGAGCCGGTGGGCAGCGAAGCGACCACCGCCCCCGATGCGGGGTCGAGGCCATAGAGGGTGCGGGCGGACGAGCCGGCCGACCACACCAGGCCGCCGGCGAAGATCGGGGGCCCGGTCGCCCCGCTCGGACCGGACCAGGCCACCCGGAACGACGGCGGGCTGGTCGTCACCCGGACGTCCTTCACGCCCGAGTTGCAGCCGACGAAGACGTCCGGCGGGCGGTAGGCGTCGCCGCCGATGGTGAAACAGACGCTTCCGGAGTACAGCTGGCCGCCGATGCCACCGAGGTGGCCGCCGTCGAGCAGGTACCCGGTCGCCCCCTTGCCCACCTGGAAGACGAGGTTGTCCTGCAGCAGCTCCGGTCCGGTGGACCCGAGGTCGGTGTCGTTCGAGTTGAGCTGTGCCCAGTCGGAGGGGGCGAAGGAATCCAGCAGGGTCAGGGTGGGCGACAGCTTGAGGACGCTGTTGCCCTCGTCGTAGGTCGTGGTCGAATCGCCGTTGCCGGTGGCAACCCACACATCCCCGGCGCCGTCCACGCTCACCCCGGCCGGGGCCCATATGCCTCCCTCGCGGTGGGTGGGCACCTGGTAGGACATCGACGACCCGGGTCCCGAGGTGGGGGCGGCGACCACCCAGCCGTGGTAGCTGCCGCAGTCCCCGTCGAGGCCCCCGTAGGCCATGTAGACCCGGCCCCCGCTGACGGCCATGGCCGCCCGGGCCTGCTGCACCGTCGGCGTCATGCCCGCCGGGTCGGCCGACTCGGTGAACAGCACCTTGCCGGTGCCGGCGTCGAGGGCCACCAGCTCATGGGCGACCGCCCCGTTGGCGAGGACCTCGGCCAGGGCGAAGAGCCGCCCGCTGGAGGCCTCGATGGCCGGGGTGGCGGTGATGCCTTCGGGGTCGACGTCACCGCACGGCAGCGAGGACTGGGGCACCGGCGTCCCCACGTGGGTCGACCAGACCACCGATCCGTCGGCGGCGGAGAGCCCGTAGACCGTGTCGTGCTCGGTGGCCACGATCACCAAGGGGCCCCACACCAGGGGCTCGGCGTAGATCTGGCCGTCGAGGGCGGGCGAGGTCCAGGCCGACTGGGGCGGGTCGAGGCTCGCACCGGAGGGGTCGACACCGGAGCGAGCGCTGTCGGCGTGGTAGGTGCCCCAGGCGCCGCCGCTGGTGGCGGTCTCCGGTCCGGGCGGGGAGGCCCCGGCGGGCCGGGAGACGCCGGCCACCGCCGTCACCAGCAGGCTCGCCGCCACCACCAGTGCCAGCGTCACTGCCATCGCCGGAACCCGCCGGAAACCAGTGCCGTCGGTCATCGGCGGTCAAGCTAACCGGGGACCTTGGACCCTGGCCGGGCATCCGGGGCGCCACCGACACTGGTCATGGCAAGGAGGGACTGTGGCCGCACCCGTAGTGAGCACCACCGGGCTGACCAAGCGCTTCGGCCGGGTGACCGCCCTGGCCGACCTCGACCTCGAGGTCGGCGCCGGGGAGGTGTTCGGCTACCTCGGCCCCAACGGAGCCGGAAAGACCACGACCATCCGCCTGCTGCTTGGCCTGGTCGGGGCCAGCGCCGGGGACGCCCGGCTGTTCGGGCTCGACTGCTGGTCGGAGGCCATTGAGGCCCATCGCCGGCTCTCCTACGTGCCCGGGGAAGCCAGCCTGTGGCCGTCCCTGACCGGGGCGGAGACCCTCCACCTCCTCGGCCGGGTGCAGGGGCGGGTCGACCTCGTCTACCGCGACGAGCTGATCCAGCGCTTCGACCTCGACCCGGACAAGAAGGTGAGGGCCTACTCCAAGGGCAACCGCCAGAAGGTGCTGCTCATAGCGGGGCTGATGAGCCGGCCGGACCTGCTGGTCATGGACGAGCCGACCAACGGCCTCGACCCGCTGATGGAACAGGCCTTCCGCGCCTGCATCCACGAGGCACGGGACCGGGGCCAGACCGTGTTCTTGTCCTCCCACCTCCTGAGCGAGGTGGAGGCGCTCTGTGACCGGGTCGGCATCCTGCGCGCCGGCCGGCTGGCGGAGCTGGGGACCCTGGGCGAGCTGCGACACCTCGCTGCCGTCACCGTCGAGGCGACCTTCGACGGTCCGGTCCCCGACGTCAACGGGGTGCCCGGGGTTCGGGCGGTAGAGGTGACCGGTCGGGTATTGCGCTGCCAGGTCCGGGGCAGCGTAGATCCCCTCCTCAAGGTGCTGGCCACCGGACGGGTACGCGAGCTGCTCAGCCGCGAGCCGTCGCTGGAGGAGCTCTTCCTCGCCCATTACGGGGACGTGACCTCGATCGAGACGAGGCTGCCGGCCGGCAATGGACGCTGAGCCGCTGTCGTCCGCCACCGACAGCCCACCGGCGGGGGCCGGCGGCGGCCTTCCGCCGGCGCCGGTCGCACGCCGGACGGTCGCCGTCGTCACCGGCCACACCTTCAGCCGGGTGCTGCGTCCAGCCGCGCTCTGGGGGGCCGTGTTCGGTGGCTACGTGCTGAGCTCGGCGCTCGGCTTCGCCGCCAGCTACAAGACACCGGAGGCCCGGCATCGGCTGGCGTCCACCTTCGGCGCCAACGCCGGCATCAACGCCCTGATCGGGCCGGCCCGCCAAATCGACTCGGTCGCCGGCTTCACCGCCTGGCGCAGCCTCGGGGTCCTCAGCCTGGTGGGGGCGGTCTGGGGCCTGCTCACCGCCACCCGACTCCTGCGGGGGGAGGAGGAGCAAGGCCGGTGGGAGCTGTTGGTGGCGGGGCGCACCACCAGGGGCCGGGCGACGTTGGAGGCCTTGGCCGGTCTGGCCGGCGGGGTGGGGATCCTGTGGCTAGTGACGGCCGTTCTCAGCGTGGCCGCCGGACGGGCGTCGACGGTGAACATTGCGCCGGGAGCGGCGCTCTACCTGTCGGTGTGCCTGGTCGCCAGCATCGCCCTGTTCATGGCGGTGGGGGCGGTGGCGGCCCAGGTCGCCCCCACCCGCCGGGCCGCCGCCGGCTACGCCGGGGTGGCCCTGGGGGTCGCCTACGCCCTGCGTATGGTGGCCGACTCGGGCACCGGACTGGCCCCGTTGCGCTGGGCCACCCCGCTGGGGTGGGTGGACGAGCTGCGTCCCCTGAGCGGGCCCCGGCCAGCAGCGCTGGTGCCGATCGGGGCGGCGGTGGTCGCCTTGGGTTTGCTGGCCGTATGGCTGGCCGGGCGCAGGGACCTCGGGACCGGGCTGGTCGGGGATCGCCAGTCGCGCCGGCCCCGGGTGGGGCTGCTTGGTGGTCCGACCGGCCTGGCCCTGCGGCTCGGGCGGGGCGGGGCGGTCGGCTGGCTGGTGGGGGCCGCACTGGCCGGTCTCCTGTGCGGCACCATCGCCAAGGCCGCCGGGCAGGCCATGACGGTGTCCGCCGGGGTGCAGGCCGCCGTCGCCCGGCTGGCCGGCACCGGCCAGGGCACGTCGGCCTACCTGGGCATCGTCTTCCTGCTCGTGGCCACCCTGGTCACCCTGGTCGCCGCGGCCCAGGTGTCGGCGACCCGGGCGGAGGAGGCCGAGGGCCGCCTGGACGCCCTCCTGACCCGACCCCTGTCGCGGTGGCGGTGGCTGTGGGGACGCCTGGCCGTGGCGGCGACCACCCTGGTGGTGCTCGGCGCCGCCGCCGGCGTGGCCACCTGGGTCGGGACGGCCAGCCAGCACGCCGGTGAGGCCCCCGGTCGGATCGTGCTGGCCGGTCTCAACGTGGTGCCGGCCGCTGTCGTGGTGCTGGGCGCCGGGGTCCTCGCCGTGGGCTTCGCCCCCCGGTGGTGCGGGGTCCTCGCCTACAGCGTGGTGTCCTGGAGCCTGCTCGTCGAGCTGCTCGGCGGCATCGTCAACGCCAACCACTGGTTGATGGACACATCGGTGTTGCACCACATGGCGCCCGCTCCTGCCGTCGACCCGGACTGGGTCTCCAACGTGATCCTGGTGGCGGTGGGCGTTCTACTGGCCCTGGCCGGCGCCGCTCGATTCGGCCGGCGGGACCTGGCCGGCGACTGAGGAAGAGGGGCCGGGCTGGAGGGCCCGGACGGCCTCCTCCACGCTCCGATAGAGGTGATCGGCGCCGATGTCAGCCAGCAGCCCGCTGTGCTTGAGGTCGTGGTGGACGATGTGCGACGCCCGGGCGACGGCGATGGTCACCCCCCTGGCCCGGAGCTCGTGGGCCAGCTCGCTCAGCGACCGGGCCCCGGTGTAGTCGATGTCGGAGATTCCGTCGGAGTCGAGCACGAACACCTTCACGCCCTTGGCCGCCTCGACGAGCTGGCTCACCCGCAACCGCACGTAGTCGGCATTGGCGTACCAGAGGGGGGCGTAGATCATGTACACCAGCACGCCCGGAACCTGCTCGGTGGCCAGGCCCACGTCGGTCGGTATCCAGTGGTCGGTGCCGATCTCGCGCCCCAGAACGGCGTCCATGGGCCGGGCCGCCCGCCTGACCCGTTCGGCCAGTGACAGAAGGATGGCGATGATCACGCCCTGCTCGATACCTATGAGGGCCACCGCCAGCAGGGTGGTCACGGCCAGCCCGAACTCGATACGGTCGAAGCGCAGGATCGCCCGCAGGTCCCCGATGTGGAACAGGCGGGTGGCGACGAAGACGAGGATGCCCGCCAGGGCGGCCTGGGGTAGGTAGTGCAACAGGCCCGGCCCCAGCACGGCGAGGCTGAGCACCAGGCCGGCGGCCAGCAGGCCGGCCACCTGGGTGCGGCCGCCGGCGGTGGCGACCACCTGGGTCCGGGGCGGGCTGGAGTTGACGGCGAAGGAGCCGGCCATGCCCGACACCAGGCTCCCCGCTCCGACGGCGGCGAGGTCCTGGTTGAACTCCCCGGCCGCTGGAGCACCAGCGCTGGCGGTGCGCACGGTGGCGGCGGTCTGGGCCAGGCACAGAAAGGCGGCGGCCAGAGCCGGGCTCAGGAGGTGCTGGGCGTCGGTCCAGGTTCCCCCCGGCCAGCGCAGCGGCGGAAGGCCCCCGCTCAGGCTGCCCACCACCTTCACACCGTGGGCAACCAGGTCTCCCGCCCTGGCCACCAGGATCGCCCCCACCGTGGCCACCAGGGCAGCCGGGAACCGCCGGTCGATCATCTCCCCCACCACGATGATCGCCAGCACCCCGATACCTATGGCCATGGCCCAGCCGTTGACCCGACCGAGGTGGCCGGCCAGCGCCCGCAGCCGGCCGATGGTGGAGGTGCCGCTGGCCGGAACGCCGAGCAGCGAGGGCAGCTGCTTGGCCACTATCTCCACGGCGATGCCGGCCAGGACACCGGTGACGACCGGGGCGGAGATGAACTCGGCCACCCACCCCAGGCGCATCAGCCCCGCCATCACGACCAGGCCGCCGACCATGAGGGCGAGGAGGGAGATGAGGTGGGCGTAGCGGACGGACCCCACCGCGGCGATGGCGGCCACCCCCGAACCGAGCACCGGGGCGATGGTGGAGTCCGCCCCCACCGACACCCGGCCGTTGCGGCCGAAGAGGGCGTAGGCCACCGAGCCCGCCACGAAGGCGTAGAGCCCGGTGACGGCGGGCATGTTCGCCAGACGAGCGGTCGCCATCTGCTCCGGGGCGGCGATGGCGACGAGCGTGAGGCCGGCCACCACGTCCTGACCCAGCCATCCGGGGCGGTAGCCCCGCAGCGTGGGGGCGAGTAGGCGGCCGGCCACCGTCAGGCTACGGCGCCGACTTGGCCGGCCGGGTAGAGGGACGCCGGGCCGCCGGCGCCAGGTCGACGATCCGGCAGGGGATGTCGGCATCCTCGTCGAGGAAGTGGCTGGCGCAGACGCGGTGGTAGCCGTCGGCCACGATCAGCGAGGCGGCGGCGGTGATGCTGCCCCTCACCAGGAGCACCGGTGAGAGCCTCTCCCCCTTGCGGATCCGACGCAGGTCCTTGGCCACGTGCACGTTGTCCTCGCCCAGCAGCTCGAGTCGGCTGGCCCGGAGGATGTCCTTGGCCTTGCGGTGGACGAGGGGGGCGCTGCGTAGGGACTCGACCAGAGGGTCAGCCTGCGCCTCCGGCATGAGCAGGCTGAGATAGTCCCGCGCCGCCGGATAGTCGTGCCCGTCGGGCTCGGCCTTCCAGTGCTCCCTGGGGCTCTTCAGGATCACCGGCTTCTTTGGCACCGCTCCACCTCCTCCGAGGCGATCGTCCATTGTCCCACGATGAGGTCGGGGCGGCGCCTTCTACCTGATCAGCGAAAGACGTTGCGCCCGGCCGGCAGAATCGCATTGGATGCGGGCCGTGCGTTACGGCTTCGTGCTCCCCGGTGGGCCCGCCCGCCAGCAGGTCGAACTGGCCGTCCTGGCCGAACAGTCCGGCTGGGACGCCGTGTTCGTGTTCGAGGCGGCCTACGTGCTCGACTCCTGGTCTCTGCTGTCGGCCATGGCCGAGCGCACCGACACGCTGCGCCTCGGGACCATGCTCACCCCTCTGCCGTGGCGAAGGCCCTGGAAGGTGGCCAGCCAAGCGGTCACGCTCGACCACCTGTCGGGGGGCAGGGCGATCCTGTCGGTGGGTCTGGGCGCCCCGGAGACGGGGTGGGGCGGTATCGGCGATGCCCGGCCGCGGGCCGAGCGCGCTCGCCTGCTTGACGAGGGCATCGACCTGATCGCCGAGCTGTGGTCCGGGGGACTTCGTTACTCGGGGGAGCGCTTCGATCTCGACCTGACCAAGGGCCCGTTCCCGCCCCTGCGACCGGTGCAGGAGCCACGGATCCCCATCTGGGTCGTGGGGGCATGGCCCCACGAGCGATCGATGCGACGGGCCCTCCGATGCGACGGGTTGATCCCGGTGTGCATGGACCCGACCTTCCGGCCCACCGGACCCCCCGACATCGAGGCCATGCTGGCATGGCTCGACGCCAACGGCGGGCGCCGGCATGGCTTCGACGTGGTCGTCGAGGGCGAGACTCCGCCGGCCCCGGCCGGAGCGGCGGAGATCGTCGAACCGTTCTCCGCCGCCGGCGCCACCTGGTGGCTGGAGGCCCGCTGGATGGTCGCCGAGGAGGACCGGTACCGGGTAATCAGCGAACGTCTCGCCGCCGGGCCGCCGACGGCCTGACGCTCCGTGGGGCCGCGGGAACGTGGTCAGCTTCGAGTAGCCGGCGTAGGTCGGCATCTCCTCGATCCGAACGAGCAGCTTGTCGAGAACCTCCACTACGACGCGTGACTTGGCCACCGCGAGCCGGTGCGGCGGCGCGATTATCTTCGAACCCGATGCCCCGGTGCCGCAGCTGCAACCACCCCAAGATGGCCCACCTCCGGCTGAGCAGGCGGGGCCCGGCCTGCGTGATCTGCCTCCTACTCGGCCGCAGGTGCCCGGCGATGTCGACGGACTGAACGGCCAGTAGTGGCCACGTGCCGAGTCCTCATCCGCCGGTTCCGCCGGCCGCCTCCCCGGAGCCCTGGCGTGATGCCGTGACCGATCGCACCGGCGAGCACGGGTGGGAGGACTGGACCTGGGACGACACTCTCTTCGCCGGCGCCGCCCGGTTCTACGAACAGGGCCGCGAGCCCTACGCTCCGGAGTTGGCCGACGCCTTCCGCCAGGCCCTGTCCCTCGACGGTAGCGGCCGCCTGCTGGACGTCGGTTGCGGGCCCGGAAGCGTGGCGCTCCGTCTCGCCGGCCTCTTCGAGACCGTGATCGGCCTCGACCCTGATCCGGGCATGCTGGCGGAGGCCCGGCGACTGGCCGAGCAGCGTCGGATCGCCAACGCCGTCTGGGTCCGCCTCCGGGCCGAGGACCTGCCGGCGGGTTTGGGGCGGTTCCGCGTCATCACCTTCGCCCAGTCCTTCCACTGGATGGACAGGCCCAGGGTCGCCGGGCTGGTCCGCGACATGGTCGAGCCCGGCGGGGCCGTCGTGCAGGTCGATGGTTCTCGCCCCGGCCCGGAGCGCCACCCGCGGCTCCTCCCCTGCCCGGCGGCGCCTGACCGGGCGATCGAGGACCTCAGACGACGGTGGCTCGGGGTCGACCGCCGGGCAGGTCAGGGCCTCCGCAACACCTCACCGGGCGGAGAGGACGAAGTGTTCCAGGCGGCCGGGTTCCGACCGGCCAGGGAGATCCCGGTCCCGGACGGCCGGGTTCTGGAGCGCACCGTCGAAGAGATCGTCGCCAACCGCCTGTCGACCTCGGGAATGGCCCCCCACCTCTTCGGTGACCGCCTGGACGAGTTCACGTCCGAGCTCCGTGCCTTGCTCCTGGAGGCCTCCCCGGACGGGAGGTTCTGTGTGCCGCTGTCCGACAACCGGTTGCGGATCTGGTGTCCCGAGTGACCGCGCAGGCGTCCCGCCGGGGCCATGCGCTGGGACGGGTCCGGCCTGATCAGGATCCCGGCCGGTAGCGACGGTGCCAGTACACCTCGTCGACGAACCCCAGCCGGCGGTAGAGCGCAGCGGGCCGGCCGTGCTCGTCGCAGTTGATGAGGAGTGAGCGCGCCCCTTCGTTTAGCGCCCGCTCGCCCCAGCGTCGCAACAACGACTGAGCCACCCCGCGGCGCCGGAAGGGCACCCGGGTGGCCAGGAGGAAGACCATCTGGTCGGTGGAGGCGGTGTAGTGGGCCAGGATTCCGACCGGCTCGCCGTCGAGGAACGCCAGCTCGTAGCGGCTGATCGGCCACTCGGCCCTCCTGGCGGCCAGCTGCTCCTCCACGAGGTTCTCGGCGGGCTCGTCCTCGCTGTCGGAGAAGCCCATCAGCCGCACTCGGGCCCACGATCTCAGGGCGGCCTCATCGGCGACCTCCTGGACCTCGAGGCCGGCCGGTTCGTCCTGTGGCCAATGCGGCGCGACGAGCGCCAGCACCACGGTGTCGTCCTCCGGGGCATGGAAGCCCGCCGACACGAGGGCCGCATCCAGCAGAGCGGCCCGCCTGCGCTCGTCCACCCACACGTCGAAGGGGTCACCCCGGAAGTATCCGGCCGCCGCCTTCAGAACGCCCGGGACGGCAGCGGGGTCGTCGACGGTCAGGACGAGCCGCCGGCCGGCGTCGCCGGGTCCGGACCGCAGGTGACCGAAGGGTTCGGTCCGGGTCCGTATCCCGATGTCCGGTTCGGATCCGGCCGGACCAGGGGACCGGCCCGGCCAGTCGGTGTACCAACCACGGACCTCCCTGACCACGAGATCGTGGTGAGGATGACGAGGCTCCCGGTCGCCCTCCGTTGGTCGGTCCATGCCCGTCAACCTCCCGCCCTCGTGTCCAGGGCCCCGGGGTGCCGGCGCCGGAGGCCGGTCAGCGCCTTGGGAGGGCCTGCAGGCCGCCCATGACCATCGTCACGTACATGTCGGACAGCGCCCGGGCGTTGGCCTCGCTGGGGCTGCGCCTCCACGCCTCAAGCACCGAGGCGATGCCGCTCAGCGCCAGGCGCATGGCCGGTACCGCCAGCTCGCGGTCGATGCCGAGCTCGTCGACCGCCCGGTCGGCGAAGTAGCGCAGGGTCCGGGAGTCGCGACGGCGCTGCCGGTCCCTCTGGCCGGCAGGACGGCCGCCCTCGGCGGCCAGAGCGACGAAGGTCGCGCTCCTGGTGGCCTGGGCGGCCAGGGCCCCTTCCACCAGCGCCCGCAGCATGCCCTCCAGGGAGGGGCGCCCCTCCACCGCCGCGCTGAGCTGGCGGTGGAGCAGGGACGACTCACGCTCGTAGAGAGCCGCAAGCAGGTCCTGGCGGTTGGCGAAGTGCTTGTAGACCAGAGCCCGGCTGACGCCGGCCCTGGCGGCAACGGTCTCCATGGTCACTTCGTCGGCGTGCCCCCCGGCCACGATCTGGGCGGCGGCGTCCAGCAGGATCTCCCGTCGGGGCGGGCGGGGGCCCGGCTCGGGGTGGCCGGGGGCGGCCGATGCGGCCAAGGCGGTGGCGGAGGATCGGGCCATGAGGCATTATGGCCTCCTGGGAGTGACAAATTGTCACGCGGACATTTCAGGGGGAACTCCATGACCTACGCCGGTGGGCGCGCCATCCTCGATGCCGACAGCCACGTGATGGAGTTGGCCGACTTCCTCGACGAGCACATCGAGCCGTCCGCCCGCGACCGGCTGCGCCGCCGCGGCATGGAGGCACTGGGGCCCGTCTTCGAAGAGGCCACCCAGCGAGCCCAGCGGAGGGGCTCGGACGCCTCGGTGGCGACCCAGGCGGAGGAGCGCCTGATGCAGGACAAGGGCTGGATGGCCATGGGAGGCTTCGACCCCGCCGAGCGGTCCCGGGTCCTTGACCTGCTCGGCTTCGAGGGCCAGTTGGTCTTCGCCACCTTCGCCACGGCCATGTTCAGCCTCCGCCGCAACCTGCACCGCTACACAGACCCCGATGAGCTGGCCGCCGACCTCGATCTGCTCTATGCCGGCTGCCGGGCCCAGAACAAGGCCATGAACGCCTTCTGCGCCGAGGACCGCCGGCTGCTGCCGGTCGCCTACGTGTCCCTGGTCGATCCCGCCCGGGCCGTGGACGTGGCCGCCGAGGCCATCGACGGCGGCGCTTCGGCCGTCATGGTCCCCTCCACGGCGGCGGGCGAGCGCTCACCGACCCATCCCGACCTCAACCCCTTCTGGGCCCTCCTTCAGGAGCGGGACATTCCCTTCGTGCTGCACGTGGGCGGGGGTGGCCGCCTGCTCGACCGCGCCTTCCACAACAACGCCATGCCCGTCACCGACCACCTGGGCGGGGGCGAGAACATCCGCTCCAAGGACTACCTCGCCATCTACCACTCGCCTGCCCTTTTCCTGGGCGCCCTCATCCTCGACGGTGTGTTCGACCGCTTCCCGGGCCTGCGGGGCGGCTGCATCGAGCAGGGGGCGGGTTGGGTGGTGTCCTGGATGCACCACCTCGACTACGCCCAGCGGGCCTTCCGTCGCACCGAGGAGCCCCTCCAGCGGCTCGCCGATCGGCCTTCCGACTACGTCCGCCGTCACCTCAAGTTCACACCGTTCCCCGGTGAGGACGTGGGCTGGATGATCCAGCAGGGCGGGCCGGAGCTGTTCATGTTCTCTACCGACTACCCCCACCCCGAGGGGGGCAAGGACCCGCTGGCCAAGTTCGAGGAGGCCATGGAAGGGGTGTCGGTCGAGGACCGCGACCGCTTCTACCGGGGCAACATGGCCGAGCTTCTGGGGGCGCGGGCGGCAGCGACGGCGGGCTGAGGATGACCGGAGCCCGGTGCGGTATCGTTCGATCCTCGAATCATCGTGATGGGGGTACCCGATGGGGGAGCCGATAACCGACCCGGGGACGGGTCGTGGCTTCTATCTCGACTTTCCGGAGGACCTGGCGCCCGACGAGAACGTGACGTTCCTGCTCTCCCTCCATGGCGGGGGCTCGTCCGGCCAGTGGCAGCACGGCTACTTCCCTGCCCACCAGGTCAAGGACCGTTACCGGCTGGTCATCGCCACCCCCACCGCGGCCAGCGACGAGCCCCGGCGTTGGGTGGCCGAGGCCGACGATCAGCACCTGCAGAACATCGTCGAGCTGGTGGGCGACCGCTTCGGGACGGCGAACATCGCCGCCTTCTGGCTCGTCGGCCACTCCCAGGGGGGAATGACCTCAAACCGGCTCCTGCGGACGCCCTTCTTCGCCGATCGGGTCGACGGCTGGCTCAGCCTGTCGGGCGGGCGTTTGGGCCCGGCCGAGCGGGCTGCCAACGCCGGCCGGCCCGGTAGGGCGCGCCCCGCGGGTCCGCCACCCGGATTCACCGGGCCGCCCGCCGGATTGCCTGACGCGGACTTCTCCTTCATCTACGCCGTCGGGGAGCACGAGATCGCCTCCCTGCCCGAGGACTCGCCCTGGGCCGGTACCAGGCCGGGGCGAAGAAGCGGATGCCGGACGTGGTCGACACCGAGGCGGGCCTGGTCTACGACGGCCGCACCAACCCGAACTCGACCCCGGCCTGGGGACTACTGCCCCGTCCGGGGATCGCCCAGGTCTACGTCTACCCCGACGCCAGGGACGGACGGGTGATCGCCGACGTCGTTCGACTCGACAAGGGCCATACCGAGGGCCTCGAGCCCCGGATCACCGAGGAGATCGTCAAGCTCATCGTGTTGGCTCCGGGGGGCAAGCTCCGTCACCTGGCGGCATAGGGGAAGTCCGGACGGATGGGTCATGGGAGCCCGGCGGTGCATGTGGCAACGGTCGTGAAGCAGTCCAAGGACTGGCAGAGAGAGGGGAAGCCCTGATGGCAACCGGCGCGGCAGCGGACGAGGCGCTGCGACACGAGGTTCAGGTCTGGATCAAGGAGAACGCCATACCCGAGGTCAAGAACGCCCGACTGGGCGTGCGGGGCACGGGGGAGCGCTCGGAGGCGATGCGCGAGTGGGAGCGCCGCCTCCTCGACGGACGCTGGATCTGCTCGCACTGGCCCGAGGAGTACGGCGGGCGCGGCCTCGACAACTTCCAGAACGGCATCGTGTCGGACGAGTTCAGCCGCGCCGGCTATCCCCGAATCAGTCGGGGAATGGGCGAGTCGCTGGTCTCGCCGGCGATCATCGTCCACGGGGACGAGGAGCAGAAGCGCCACTTCCTCGCCCGCATCCTCGACGGCACCGACCGGTACTGCCAGGGCTTCTCCGAGCCCGGCGCCGGGTCCGATCTGGCCGGGTTGCAGACCCGCGGGGTGGTCGACGGCGACGAGATCATCATCACCGGGCAGAAGGTGTGGACCTCGGGGGCCCAGTTCGCCAACATGATGTTCTGCATGTGCCGTACGGACATGGACGCCCCCAAGCACCAGGGGATCTCCTACGTCCTGGTGCCGATGAAGGACAACGGCTTCGACATCCGGCCCCTGCGCCAGATGACCGGCGGGGCCGGCTTCAACGAGGTGTTCATCGACGGCGCCCGGGCTCCCCTGTTCAACGTGATCGGGGGCCTGCACAACGGCTGGCGGGTCGCCAACACGACCCTCGGGAACGAGCGTCGGGGCGGCGGCAGCCGCCACGTCGGGTTCCTCGACAGCTGGCGCCGGGTTGTCGAGAAGGCCAGGGCCAATGGCAAGGCCTCCGATCCGACCGTCCGCCAGCAACTGGCCTGGGCCTACACCAAGATCCAGATCATCCGCTACCAGGCCGAGCGCATGAACGCCCTGGCGGCGGCGGGGCACGAACCGGGCCCGGAGGCGAGCGTCGGCAAGATGCTGTGGTCGGAGTACTCGCGCCGCTTCGGCGAGATCGCAATGAACATCGCCGGCATGGAGTCCCTGGTGCGCCCGGACGGCGACGGCTACCGCCAGAACGAATGGATGGGGATGTTCCTCGGCTCCCGTTCCGGAACCATCTGGGGTGGGACGGCCGAGGTCCAGCGCAACATCGTCGGGGAGAGGGCCCTGGGCCTGCCCAAGGAGCCGGGCGACCTGGCCAACCTGCCGTTCAGCGAGATACCGAAGAACGCCTGACGGGCGGAGCCGCCAGGGCTCATCGCCACCGGCGTCGGATCACACCGGCGCCGGAGGCGTCCATGGGGCGCTCGGGCCCACCGTGGGCCCGCGTCCGCTCGGAGCGGCTACGAGCCGGCCGGGCGGCAGCCTTCGGCTATGCCCCCACCTGGGAGGTGACCCGCCCGCCGCCCGGAAGGGGCTTCAGACCCTGGGTGCGCTGATAGCTGACGATGGCGGCCAGGATCGCCTCCGGGGACAGGTTCGAGCCCCTGATCTGCAGGACCTCGAAGGTCTCGGGGGCGAACCAGGCGTACAGACTCTCGTTGCCCACGCTGCTTGAGGCAACGGCGAAGCCGTCCACATTCAGGTTGAGATAGGCGCCGATCATGACTCCGTTGACGATCGACGAGCGGGTGGCCTCGGAGCTGAGGTCCACCGGCTGCTTGACGGTTGCGATCTCGAGGGTGCCTATCAGCACGGATCCGCGGTGTATCTCGTACATGCGCCCGTCGGAGACCAGTGACGCCGGCCCTCCGTGGGCGAACTGAGCCCGGGCCTTGGTGTACTCGGCGAGGGTGTACTCGACCCCGGACGCGTCCGCCCCCAGGTCCAACGGTGCCAGGCGAGTGTCGACCGGACGGAGGGCGCCGCTCAGGACCACGTTGTCCGACGCGCACGAAGACAGGGCACCGGCGGCCACGGCCAGACCGACGGCCATCACCGCTCCCCTGATCCGGGCCTTCCTCATGACGACCCCTGCGACGGGAGGGGTGTCACCGAGCTCAGCGTCGACGTGTAGTTCTCGGTGGCGTTCAGGGTCTGCTCGACCACCGACTCATCGATGTGCTGGCGCAGCATGAGGCCGCCGAACTGGGTGGCGACGTTGTACACGTTCGGATCGTTGGGGTTGGTCTGGGACGAGTAGCCGGTGAGCACGTTGCTGGTCTGCTCGGTGGAGACCACCTCGTAGCTGTCATAGAGCGTCCCGCAGACGTCCACGACCTGTTCGGCGGCGATCTTGCCTGACACGATCATCGTGGTACCGGTGTTTGGATCGGCCCCGGCGGAGTTCCAGGAGGCGTTGACACCGCCGAACTCCATCAACTCCACCGGCGTCGCCGGCTGGAAGGTGGAGGTACCGCTGGAGCTCTTCGTCACCTGCTTGACCAGCTGCAGTTGTCCGGCGGCCGACGCCGTCGTTGGAGTGGCCTGGTAGTCGGTCACCGTGGTGATCCCAGCCACGTTGCTGCTCACCTCGTAGCTGATGGTCTGGGCACCTTTCTGGCCCGTGGTCTTGACCTTCCCGATCGTGAAGGTGCTGCTAGGCGGATAGGGGATGGTGAACTTGAAGGTGTCGTAGGTGCCGCTGATCGTGCCCTTGCCATGCGTCCGGTAGGTGCCCGCCAACGGCGGTTTGGTGATGCTCACGCTGGCGATTTCGGCTGGATGGGACCCGCGAGGCGCCGTTGGGCAGGGACCGTTGACAGCCGAGGGCGGGTAGTGGAACTGCTGAAGGGTCGGGTAGTAGTCGAGCGAGAAACTGCCCGACAGCGACTCCCCGAGGCTGGCGGGGCCCGGGCTGAACAACGGCGGAAGCAGGAGGGTCACGTGTCGGGGAGGCGGTGCCAGCGCCGGGTTCCGGAAGGTGATGTCGAGCCCGAGCTTTCGCACACCTACGCTCAGATGCCCCGAAGAGCCGCCGCAACCGGCCAGGCTCACGACGGCGACGAGCACGCCGCCGAACGGCAATGCCTTGCGCCGGATCGCTGCGGTCGGCCTCGGGGACCCATCCCGGCGTGCCCCCACCCTCGTCATCTGCTGCTCCTCTCAGGCGTGCGCTGCCGCGGGCGTCTCAGCCTGACCCGGGTCGCGGTGCCCCGGCGTCCAGCGGGCGCGCTGGCCCGGCGGCGGCCCTTCGGCGCCGCCGACCGTGACCGGCTGGGCCGGGGCATCTTCCAGAGAGCGACGTTCGGAACCTCGGTCGAGTAGGGCCGGGCCAGGGACGATCGCGAGAGCGAGGCGACAATGCGGTTCTGGAGCGGCTGGGCCCGCAGCATGCGCCGGCGGATGGAGGCCACCATGTGCTCAGCCGCCTGCGCATCAGCGGGCGTGGCGGCGGATGCAAGGTCTCCGTAGAGAACCCGCGTGACCAGCCACGCCAACTCCACGTGCTCCTCGTCCTCCACCGTCTTGGCGAGGAACTCGAGAGCGGTGTCGCGGGGGTCTCCCATGCCCAGATCGGTGGTGAAGTCCCTCAGCTCGGCGTACTCGACCGCGATCCGTGCCCGTGGTCCCCGTTCCGCGGCCCACCGGTGCCGGCGGGACCGCCTCACGCCCTTCTTGGCCACCGGAAGCAGGAGGTAGAAGGCCAGGAGGAGGGCGGCGATCGGGAGGAGGGTGTAGACGACCTCGCGGACCCGCTGGTACAGCGCCTGGAGGTTGGGCAGCTCCACGGGCAGGTACAGCTCGGCGGCCACGTCCTGGCTGGCCTGGATCTGCGGGTTGAAGTGGGTGTTCTTGTTGTTGTCCAGGCTGGTCTGGGCGTGGGGCGGGTTGGAGATGATCGGCACCCAGCCGAACCCGGGGAAGTAGGTCTCCACCCATTGGGCCGCGTTTTTGGGCCGGACCGTGAAGACGTTGCCCTCGTGGTTCTCACCGTCGAACCCGAACCCGATACGGGCCGGCACCCCTGCCCACCGGGCCAGCTCGACCTCGCCCGCCACGATCTCGAAGGGTGAACCCTTGTGACTTCCGGCCAACATGTCCTGCACCTTCGCGGGTGGCACCGGGCCGGGTATGCCGACGCCGGTCGCCACCACGATGTTGTTCAGGGTCGCCCTCAGGTAGTCGAAGCGCAGCCACGGGTTGGTCGGGGCGCTGGCCAGCAGCTTCCGCACGGCCGGCGGGGGCGGCGGGACGTGCAGCCATACCTGGAAGGCCTTCGGATCCGGCACCGGAGGGGCGTTGGCCAACTGGGCCGACGCCGGATAGGACGGAAGCGTTTCGGTGTACAGCAGTCCCTTGGGGACCCGCCCGGCCGACACCCGTGCGGTCTGGGTCCGGGGGTCGTAGACCAGGGGCTGGGAAGACGCCACGCTCACCGGATCCACCACTCCGGGCAGCACCGAGGAGTCGCCGAGGTCGACGGCGGTGAACTTGACCGTCGTCGAGCCGTGGCGGGTCGGGTCCAGCACCCCGCCGCTCGGGATGGACCGGAAGGTGCTTGGGTTGTAGGGCGGCAGGAGCCAGTTGGCTCCGTCGAAGACGTCGAGCGTCCCTTCCTGCCATGGTCCGGTGATGGGGCCGTCGACCTGGAACAGAACGTGGTCCTGAGCGGCCGACAGCGGGACCGACTTCGGCTTCTGGGGCTTCGACTGAGGGTTGAAGATGGGCTTCGGGAACAGGAAGCCGGAGTTGTTGAGAACGACCAGCAGCACGATGGCGGGGACGAAGGCGACCAGGCCCCGGAGGGTGCGCTTGAGCTCGAACGAGCGGCTGAGGTTGGTCCCGCCAGTGGTGCCGAACAGGATGCTGAACGCGGCGATGAGCGGCACGATCGCCATCAGCCCCGTGGTCAGCTCCCCGCCCTTGGGTTGGGAGATGCCGGTGAGGATGAGGAGCGGGAGGGGCACCGCCAGGCCGAGCTGGGGCCTCTGCCATCCGCCGGCGACCCAGGCGGCGGCGAAACCGACGACCGCGAAGATCAGGAAGAGGATCGGTCTCCAACCGGGGTCGAACGGAACCGGAGGCCGCAGCAGCCGGCCCCCTCGGATGGCGGCGCTTATCAGCTGGCCGAGGCTGGAGCCGTTGGCCGACGGGAGCACGATCAGCAGGCCCAGGGCCAGGGTGGCGGGGATGAAGAGCTGCTGGAGGAGCACCCGCCGGCGGGTGTTGCGCAGGGTTAGGGCCGTCCAGAACACCCCGAACAGCGCCGCCAGCAGGCACAGGGCCCGGGCCGCCATGGAACCGAAGATCCCTCCGGTCGTGGCGGCGGCCGCCGCCGAGCTGAGAGCACCTACGAGGAGGGCTCTGACCGGCACCCCGCCTTGTTCGGGCTCTGCGGCGGTGGGATCATGCCCTTCGCCGCCTGGGGCGGTCGAAGGTTCCGACGGGGCACTTTCGGGTGGGGTGATTGGGGCCCTAGGTGCCCCGTCGGAAATCGACGACGGCGCGGCCGGAGAGCCGGTGACCGGCTCAGCTCCCTCGGCGACCGGAGCAGTCATCGGATGCCGGCGCCGACCTCGCGCCGGAAGGAGACGGCCAGCGGGGTGTTGGGTCGGATCTCCACCACCTGGCAACCGAGCGAGCTGGCGACGCCAAGGGTGTCGGCGCTCTCCTCGTCCCACATCAGTGCCGCCACCAGCACCGACACCCCCCGCTGGAGCAGGAAGTTGAGCCTCGAGGCCGCGTCGGCGTCCAGGCGCGGCGTGATCACCACGACATGGGTGTCGCGGCTGGGGTCGCTGACCAGCCTGATGATGGCCGAGGTCAGGGGTTCCGGCGACCTCTCGACCCGGGCCAGGGCGTCGAGGAAGCGCATCTGGGTCCGGCCCCCTCGCAGCGGCGCCAGCAACCGGGCCTCATTGCCCTCCAGGGTCACCTGATAGCCCTCGCGGAGATGGCGCACGCCGACCGACGCCGCCGCCTTGACCCCCGCCTCGAACGAGAGGCTCGGATCCCCGGGGCTGTGGTAGCGGCGGTCCTGGTCGAGCAGGATGGTCATCTTGTCGGTGATCCCCTGCTCCGATTCGCGCACCAGCACCTGGCCGGTGCGGGCGAAGGCCCTCCACACGATCCTCCGGATGTCGTCACCGGGGGCGTAGGCGCGCATCCCGTAGAACTCCAGACCCTGGGGCCACGGCTTGGACACGGGCGGCCGGATCGGCGGGTCCTCGAACAGCCGCGTCAGGGGACGGTCATGCACGTACTCGACCGCCGGGTGCACAAGGACCTCGGCCGGCTCTACCAGCACGGCCTGCCGCTCGGTGAAGCCGAAGGGATCACCCCACTTGGCAACCAGGGGGCCCAGGTTGAACACCCCACGACGGCTGCAGACCAGCTTGTAGTCGTGCACGATCGGGTCCCCACCCTCGAGCGAGGTGATGGGTACCCTCGGCGTCTCGCCCAGAGCGGTCGGAAGGCGCTCCTCCAGGATGAACGTCGACAGCCGCCTCGCCGCCTTGAGCTTGACCTCCATGGTGATGGTCTCGCCCTGGGCCAGTCGGGGTCGGGCGTCTGAGCGCTCGCCCTCCAGGGGCAGCGGCCGGCGCCCGGTCACGAAGGCGACTACCAGGACCAGGCCCAGCCCGTAGGCGATCAGGTAGAGGACACGCCCGGCGATCAGCTTGCCGAGGAACCAGCAGACCACGGCCACGGCCAGCACGCCGAAGCCGGCCGGGGTCAGCCCGGTCAACCTGGCCAGCCCCTCCCGCCCGGCCCGCAGCCAGCGCGCCCAGGACGACCCTGGCTTGGTCGCCGCCATGGTGTTCATCGGGTGGCGGCCCGCTGTTTGGTCGCCCGGCGGGCCCGGGTGCTGGCCGGGCTCCGGCTCGGGGCGGCGGCGGCCTCGACCAGATCCTCGTCGGTCTCGTCGGGCTCGGCCGACCGGGTGGGCGCCGCCCCCTCCCACGACTGGGGATCGTCGTCGACGCCCATGGGCGCCTTGACCCGGGCCAGGACCCGGTCGAGCACCTCGTCGATCGTCTCGCCCCGGAGAGTCGCGTCGGGGGTGAGCATGATGCGGTGCCCGAGCACGGGTCGGAGGATGGCCTTGACGTCCTCGGGGTACACCCGATCCCGCCCGTCGGAGGCGGCCAGGACCCTCGAGGCCTTGACCAGGTTGATCGAGGCCCGGGGGCCGGCTCCCAGGGTCAGGGACCGGTCCTCGCGGGTGGCCTGGGTTATGTCCACGATGTAGTTCTGGACAGCAGTCGAGACCTTGACCTCCGACGAGAGGGCCATCATGTCCAGCACTTCGCTGGTGTCGATGACCGGCTCGAGGTCGTCCACCTCGAGCCGGACCGAGTTGCCCATCATCACGGCGATCTCGGCCTGGTGGTCGGGGTAGCCCATCGTCAGCTTGAACAGGAACCGGTCGAGCTGGGCCTCAGGCAGCGGGAACGTGCCGGCCAGCTCGACGGGGTTCTGGGTGGCCAGAACGATGAACGGCTGCGGCAGGGGGTGGGTGACCCCGTCCACCGACACCGTCTTCTCGGCCATGGCCTCCAACATGGCGGACTGCGTCTTGGGGGTCGCCCGGTTGACCTCGTCCACCAGAAGGACGTGGGTGAAGACCGGCCCCGGCCGGAAGGTGAACTTCATCGTGCTGGTGTCGATGACGGAGGAGCCCGTTATGTCACCGGGCAGCATGTCGGGGGTGCACTGGACCCGGTTCATGGTCGCGCGCATCGACTGCCCCAGCGCCCGGGCCATGACCGACTTGCCAACGCCGGGCACGTCCTCGAACAGGATGTGCCCGCCCGCGCATATGGCGACCATGGACAATCGGACGACATCGTCCTTCCCGTAGATGACGGAGTTCACATTGTCGACGATCTTGTTGAAGCTCCGGTTGAACCTCTTGGTGTCCATTTCTCGCTCGAATCCCTCTCGATACAACCCGGTGACGGGTGACTATTCGCTTTTCTGCGTGGTCCTGGCGGCTACGAACTGCCTGAGCGGTTGATGACCTCCTCCGCCGTGCCCAGATACGACTCGACGACATGGGGGTGCTCGAGCACCTCCGACGGCGCGCCTCGGGTGATGACCCTCCCCAGGTCGAGGGCGACCAGCTCGTCGACCATGGACAACAGAAGGGGCATGTCGTGCTCGATGATCAGGATCGAGCAGCCGGTCTCGTACTTGATCCTTCCGAGAAGGGGTCCGAGCTCCTCCGCCTCGCGTTGGGCGATGCCCGAGCTGGGCTCGTCGAGGAGGAGGGCCCGGGGCTCGGTCGCGAGCATGCAGGCCATGTCGACCAGGCGGCGTTGCCCGGTGGACAGCTCCCGCACGAACTTGTCTTTCAGGTCCCCGATGCCCATCAGCTCCACGAGCCGGTCCACCCGTCGGGCGGCCCGGGCCTCGGCCCGTTTCACGTTCGGGAGGTTGAACGCCGCCATCGTGGCGCTGCGGACGGCGATGTGGCGGTCGAGAGCGACGGCCACGTTCTCGCCGACGGTCAGGGCCGGGAAGAGGCGGGCGTTCTGGAAGGAACGCTGCAGTCCCAGCTTGGCTCGCTGGTCGGGACCGAGGCCGGTGACGTCCTCACCCAGGAAGCGGATCACGCCGGTGTCCGGCTCGGAGAAGCCGGTGATCACGTCGAACAGCGTCGTCTTGCCTGCCCCGTTCGGGCCGATGAGCCCGAGGACCCTTCCGTCCTGGAGGGTGAAGCTCACGTCGGTCAGAGCCTTGACCCCGCCGAAGCTCTTGGTGATCCCGTCGACCACCAGAACCTCGTCCTGGGCCTCCGAGGCTCCCGTCTGGCGTTCCCAGCCCCGGGTCACCGGGCCGGACAGAGCGCCGGCGCCCTTGAGGTAGACGGATCGCAGGATGTCGGGTCGGGCCAGCAGCTCCGCTGTCGGGCCGGTGAAGCGGATCTCGCCCTTCTCCATGAAGACGGCCCGCTTGGCCACGGTCAGCGCCACGTTCACCGACTGCTCGACCAGGATGATGGTCGTCCCCTGCTCGTGGATGGCCCGGACGATGTCGAGGAGCTGGGCGACGATGGCGGGTGCCAGCCCCAGCGACAACTCGTCGATCATGAGCAGGCTGGGCCGGCAGAGGAAGGCCTGGCCCAGGGTGAGCATCTGCTGCTCGCCCCCGGAAAGCTCGGAAGCCGGTGTGCCGAGCCGCTGGCGCAGCACCGGGAAGTAACCCAGGACGGCCTCGACCGCCGAGCTGGTGTACTGGGGATCCGACCGGAACATCCAGGCCGCCAGGCGCAGATTCTCGCCCACGGTCAGGCTGGGGAACACGCCACGCCCACCCGGCACCTGGACGATCCCTCGGCTGGCGTGCTCGTGGGGTGGAAGGTGGGTGATGCTGTCGCCGTCGAAGTAGATGGCCCCGTTGGACGGGGCGGTGGTGCCGGATATGGCCCTGAGGAGGGTCGACTTGCCGGCGCCGTTGGTACCGAGCAGGGCGATTATCTCTCCCTCCTCGACATCGAAGTCGACCCCGAATAGGACCTGCAGCTGGTCGTAGCAGACGTCGAGGTCTCGCACGACCAGCAGCTTCGCCCTGCCGCGGTCGCGGGCCTCGCGGGCGGCCTGGGCCGCCATTGCCGACGCATTGGCGGCCCTGATGTCCGGCTCGACGCCGGAGCCTGCCGTCGTCAGGATGAGGGCCCCCAGCAGGAAGACTCCCGTCATCACCAGCAGGGACGCCCTGAGGCCGACCTTGTCCCCCACCCAGCCGGCGGTGACCGAGAAGAGCGCCCCCGGAACGACGGCTATCCCGAAGAAGGAAAGGCCGAAGGTCCGCACCCGGGCCGGAACCACCAGGCTCATGAGCGAGCTCAGGGCCGGAGTGATGATGGCGGCGGCGAAGGCCACCCCGAATCCGAAGATGACCACGAGGAAGAACCAGGGGGAGACCGCTTCGGCGCCGATCAGGATCCCGACTACGACAGCCGACAGCCCGGTGTAGGTGACCACCCGGCCCGGACGCCCCCGGAGGAGCCGGTTGGCGATGATGCCGCCGACCAGCAGGCCGACCAGACCGAACGGCTGGGTCAGGGTCTGGACCAGGCCCCGCTCGGTCACTCCCACTCCGAAGACCTGCTGCTGGTAGAGCTGGCCGATGCTGGTCAGGCCGGAGATGGAACCCGCCAGGAAGGGGGTGGCGATCAGGATTCGGCGCAGGGTGCGCACGCTCCAGACGATGCGGAAGGACTCGCCTACGGAGGCGGGGCGGTCCTCCTTGCGGGCGACCTGCTCGTCGGCGCCCATGATCCTGCGCTCCCAGTAGCCCCGGGGAGGGTCGGGCAGCCGGTAGACGAGGAGGCCGGGCACCCCGGCGACCAGCGCCACGATGATGAAGACGACCTGCCAGCTGAACAACCCGGCGATCACGCCCGCTATGGCCGGGGTGATCAGCTCGGCAGCATTGGTCCCGAGGGTTCGGAAGGCGAACACTCCCGCCCTGGTGTGAGGCGGGTAGTAGTCGGCCAAGAGCGAGGTCTGGGGTCCTTCTGCAACCGCACCCAGCCCCGAGCCGGCCCGGGCCAGGGCGAAGAGGAGGATCGTCGGGGCGAGCCCGGACAGGACCCCGAAGATCGCGATGAGAGCGGCTCCGATGGCCGACAGCAGCGTGCGGCTCACGCGGTCGGCCAGGTACCCGACCGGCACCGAAAGGAGCAGCACGAGGACCCCGACCAGGGTCTGCAGGGCGGTGACGGCGGTGATCGACAGCCCGAAGTAGTCCTTGATCTCCGGGCCCAGCAGGCTCTGGGCGGAGATGCCCATCTGGCCGGCGAGGGCCAGGGCGACGAACAGGCCCAGGGGCAGGAACGACTCCCCTCCCGTCACCACCGAGGGCCGGAGGTCCGACAGGTAACCCTTGAGCCCCCTCCGGGTGGGCGCCCCGGCCACCATCGCCGCCGCCAGGTCCATGGGCGCCGACGGGGCCACCTCGGCCGCCACTGGCGTCTCCACCTGCCCCAGCTCGACCAGGTCGAGATCGACCGAACCGTCGTCCGAGACGGGCACCCGACCTTCGCCCTTGGCGGCGTCGGCGACCGGCGGCTCGAACGGCGCCAGGCCGTCCACCGCCCGGCGCCCGGCGTTGCCCGAACGGCGCGGCGAGCCGTTCGCCCGCGGTCCGTTGTCGGCCGGCGCCGGACTCACAGGCTCCACCTCCTCGTGGACTGACTGGCCCCGGCCACACCGATCCGCGACGGCAGGCGGTACCGCGGGAGGGGCTCGGGTTGGCCCCCGTCCGGCCCGGCCCGGGGCACCATCGGGATCCGCGCGAACTCTCCGGACCCCATTCCGAACTGCGACAGCAGGCTGGGGACGTAGATCCGGTTGCGGATGGCCACCCGCCGCAGGATGGCGTCGCGGGCCTGGTAGACGAGCCCGCCGAGCCCGCGCGGGAAGAAGTACAGCATCACCAGAACCCCGATGCCGCTGGCGAAGAAGTGGACCACGCCGCTGGTGAAGGCGATGTTGAGGATGGCGAAGTAGACGGCGCCAAGCAGCGCGCTCGGGATCGACCCCAGCCCACCGATCACCGCGGTCAGGAACATCTGGACGCTCTGGTCCGGGCCGAAGGCGTTCTGGGCCACCGCGTGCTCGTGGGCTGCGAAGAGCACCCCGGCAAAGGCCGCCATGGAGCCCGAAATGGCGAAGGTGACCAGGCGGGTGCGAACCAGGTTGATCCCGAGGGCCTGGGCGCCCAGTTCGTTCTCCCGCAGGGCGATGAGAACTCGACCCGTCCGGCTCTTGCGCATCCCCACTCCGGCCATGACCACCGCTATCAGGGCGAGCAGGCAGAGGTAGTAGAAGGCCCTCTCGTCCTCGAACTTGACGAAGGGCACGCTGGGGCGGCCCACCGTGGTTGGGAGCAGGGTGTCGATCCGGGGGTTCAGGATCACCGTGTCCGTCACGACGGCGAAGGCCAGGGTGGTGACGGCGAGGTACAGGCCCCGGACTCTGAGGGCGGTCAGGCCGAGGAGGACCGCGAACCCGGCGCCCCCGAGGCAAGCGGCGACCAGGGCGAGGAGGAAGGGGAGGTGGAGCCGGGAGGTGAGCATCCCGCCCAGGGCCGCCCCGACCCCGACGAAGGCGAACTGGCCCAGGCTGATCTGACCGCCCCAGCCGGTCAGGATCACCAGCGAGATCACCACGATCCCGTAGATCAGGTAGAGGCTGCCGGCGTTCGTCTGGCCCGGCGTCATCACCCACGGATAGAGCAGCACGACCAGTCCGAGCACCCCTATGGCCCATCTCCGCCCCGTGCGCACCGATGGCACCCCGGCCAGGGCGGCGGGGACCGGGCGGACCTCCTCGGTCGCCGCCCAGGTGCTGATGCTGCCTTCGTCGACGCGGAGGAGCTTGCGCCGCTGGAGCAGGAACGCCACCACGATGAGCACGAGCAGGGCGGCGTCGCTGATCGCCGTCTGCGAGAAGGCGAAATACACCCCCTCCTGGAAGATGGAAATGCCGATGGACGCCGCCACCGTTATCGGCAGGTTGTCCATGCCTCCGAGCACGGCGGCGGCCAGTGCCGGCAGCAGGAGTCCCAGGCCCAGGGCCGAGGACGAGCTCCCCTGGCTGAACCCGGTCAGGGGCACCTGGAGCACCGTCGCCAGCGCCGACAGGGCGCCCGCTATGACCCACACCAGCGTCGAGATGCGCTTGGTGTTGACGCCGACGAGGGCGGCCCGGTCCTCGTTCTCCGCAATCCCACGGACGGCTATGCCGACGCTGGACAGCTTGAAGAACATCACCATGCCCACCAGAACGATGATCGTCACCACCACCAGCAGGAGCGAGTCACCCGTGAAGGTGACCGGGAACCACCTGAGGGCGTAGTGGGTGAGCGGCGTTATGACCGTCGTCGATTGGCGGCGCTTGTCACCGAAGATGTTCGGCACCACGGACTGCATGCCGGCCAGCAGCTGGGCCACCCCGATCGTGACCACGGTCAGCACCAGACGGGCCGACCGGGCGAACCGGCGCACGAACACCAGCTCGACCAGGAAGCCGAAGGCGGCGCCCACGGCGATGCCCACCGGCACCGCCACCGCGTAGGGCCAGCCCTCCAGGGTGAAGATCTCGTAGGAAAGCACGGCGCCGACGGCCCCGAACCCGGCGTGGGCGAAGTTGATGACCCTGGTGGCCCGGTAGATCAGGACCAGGCCCAGGGCGAAGAGGGCGTTCACACAGCCGTAGACCACGGCCTGGCCAACCACCGCCGGCGGGATGGACCTCGATGAGCCCAGTTCGACCAGAAGGTCGGACAGGACCACGGCCAGGACCAGGCCGCCGGCAACCGCGCCCCATCGTCTCAGGGCCCGGGCGCTCACGCGCCCTCCTTGCCGCGGGCCGCCCGGCCGGGGACCGCGCTCACCCGGAGACCGCCTGCACCAGTTGCGACAGCCCCTGGACGTCGGCCACGTCGCTGCTGTCCGGAAGGGGTACGGCCACCTGCGTGCCGTAGGAACTGAGATCGAGGGTGATGATCAGGTCGTCCTGGTTTGCCGGGGCGACGATCTGGTGGAACGTGACCTGGATCCGGCGTGGCAGGCCGTCGGGCCCCAGCCACACCTGGGCCGGATAGACGGTGGACCCCAGGAAGATCCCGTTGGCGTCGAAGAGCTTGGTTATGTCGTCCTGCTGGGTCCCGGAGAAGTTCCGGTCGGCCTTGGTGGGGTCGACAGTCATCGCGTAGTGGGTGGTCGTCACGCCATCCAGCTCCTGCTGGCCGAGGAGGACCGGACTGCCGCTGAGCGTCCCCGCCAGTAGCTGCACGAGGAAGTCCGGGTTGATCGACATGGCTCCCACCGTGCGGACGGTGTCCCTCACCTTCCGGGTGGAGAAGTCGTACCGGAACCACTGCCGCGAGGTGCCGGAACCGTTCGCCGACGCCCCGCTGCTGATCGAGGCGGAAGCCGCCGCCAGGAGGCCCGTGGCCCCGGCCATAGAAGCGGCCGCCGTGGTGGTCGGGACCGACACCGTGGTCGCGGGTCCCCTCGAGCCCGTGGCCGCGGCAGAAGAGGCCGGAAGCGAAGCCGCGGCCCCCGCCGGCGACGGCACCCCTGCCCCCTTGGCAGCGGAGATCGACCCTGGCGTCCCCGCCGCTGCTCCCGGGCCAGCCGGAGATCCGGGGGATCCCGCCACCCTCTGGAGCGACATTATGCCTGGCGGCCCCGCACCGAAGAACAGCAGCATCACCTGGCTCGTGACGCTGCCGTTGCCGCCCCCGCCGGCTCCTCCGGAACCGCCGGATCCTCCGAAGCCGCCCAGAAGCGCGCTGCTGGCCGTGGCCGAGGTCCGGCCGCCTGCGCTGGCGCTGCGCTGGAACACCACCGTGTTACCGGCCCACAGTTCGGCCGCCGGCCCAAGGGGCCGACCGGGCCCCACTCCGAGAGCGGCCCGGTCGTGGGTGAAGTCGAGCTCCGCAGGAACGTTCGAGACCTGGAATGAGGGCAGTGCGCTCTGCGGGACGGGGAAGGCGGTGTGGGTGATGCGCACCTCCACGGTCACGCTCCCCTCGGCGGATCCGGTGGCGAGCGCCTTCGGCGCCGAGTGGATGATGAGGTTGGCGAGTGCCTGCTTGGTGCCGAGGCCACAGCCGGCAAGGGCGCACGACACCACGACGGCGGCGACACTTGCCATGTACGCGCCTACCCGACCCGTGCCCCACTGCTGCCCCCACATCCCCCAACCCCCCCAGAGGTGAGAAGCCCCTACGGCGTCGCCGATTACCGTATCGGCGTGATCGCGCCCCGTCAAGCCGTTACGCGCGGTGCCGAAGAGCCTGCGTCGGCGGGGCAAGGCGTTGAAAATGTCGGCCAGCATGCCGCGGAGTCTCGATGACGGACCGGGTTGCCTGCTCCTCGCTCTACCGGTACGGTTATCGACGGCAACGCAGCCGGGGGGCCAACACTGTTGACGCGAGCCGAGGCGACGGGGGAGATGCTGGGGTCGAGGGATGGTTCTGATACTGGGCTTCCGCCTGTCTGGAGCGCAGCCGGTGGTAGTCGGGTCTCGGTCCTTGGGTTCCGACAGGATTCAGGAAGGTAGCTGTGGCGCGGGCACAGAGGCGTAGCCGTTCGAAGGCCACCGAGCGGTGGCTCCCGATCACCTATCTGGGAGCGGTGCTGGCTCTGGCAGTGGCGCTGCTGCCGTCGGCCCTGCGCCCACCGCCTCAGCAGCAGAACCAGACGGCGGCGTTCTCACCCAACGCTCCGCCGGACCAGCGTCAGACGCTCTTCGACGCCATCCACCAGGCCTCCAGCGGCACCGCCGGGGCAGGCGGGCCCACCGCGGCCGCAGCCCCTCTCACGTCGACCAGCACCACCATCCCCAATCAGCCCACCAACGCCATCAACCTGCAGGCCAACTACTGCCCCTTCGGGGTCAACGGGAAGCAGACACCCAACGTCTACTCGCCACCGTGCGCGCCCGCCTGGCACGGCAACAACGGCGGGAGCACGTGGCGCGGAGTGTCACCGACCCAGATCAACGTGGCCATAACCGGAATCACCAGCCAGCCGAGTCCCAACGGAGCGCTGTCGGAACAGGTCAGTGCCAGCGATTCGGCCACCACCCGCACCTGGAAGGTGTTCGAGCGGTACTTCAACGAGGCCTTCCAGCTCTGGGGCCGGCAGATCCAGTTCTACGTCGCCTCTCCGGCGAGTTCCTCGGAGACCGACGAGGAGAACGAGGCGGTGACCGCCGACCAGCAGTACCACATCTTCGGCCAGCTGAGCTACAGCGCCGAGCCCATGTGCCAGTACTACTCCCAGCACCAGATCGTCTCCTGGTGCGGGGACTTCGAGCCCTCCAGCTGGTACGCCCAGGGCAGTCCCCCGCAGATGGTCTACTCGTGGGTCATGACCGGCGAGCAGGACGCTCAGTTCGTCGCCGAGTACATCTGCAAGAGCCTGGCCAACCGACCTGCGATCTACGCTGGCGAAGCCGACTACCACAATCAGACGCGTAAGTTCGGCATGCTGCTGTACGACACCCGCGGCTATGCCGCCTACGCGCCGTACATCAAGAACGACCTCAAGGCCCGCTGCGGCGTCTCGATCGAGATGCAGTACTCGGACCTCGACAACACCAACGGCGAGCAGGCCCTGGCGGCGGCGGCGACCAAGTTCAAGGCCGACGGGGTCACCACGGTGATCCCCGGCGTCGATGTCATCAGCGCCGCCGGCTTCACCCAGGCCGCCGCCAGCAACGACTGGTTCCCCGAGTGGCTGCTCAACGGCGGCGGCTCCAACGACACCAACGGCTACGGCCAGCTCCAGAACACCGCCGAATGGGCCCACGCCTTCGGGTTCGCCCCCAGCCCGATGGGCCGGCCCTACGAGAACATGGACTGCTTCCGGGCCTACCAGCTGCTCGATCCGGGCAACCTTCCCGACGACAACTTCTGCATCTACGACTTCGTCACCCTCTACATCGCCCTGGCCGGGCTCCAGCTGGCCGGCCCGCACCTCACCCCGACCACCTACATGAACGGGCTCTACAGCCTCGGGAAGAGGTACATGGCCCACCCGGTGTGGGCCGACGGCGGGGGGATCGTCGCCGGACACCCGACCTACGAGGACGATGTCGGCCTGATCTGGTGGAACGCCAACGCTCCCGATCCCACCAGCACCAGCGGCTCAACCGGTGCTTACGAGTGGGAGAACGGCGGCCAGCGGTACCAGCTCGGCCAGCTCCCCAGCGGGCCGCCCACCGTCTTCGGCAGCAACGGCTCGCTGCTCGTCCCGGACTCCTACGTACCCGACTGACCCGGGCGGGGGGAGCCCGCCCTGACCGCCAGCCCGGGGAATCAGGCCGACGAGGCCCGGTTCCCGTTGGCGCGGCCGTTCTGCGGGCGCTGCTGCCCGGCGTCCGAGGCCGGTCGGGGGATCAGGCGCAAGTACCCGGTCGAGAAGATGAGCAGGACCTCGACCATCTCCTCGACATCGGGGTACAGGCCCTCGAGATGCCCGAGGGCCAGGGTTTCGGTCAGGGAGATCAGCCCGTCGGAGATCATCTCCAGTCGGCGCCGGCGCCGGGGGGTGTCCACCTTTATCCCGATGGCCGATAGGTCGTCCACCAGGCGGGCCCGGGTCTCCCGTGCCAGCTCGCGGCTCCACTCCCCGAGCGGCGAGCTCTGGTCGTGGCGGCTGGCGAGCATGAGGCGGAACAACTGTGGGTGCGCCAGCATGTCCCGCAGCGGGATGCGGAAGGTGTCGCGGAGGTCCTCGGCCTTTCCCGAGCGGCGGGCCGCCCGGCGGGCGGCGCGAGTCTGCTTGCCCCGCTCCGCCTCCAGCTCCTCTATCAGTGACCGAAGCAGGTCGTTGACGTCCTTGAAGTGGACGTAGAAGCTCGACTGGGCGATGCCCGCCCGCTTGGTGACGGCGGTGGTCGTGAGGGCCCCCACCCCTTCCTCGTCGAGGATCGTCAGGGCGGAGTCGAGAAGCCTTCGGCGCGTGATGGCCTTGGCTTCCTTCCGGGAAACAGTGATCGTCTTGGCCACAGGGAAACCACCGATATCGGTATCGATGAGATTAGCGCCACCGACGGGCAAAGCGGAATTACTCCACCAGAAGATCAAAGGGCCCCTGCGGGGGACGAGATCAGAGCTGGTAGATGGCGGTGTGGCGGGCGCGGGTCGTCGGTCGGCCGTCGACCAGCCAGATCACGTCGAGCACGACGAAGCGCCGTTCCCCGCGCTCGAAGCGGTCGAGGACCTTGGCCCTGGTTTCGGTCACCGCCCCCACCGGCACGGCGGCGAAGTTGGTGACCTCGCTGCCAACGTGGATCCACGGGCCCATGGCGACGCTGCCCGCCAGCACGGCGTTGGCCGCCAGGATCAGCTCGCCGGGGTGGACGAGGCCGTCCTGGTCGTAGAGGGCTAGATCGCCATCGAACAGGGCGGTGTACGCGGCGCTGTGGCGGGACCGCTCCGCACCGGTGGGCGAGTGCAGGGTGCCCAGGGCGGTGCCCGGGGCCAGGCTGGCCTGATCGGCCGGGGGCCGCTCGGCCGGCTTCGGCAGGGCCACGACCTCGTAGCCGGACGGGTCGGGCGGAGACGCAGGAGCGGCCGGAAGCAGGGCCGACCCGGTCACGCAGGTGGTGCCGGCCGAGTCGGTCAGGGCCAGATCCAGGGACCGGTCACCGGAGGGGCTCGCCGTCACCAGCACCTCGTCGCCCTCGTAGACGGGGCGGACGAAGCGGACGGCGATGGTCCCGTTCTCCAGCCAGGGTCGCCCGAAGCGGGCCACCACCGGCTGGGTGATGTAGGCGTAGAGGGTGACCCCCGGCACCAAACCGCCGGAGAAGCCGTGGCGGCGTGCGATCTCGTCGTCGTGGATCCGGTTCTCCGACTGGGTGGCGGCGTTGCGGGCCACCACTCGGTGCCGGAGGGCAGTGGCGTCCATGGGGTCGGACCCTAACCAGTGGGGCCGCCGCCGGCCCGACACTAGGAAGGCCGATCCGACCCCACGGTGCGCGAGAGGGTTCCCAGGCCGGTGCCGGCGTGGTCGTAGGCGGCCTCCGGATTGGCCCGCACCTGCTCGTCGAGGCGGTGGGCATCGTCGCCGACGAGGATGCGCCACTTGCCGGCCCGGACCCCGTCGAGGATGACGGTGGCGGCGCCGGCCGCCGACAGCGGGGCGTTGTTCCGGAACATCTCCTCGGCCATCTTGGCCATGCCCCGCAGCTGGTCGGCGCCCAGGTCGGCGACCGGCAGCCCCCGCCGGGCCAGGTTGGCCCTGGTCTCCTCGAGGTCGGCCTCGGTCATGGCGTCCGGCTCGGGCTGACCGAGGTAGCGGCGGGAGTTGGCCACGATGTCGGTGCCGATATGACCCGGCATCACCACAGCGACCTTCACGTGGGGGGCATTCACCCTGAGATCCTCGATCAGCGCCTCCGAGAAGCCCTTGACGGCGAACTTGGCCGTGCTGTAGGCGGTGTGCGGCACCCCCGGACCGAGCGAGGCCCAGAACCCGTTGACGCTGCTGGTGTTGACCAGGTACGCGGAGTCGGCCGCCACCAGGAGCGGCATGAAGGCCCGGCTGCAGTAGTACACGCCCCACCAGTCCACCCCGAAGGTGCGCTCCCACTCCTCGCGGGAAGCGTTTACGAAGCTGCCGCCGCCCCCGATGCCGGCGTTGTTGAACAGCAGGTGGAGGGGCTCGCCGTGGGCGGCGAGCACCTCGTCGCGGAAGCGCAGCACCTGCGACTCGTCCGACACGTCGCAGCGGTGGGTGGTGACCTTCGTCCCCGGGGCGGCCCCGGCCTCGGCCCGGGCGAGCGTTTCGGCCAGACCGGCCTCGCTGACGTCGCAGGTGGCGACCGAGCACCCCTCGGCGGCCAGCTGGATGACCAGCTCGCGGCCCATGCCCGATCCACCGCCGGTCACCACTGCCCTCTTGCCAGCGAACGATTCCATCGACTCCCCTCCCAGGTCCGCCGTCACCGTAGCCCGGTGCCCGCCGGGCGCCCCAGCCCGCTTGCTCACCACGACGGACGTCGACGGGCGTCCCGACGCAGGAACGACCAGACTGCGCTCGACACGACCGGCCGGAACGACCGGCGGGACAGTCACTCGGAGGTCACCGTGATCATCGTCGGCGGCAGCTTCCAACTGGACGCGTCGGAGCGGGAGCAGTTCCTCGCCGGCCGGGTGGAGCTGATGCGCACCTCCAGGGCCGAGCCAGGCTGTCTCGAGTACACCTTCGCCGCCGACCCGGTGGACCCGGAGCGGGTGGTCCTGTTCGAGAGGTGGGAGAGCCAGGAAGCCCTCGACGCCCATCTGGCCCGCCTGCGGTTGGCCCCGCCGACCGGCGGGGTCGCTCCGCGCTCGAGCACCATCGCCTTCTACGACGTCGCCCGCGAACGGCCGATGGGTCGCTGAGCCGGCCGGCCACCTCTCCCAGCCAGCCTCAGCCACCGGCGTCAGGGCCAAACGAGGGGTATCAGCGCCGTCGGCGCAGCCGCTGGGCCAGCACCGCCGCCCCGGAGCGCTCGAGGTCCCTGGTGGCGGTGAGCAGCACGAGGAGGGCGTTCTCGGGCACCGAGCGCAGCAGCTCGGTCAGCCGGGCGCGGGTGTCCGTTTGGCCCAGCTCGGCGAGGTATCGCCGGCGGAACTCATCGAAGCGCTCGGGTTCGTGGCCGTACCACTTGCGCAGCTCGGTGCTGGGGGCCAGGTCCTTGGCCCACCGGTCGAGGCGGAGGGAGGCCTTGGCCACGCCCCTCGGCCACAGCCGGTCCACCAGCACCCGGTACTCGCCCGGTCGTCCGGTGCGATCGTCGTAGACCCGCCTCGGTTCGGCCGCCGCCACGCCGCCTCAGCCGGTCCGACGGAGCAGGATTGCCGGCGGTCGCCACCGCAGCGGCTCGGGTCGGCCGGTGAGGTAACTGGCCGGGGCGTGGCGCAGTCTCCTGGGCACCACTCGGCTGGCCCGCCGGCTGAGGGCGGCGGCGGCGTCGAGGGCGGCGGCCTGCCCGGTACCCCACGGCAGGTTCAGCTCCCGTCTCAGACGCTCGGGCAGGAGGGCGGCGAACAGGAACCCGTCGACGGGGCGCAGCAGGTTGGACAGCGGCGCCCGGAAGAAGGGGCTGGCTCCCGTCGCCACCTGCCGGGTGGTATCGGTCACCCTCAGCTCGTCCTCGATCATGGCGGCCACGTAGGCCTCGAAGGCCTCCCACGTGTCGGGGCACTGGTGCGGTTCCAGCCCGGTGGCCCGGGCGACCAGCTTCTGCTCGGCGTAGAAGCGCTGTCGGGCCGGCCCGTCGAGCGGCCGTACGAAGCGGTCGTAGACCAGGACCGCCGAGTCGACCAGGGTGGCCCAGACCCACAGCAGCAGTTCGGGGTCGTCGGCCCGGTAGGCGACCCCGTCCGGGCTGACCCCTTTCACCCGGCGGTGGACCGCCGCCAGGGCGGCTGCGTGGTGCTGCACCGTCCCCGGATCGCCGAACTGCACCTTGAACAGCCAGTCCAGGGTGCGGTAGCCGCGGCTGAAGGGATCGCGGCGGTAGTCGGAGTGCTGCTCCACACCGGCGGCGACCAGGGGATGGGCGACCTGCAGAAGGACGGCCCGCGGTCCCCCCAGCAGCAGGGCGATGGGTTCGTGGCCGATGCGCCAGCTCAGCGTGGAGGGGCCGAAGGGGAGCTGCAGGGGTGAGGCCGGCGAAGTCATGGGATGCGATCGTGACCGATGGTACCGAGCGGTCCGGACGGACTCGGCTCTCCACGGGCCCGCTCAGTCGAGATGGCGCAGCGCCGGCCACAGCTGGGACCAGGTGCCCCGCGGCTTCTGGCACAGGAAGATGGCCGCCGGGTGGGTGTGCCCGTAGGAGCCGGTTGTCTCCTCGTCCCTCACCCCGCCCATGCGCACGGGGGCGACGGGGGTGACCTCGGCCCAGAAGCGCCCGAGGTAGCTGGCCGGCCACTCGCCCACCGCCAGCACGGTGGAGTCGTTGCCCGTCGGGGGACCCCACCACCCGTAGGCGTTGTGGCCGCTGACAACCGCCAGGCGGAGACCGGCCGGCGGCCCGAAGCGCTCCAACGCCCCCGCCTCCCCGTAGTTGCTGGTCAGCACGGAAGCGCCGGCGGGAAGGTGGCGGGCGTAGGACGCCACCTCGGCGGCCAACTGGGGCCAGCCATAGGTCTCGATGAGGGTGGGGTCGAGGCGGCTCATGGCGCTGGCCGCCGCCGGCGGCAGGAAGGGCAGGGTCACCAGGGCCGCTCCGACCCCGGAGAGGGCGATGCCCACCGGCCACGCCGTCCGGCGCAGGCTGCCGGCGGCGCCCAGGCGCTCCTCGACCGTCACCGCGCCGGCGGCGAACAGGGCGGCGAACATGGGAGCCGGGTAGTACGGCTTGCCCCCACCGGCGGTGAAGGCGACCACGACCACGGCCGCCGCCACCACCGTCCACCGGTGGGTCCGGCCGGCGGCGCTGGCCAGCCGGCGGGCTCCGAGCACCCACAGCCAGACGAGGAAGGGCCCGGCCAGCAGGACCAGAAGGAGCGGCAGCTGCTCGAGCGAACCGACGGCGCCGCCCTGACCCCTGGCCAGAACCGCCGCCATGTGCAGGTTCGCCCAACCGTGGGTGGCGTCCCAGGCCAGATTGGGTGCCCACAGCACCAGGGCCAGCACGGCGGCCAGCCACGGTCCGGGCGAACGCAGCTCGGCCGGCCTGGTGAGGGCCAGGCCCACCGCCACCCCGGCCAGCAGCACGGCGATGGTGTTCTTGGTCTCGAGGCCGGCCCCGGCCGCCACCCCGACCCACACCCAGTCGACGACCCTGCGGGTACGGAGGGCCCGGTTGAGCACCGCCAGCACCACCAGCCAGGCCAGCTGATCGAGCACGGTCGTCCCGAACAGCGAGGACGCCCCCAGGAAGACCGGGCAGGCGGCCACCGCCCCGGCCGTCAGGGCCTGGGCCCTCCAACGCCCGCCTAACTGGCGGGCCAGCACGGCGGCCAGCAGCACACAGCCGACCTCGGCCCCGATGGCCATCAGCCGCAGTGCCAGCAGGCCGCTGCCGAACTCCGAGGCCAGGCGGGCCAGCAACGGGGCCACCGGCGGCTGGTCCGGGTAGCCCCAGGCCAGATGACGGCCGCACATGACGTAGTAGAACTCGTCGCGGTGCCACCCGTAGCGGGTGGCGACACCGAGCCTGGCCACCGCCAACGCCGCCGCCACCGCCAGCACCGGTCCCCAACGGACCCTCTCCCGTTCGCCATGGCCGGCGGCCCCGTCCTCGTGGAGGTCACCGGTGCTCGGTCGGTCGTCGGCAATGGCAGCGGGCGCCGCCGTCCCGGATGGGTTGGCCCCGGCCGCTTCGGTGGTCAGCACATGTGTGACGGTAGGGACCGGACGACCCGATGTCGTCTCCCCTCGGTCGGATTTCCCCCCATCGCCCCTACGACCGCGGTCGGACCACTCCGTGGTCGAAGGCGAACACGATGGCGGCGGCCCGGTCACGTAGTGCCAGCTTGGTGAACAGGTGCCCGATGTGGGTCTTCACCGTGCCCTCGCCGATGCAGAGGGACTCGGCGATTTCGGCGTTGGTCGCGCCGGTCCCGACCAAGCGCAGCACCTCGACCTCCCGCTTGGTCAGCGCGGCCAGGGCGCGGCTGGCGGCCTCCGGGCTGGGTGCTCCGGCGCGGTACGCCTCGAGCACGCGGCCGGTGACGGCCGGGTCGAGCCACCCCTGACCGGCGGCGACCGCCCGGACGGCGGCGATCAGGTCCTCGCCGGGGGCGTCCTTGAGCTGGAAGCCGGACGCTCCCGCCCGCAGGGCGCCGGACAGCACCTCGTCCTCGCCGAAGGTGGTGAGGACCAGGACCGGAGGAGGATCGGCCAGACCTGCGATCGACCGGGTGGCCTCGATCCCGTCCATGCCCCTCATCCGGATGTCCATCACCACCACGTCGGGACGACGTCGGCGCACCTCCTCGAGCGCCGCCGATCCGCTGTCGGCCTCGGCCAGAACGGTGAAGCCGTGGTGGGCGGTGAGTATCTGGCGCAGTCCGGCGCGGACCAGCTCCTGGTCGTCGACCAGCAGGACGCCGATCACAGCGGCAGCCCGGCCCCGGCCACATTGGGCAGGACGGCCCGGACCAGCCAACCGTCCTCGGTGGGTCCGGCCGACAGCGCGCCGCCCAGGAGGGCGGCGCGCTCGGTCATGCCGAGGATTCCCCTGCCGGCGCCGTCGGATGGCGAGGGCGCACACGCCCGGCTGTGGACGTCGATGCTCACCGCCGCCGGCCCGAAGCTCACCCGGACCTCGGTGCGGGCCCCGGGGGCGTGGCGGGCGGCGTTGGACAGCGACTCCTGGATGATGCGGTAGGCGCCGAGGCCCACCTCGGCCGACGGCCGAGCCGGATCGCCCTCGCTGTCCAGGGCGACGTCCATCCCCCCGGCGCGGCACCGCTCGACCAGGCCGGCGATGTCGGTGGCCGCCGGCAGGGGTGCCGACTTCGTCGACGCATCGCCCCCTTCGGCCAGCAGCCCGACGGTGCGGCGGATCTCCGCCATGCTCTCGCGGGCCAGGCGCTCGGCCTCGAGCAGGGCCCGGCGGGCTGACTCCACGTCGTGGTCAAGCGCCAGGCGGGCGCCGGTCAGGTGCAGCATCGTGACGCTCAGGGAGTGACCAACCAGGTCGTGGACCTCGCGGGCGATCCGCTGGCGCTCCTCGCCGGCCGCCCGACGGGCCAGCGCCAGCTGGGCTGACTTGAGCGCCGCCATGGTGTGGAGCTGGCGGCGCAGGACGCAGCCGATCCCCCAGCTCATGACAGCGCCGAGGGCAGACAGGTACCAGCCGGTGGGGACCCCCCGGAGGGCGTCGATGACGGCATGGGCCACCAGCCAGCCGAAGCACAGCGCAAGCACGGTCGCTCCCTGCCAGAGCGAGCCCAGCAGCCCGGCCCGGCCGGAGAGGTAGAAGAGCAGCACCAGCGCGGCCGATGCGCTGTTGGCGCCGACCAGCGCGACCGCGCAGGCGGCTGCGGCCAGATCGGCCAGCCAGCAGGGAAGGGCGGGTCTCACGACCACCACCGCTCCGAGCAACACGACGGCCAGGCCGAGCCCGAGCCGGGCGGCGCTCCACTGCTGGGCCAGAGCGGCCGCCACCACCGGCACCGGCACGGCGGCGGCGGCCAGGCCCAGCCAGTTGGGCACGTCGAAGCCGCCGACCCTGGCCCGCCGGCGGAGCCACTGCGGCGACGTCACCCGACCATTGTGGGACCTCGGTCCTCCGGGCGCATCCGACCGCGGTCGGAAGGCCCTCTTGCCGTGGTCAGAGGTCGGCGGCGCCGTCGCTCACAGATCGCCGGCGATGTCGACGATGTAGTGGTTGTCGATGTAGCGCATGCCGGCGGCCTCCACGACTCGACGTTGCCTGGCCGACTGGCGCACCGGCACCCAGCAGCCGCGGTTCGACGCCGGCGCCGGGGGCCGGGTGCGGGCGGAGTGGTACCAGAAGGTGTGGGCGCCCATCTGCTGGGCGACCCCGACGAACTCGTCGAAGCCCAGGGTCCAGTCGAGGTGCAGCAGATCGACATGGTCCGGACGGCCGGATCGGACAGCTCGGAAAGAGTCGCCTTCGGGCTCTATCACCGCCCAGTCGTCTTCGGCCGGCCCGATCTTGCCGTACACAACCGGGAAGCGGGCGGCGATGGTCGCCGGAATCTCGGGCAGGACCCAGTCGACCAGTAGCACGGTGTGGGCGCTGCCCAGCGCCCGGCGGGCCTCATCGGCGCTCACCACCGGTTGGTAGGCCTCGGCCTCGACAGCCGGGGCGTCGTCGGCCGGGGCCGGGCCGGCCTCCCCCGCTCCGTCCATGCTGAAGTAGAGGTCGCTGCCGGAGCCCGCCGGGGATCGCACGACCGCCCACCGGCATATCGAGGTGAGGTCGGGCCGCTCGCGATCCACGAAGGTGTGCTCGAGGTGGGCGACGGTGAAGCCCTCCTGCGGAGGCCGGAACGCCCGCACCACACCGGAGGCGGAGACGCCTTCGCCGGGTGACTCGAAGCTGACCGCTCCGCCGACCCTCGGCTCGACCCGGCAGGTCCCCCCAAACCACGCCGACAGCTGGTCGCCGTCGACGATCGCCCTCCACAGCTCCTCCTGCGGGCACTCGAAGTGCTCGCTGATGGCGACGGCGTCCCCGCCATCGAGAGTCGGAGAATCGGTTCCCATCAGTTGTCCCCCATCTGCTTGCGCAGCTCGCTGAGCCTGCCCTGCCAGAACCGCCGGTACCGGCCCAGCCACTGGTCGATCTCGACGAAGGCGCCAGGATTCAACCGGTACAGGCGGCGCTGGGCCTCCTCCCTGACCACTACGAAGCCGGTCTCCTCGAGACTGCGCAGATGCCTCGAGACTCCCGCCCTCGTCATGTCGAAGTGCTCGGCGATCCGGCCGGCGGGAAGCTCGCCCCGCTCGGCCAACAGCTCGACGATCCGCAAGCGGGTGGGGTCGGCCAGGCCGGAGAACAGGGTCACCCGTATAATGTGACAGATTCCTTGCGCAATGTCAACGTTGCGCAAGGTGACAGTTGCGCTATGTGCCCGGCCTGGGGGGGCATGGAGAGAACCGGTCGCCCTCGCCAGTGAGAGCCGCCTTTGGGGCTCCGGGGGGAACGCCGGCGAGAGCAGGCGGCTCCCCGTGGCAGTCTCACCGGATGATCTCCCGCATCCCGGACGAGGAGGTGACCCCGCCGGCGGCCGTGGCCGCCCTCGCCGGTCGCCACCAGGTGCGAGCAGTGTGGACCAACGCCATGGGTGGGACGACCTTCGAGGTCGCCGCCCCCGAGGCCTTCTTCGTCAAGTGGACCCCGATGGGATCAGGCATCGACCTCGGGCGCGAGGTGGTCCGGCTGCGGTGGGCCGTGGCGTACACGACGGTGCCGGTGGTGCTGGACACCGGAGCCGATGAGGAGGGCAGCTGGATGGTCAGCGCCGCCCTCCCCGGCGTGACGGCGGTGACCGACCGCTGGAGGCGGGAGCCGGCCCGGGTGGTGCCCGTTCTGGGCGAGTCCCTGCGCGCCCTGCACGACGCCCTGCCGGTGGCGGAGTGCCCGTTCAGCTGGTCCGCCGAGGAGCGTCTCGAGGACGCCCGGCGGCGGGTGTCCGAAGGCGCCTTCGACCTCGCCTACTGGACCTCTAGCCGTCACGGCCATCTCGACCTGTACCGGGCGCTGGCGATGGCGGCCGACATACCGCCGCCTGACCGCACCGTGGTGTGCCACGGCGATGCCTGCAGTCCCAACACCCTGGTGACCGACGACGGCCGGTGGTCCGGCCATGTCGACCTCGGCTCGCTGGGCACCGCCGACCGCTGGGCCGACCTCGCCGTCGCCGCGTGGAGCGTCGGGTGGAACTTCGGCCCCGAGTGGGAGGGACTGCTGCTGGAGTCCTACGGGATAGAGGCGGATCCCGACAGGATCGGCTACTACCGCCTGCTGTGGGACCTCGGGCCCTGAACCTCGAGGCAGGGGCCGAGCCCGAGCAGCGGGCTCAGGACGCCAGGGCGGACGGCAGCGCCTCGGCGTGGATCACCACCAGCTCCTGCACCGCCCGGGTGAGGACCACGTAGAGCAGACGGGCGCCGTTGAGCTCGCCGCCGGCGATGAGCGCCGGCTCCACCGCCACCACGGCGTCGAACTCGAGGCCCTTGGTGGCCATCGGGGACAGGAGGGTGACCCGCTCCCCCAGCGCCGCCGCCGCCTGGCCGTCGAGGAACTCGATGCCCTGGTCGGCCAGGGCCTTGACCACCTCGTCGCGCAAGGAGTCCGGCGTGACCACCGCCACCGTCCGGTAGCGGTCGGACAGCTCGGCGACCGCGGCGGCGGTGGCAGGGCCCCGGCGATCCGCTTCGACGGCCTCGAGGCGGGGCGCCTGCCCGCTGGCCCGCACCGATGGTGCGGCCGTCACGCCCGGCGCCGCCACCGGCAGCAGCCGGTTGGCGAAGTCCATGATCGGCGCCGGCACCCGGTAGCCCACGGTCAGCTCCTCGACCTCGGGCTCCGCCTGGGCGGCCAGGTCGGCATCGGACACGACGTGACCGATGGCGTCGGACCAGTTGGTCTGGGCGCCCGGGGCCGTCGCCTGGGCCAGGTCGCCGAGGATGGTCATGGACGCCTTGCGGCTGCGGCGAGCCAGCATGCGCAGCTCCATGGCCGACAGATCCTGGGCCTCGTCCACGACCACGTGCCCGTAGGTCTGCGGCATGCCGTCGAGCAGGGCCTCGGCCTCGTCGAGCAGGGCCAGGTCGCCATGGCCCCAGGTCTGCTCGGACGCCCGCCGGCTCGGGCGTCGGGCCAGCAGTGCCCTCTCCGCCGGGGTCAGCACCCCCTCGGCGGCCCGGTCGAGCGCCGCCGCATCGGCGTAGAGCCGGCGCAGGAGACGGCTAGGCGTCATGGCCGGCCAGTGCCGGTCGAGCACGGCCTTCAGCGCCGGGCTCGAGCGGGCGTCGGCCTCGAGGCTCGGTCGCTGGGAGACGTCGGCGCTGTCGCGCTCGGAGTAGACGGCCCACGCCTGAGCGATGAGCTGGGCCCTCAGGGCGTTGCGGCCCGGGTTGATGAAGCGGGAGCGCTGCCTGGCCCGACGGAACAGGCCCTGCAGGTCGGCGGCGGCCAGGGTGACGGTGCCGAACCGGGTGACGATGTCGAGATCCTCGGCCGGCTCGCCCAGCTGGTCGAGGACGGCCCGGCGCACGACCTCGACCATGCGGGCGTCACCCTTGATGGCCGTCACTTCGCGGGTTTCCTGGAGGCCCACCCGGTACCGGGCGCCAGCCAGCCCCTCCAGGGTCAGCTGCACCGAGGCGGTCTCCCCCAACGACGGCAGCACCTGGGAGATGTAGCGCAGGAAGATGGGGTTGGGACCGATGATCAGCAGGCGCTGACGGAGCAGGAGCTCGCGGTGCTCGTAGAGCAGGAAGGCGGCCCGGTGCAGGCCCACGGCCGTCTTGCCGGTGCCCGGACCGCCCTGGACCACGATGCAGCGCTCGATCGGAGCCCGGATGATGACGTCCTGTTCGGCCTGGATGGTGGCGACGATGTCGCGCATCTCGCCGGTCCGGACCCGGCTGATTTCGGCCAGCAGGGGATCGGGGACGTAGGCGCCGGCAGAGCGCTCGTCGGGATGCTCGAGATCCTCGTCGAGGACATCGAGCAGGGTGCGGTCCTCCAGCAGGAATCGGCGCCGCAGACGCAGCCCCATGGCGTCGGCGACGGTGGCCCGGTAGAACGCCGTGGCCACCGGCGCCCTCCAGTCGACGACCACCGGATCGGCCGCCCGGTCCTCCACGTGGCGCCGCCCGATGTAGAAGCGCTCGCCGCTGCTCTCGTCGATGCGGCCGAAGCACAGGGCCGTGGGGGAGTCGGCGGACATCGAATCGATGCGGGCCTGGGTGTCGAGCTCCCACTGCTTCACATCGGCCCATGTCCCTTCACCGGGGTAACCGAGGCTGAGCAGGTGGATGGCCCGGTCCCGCATCCTGGCCAGGCACTCGTAGGCGTGGTCGATGTAGGCCTGCTCGTCGGCTACCTCGGACCCGGCGTCGACGGCGAAGGGGGAGGTGGACACCCGGAGGACGGTAAGGAGCGCCGAGGCCGCCGTCAAGGGCATATACGCGCTTTACCAGAGGCTCCGAATTTCGGGGCCTACTCCCACTGGGAGCCCGCCTCCGCAGAGCCGGAGAGAAACATATACAGGCGCTCGAGTCGGGGCAAGGGAGAATTTCCGACGAGGGCGATGATCAGGTGAGGTCGGCACCGTCGGATCCATGAGCGGTCGCGGCCGCGAGGAGGAGGTGGAGATGGCGCCGTTGGACAAGACGTTCCGGGCCACCCTGCAGAAGAGCCCGGACAAGGGCGGGTGGACCTACGTCGTCATGGACGGCTCGGCGGAGTTCTTCGGAACCCGCGGCCTTGTCAAGGTGTCCGGAACCGTCGACGGTCGCCCGTTCCGCAGCTCCTTCATGGCCCTCGGTGACGGCACCCACAAGCTGCCCATCCGGGCCGACCTGCGCCGGGCCATCGCCAAGGAGGCCGGCCAGACGGTGACGGTCCGCCTCCTCGAGCGGCTGGAGCGCTGACCCGCTCGGCGCTCAGCTGCGCCGGGCTGTCATGGCGGCCGCCACCGCCGGATACTCGTGCAGGGCGTCGAGGAAGGTGCTCTCCCACGCCGCGGTGTGGCCGGGCGCTGACAGGCGGTAGTAGATGGTCCGGCGCACCACCTCGGCGGTGTTGCCACCCTTGTTGTGGCCGAGCAGGAAGTGCGCCAGGACCACGTCGCCCCGCCGGCCCGTGACCTCGACCGGATCGCCGAACTCCTCCGGTGGGTCGAGCAGGGTGGCATGTCCGCCGGTGGCCTGCAGCACCCGGGTCCCCCGCCGGCGGAACAGCTCCTGGTGCCTGATGTGGGAGCCGGGCCAGACCCACAGGTTCCCCGACTGGGGGGCGGACTGGTCGGTGAGCAGGACCCCGGCGAGCAGGGTGAACGACGCCGGCGGATCCTGGGCCGGTCCGTGCCCGTCGATATGGGGCCCGCCCGGTCGATGCGGCCACGGGGGCACCGTGGTGGCCACCTGGATGATCCCGAAGGCGAGCTCGAGCACCGGTTGGGCGACCACGGCGGAGGCCAGGTCCAGCACGCCGCCCTGGGACAGGACCTGATCGCAGGCCGGCAGCTGCGAACGGGGCAGGAACCACAGGTTGGCGCCAGGGCCCCTGTCGCCCTCGTTGGGGGCCACCTCCTCCAGGACCCGGTCGATCTCGCTGTCGGCCGCCGCCAGCAGGTCCTCGGGCACCACCCCCCGCAGGACCAGGTACCCCTCCCTCCCGAACCGCTCCAGTTCGTCCGGCCCTATGGCTGCCACCGGCGCAATGCTGGCCGCCCGGCAGGAGCGGGGCGGTGGAATTTCGCCCTTATCCGGCCGGCGCCGTCAGGACCCGCACCTCGTCCTGGTCCAGCAGGTCCAGGATGGTCCGTGCCAGGGCCCGGGCGGACTCGGCGTCCAGCTCGACCGCCGCCCTCATGTCCGGTGGCCCGCCGGCCGGTCGGAAGTCGATGCAGAGGGCATGGTCGACGGGGGCGTCCTGGGGATGGTCGAAGTACACCACGGCCTGGTCCAGCCTGAACCACTCGCCGTTGGCCAGTCCGCTACCCCTCATGTCGGCGGTGTTGGTGATGTAGGTGCACATGTCCTTCCGATCACCCCAGGTGCTTGCCGAAGAAGGCCCAGATCTGCTTCCACCCGTCGCGGACCGCCTCCTGGTTGTAGGTCGGGAAGTCCACGCTGAAGAAGCCGTGGTTGGCGTCGTCGTAGGTGTGGAACTCGTACTCCTTGCCGGCGGCGCTGAGCTCCTTCTCCATCCTGGCGACGTGGTCCGGCGACGGGTTCCGGTCCTGGCCACCGAAGAGGCCCAGTAGAGGCGCCTTCATCTGCGGTACCAGGTCGATGGGCGGCACCGGTCGCTGCGGAGTCACCTCGTCCCTGGTGACCACCACCCCGCCGCCGTAGCAGTCGACCGCCGCGTCCACCGGCGCCAGGCAGGCGGCCAGAAAGGCCTGCCGCCCCCCTGAGCAGTAGCCGATCACGCCCACCTTGCCGTTGCTGTTGGACAGGCCGCGCAGGTACTTCGCCCCGCCGGCGATGTCGCCCATGGCCTGGTCGTCGGGCACACCGCCGGCCGCCCGGGCGGCGGCGGCGGCGTCGCCCGGCTTGGCGCCCGGGGCGTAGCGGTGGAACAGGTTCGGGCACACGGCGTTGTAGCCGTAGGTGGCGAAGGTGCGGGTGATCTCCTTGGTGGCCCGGTCGTAGCCCGGCATGTGATGGATCACCACCACGCCGCCCCTCCGGTCCGAGTCGAGGCAGCGGGCGGCGTAGGCCTCGATCTCGTCGTCACCATGACCGGTGATGGTGATGGTCTCCGCCTGGATCGCGTCGGACACTTGCTCCCTCCCCCTCGCTGTGGGCACAGCATGTCAGGTCGCCCACCGTCGGCGCACCCGCGCCTCAGCGACTCATCGGCTCGGGTGGTGAGGCACGGCGGCTCCGTCGGCGGCTCAGCTGGCGATGCCAGCGGCGTCGTAGACGGCTCTCACCAGGCGGGTGGAGCGGGGGTCCGCCCCTGCCGCCCCTGAGGTGGTGTTGGTGACGTAGCCGCAGGCGATGACGTGTTCGGGATCGGCGAAGCCCAAAGCCCCGCTGGTGCCGGGGTGGCCGAAGCTCTGCGGTCCCCCGAAGGGGAACACATCGCCACCGTGCACCCAGAACCCCTCGCCGATGGCGATCTCGACGGGCACCCCACCGCTGGCGAACACCAGGTCGGGACCGCTGGTGAGGCGTCGCCGGGCGGCCTCGATGCGGGACGGGCTGAGCAGGGCCCGGTCGGGACCGCCCTCCACCGGGCCGATCACAGCGGCGTACAAGCGGGAGAGAGACCGGGCATTGGTGATGCCGTTGCCTGCGGGGATCTCCGCCACGAAGGTTGCCGGATCGTTGACCCAATGCGGCAGCGCCCCAACCGACCCGTTGAGGGTGCCGGCGCGGACCATCAGGCTGTTCTGGTCGACACCGGGCGCCTCGATCATGTCCGGCCCGTCGAAGTTGAGCGGCGCCACCCGCCCGACCAGCTCGGGCGGTAGGCCGATCCACATGTCCAGCCCGAGGGGCGAGGCGATCTCCTCGGCGAGGAACCGGCCCACCCGGCGGCCCTCGACCCGGCGGAAGACCTCACCGACCAGCCAGCCGAAGGTCAGGGCGTGATAGCCGTAGCCGGTGCCCGGCTCCCAGTATGGCGCCTGCGCCGCCAGGGCGTCGGCGACCGGGTCGCCGGCGAGCATCTGCGCCGGGGTCAGGCGCTGGTCGATGGTGGGAAGGCCCACCTGGTGGGAGAGCAACCACCGGACCGGCACGTCCTGCTTTCCGGCCTGGGCGAACTCCGGCCACCAGTTGACCACCGGCTCGTCGAGGTCGATCAGACCCCGGTCGACCAGCATGTGCAGGCACACGGCTGTCAGCCCCTTGGTGACCGAGTACACCATCTGCAGCGTGTCGGCGTCGTAGGGCGTCGGGTCACCGGGGCGGAGCCGGCCGCCCCAGATGTCGACCACCTTGCGCCCTTCGAGGTGGGCGCTGAAGGCCGCTCCGAGCTCGTCGCCGGCGGAGAAGCCGTCGGCGAAGGCCTGCCTCACCTCCTCGAAGCCCGGTGCAACGTAGCCCTCTATGGCGTAGTCCTCTGTGGTTCTCATGGTCGCAGCGAGCTCTCCCTGATGACGAGCTTGGGGGACAACAGCACATGACGGGGGCCCCCGGCATGCGTTGCCGTGGACAGCAGCTCGGCCGCCGTCTGACCGATCTCGTAGGTGGGCTGGGCCACCACACTCAGCTGCGGACGCACCAGGCTGGCCCAGGGCGAGTCGTCGAAACCGACGATGCCCACCTCGGCTGGGACCTTCACCCCCAGGTCGAGCAGGGCGTGCAGCGCCCCCACCGTCATCTGGTTGTTGGCGACGACCAGCGCATCGGGGCGACGCTTCTTGGACCACAGGGCGGTGACCGCCTCGTAGCCGCCACCCTCGCGGAAGTCCTCCCGCAGGACGTACTCGTCGATGACCGGCCGGCCGGCCGAAACCAGGGCGTCCCTGTAGCCCGCCAGCCGATCGTTGGCCGTGCTCAGCCGGCGGGGGCCGGTGATGCAACCGATGCTGGTGAAACCGGCCTCGATGAGGTGCTCGGTCGCCTGACGGGCGGCCAGCCGGTTGTCGGCCAGCACCGTGTCCACGACGTAACCGACGGGGCGACGGTCGATGGCCACGATGGGGATCGACCGGTCGATGAGCGGCTGGAGGTTGGACTGGCGGGTGGACGCCACCGCGATCACCACCCCGCTGACGCGCTCGGCGATGGTGATGTCGATGTACTCGGACTCCTTGGCCAGGTCCTCGTCCGAGTTGCACAGGACCACGCGGTAGCCGCGTTGGCGGGCCCCGTCCTCGATCCCCCGCACCACCGAGGTGAAGAAGGGGTTCTCGATGTCGGCCACGATCACCGCCCACACGCTGGTCGTTTGCCGACGCAGGGCCCGAGCCGGGCCGAACGGCTGGTAGCTCAGCTCCTCGACGGCCTGACGCACCCGCCGGGCCAGCTCGGGCGAGACCTCGCCGCTACCGTTCAGGACCCGCGAAACCGTGGCCGGCGAGACCCTGGCCCGGCTGGCGACGTCGGTGATCCGCGCCGAGCCGCTCTTCACGCCTTCACCCCGATCCGGTCCCACTGCTCCAATCCAAGCACCCCCACCGCGACCTATCCGCCGTGCTCGCCGGGGCTGCTGCCGCACGGGCCAGGTCGGCAACCCGCACACGGGTCCGCCACCATCAGCCGATGACCAGGACGCCCTTGGCGTTGGCGCCGCTCACCATGTCGGCGAAGGCGGCGTCGACCCCCTCGAGGGTGTAGGTCGCCGTCACCAGCTCGTCGAGCATGAGGCGACCGGACCGGTAGTGGTCGAGGAGGATGGGAAAGTCGATCGACGGCCTGCAGTTGCCATACAGAGGGTTGAGGTAGACCTTGTCGAACTCGAACAGGCGCATGTCGATGGTGACGTCCTGCTCTACCCCGCTCACCTGCACCGCCGTGCCGCCGTGGCGCACGAAGCGCAGCGGCGCCGCCGCCAGGTCGGGCACGCCGGTGCACTCGAAGGCGTAGTCGGCGCCACGTCGGCCCACCAGCCGGCGGACCTGGTCGACCGGCTCGGCGAGCCCGGCATCGCCGGGCTCCGCTGTAAGGACGTGATGGGCGCCGAGCATGAGGGCCAGGTCGAGGCGGGGCTGGCTCACGTCGATGGCGATTATCCGCCCCGCCCCGGCGATCCTGGCCCCCTGGATCACATTGAGACCGACCCCTCCGCAGCCCAGCACCACCACCGAGCTGCCGGGGCGCACCCGGGCGGCGTTGACCACCGATCCGTAACCGGTCATGACCCCGCAACCGAGGATGCATGCCGAGGTGAAGGGGATGTCCTCGGGGAGCGGCACGACCGCCTCCTGGCGCACGACCGTCGCCGTGCTCATGGTGCCGAGGTTGAACACCCGGGCCAGGGGCTTGCCGGCCATGGTCGTGGCCTCGGGATGGGCGTGGCCCCGGCGACCGAGCCCGAGACGCTCGCAGAAGACCTGGTTGCCGAGGCCGCACTGGAAGCAGGTCCCGCAGGAGATGGACCAGGTGAGCAGCACCCGGTCGCCGGGGCGGACCCGGTCGACTCCCTCCCCGACCGCTGTCACCGTTCCGGCGCCCTCGTGACCGAGCACCATCGCCGTCGGCGCGGTGCGGGCGGCGTCGAGGTCGGTATGGCAGACGCCCGAGGCGGCCAGGGCCACGCCGACCTCGCCCGGCCCGGGCACACCGATCTCGACCTCGGCCAGCGAGTGCCCTCCGGCGCCGTCGGCGACTACGGCCAGCCCCGCCGTCACCGGCAGGACGGCTCCGACAGCAGGGCTTCGATCTCCTGGCGGGTCGGCATGGCAGGGGCGGCACCCGCCCGGGTGACCGCCAGGGCGCCGGCGGCGTTGCCGAAGCGCACCGCCTCCTCCAGCGAGGCCCCCTGGGCCATCCGGGCCGCCAGGGCGCCGCAGAAGGCGTCCCCCGCCCCAACGCTGTCGATGCACTCGGCCGGGTGGGCGTCGACCTGGCCGGCGTGGCCAGGGCGGGACCAGTAGGCGCCTCGCTCCCCCAGGGTGAGCACGACCGCCCCCGCCCCGCTGTCGACGAGGATCGAACCGACGGCGGCGGCGGGACCCTCCCCGTCCCAGGAGAGCCCGGTCAGCAGTCCGGCCTCGGACTCGTTGGGCACGACGCAGTCGACCAGGCCGGCGAAGGGGGCCAGGCCGCTGACGGCCGGGGCCGGGTTGAGGACCACGAAGGCGCCGCTCTGCCGGCCCAGCCGGGCCGCTTCCACCACCACGTCGACCGGCAGCTCCATCTGCAGGAGCAGCACCTTGGCCGAACGGATGACGGCGGCGGCGGCGGCGAGGTCGGCGACTGTCATCGAGTGGTTGGCCCGGGGCACCACCACTATCGAGTTCTGGCCGTCGTCCTCCACCAGCGGGACCCCGACGCCGGTCCCGACCCCGGCAACGGTCCGCACCCCTCTGGAGTCGATCCCCTCGGCCGCCATCGCCGCCCGGAAGGTGCGGCCGAAGTCGTCGTCGCCCAGGCTGCCCACCATGGCCGTGGAGACGCCGCAGCGGGCGGCCGCCACCGCCTGGTTGAAGCCCTTGCCGCCGGGGGAGATGGAGAACTCGGTCCCGATGACCGTCTCACCCGGCCCGGGCCGGCGGGGAGCGCGCAGGGACAGGTCCATCATGAAGCTGCCGACCACGCAGACCTCACTCACCGCGGCCTCCTCCGGCGTTCAGCAGGCGCCGGCCCAGCGCCCCGCCGGGGTGGTGCCGGTGGAAGTCGTCGGGGCCGAACCCCCGGGCGACCATCAGGGCGATGGCGAGGGCGTCGCCCATCACCGCCGTCACCGCGGTGGAGACGCTCGGGACGAGGTCGTAGGGGTCGGCTTCCCTCTCCACTGCGATGTCCAGGTGGGCGTCGGCCAGGCGGCACAGGGAGGACCCGCCCCCGCAGCCGGTGAGAGTGACGACCGGCACCCCCCGTTCCTTCACCAGCTCGACGAACCGGCACACCTCGTCGGTCTCGCCCGAGTTCGAGATGGCGATGACGGTGTCGCCCGGCCGCACCGCGCCGGCGTCGCCGTGGAGGGCATCGGCGGCGTGCACGAATATGGCGCTGGTGCCGGTGCTGGACAGCGTGGCTGCCAGCTTGGCGCCCACCAGCCCCGACTTGCCCAGGCCGGTGACGACGACCCGGCCCTCGGTGGCCAGCAGCAGATCCAGCACCGGCCGGGCGCCGGCGAAGCGCTCGGGCAGGCGCCTGATGCCGGACAGGGCGTGGTCGATGGCGTCGAGGCCGGCCTCGACGGCGGCGTCGAGGTCCACCGGCGGCGGTGGCTGGGGAGGGGCTGTTCGCCGCCTGGTCACTGCCCGGCCCGGTAGCGCTCGCGCAGCAGGCGCTTGTAGATCTTGCCGTTGTCCTGCCTCGGCAGGTCGTCTACGAAGTCGACGCTCCGGGGGCATTTGAACGGGGCCAGCTTCGAGCGGCAGAACTGGATCATCTCCGAAGCCAGCTCCTCGGAGGGCGACCGGCCCTCCGCCAGCTCGACCACCGCCTTCACCTCCTCGCCCCACTCCTCGTTGGGGACGCCTATGACGGCCACGTCGGCCACCGCCGGGTGCTCGAGGAGCACGGCGTCGACCTCGGCCGGGTAGATGTTCACCCCGCCGGAGATGATGAGGTTGGCGCTGCGGTCCGTCAGGAAGAGGAAGCCGTCGTCGTCGAAGTAGCCCACGTCGCCCAGGGTGAAGTGGGTGCCCTTGTAGGTGGCCGCCGTCTTGGACGGATCGCCGAAGTAGCGGAACGGGTTGTGCTCGGGGGCCCGGATCCAGACCAGCCCGACCTCACCGGCCGGCAGCCGGTTGGCCTCCTCGTCCCCGACGTACAGATCCTCCCCAGGGGCGGGACGGCCCACGGTGCCCGGCCTCTCCAGCCAGGTGTGGGGATCCACCACGGTGCCCCCACCTTCGGTGGCGGCGTAGTACTCCCACACGATCGGCCCCCACCACTCCATGAGCTTTGACTTGACCGCGACCGGGCACGGAGCCGCCCCGTGGAGGACGAAGCGCAGGCTGGTCGTGTCGTACTTGGCCCTGGTGGCCTCGGGCAGGGCCAGGAGGCGGTGGAACATGGTGGCCACCATGTGGGTGTGGCTCACCCGGTGGGCGTCGATGAGCCGCAGCGTCTCCTCGGCGTCCCACTTGTCCATCAGCACGGAGGTGACCCCCCCGGCCAGAGGCATGTTCATCGTCGCCACCAGCGGGGCGGCGTGGTAGAGGGGGCCGGTGGTCAGGCTCACCGAGTCCGGCTGGTAGCCGTACAGGCGGAGGGTGTCGACCGAAACGGGTTCGGGACGGTCGCGGTACACCCCCTTCGGCCGCCCGGTCGTGCCCGAGGTGTAGAGCATGACCCGCCCGAGGGTCGGAGACTCCAGCCGCCTCCCGTCCTGGCCGGCAATGAACTCCTCGTAGCCGGCGAAGCCCTCCAGTTGCTCCGCCACCGCCAGGCGCACCGGCACCTGGGCCACCCTGGCGGCCAGCTCGGCCATGGCATCGCCGATGGACCCGTCAACCACCACCGCCTGGGCCCCGCAGTCGCCGGCCACGTAGGCCGCCTCCTCGGGCTGGAGGTGGAAGTTGATGGTCGTGAGACGCAGGCCCGACTGCATGGCGGCCACGAAGGCCTCGAAGAACTCGGGCCGGTTCCTCGACATGATGGCCACGGCGTCGCCAGGTCCCAGTCCCGCCGCCGTCAGGGCCCGCGAGAGCTGGTTGGCCCGGCCCGACAGCTCGGCGAAGGTGCGGCTCCCGTAGTCGGACACGACGGCCGGATGGTCGGGCCGGCGGGCGGCGTGGTAGGCGACGACGTCACCCTCGGCGATCGAGCGAAGGAACTCGGGGTCGTCGTAGACGCCTTCGTCGTTGGTGGCGGCCATGACCGGTGTGCCTCCGGGCGCTACCGGCGGTCCCGCCGGCGAAATCGATTTCTCAACCATAACTAACAGTCAACCTTCCGTTCAAGACCACTGTCGCCGGCATCCTGGCCCCCGTTGCACGCCGTGGTCCCGCCTCCTAGTGTCCGCCCGGATATCGATTTCGGAGGCCGGACAGCTCGACGCCTCCGCATCCGGAGGGGACCTCTGTGGCGTTCGACGGTTTGGGCATGCACCTGGGCAACCTGTCGCGGCTGTCGACGGCGAAGTCGCGCTCCATCAGCCCGGAGAACTTCGACGGGCGGCCGGGGGCGGGCGGGATGGCCACCGAGGGGACCGGGGCCGGTCCGGCCCGCGACCTGGGGCGGGGATGGAAGGTGTCGCCCTCGGTCTCCATTGCCCCCGGCCAGGAGTGGACCCTCGCCGACATCGAGGGCCCCGGGGCCGTCCAGCAGATCTGGATGACCCCCATCAAGCCCTGGCGGCGGCTCATCCTGCGCATCTGGTGGGACGACCAGGACCAGCCCTCGGTGGAGTGCCCGGTAGGGGATTTCTTCGCCTGCGGCTGGGAGCGCTTCGCCCAGGTGAGCTCCCTGGCGGTCTGCGTCAACCCCGGCTCCGGCTTCAACTCCTACTGGGAGATGCCGTTCCGCACCCGGTGCCGGATGACCCTGACCAACCGCAGCACCGACGAGGCGGTGGTCTACTACCAGATCAACTACACCCTGACCGAGGTGCCGGACGACGCCGCCTACTTCCACGCCCAGTTCCGCCGCACCAATCCCCTCCCATACAAGGAGGACTACACGCTCCTCGACGGGGTCAAGGGCCGGGGCCAGTACGTCGGCACCTACATGTGCTGGGGATCCAACAGCAACGGCTGGTGGGGCGAGGGCGAGATCAAGTTCTACATGGACGGCGACCGCGAGTGGCCCACCATCTGCGGCACGGGCGTGGAGGACTACTTCTGCGGCGCCTACTGCTTCGTGGTGGGCAAGGAGTACGTCGAGTTCACCACGCCCTACGCCGGGCTGCCCCAGGTGATCAGGCCGGACGGCCTCTACCGCAGCCAGACCCGCTTCGGCATGTACCGCTGGCACATCCCCGATCCGATCCGCTTCGAGTCCGAGCTGCGGGTCACCATGCAGGCTCTGGGCTGGCGCTCTGGAGGCCGGTACCTGCCGCTGCAGGACGACATCGCCTCGGTGGCCTTCTGGTACCAGAGCCTCCCGACAGCGCCGTTCCCGGCCCTCGGGTCGGAGGACGACCTCGAGGTGATCTGAGCCTCCGGGGCCGGCGGCGCGACCCGTCGTCCCCGCCGCAGGGCCGGCTCCGGCGCGGCGGCGCCCGGCGGTGGTCATCGGCTCGAGGGCGTGACCCGCTCGTCTTTGAACTGGTTCACATAGACCTTCCACGGATAGTGGTCACCCTCCCCGCCCGAGCCGACCACCCGCATGTGCTGGGTGAGGATGCGGCGCCAGGTGTCGGTCGAGTTGGCTCCGGTCATGTGCGGGGTCTTGGAGTGGTGGAAGGTGACCGAGCCCTTCCCGATGGGGCAGGACACGGCGCGGCGCTCGTCCGGCTCGCAGTAGAGCAGGTCGGACTGCACGTTGTCGGGCTGGCGATGCTCGAGCACCCCGTCGTGGTGGCCGCCGTCGATGAACCGCATGCAGCCGTTGGTCTCGTCCACGTCGTGGAAGGGCATCCAGCAGGTGATGCCCCTGTCGTCGAGGTTACGGCCCCAGTAGGCCTCGTCCTGGTGCCAGAGGGTGGGGGCGCCCAGCTGGGGCGGCTTGGCCAGGAACTGGTCGTACCAGAACTCGACCGGCCGCCCCACCAGGTCGGAGGCGAACTCCACCGCCCACAGCCGGAACGGAGCCTTGTGGAAGTCGCGCCAGAACAGGCTGGGGCTCGACTGCAGGATCTTGAACTGCCGCTCGGACTTGGACCGGCCCTTCTCCCAGGCCCAGTCCTGGGCCATCTCGTCACGGTTGTCGATGATCTCCTGGCACTTGGCGATCAGCTCCTCGAGGTCGTCGGGATCGACCGCCTCCTCCACCACCAGGTAGCCGTGCTGGCGGTAGTGCGCTATGGCTGCTTCGGTCGCCTTGGGGTAGGCCATGTTCTTCTGCTTTCGTTGGATGGAGCGGCGCCCTCGGCCGGCACTGGTCGCCGGCCGACCGGGGAGCCGTGGTCAGAACGGGGTCCGGACCCCGGTGTACTTGAAGCATGAGCAGGCCGGCATGTACTGGAAGTCGGCCATGGTGTTGGCGCTGGCATGGCGGCCGGCGCTCCAGGTCTCCCCGAAGGAGACCGCCGAGCCGATCGTCCCCAGGTTGTTGAACCCTCCGGCCAGGCCCGGGGCCGTCAGGATGCCACCCTTGGCGGCGGCGGCCATCAGATCCCACACCGCGGCGCACACCGACAGAACGTCGGCGTGGTAGCCCTGGTTCGACTGCCAGCCGATCCCCGCCTTGGTGGCGATCTGCTCGCACTTGGCCTGCATGGGCCCGACGTTGGGCTCCCCCGCCGAGGGATCGATGTCGGCCACGGGGAACACGCCCTCGCCGATCGAGCCCCGCAGGCCCTTCTGCGAGTTGGCGTCGGTGTCGCTGATGGAACCGGTCTGGTAGGCGTAGCGCGGGTAGTAGTTCTGGCCCACCGACTCGTACATGAACAGCCCGTTGGCCCCTGTCCCCATCACGTGGGTCACGCCCTCGGAGCGGAACTTGAGGATGGCGTTCTGCACGTTCTGGCTCTGCACGTCGAGCTCGGCCGAGTACCAGATGTGGTCGGCGATCTGGTACCCCGCCGCCTTGAGCGCCTTCTCCAGCAGCTGATCGGTGCGGGCCAGCCAGGGATCGGAGAAGCTCACCAGGCCGATCTTGAGGGGCTGGGGACCGGGCGCCCCCTGGGTTGGGTCCCAACCGGAGAAGTAGTGCTGGGCCGCCAGGCGGGACACGTACACCGGCTCGTAGTTGTCCGTCTCGCTGGCCCCCGAGGCGTACAGGAGACTCGAGGCGAGGGTGGCGGCATCGACGGTGTCACCGATGCCCCCGCTGGGGGTCATGGTGGAGATGCCGCTCTTGGTCAGGCACGGGGAGATGATCGACCCGAACGACGACACCACGGCGAAGGCGGGATGGTCGGTGCTGAAGTTCTGGCACGCCGCCTGCACGGTGCTGTTGAGCTGGGAGCTGTCGCTCACCGCCGCGCTCGAGTCGTAGGCGTACCCGCTGAAGGCGACCTTGCGCCCGAGGACCCCACCCCGGCTGTTGATGTCGTCGGCCAGCTGGGCGTAGAGGGCAGGGTGGTAGGTCTGGTCGCCGAAGGTGGCGCAGGCCGGGCAGGCCGAGGCGAACTGCTTGAAGGTGGCGGTGTCGGAGTAGGTGAAGCCGATGGTGAGAGTGGAGGCGGTGACCCCGGGGACGCGACCGGCGCCAGCGCCGCCGGTGCCGCCGCCCGAGCCGGCTCCCGTCTGCACCCCCGACAGGCTCGTGCCGCCGCCGCTCGAGCCGCCCCCGGCCCCGCCCAGGCCGGCCCCGGCCGAACCGAGGGCGGCGCCCGATGCTGCGCCGGCGCCCGAGCCGGCCTGCCCTGCTCCGGCCTGGCCCCCCAGACCGGACCCAGCCAGGGACTGCGACCCTCCGCTGGTCAACCCGGCACCGTTGCCCAGGTGCAGCCGGGTCCCGCACCCGGCGCAGGCGGCGGCCAGGCACACCGCCACCGCCACGACTGTCCATCTGTGAAAGCGCAAGGCCATTCCTCCTCTGTAGCTAGGCGATGCCCGACCGTCGGGATCGGGATCGGTTCGCGTCGGGCCGGCTCCCGTTGGGAGCGGGCGGCCTTCGGTCGGTTCGGCCGAGGCCGTAGGCGGTCACCAGGAGCCGGTCGAGATGGGTCAGGTCGGCCGCCGCCAGGCACCGGTCCACGTGGGCCATGAGCAGGCCGCAGCCGGCCACGACCAGACCGAGGCCGCCCGCCCCGCCCGACACGGCGAAGGCCAACTGGTTGGAGAGGTCGAAGGTGCCGGATGCGCCGAACCAGCCCAGACCCAGCCCGGCCACGCCCGCCAGGGCCAACGCGACGAAGACCAGCCCGGCCCGCACCGCCGGCTCAGCGGTCCAGCGCCCCCTCACGACCGGGCGCTCCTGGTACGGGTGCGCTTGGGTGCCTCCGCCGTCACGGCCGGCGGGCGGAGCTGGGACAGCAGAGCCTCGAGGTTGTCGAGCCGTCGGCGGCGCTCGGCGGCTTCCTGGCGCTTGGCCGCTATGGCGATGGCGGTCACGCCGATGACGATCAGACCGAGGCCGGTCATGGCCGCCGACACCAGGTACGGCATCTGCAGGGCCACGTTGGCGAGCCCGGAGACCTGGTACCAGCCGATCCCGATCAGCAGGAAGCCGATGGCTATGGCGCCCGCCCCGGCGTAGACGAGCGCCGGCGAGGTTGGTCGGCGCAGCCCGTCCAGTCGCCGGGCCCAGCCGGGGCCGGTGGGGGCCGGGGCCCGGGGCTCGGCCGGTTCGGTGTCCGGGGCGTCGCCGTAGGTGGGGATCTCCGAGGCGGTCATGTCTGGGTCCTCCGCGCTATCGGTCGGGTGAAGGTGCGGGCGACGTAAGCCGCTCCCAGGGCCAGCAGGATGGGGAGCCAGACGAACGGTCCGGGCACCCCCAGCCCTGGTGCCCCGGCCGGATATCCGCCCGGGGGCGGAGCCGGGGAGGCCGGCTGGGATCCGCCCCCGCCGGGGGTCCGGGGGGCGCCGGCGGGCGCCGGATTGCCCCCAGCCGGAGCGGGCACGGCAGGGACGGCGGTCCGGCCCGCCGGCGCCGGGCCGGTGGCCGGCCCGGACCGAACCGGGGGGAGCTGCGCCGCCCCCGCCGGCGGGCCCCACCCGGCGGCGGGGGCGGCGGCGGCCAGCGCCACCAGGACCACCAGAAGGAGCCGTCGTCTCATCGTCGGCCTGCGGCGGCCGGGGCCCGGCCCGCCGATCGCTCGATGGCCCGGAGGTCGCCGCCCAGGTAGGCCTCGACGACGAGCGGGTCCCGCCGCACCGTGTCCGGGGGGCCCGAGGCGATGACCCGACCGTCGGCCAGGGCCACTATCCGGTCCGATATCCCCATGATCAAGGGGATGTCGTGCTCGATCACCACCATGGTCAGGTCGAAGTCGACCCTCAGCCTCATCAGCAGCTCCCCCAGGGCCTCGGTCTCGCGCTGGGCCACCCCGCTGGACGGCTCGTCGAGAAGCAGCAGCTTGGGCTGGGCGGCGATGAGGCAGGCGATCTCGACGATGCGCCGGGTGCCCGTCGACAGCTCCTGGATGGTCGAGTCCCGATAGCGCTCGAGGCCGAAGAAGCCGACCAGCTCGCCGGCGAGGCGGCGCTTGTTCCGGTCGTTGGGCGAGTAGCCGAGCAGTGACGAAGCGAACGGGGCCGGGTGGAGCCCCTCCAGGGCGACGGCCAGCACCTCGCCCACCGTCATGGTCGGGAACAGGGCGGCGTCCTGGAACGAGCGGATCATCCCCAGCCGGGCCCTCTCCTCGGGGCGCAGGAAGCTCACGTCGCGCTCCTCGAAGACCACCGCCCCGGAGTCGGCCGGGGTGAACCCGGAGAGCAGCTCGAAGGTGGTCGTCTTTCCCGCCCCGTTGGGACCGATGAGGCCGACGGTCTCGCGTGGCGCGACCGTGAGCGAGACGTCGGCCACCGCCACCACCCCGCCGAAGCTCTTGCGCAGGTGGCTGGCGGCGAGCAGAGCCCGGACCGGCCGGTCGGCCCAGTCGGGCGGGTGGTCGATGTCCGGCCCGACCCGTGCCCGCACCAGGGCCGGCGGCAGCCGGTGGTGGACCGGGGCCTCGGCCACGGCGGGATCGTCCTGGGTCGTCGCCTGGACCCGGTCCCGGTCGTAGATGGCGTCTACGTCGAGTCCCTTGGACCGGCCGATCACCCGGATCAGGCGGTCCCTGACGTCGATGGCCAGGCTGACCAGCCCCCGGGGCGCCCACAGGATCACCAGCAGCGCCCCCAGCTGGGTCGCCGCCAGACCGGCGTTGTCGAGGGGGACGAAGGCGGGGATGCCGAGCACGTAGATGGCGCCGAGCATCGGACCGGCCAGCAGGGAGACCCCGCCGAGCACGGTCATCACCACCACGTCGACGCTGGCGCTGGCCGGGAAGGCGGTGGCATCGACCCTGGTGAGCGAGTACCCGAACACCGCCCCGCCGATGCCGGCCAGGAACCCGCCGATCAGGTAGCCCTGCATCTTCACCAGGCTGGCCCGGACGGTGAACGCCCGGGCGGCGTCCTCGTTGTCCCGCACCGCCACCAGGAGCCGGCCGAAGCCGGACTGGCGCACGTTGCGGGTGAGGACCACCGCCACCGCCAGCAGGGCGGCGCCGAAGTAGTAGTAGGCCTTGCCCGAGGACAGGGTGTGCCCGGCGATCCTCGGCGAGGCCGGCTCCACCCCGCTGCCCAGGGCCCAGGACTGCGGGAGCAGCCAGGCCTCGGTGGCCAGGGCGAAGGAGAGGGTCGTGACCGTCAGCATCAGCCCGCGCAGCCGCAGGGCAGGCAGCCCGATCACCAGGCTGGCCACCGCCGCCCCTGCCGCTCCGTAGACGATCGCCGGGACGAAGTTGCCGGTGCGGTCGGACACGTGGATGGCGATGACGGCACCGACGCCGGCCACGGCGAACTGGCCCAGGGTGAGCTGGCCCCCCAGTCCGGTGAGCAGGCCGACGGACAGGCCCACGATGGAGAAGGCCATGATGCCGGTGACCCTCACGGAGGCGCTGTTGGAGATGGCCAACGGGAGGGCCACCAGACCAGCGAAGCCGACCACCGCCCCCATCAGGCCCAGGTTGCGCACCAGCCAGATCCGGCGCAGGGCCTCCGGCACCGGCCGCAGCGCCTGCACCGCCGCCCACGAGCCCTTCTCCTGGTCGCGACCGAACACCCGCCGTTGGGCGAGCAGGGCCACCATGATGATCACGAAGAGCGCCGCCTCAACCAGCCCGCCGTGGGAGGAGTTCCACAGCAGCAGCTGCTCGAGCACCCCGATGCCCACGCCGGCGGCGAGGGCGGTGGGGATGCTCTCCATCCGGGCCAGCGCCGCCCCGGCCAGGGCCCGCAGCAGCAGGCCGGGTCCGAAGGTCTGGATGGACACGTAGCCCTGGGTGGGCTCGGTCAGGATGGCGGAGAATGCCGAAAGCGCCCCGGCGATGGCCCAGGCCAGGCTGGACATGCGGGAGGCGAAGATGCCCGACAGCCGGGCCGCCTCGGGGTTGGCGGCGGCCGACCGGAGGGCCAGCCCGAAGGGGCTGTAGCGCAGGAAGGCGGCCACACCGATCACCGCCACCGGCGCCAGCACCAGCATGCCTGTGTAGGCCGGGGTGACCGCCAGGGCCCCGATCTGGAACTGGGGCAGCCCCGAAGGCTGAGGGAAGGTCGCCCCCGAGGTGATGGTCGAGTTGATGGCGGCGGCGAAGAGGAGGAGGAACTGGCCGAAGCCGAGCGTGGCCACCACCGACACCAGCCGCGGGGCCGACCGCAGCCGGCGCACCACCGCCGCCTCGGCGACCATCCCCGCCAGGGCGGACGCCACGACCGCCAGCGGGAAGCTGATCCAGTAGGGGACCCCGTACTTGGAGACGACCATGCCCAACACGGCGGCCCCGAAGGCCCCGATCTGGCCGTGGGCGAAGTTGATGATCCGGCTGGTCCGGTAGATGAGGACCAGCCCGGCGGCGAGCAGGCCATAGGTCATGCCGGTGATGGCGCCCAGGATCACGACGGGCAGCGGGGTGGAGAAGCGCAGGAGGTGCACCGTCGCCAGCACACCCAGCAGCCCCTTGAGCCCGATCAGCGCTCCCACCGTCAACCCGGCTCGCTGGAGCGCCTGGCGAGGTGACACCCCAAGCCCGGCCGACAGCGCCGACACCCCCCGGCTCACCCGGCTCACCGGCGCGCCCCCACGCCTTGCAGGAACACGGCCCGCAACAGGTCGTCGCGGGCGAGCAGGTCGGCGGCGCTCCCGTCGAAGCGCACCTCGCCCTTCTCCATGAAGTAGGCGTGGTCCACCAGGCTGAGGGCGATGTTGACCGACTGCTCCACCAGGATGAGGGCGGTGCCCTCGGCGTTGATCGCCCGCACCATCTCCAGCAGCTGGCCGACGATGACCGGTGACAGGCCGAGGGAGAGCTCGTCGATCATCAGCAGCGCCGGCCGCAGGATGAGCGCCTTCGACAGAGCGAGCATCTGCTGCTCACCGCCGGACAGGGTGGCGGCGAGGCTGTTGCGCCGCTCGGCCAGCCGCGGGAAGACGTCGAAGCACCGCTCTATGGCGGACTCGGCGTAGCTGCGGTTCTTTCGCACGCTGTAGCCGAAGCTGCGCAGATTTTCGGCCACGGTCAACGATCCGAACACCGCCCTGCCCCCGGGGATCTGGGCGATACCGAGGCGCAGCCGCCGCTCCGGGTCGAGGTAGGTTATGTCCTTCCCGCCGAAGCGCACCGAGCCGGCGCTCGGCAGGCCTAGCCCGGAGATCACCTTGAGCAGGGTCGACTTGCCTGCCCCGTTCACCCCCAGCAGGGCGACCATCTCGCCGGCCTCCACGGTGAGATCGACCCCGAACAGCACCTGGAGCTGTCCGTAGGAGAAGTCGACCCGGCGGCAGGTCAGCAGCGGGAGGTGCCCGCCCCCAGCCTGGATGCGGCTGACCTCCTCGTTCTCCACGATCTCGTCGATCATCCGGTCCATGTCCGATCCGATGGACCGGCTGGCGGTGGCTACGACCCAGGCCGCCACCAGCCCGGGCAGGGTGAGGGCGGCGAGGGTCACGCTGATCCCGAAGCGGGTGTATATGCCCGAGAAGAAGATGGCCCCCATGAGCCCACCGGCGGCGAGGAAGATGCCGTTGAGGGCCTGGGCGTGCGGTCGCATCTGGGCCGGGATGATCGACAGCGACGACAGGAACAGGGCCGGAACCAGCGGTCCGATGGCGGCGCCCGCCAGTCCGAACAGCACGACCATTACGGCGAAGGTCGGCACCAGGCTGCCGGCGCCGATGCACACCACCGCCACCGCGAGGTAGAACCCGATCATCCTCGGCAGGCGGGCCGGGGACTGCCGGAAGGCGGCCTCGCCTCGACGCCCGAACACGGCGAGGGCCAGGCCCGAGCAGGCGGCCATGAAGGCGAAGAACAGGCCCCGCGGTCCAGCGTCGAGGTTCCAGCGGTAGTCGAGGAAGTAGGACAGGTAGGTCTGGAAGGGGATCACCAGGACGCCCACCAGCACGAAGCAGGCGAAGACCCGCCGCAGGGTGCCGATCAGCAGCAGCCGGCGGCAGATCTCGAAGAAGCCCAGACCGACGGCGTGGGCGGGGACCACCTCCGCCTGCTCGCCGGCCGCCCGGTGCACCTCGGCGCGTACTGCTTCGGTGTCCCACCGTCCGTAACCGGGATCCCGCAGGCCGACGCAGACCAGGGTCAGCACGACCGAGGTGATCCCCATGGCGAGGAACACCCCCCGCCAGGTCAGGTCGAGCCACCCGGCGAAGAGCGCCACCAGCAGGGGCGCTCCGACCTGACCGGCGAACCCGCCGGCGTAGTACACCGACATGGCCCGCACCCGGACGGCGGGGTGGTAGGTGTCCATGACCAGCGGGGCGTGCAGGGCGGTGACGCTGCCGGTGGTAAGGCCGTCGATGACCAGGATGGCTATGAGGCTGACCAGGGCGGTCACGTAACCGGTCATGAGGGTGGCCAGGCTCCAGGCGAATCCGGTCACCAGGCAGATCAGGGCCCGGCGGGCGTTGCGCTGGGACAGGGCGGCGATGGGAAGCGGGGAAATCGCCACCCCGAGGGACCGCAGCCCGGTGGCGGCGGCGATGGCGCCGAGGCCGACGCCGAGGGAGCGGCTGATGTCGGGGGCGAGCACCTGGAAGGCGTAACCCTGGAACCCGTCCACCAGGTACAGCACGGCCAGGGCGGCCAGCGGGTAGTAGGACAGGCCGTAGGTGCGGCGCAGGGTGCGGAGTGGCTCGGCCTCCGCCTGTCCGACCACCCCCAGGCTCTGGCGGGCCTGCTGACGCAGCGCCTCGCTGACCCCGACCACGTCGTCGACGGCGGGGGCGG
>DASRBO010000014.1:0-16492 GCA_035653595.1 Acidimicrobiales bacterium | reverse complement strand
GGCCAGGGTTCGCATCGGCGGCCGAGGGTAGTGTCCCCGCCGTGCAGCCTCAGAGCAGCGCCTCCCCCGCCGGCCCCGACTGGCCCGCCCGCACCGCCGAGACCATCGAGTCGGTCGTGGCCACCATCCGCGACCGGACGGTGGCGCCCGCCACCCTGGTGGCCAAGGCTGTCGCCTACGGCTCGATAATCGCCCTGGTCGGGGTGTCGGTGATGGTGATGGTCGGGGTGGCCGCCGTGCGGGTGGCCAACGTCTATGCCTTCAACGACTGGCAGAGCGAGGCCATCGTGGGAGGAATCTTCGCCCTGCTGGGATTGTTCGGCATATCCCGCGCCCGGGCCGCCCGCCGGCCCGGCAGAAAGGGATGATGCGTGCCTGACTCCCGCGACGTGGTGATCATCGGCTCCGGGCCGGCCGGTCTCACCGCCGCCATCTACAGCGCCAGGGCCAACCTCAACCCCCTGGTGATCGAGGGCGAGCCCTCCTCCACCAGTGACCAGCCCGGGGGCCAGCTGATGCTGACCACCGAGGTGGAGAACTACCCCGGCTTCACCGATGGTGTCCTCGGCCCCGAGCTGATGGGCACCTTCCGCACCCAGGCGGCCCGCTTCGGGGCCACCTACCTGACCAGGAAGGCCACCCGGGTCCGCCTCGACGCCAGCCCCTTCGGCATCTGGGTGGACGACCCCACCGCCCCCGAGCCGGACATCGTGGCCCGGTCGGTGATAGTGGCCACCGGGGCCCGCTCGCTGATGCTGGGGGTGCCGGGCGAGGACCAGCTGATGGGCCACGGGGTGTCCACCTGCGCCACCTGCGACGGCTTCTTCTTCCGCGGCCGGAACATCGCCGTGGTGGGCGGGGGTGACTCGGCCATCGAGGAGGCCAACTTCCTCACCCGCTTCGCCGACAAGGTGACCATCATCCACCGCCGCAAGGAGCTGCGGGCCTCCAAGATCATGCAGGACCGGGCCTTCCGCAACGACAAGATCGAGTTCCTGTGGGACTCGGTCGTCACCGAGGTGCTGGGGCAGGGCTCGGTCAGCGGGGTGAAGGTCGCCAACGTGGTCACCGGCGAGGAGTCGACGCTCGAGCTGAGCGGGTTGTTCGTGGCCATCGGCCACGCCCCCAACACCGCCCTGTTCGCCGGGCAGCTGGACATGGATGCCGCCGGCTACCTCGTCACCCACCACGGGTCGCTGACCAACGTGGACGGGGTGTTCGCCTGCGGCGACGTGCAGGACCACGTCTACCGCCAGGCGGTCACCGCCGCCGGCTCGGGGTGCATGGCCGCCATCGACGCCGAGCGCTGGCTGGAGGCCCAGCAGGACTGAGAGGGGACCTCCGCCGTCCGCCCGGCGGTCGGCGGGACCGCCCGGCCAGGAATCTCCTGGGCACCGTCGGCGTTGGGCATGCCGGCGGTGGGTACCATCGCCCACCGGAAAGGACTCACGGAGAGACCATGGGCGCCAACATCGTCAACCTCAGCGACAGCACCTTCGACGAGGAGATCAAGTCCTCGGACAAGCCGGTGCTGGTGGACTTCTGGGCCGAGTGGTGCGGGCCGTGCAAGATGGTCGCTCCCGTGCTGGAGGAGATCGCCAGCGAGAACCCCGACGGCATCAGGGTGGCCAAGGTCAACGTCGACGACGCCCTCGAGGTGGCCCGGCGCTTCGAGGTGATGAGCATCCCGACCCTGATCCTGTTCAAGGACGGCGACCCGGCGCTCCGTCTGGTGGGGGCCCGCGGCAAGGGCCAGCTGCTCCAGGAGCTGGGGGCGTTCCTGTAGAGGAGGCCCCTCTAACGGCGGGGGCCGGCGGACCGGCGGTCATCGACCTGCAGGGCCGGCTCCTGGCCCTGGGGCTCAGCTGCGCCCCCGACAACCCCGGCCGCTTCGAGGCCGGCACCGAGGAGGCCTTGCGCAGCTTCCAGCGCAGCCGGGGCCTGCACCCCGACGGGCGCTGCGGGCCGGACACCTGGGCCGCCCTGGTCGAGGCCAGCTGGTGCCTGGGCGACCGACTCCTCTACCGCCATCACCGAATGCTGCGCGGCGACGACGTGGCCGACCTGCAGCGCCGGCTGGGCGGGCTGGGCTTCGACGCCGGCCGGGTGGACGGAATCTTCGGCGACGCCACTGCCGCCGCCGTGTCGGAGTTCCAGCGCAACTGCGGTCTCACCGTCGACGGCATCTGCGGGCCGGCCACCCTGGCCGCCCTCGAGCGCCTGGCCTCCCGCACCGCCGGGGGCCCGGTGGCCGAGGTGCGGGAGCGGGAGCGGCTGCGCCGGAGCGGGGGCCCGGCCGGGCGCATGGTCGCCCTCGGCCACGGCGGCGGGCTGGACGCCCTGGTGTCGGCCGTGGCCAAGGCGGTGGCCGGGGCCGGGGCCCGGACCCTGTCGCTGTGGGAGCCGGACTGGTCGGCCCAGGCGGCCGAGGCCAACGGCGCCGGGGCCGATGTCTACCTCGGGTTCAGCCTGACCCCCCAGCGGGCGGGCTGTCTCACCACCTTCTACTCCGGCTACCGCTACCAGTCCCCCGGCGGCCGCCACCTGGCCTCCCTCCTCCAGCCCCGGCTGTGCCAGGCCCTGGGGGTCGACGACCTGGGCGTCGAGGGCATGAGGTTGCCGGTGCTGCGGGAGACCCGGATGCCGGCCGTGCTGTGCGAGATCGGCCCGCCCGAGGTGGTGGTGGAGCGCATGGCGGCGGTGGGCCCGGCGGTGCGCTCCGCCCTGGTGGCCTGGGCCACCCAACCCTGCGAGCCATAGGAACCCGGCCCCGAAGTACAGGTCGGATGCTTCACCCACAGGTTCATGCACAGACTGTGGAGAGAAGGCTGAGCCTCAAGTTGAGGGCCCAAAGGCCCTCCAACCGGGACGGAACCCCGGCTGGCGCCCCGTGAGGTCGAGGGCCGTCCGGCTGGGGCCGTGGCCCCGAACCGCCCTCGACCCCCTTCAGTTTCCAGCCCGGCGCGCCGAGACCAAATGGGAGAAGAGATGCCTACTCCGACACCCATCGCGCCGATCACCCCGCCGGCCGTCGAGAAAGCCAGGTAGCGCCATGAGGCTGGCGGTCTGGGACCGGTCGCCGTCCCGTTCCGAGAGCTCGGACCCCGAGGGGACCGGGGCGCCGACGACCGGGGCGCTGGAGACGACCGTGGCCGCCGCCCCGGTCCTGCCCACCACGGTGGTGCAGACCGGCACCGGCGGCATGGGCACCGGCATACCCGGCCGGCTGGGCGAGCTGCTGGTCAACAGCCACCTGATCACCTCCGACCAGCTGGCCAACGCCCTCATGTCCCAGGCCGCCTCGGGCCGGCGCCTGGGCCAGCTGCTGGTCGAGGAGGGCATCATCGGCGAGGCCGACCTCCTCGGGGTCCTGGCCGACCAGATGGGCCTCGACCTGGTGGACCTGGGGCGGAACTCCCCCGACAAGGACGCCATCGCCGTGGTGCCCGAGTCGGTCGCCCGCTCCCACCACGTGGTGCCCTTCACCCTGGACGGCGAGACCGTCGAGCTGGTGACCTCCCAGCCCGGGCCCCAGCTGGCGAGCACCCTCAGCCAGGTCCTGAACCGGCCGGTGCGCCTGGCCCTGGCCCCCGCCGTGCAGGTCCAGCGGGCCATCGACTCCTCCTACCGGGCCGTCGGCGCCATCGGGGAGATCGTGGCCGCCTTCGAGAGCTCGGCCCCGGCGGCGGTGGCCGACGTGTCCTCGGTCGAGGTGGCCTCCGCCGCCGAAGCCCCGGTGGTCCAGGTGGTCAACCTGATGATCACCCAGGCCCTGCGGGACCGGGCCTCCGACGTCCACATCGAGCCCCAGGGCGACCAGATCCGGATCCGCTTCCGCATCGACGGCGCCCTGCACGAGATATTCGACCTGCCCCCCAGCATGGGCCCCGCCCTCATCAGCCGGCTCAAGATCATGGGCGGCATGAACATCGTGGAGCGGCGCCGGCCCCAGGACGGCCAGATCGCCATGGAGGTCGACGGGCGTTCCATCGACATCCGGGTGGCCACGGTGGCGACCATCGCCGGCGAGAAGTGCGTGCTGCGGATCCTCGACAAGAGCCGGCCCCTGTACCGGCTGGAGGACCTGGGCATGCCGACGGACACCTATGCCACCTTCGGCCAGCTCATCCGGGCCCCCTTCGGGATGGTGATCTGCGCCGGGCCGACCGGGTCGGGCAAGACCACCACCCTCTACGGCGCCCTGACCGAGATCAACCAGCCCCACCGCAACATCACCACGGTGGAGGACCCGGTCGAGTACGTCTTCCCCTCCCTCAACCAGATCCAGATCAACGAGTCGGCCGGCCTCAGCTTCGCCGACGGCCTCAAGTCGATCCTCCGTCAGGACCCCGACGTCATCCTGGTGGGCGAGATCCGCGACGCCGAGACGGCCCGGATCGCCGTGCAGTCCTCCCTGACCGGGCACCTGGTGCTGTCCTCCTTCCACGCCACCGACACCTCGGCGGCCCTGCACCGGCTGCTGGACATGGGCATCGAGTCCTTCCTGGTCGCCTCTTCGGTCACCGCCGTGGTCGCCCAGCGCCTGTTGCGGCGCATCTGCACCTCTTGCCGGGCCCCCTACACGCCCACCGACGAGGAGATGGCCTTCTACCGCGAGGGCGACGGACCCGAGAAGGACATCTTCTGGGCCGGAACCGGCTGCAACTTCTGCGCCGGCACGGGATACCGCGACCGCATCGGCGTCTACGAGCTGATGCGGGTCACCCCCGAGCTGCGGCGGCTGATCGTGGGCTGGGCCACCCAGGACGAGATCCGCCGGGCCGCCACCGCCCAGGGCATGCGCTCCCTCCTCTACGAGGGCCTGCGCCTGGTCGGCTCCGACGTCACCACCATCAGTGAGGTCATACGCGGCGTCTACGCCGGCGTATAGCCTTTTCCACCGAGCTACAGGACGGTAGATCCGCGTGCCCAGGTTCGCCTACACCGCCATCGACGCCGCCGGCCAGACGGTCACCGGCACCGAACGGGCCGACAGCCGGGGGGTGCTCGGGCGCACCCTGGCCGCCCGGGGCCTGCAGCTCTCCGACGCCAAGGTGTCCAAGGGCTTCATGGACATCGAGCTGTCGCGGGCCAAGGTCCCCAAGAAGGACCTGATGCACGTCTGCCGGCAGATGGCGGTCTTCCTCCGCGCCGGGGTGCCGGTGGTCGAGGCCCTCGACGTCATCCGCCAGGAGGCCAACAGCAAGGCCCTGCGGGAGTCGCTGGCCGACATGTGCGAGCGCATCGAGGCGGGCGAGTCATTCGCCTCCGCCGCCGCCGCCCACCCGGAGACCTTTCCGCCCATGAACGTGAGCATGCTGCGCTCGGCCGAGCTCACCGGGCACCTCGACGGGGTCCTCGACCAGCTGGCCACCTACATCGACCGCGACCTCGAGGCCAGGCGCAAGATCACCGCCGCCCTGGTGTACCCGAGCGTGGTGCTGATGATGTCGATCGTGGCGGTGGTGGTGCTGACGGTGTGGGTCATACCCCGCTTCGAGGGCTTCTTCAAGTCCCTCAACGCCAAGCTTCCGCTGCCCACCCGCATGCTGCTCTCCCTGGCCCAGTGGCTGACGAGCTTCTGGTTCGTGCCGGTGGCGCTAATCGCCCTGGCGGCGGCGGGGGTGCTGTACCTGACCCGCAGCCCCGAGGGCCGCAAGACCCGCGACGCCCTCATGCTCAAGCTCCCCCTGATCGGCGAGCTGGTGCGCGACGCCGTGCTTGAGCGGTTCTGCCGCATCCTCGCCACCACCAGCGGGGCCGGGGTGCCCCTGCCCGACGCCCTGGCGGTGGCGGCCGACAGCACCAACAACCACGTCTACCGCCGGGGGGTGCAGCACGCCCTGCAGGGCATGCTGGCGGGGCGGGGCCTGGCGGCGCCGCTGGCGGAGACGGACCTATTCCCCGCCGCCGCCCGCCAGATGATCCGGGTGGGCGAGGACACCGGCTCCCTGGGCGAGCAGCTGGAGACGGCGGCCATCTACTTCGACCGCGAGCTGGACTACAAGCTCAAGCGGTTCACCAACCTGTTCGAGCCGGCGGTGATCCTCGTCATGGGGCTGGTGGTCGGGTTCGTGGCCATCGCCCTGATATCGGCGATGTACGGGATCTTCAACCAGGTGCAGGTGCCCAAGTAGCACCCCCCGCCGGCGCCGAGCGCGTCAGGAGAACCTCCACCGACAGCTCAGTAGACCAGCTCCATCCGGAAGCCCTCCTCGTCCCACTCCGGAAGCTCCGGCAGCCGGGTCACCGCCCGGGCGAAGATCCGGCGGGCGGTCCACAGCAGGGCCAGGCCGTCGGCCAGATGGTCGGGGGACGCCCCCGCCACCGGGTGGTCCAGGGCCCGCTCGGCCCCGGGGATCTTCTCCAGCAGCAGGCTCCGGCGCTCCTCCCGCCCGGCACCGGTGTGCTTGGGCCGGCGCAGCGGCCGGTTGCCGTTGAGCTGGAAGAAGCTCAGCTCGGGGTGCACCTCGAACACGGTGCGCTGGTGGTATGAGCCAATCACCTCGTAGGCCTCGGCGATCCGGGCCAGCTGGGCCGCCACGACCGCGCTGACCGCGGGCCGGCCCCCGCTGCGGAAGGCGGCCAGGTCCTCCCGCGACGGCGGTGAGGCGATCGCCGCGCTGCGGGGACGTCCCAGCAGCTTGCGGGCGGCCACGTCGCAGGACCGCCCGCCCGCCTGGTGGACCGACCGCAGCCCGATGGGGAGGCGCAGGGCGATGACGGAGTAGGCCGGCCGGTGGTCGATCAGGTCGATGAAGGTGGGCAGCACCTCGGCCGGCTGGGGGGCCATGGATATGCCCTGCAGCTTGGCCCCCACCACCAGCCACCCGCCGGGGCAGGACTGCACCCCGCCGAGGAGCTGGTAGGGGAGCTCGGGACCGGGCCGGCGCATGGACACGGCCGCAACCTACCGACCGGGGCGGCGCCGGAGGCGGAGGTGCCCGCCGGGCCGGGCGGGGTCGGTCACGCCGAGCACAGCGTCGTCGTGGCTCCGGGCGGGGTGCAGTAGCGCCACGTGCTCACCGACTGCACGTCGTCGGGAGCGGGCCCGTCGATCACCACCACCGCCTCCTCCTTGACCGGAATCGACCCGGTGCCGCCCTGGGCCAGAGCGGTGAAGATCACCCGCCGCACCGCCAACGGTCCTCCGGCCTGGGCGCGGATGGCGGGACTGGTGTAGTTCTGCACCGACAGCTCAAGCGACCAGCAGTCGATCGCCCCCACGGTGGTGCCGAGGCCGGCGGTGTTGGTGTTGCTGTACAGGTCGACGTTGTCGTCGGGGGCGTAGATGGCGGAGTGGACGTCGAGAGCGGGCTTGCCCTGGTTGGGGTTGTTCCCGTTGCCGAGCTGGGAGGCCTTCATGGAGAGGATCTGGTTGCTCGCCCCGGGGAGGCTGGCGTCCCAACCGCCGGTGCAGGCGACCGGCGAGGACAGGGCGGAGGAGGACGGGGAGCAGGCCTCGCGGATCGAGATGCCCTGGGCACCCTCGGCGCTGCTGCCGCCGCTGCGGCCGAACAGCTCGACGTTCCCGTCGAGGATCTGGATGCTGCTGTTGCCTCCCAGGATGAACTCGACGCCGCTGCCGTTGTTCGAGTCATGGGCCTGCATGTAGCTCCAGCACGGGCTGGACGAGGCCACGCTGGGGTTCTCGGTGCCGACCAGGGCCGGGTTGGTGGTGGGGCTGGCCGGCATGCCACCGACTATGTAGCTGCCCGACGAGTTGATGACCACGGTGCCGACGTTGTCGAGGTAGTAGACGCCGCTCTGGAAGAAGGCGTTGAGCGACTTCTGCTGGAACAGCCGGCCGAAGGACGAGGTGTAGATGCCGGGCGAGAACTGCGCGTAGCTGCCGCAGCTCAGGTTCTGGACCGACGGTGAGGAGCTCTGCACCGGACAGGGGGAGGCGAACTGCTGGCCCTGGGAGGCCTGCACCATGGTGCAGCCCGGCCACAGCGAGGACGGGGTGGGCAGGGACTCGGAAACCGCCGGCTGGGTCGAGGTGGTGCAGCTGTAGGTGCCAGACAGGTACAGCTCCCCCAGGAGGCTGTTGGGCTCACCCGTGCAGGTCTGGCCGCCCTGCACGAAGCCGGAGTCGGAGATGTCCACGCAGTCGTTGCAGGAGTTCCCCGATCCGGGCGACGGCAGCGAGGTCGTTCCCGAGTTGAAGACGGTGCCGCCGGAGATGATCGACATGCCGTAGGGGGCGAAGGGGTTGAAGTTCCAGATGGACCCGCCGGCGCCCACCGACCAGGCCTGGTAGTTGCCCGAGCCGACCGCGGTCACGCCGTACAGCGACACCTTGGTCGACGGGCCGGTCTGCTGGGTCCAGGACGTGCCGTCGTAGAAGTAGACCAGCCCGTTGTTGCCCACGGCGAAGACCTGGGGTGTGCCGGAGTTGGACTGGGCGAAGACGGAGTTGAGGTCCTCCGGGGGGCTGTTGGACGGTCCCACCGAGGTCCAGGTGGATCCGTCGTAGAACAGGATGGTCTCCTTGTTGCCCTGCCGGTTGCCCACCGCCCACACCTGGCTGGCGCTGATGCCGGCGAGCCCGTTGAGCTGGCTGGAGGTCGGCGAACTGGCCGCCGACCAGCTGGTGCCGTTGTAGAACAGGATCGTCCCGCCCCCGCCCACCGCCCACACGTGGCTGGTGTCGGCCGCCCACACCCCGTACAGCGGCTGGCCCCGGCCCAGGCTCGGGCCGACCGAGGACCAGGTGGACCCGTTGTAGAACAGGATCGTTTCGGCCGACCCCGAGTTGTTGCCCACCGCCCACACGTCGGTGTCGTCCAGGGCGAACACGGCGTTGAGGGTCTGGGTGGTCGGGGAGGCCTGGGTCGCCCAGGTGGATCCGCTGTTGGCGGTGGCGTAGATCTGGCCCCCGCCCCCCACCGCCCAGGCGTGGGTCCCGTCGGTCACCGGCGGGCTGGCCGAGGCGCTCTGGACCCGGGCGGCCGACACCCCGTAGAGCGGCTGGCTGCCGGACACGGTGGCCTTGTTCCAGGTCTGGCCGTCGGTGCTGACCAGGATCGTCTCCGCCCCCGACTGGTTGTTGCCCACGGCGTACTCGACGCTGCCGCCGCCGGCCACGGGCGTGCTGCCGACGTCGTTGAGGGTCTGGGTCGTGGGCGAGGTCTGGGCCCGCCAGGGCTGGCCGAAGTTGACCGGGCTGACGCTGGACGGGATGCCGTTGTAGTCGAGGATGGTGGCCCCCAGCCCCACGGTGTGCACCTGGCCGGGGCCGTAGCCGACCCCGCTGATCCCGTGCAGGTCGGAGGTCCCCGCCGGAACGGTCTGGCACGCCGCCGGGGTGGCGGCGCAGGACCAACTGCCCGAGCCCGGCCAGTAGTCGACCACGCCGCCGGCCCCGACCGCCCACACGTCGTAGGCCGATCCGCTGCTGGCGGCATACAGGGCGTAGAGGTTGGCGGTGGTGCCCGAGGTCGAGGTGGACCACGACGAGCCTCCGTTGGCGGACTGCAGGATGGTGCCGGAGGCGCCCACCACCCACACGCTGGAGCTGGACGTGGCCACCACCGCCGTGAGGTTGGCGCTGACGCCGGTGGTCTGGCGCGACCACGAGCCCCCACCCGTGGTGCTGTTGACCACCATCCCGCCGTCGCCCACCGCCCACAGGGTCGACGCCGTGGCCGCCGGGCTGCCGGTGACCCCCCACACCCCGGAGAGGTTGGGGTTGTGGAGGCTGCCGGGCAGCTTCTGGGTGGTGACGGCCAGGCTGCCGCCCGAGGGCTGGATGTATTCGACCGTTCCGCCGGCACCCACCGCCCACACGTCGGTGGCGTCCGCCCCCCACACCGCCGTGAGGCTGGTCGTAGAGGTGAGGGTGTAGAGGGTCCAGTTGTCCGAGCCGTTGTCGTAGAGCACCACGCCGTTGGTGCCGTTGGTCCCCACCGCCCACACGCTGGTGGGGCTGACGGCGTAGACGCCGTAGAGGGTGAGGTTGCTGGATCTGGTGCAGCCCACGCAGCCGACGGCGTTCCAGTTGGACCCGTCGAAGGACAGGATGGTCGTGTTGGACCCCACCGCCCAGGCCGACACGTTGCCGGTGGAGGGGTCCTGGTAGTGGGAGACCCCGAGCAGGTCGTAGCTCGACCCGTAGAAGTTCTTGGTCGGGGGGGCGGCCGGGGACCAGTACAGGGCCCCGGTCCCGCTGGCGCCGTAGGTGGCGCAGTGGGTGCTGGCGCTGTAGTTGATCTGGTTGGACTCGCCCACCGGATCCGATGCGAGGCTGACGCAGTTCGACGACCCCGCCGGGCTGTTGGTCACGACCGAGTAGCCGGGGTGGCCCTCGGATCCCCCGAAGGTGTTGGCCAGCGAGTTGCCCGCCGTGGTCTCGCAGGTCACCGACAGCGACGGGTTCACCCCCGGCTCGCTGAGGCTGACCGGGGTGGCGCTGACCTCGCCGGGGGCCAGGGGGGTCGGGGACGGCGGGGCGGCGACGGTGGAGGCGCAGTAGCCGGCCCGGGCCTGGGCGATCCCGTACTCCACGCCTCCGTCGGCGGCATAGGTCATGTTGCGGATGGTGCCGGTCACCTCGGTGGACTTGAAGTTGACCTGGGCCTCGCCGAGGATGAACCCGATCCCGATCCCGAACACCGACAGGATGGCCAGGGCGATTATCAGGGAGACCCCGTCGTCACCCCGGCCCCGCCCGGAGCGCCGCGGTTGGCCCCATCCGGTGACGCAAGAGGGGCCGAGGCGGCGCAGGCGCACGCGCATCAGTAGCTCCGGTCGAACAGCACGGTCGTGTACTGGCGGCCGGTGTTGTCGGTCAGGGTCACCGAAACGCAACCGGGCGAGGAGGCGCTGCCGCAGCTGGTGGAGGTGACCACCGGGGCGGTGGTGGTGCTCAGGTTGTAGGCCACCGTCGTGACCTGGGCCGCTCCGCCACCCACGCAGTAGTAGCGGTAGAGCTTGGGCCCGGAAGCGACATAGTCCGCCACGTAGCTGGCCCCGGTGCCGAACTGGGGCAGGCCCGAGGTCAGGGTCGTCGAGGTGTAGACCGGTGCCTGCTGCCATGACAGCTCGAGGACCGGGGAGGCAACGGCCGCGCCCGAGCATGCCCCGGCGGTGGTCAGGCCGACCTGGGCGGTGGCGCCGGAGCTGTCGCGGCGCAGGTAGTAGTCCACCAGCTGGGTGTCATGGGAGTTGGCCAGGCTGGTGCTGGCCTCGGCCGTGGTGCGCAGGCCGACGATGAACGCCTCGGTCAGGGGCACCACGATGATGCCCAGGATGGTGATCGAGACCATCAGCTCGACCAGGGTGACCCCCCGGTCCTGGCCCCACCCCGGCCGCCTCACCGGTTGCCTTTGACCAGGTACAGGGTCTGGGTGACCTTGGTGTTGTTGGAGGACGCCTGGAGCCACACCATCTCGAGGCCGGGGTCGGTGGCCAGGCCCGTGCAGTCGTTGCCGCTGGTGTCGGTCACCTTGACCACGGTCGGCACGGTCACGTCGTGCTGGTCGAGGGCGGTGGGCGCCCAACCGGCCAGCAGGCCGTTGAAGGCGGCGGCGGCGCTCGGGGAGGCGGCGCTCGAGCAGGCCACGTACTTCTGGCCGGACAGGTACTCAGCCGCCGACGTCAAAGAAGCCGAGGTGTCGGCCTGGTTGCGGTGCACGCCGGAGAGCATGGCGGCCTCGCCGATGCCGCCGATGATGAAGACGATGGCCAGGCTCATGAGCCCGATCGTCGTCAGCAGCTCGACGAGGGTGTCACCCCTCTCCGACGGTGACCGGGCCGGGCTCACCGCTGGCCGACGCTCCTGACCAAGCGGGCGCTGGCCAGGCGCTCGAAGTCGCGGGGATGCAGGGAGCGGCTCTGGGCCTCCTCCAGCTCGACCATCCCCAGCTCGACCAGCTCGCAGAGTGAGTCCTCCAGGGTCTGCATACCCTCGGCCCGACCCACGGCGATGGCGTTGCGGAGATGGGCCGTCTTGCCCTCGCGGACCAGGTTGCGCACGGCGTGGGTGGGCTGCAGCACCTCGAAGGCGGCCACCTGGCCGCCGCCCCGCTTGGGCAGCAGCCGCTGGAACACCACCCCGGCGAGGGAGTTGCCCAGCTGCTGGCACACCTGCTCCCGCTGGTTGGCCGGAAACATGGAGACGACCCGGTCGAGGGCCTGGGCGGTGTCGTTGGTGTGCAGGGTGGACAGGACCAGGTGGCCGGTCTCGGCCATCATCAGGGCGATCTCGGCCGACTCGGAGTCGCGGATCTCGCCCACCATGAGGACGTCGGGATCCTCCCGCAGGGCGGCCCGCATGCCGCTGGCGAAGGACTCGGTGTCCGAGCCGACCTCGCGCTGGTTGATGACGGCATGGTCGTGATGGTGGAGGTACTCGATGGGGTCCTCGACGGTGAGGATGTGGCACTGCCTGGTCCGGTTGATCTGAGCCACCAGCGAGGCCAGGGTGGTGGACTTGCCCGACCCGGTGGGCCCGGTGACCAGGAACAGCCCGCTGGGCCGGCCGGCCATCTCCGTCACGGCCCGGGGCAGGCGCAGCTCGCTCACGTTGGGGATGCCGAAGGGCAGCAGGCGCAGGGCCATGGCCAGGGTGTCGCGCTGGTGGAAGGCGTTGCCCCGGAGGCGGGCCCGCCCCTCCCAGTTGAGGGGGAAGTCGACCTCGCGGGCCACCTTGAGCTGGTCGAACACGGACGGGCCGAGCACCGAGCGCACCATGTCGGCGGTGTCCTCAGGCTGCAGGCGGGGCTGGCCGGGGACCGGGGTCAGGTTCTGGTCCACCCGCATGAACGGTGGGGCGCCGGCGGTTATGAGCAGGTCGGTGCCCTTGGCCTCGATGAGCTGGTCGATGCAGGACCGCAGTCGGGGATCGGGCTTCATGTCGGCGCCCCGCCCACCGTGACCGGCACGAGCCCGGCGGCTGCCGCCCGGGCCGGGCATCCCTCCCGCTCCCGAGTCGACTCTGGATGGAGCACCGGGTCCGCCGGGGACAGCGAGCCCGGCGGGAGGGTTGAGTCCCGGTGGGGCACTGACTGTGTCTCGAGCATGGTCACCGCCGTTGGGTTGGGGTTCCGGGCCACCCGCACGGCGGCCAGGGCGAGAGCTAGGACCGTCGCCCCGTGGACCACTCCGGCCGCCGCCGCTGCGGGCGCCCCGGCGAGCAGGCCGTGGAACAGGAACGGGAACAGGGCCTGGGTGGAGGCCAGAAAGGCGCCGCTGCAGACCAGCAGGGCCCGGCGGCCCCGCCCGACCTCGCCGACGGCCACGGCGGCCCCCGCCGCCACCCACACCCCGTACTGGGGCGAGATCACCTTGCCGGTGGCCACCACGGCCACGGCCAGGACGAAGCTGAGCAGGCCCAGGGACCGGGCCCGCTCACCGGAGCGGAGGGCCAGCCGGGCCCACCAGGCCACGGCGACGACGGCCGCCACCGAGGCCAGGGTGGCGAGCAGGTCGGCCGCCCGGCCGACGAACTGCCAGGCGATGGTGAGCTGGGGCTGGTAGGAGGCGGCGTGCAGGGAGTGCAGGACCACCAGGGGGACGGCGAAGAGGGACTCGACCTCGAGGCCCCGTCCGGCCTGGAGGCGGAGGGTGTCCAGGAGCCCGGGCAGGCCGCCCCAGGCGGCCACCGGCAGGGTCAGGAGAGCCGGGCCGGCCACGGCGGCGGCCGCCACCACCAACCGGCGCCCGGCGGGGCTGCGACGCAGCACCGGCAGGACGAGCAGGATCGGCCACAGCTTGATGGAGGCGGCCAGCCCCAACCACGCCGCCGCCCGGGCGGGGCGGCCCCGGCGGTGGTCGAGGACCGCCAGCACCATGGCGGCGGCGACGAAGATGTCGAAGCGGCCCCAGAACACCGGGCCGAGGAGCGCACCGGCCCCGATCCACACCCACGCCCCCGAACCCTGGCCGTGGCGGCGGAGGCGGGTGAAGGTGACCAGATCGGCGCCGAAGGCCAGCACCAGGAAGGCGGCCCGGTAGGCGGTGATGCTGCCCCACGGCAGGAACATGAAGGGCAGGACCCCGGGGGGGTACATCATGCGGATGTGCACGTAGGGCACCATCCCGTGGTGGGCCTCGAAGGCCCACCGCCAGTACAGGGCCAGGTCCGAGGCCCCGGCCATGACGTGGCGATGGCCGTACACCCACAGCCCCAGCAGGCCGACCAGGCCCAGGGCCCGGGTGGCGGTCCAGGCCAGCCACGGAAGGCCCCGCTGCACGCCGGGCCGGCTCATACCCCGGCCCCGACCAGCTGGCGCCCGGCCCCCGGGCTCTCCTCGACCACGGCCGCTTCCGCCGGCGCCTCGGTCACCGCAGCGGCGGCGGGACGACGGCGGCGGCCCAGGGGGTGGCACACGGCCACCGTCGCTGCCAGCAGGGCGACCGACTCCAGCCACCACCACAGGACCGGGCCCCGGGTGCTGGTCATGACGATGGTGCCGGCGGCCAGGCCGGTGGCGGCCACCGCCCGCCACCACGGCAGCCGGCCCCAGGCCACCAGGAGGGCGAGGAAGAGGGCGGGGACCACGTAGTACGGCACCATGACCGCCTCGAACACTCCTCGGGTGGCGAGCATGCACGAGCCGATCCAGAACAGCCGGTACCAGTCTGAGCGCCACCGCCAGGCGAACCATCCCAGCCCGAAGGCCACCGCCAGGGCGACCATCCGGGCCGGGCCGGCCCCGATGGCATGGTGACCGAGGTCCGGGGAGAGCCATGCCCAGGGGGTGGACTGGCTCAGGTCGGGATAGTTGGGCTGGGCCACGAAGGAGTGGATGACGTCGCCGGCGTCCACCGCCAGGACCGCCGTCAGCAGGCAGGCGGGTAGGAAGCTGGCCCGCACCAGCAGGGGCCAGAGGCGGCGCCAGCCGGCGGCGGCCCCGACCACCGGGACCACCAGCACGACCAGGGGTTGGAAGCAGGCGGCCAGGCCCAACAGCCAGCCGGCCCGGCGCCAGCGCTGGTGGCGCACGTCGAGCAGGCAGTAGAGGGCCAGGCCCAGGGCCAGGCTGTCCTCGGGATGGCCCCAGCGGGCGGCCACCTCCCAGGCGGCCATGGCGCCGGCCAGGGAGAAGCCGGCCCGGCGCCAGCCGGCGATGCCCAGGTCCTCGACCCAGGCGTCGCCGGCGAAGAGCAGCAGGCAGGCCATGATGATGGTTACCGGGCCGTAGACCAGCCAGGCCGGGGAGTGGGGGACGACCCAGGGGCCGAAGCTCTCGACCAGCCCCAGCTTGGCCACCAGCAGGGCGAAGGGGGCCAGGGTGATGGCCATGCCGGGCAGGGCCACCAGGGCGGTGCCGGTGCCATATATATAAGGAAGCGCTCCCCAGGTGACGTAGTGGGCGTCGCGGGCGGTCAACCACAGGTCGCCGGGGGTGAGCCAGTAGGGGTGGCGGGCGTGACGGACCACGGCCACCCACCAGAACGAGTAGGCCAGCCCGGTTACCAGGGTCAGGACCGTGGTCGCCAGGGGCCAGGCCCGGCGGCGCAGGCGGGAGGGCCGGGCCGGGCGGGGCAGGGTGAGGATCTCAGACAAGTTTCCGCTCTCGATAAAGGTGCCGGGGCCGGCACTGCCGGCCCCGGCGCTGTCCTGCGTTGTTACGGTCTCCGACTACGGGGCCGACTGGCCGTTGCAGTTGCCGATGCCAGTCAGCGAGTAGGTCGACTGACCGGCCGACACCGACCACAGGGTCGAGGCCGAATGGAGGAACCCGCTCGAGACCAGGCTGCTCATGGGCAGGTAGGAGGCGGTGGCCCCCCCGGAGACGCTGGCATAGGCGGCCTCCTCGGCTGCCTGGACGGTCTTGGCGTCGGTGTTGCAGGCCGAGGTCTGGCCCTTGTTGGTGATGCCGGTGACGGCGAAGACCACGATGGCGGCGAGGATGCCAAGGATGACAATTACGACGAGCAGCTCGACGAGGGTGAAGCCGCCCTCGCCCCGTGCCGCCCGCCGACGGCTGTATGAATCCGACAGCAGCTTCAATGCAATGTTCCTTTCCGGGACAACGGGGCGAGCGCCCGTCCCTGGTTTGTCGGTCCCAGGCCGGATTTTCTTGAACGGGATGTTCACCGTCGCCCCGAATCTCCGACCGGGGCGGCGGGGATGGCCTCGGGCCGGCTCGAAGGCAGCCGTGCCGGTCATGGGCTCCATCGGGCCCCGGACGCGGGTGGACCCCCGGACGATCCGGGGGTCCACCTAAAGGAAGCTCAGGCTGGAGGGTGCGGACGGCCGGCGTCCCCACCCGGTGAGGCTGTCGTAGTGGTCAAGCCAGGCGCGGCACCCGGCGCGATCCCCGCAGGCGGGCCAGGCCGAAGCCCAGGCTGGCCACCAGGGCGATGGCCACCAGACCGTCGATCAACCCGGTGGCGGCGTGGCTGGCGGACAGAGCGATGGTGGCCCGGTGGGCGACCCTGACCCCGGACCTGGCCCCGGACCGGGCCGAAACCGGAGCGGCGGCGGCGTGGACCGGAGCGACCGGCGCCACCGTCCTAGCGGCGGGGGCGGCCGGGGCGG
>DASRBO010000013.1:0-9430 GCA_035653595.1 Acidimicrobiales bacterium | reverse complement strand
CAGGCCCGCCATGGTGGCCAGCCGGCCTCCCCGTCTCAGGCCCTCCGGATCCTCGGAGGAGAGGCCGACGGCCAGCACCCCGAGGCGCTGGTGCCCGTCCCCGACCGGGAACCACCACCGCCCTGACCCGTCGCGCGCCGGCGTGCCCCGCTGGAAGACCCGGCCAGGCAGGGTGCCGTCGATGACCACGGGCTCGCTCCCGTCGTCCGGCCAGGCCAGCAGGAACCGTTCCTGGAGGTCGGCCAGGAGTATCGACATCCCTGACATGCCCATGGCGCTGGCCGCTTCTTCGAGGGCGTGGGGCAGGCGGGAGCCGTCGAGTCCCTCGAGGGAGTCAAGCAGGCTGGCCACGTCGCCGCCCGCACCCCCACGGGCGGCGGCGCTCACCGCTCCCCGCTCCATGCCGCAGCTTCCCACATCCGCCTCGCCGCCGGATCGCGTCAGCCAGCCTGGGAGCGCCCCGGGCATCGGCGGCGACCCCCGCATCCAGTCTCAACCAAGCGGGGCGCCCGATGCGCCGGTTTGTGGTTCATTGGGATCAGGGCTGGGTGGGTATGGGCCGCGCGCATGGGAACGTCGTAGCCAGATGGATCGCCAGCAGTCCCGCCAGTTCGCGGCCGGTCCCGAGGGCCTCTCGGCGGTGCGCGCCTTCGTGCGGGAGGCGATCAGCGGGGTGGACCAGGAGATGGCCGAGGACATCGAGCTGCTGGCCAGCGAGGTGGCCACCAACGTCGTGCAGCACGCTCAGACCGACTACGAAGTTCACGTGCTCCACGACGACGAGGCCATCAGGGTCGAGGTGGCCGATCGGTCCTCGGTCATCCCGGCCCTCCGGAGCCTGGCCATCGACGCCGACCGGGGCCGGGGACTGTTGCTCCTCGAGCGCCTGGCCGACGCCTGGGGAGCCCAGGAGGCCCCAGCCGGCAAGATCGTCTGGTTCGAGATGGCTCACCCAACCCGATCTCTCCCGAGGTGACCAACCGCCCGGACCGAATTGACCCTGAGCGAGACCCACCGGCTGTCACGGGCATTTCGTAGCCTTCCGTGTAATTCCCGACCTAACCGGTTGAACCCGTCGTCGAGGAGGTACACGATGGCCAGCCAGTGATCAGGATCGCCACGATCTCCACGCCAGGCTGGAACTCGTTCTTGGCCGAAACGAGGCGGCGACCTGATGGCGCACCTTCCGCCAGTCGGTTGGGCCGACGTGGCCACCAAGCGCGACATCGACTCGCTGGACGCCCGGATCACCGCTGAGGGTCAGCGCGTCACGGCCGTTGTCACGGGTGGTCTCTAGCGCGAGCTGCGCATCCAGACTTGGCGGATGACGACGCTGTTCGGGGTCATGTTCTCCGGCCTCGGAGCTCTCTTCGCCGTCTTCCACTGACGCCAGTCAGTCGCTGGGCTCCGCCTCGCAGCCCGGCATGGGCTACCTGACGCCCTACTTGGCTGCTTCGGCACCACACCGAAATCGTCACCTCGCCCAACCAGGCCCCTCCCCGACGCCGCCGGCCTCGGCAATGGCTGTTACAGGCATTTCATAGCCTTTGGCGCACAGACTCCGGTACGGTTGAGTCGCCCCTCCGGGAGGTGCAGGATGAGCAATCAGTGACCAGGACCGACACGAGCTCCACAGCAGGCTCGAGACGGTCCTCGGCCCGACGGAGGCGACGACCTTGATGGCTCATCTCCCGCCCGTGGGCTGGGCCGATGTGGCGACGAAGCACGACCTCGCCGCACTCGGCCGCCAGTTGCGTGCGGACATGGAGGCCGTAGATGCGTCGGTCCGCGAGGAGCTGGCTCGCCAGATAGGCGGTCTCACCGGCGAGATCAGCGGCCTGCGCGGCGAGATCGGCGGCGAGATCGGCGGACTGCGCGGGGATATCAGCGGCCTGCGCGGCGAGATCAGCGCGCTACGCGGCGAGCTGGGCGGCGAGATCGGCGGGCTACGCGGCGAGATGGGCGGCGAGATGGCCTGCGCGGCGAGATGGTCCGCGAGATCGGCGGGTTGCGCGGCGACATGGGCTATCTCGAGACAGAGCTGCGGGGTCAGATCAGCACCTTGAGCCGCGAGGTGGTGCTCCGAGGGGAATCGTTCGAGCGACAGATGCGCCTGCTTACCTGGCGTCTCATGACCCTCTTCAGCGTCATGTTCGCTGGGTTCGGCGCCCTAGCCGCCGTGGTTCACTGACAGCGCACCACGAGCCCAGGCGCGCGCGGTCCGCGAACGCCATGTACGAGGACCTCGGCATCGCACAGGAGGTGGAGAGGTGAGCAGTGGTCGAATGCTGTATCGGCTTGTCGAGGAGTACTCGGCGCTCGGCGAGCATCGCACCGGGACCGATGTCGACAGGGCCACTGTCGATTGGTTCTCGGCGCAGCTCGAGGCGCTCGGCGCTGAAGTCGAGCGCCACCCCTACGAGTTCGATCGGTACGCCTGTGACTGGGAGGTCACCGCAGACGGAGACCCGGTCGAATCCCTCCCGCTCTTCTACGAGGGGGTCGGTGACATCGACACTGACGCGCCGGCGGTGACGGCGTCCCGAGTGATTGCCGGCACCGTCGTTCCTGACTTCGAGGCTCTATCCGACGTCCTGCGGGACGAGGCCGAGGTTGCCCTCATCGCCACCAAGGTCGCCGGCGGGTTCCTCTGCGCCCCGAATCGCCAAGTCCACGAGCCGGTCGGAATGCCTGCCATCTGCGTAGCCGGGCGCGAGATCGACCGTCTCCAACAGGCATCGCTTCGGGTCCGCCTGGCGGCGCGCATTGAGAAGGGAAGGTCGGCCAACGTGCGCGGGACGCTGGGCGAGGGACCCCCGTCGTCGGCGGTGCTGCTGACCACGCCGCTGTCCGGCTGGTTCCGCTGCGCCGGTGAGCGGGGCACCGGTATCGCCGTCTGCCTGGCTGTTGCCAAAGCTCTCGCCGAATCCCATCGTGTAACCGTCCTGGGCTGCAACAGCCACGAGCTCATGGGCCTCGGCGCCCACCACTACCTCGCCACTACGCCGCCTGACGAGGCGGCGATCTTCCACTTCGGGGCCAGCGTCGCCTCGGGCGACGCCGACGGGATCAACCCCCCCAGTCGGCGGAGCCGGCAGGTACGGGCCACGGCCTGGGCCGGCGGATCCCACCGCGAGGCCCTCGGTGAGGCGCTCTCGCCGCTTGGAGTCGAGGTTCGCCTGCCCGACGACGAGGCGGCGCGTCGGGCTGACTCATGGCTCGGGGAGGCGTCGGTCTGGGCCCCCCTGGGCCGGCCGCTGGTGTCCATCGCCGGCGGGTTCCCGCTCCACCACGTGCCGCTCGACCTGCCGCCCCTGGCCACGAACGAACAGCTGCTCGAGGAGTCCTTCGCCGCGGCGTCGGCTGCCGCCCGGGTGCTCGGGGCCGTCGCGGCCGAAGGGCCGCCGAAGTGACCGGGCTGGGCGACCTGGCCCTCTCAGCCGGCGGCTGACCGCCACGTCGCCGTGCCGTGGTGGCGGCCTACATTGACTGGCCGGGCGACAGAGGGGCGGGGGCGATGGACCGAGTTCTCGAGCGCGACGGTGTCCAGCTGCACTACGAGGTCCATGGGGAGGGCCGGGCCGGCCTGCCGCTCCTCCTGACCCACGGCTACGGGGCCAGCACCGCCATGTGGCGGCCCAACCTGGAGGCCCTGGCGGCGGCCCGGCCGGTCATCGCCTGGGACATCCGGGGCCACGGCCGGACCGCGGCCCCGCCGTCCCCGGAGCACTACAGCCAGGACGCCTCGGTGGCCGACATGGCGGCCATCCTCGACGCCTGTGGGATCACCAGGGCGGCGATCGGCGGGCTGTCCCTTGGTGGGTACCTGTCGCTCGCCTTCCACCTGGCGTGGCCGGGCCGGGTCGCCGCCCTCCTGCTGTTCGACACCGGCCCGGGGTACAAGAACGACGAGGGCCGCGACCGGTGGAACCGGTACGCCATCTCGCGGGCCAAGCGGCTGGAGGAGGAAGGTTCCGGCGCCCTGGGCGACAGCCCGGAGACCAGGCTCGCCCGTCATGATCCCGTCGGCCTGGCCCTGGCCGCCAGGGGCATTCTCACCCAGCACGACCCGGCAGTGATCAACTCGTTGCCGGAGGTCGCCGTGCCAACCCTCGTCTTGGTGGGGGAGCGGGACGAGGGCTTCCTGGCGGCATCGGACTACATGGCCTCTCGCATCCCCGGGGCGCACAAGGTGGTGATCCCCGATGCCGGCCATGCCGCCAACATCGACCAGCCGGAGGCATTCAACGACGCCGTCACCCGGTTCCTGGCCGACCTGGCCTGACGCAGGGTGGCATGCGAGAGGCATGAAGAGACGACGCATGTTGTTACGGCTTCGGGAGCTCTGGCCGTTGTCGCCCCGCCCCGGTGCCACGTCGGCGACGGCCCCGTCCCGGTCCTCGCCGGCCCCGTCCCGGTCCTCGCCGGGCCCACCCGTCTCGTCGGATTCCTCCCAGCCGGCCGTCGGCTCGGGCTCCTCGAACTCGGCGTCGGGCGCCGGGCGGAGTGGTGGAGCGCCGGTAAGGGCTGCGCTACTCAGGGCTTCGTAGATCGGCCTGATGGCCTTGACCTTGACGTCGACGACGTTCGCAAGATCCCGCTGGGTCGCAGGACGAACTCTCACACGCCACGTTCGCCCACGTGCCAGGTCGGCGCGAATCAGCCGGTCTCCTGGAGCCGGTACTCCCGGATCACGGTCGCGCTTTCCCCACTGGCCGGCACATAGTCCCCGTGCAGGACATCGGGATCCAGGTCCACTCCATTTGGCCAGGCAATCGTTCCGGCCACCTCGTCGACCCGGACCTCGCCGAACACGGCGGGATCACGTAGGGCCCCGAGAACACCGCCCTTGAGAACTGGATCGAGGTCCAGCTCCCGGATGAGACCGTCCGAGAAGGTCAGGCGCAGCTGGAGGCCCTCGAGGGGAACCGCTTCCACGATGCGCGGTGGCCTGGTCATCGCAACCATGCTACTGGAGGGGTTCTATGGGAAGGAGGGGTTCCTGATCCTGAGCGCGAGCCCAGTTGGCCGCCAACTCCTCCCTCCGGAGGTCGAGCCACTCAGCTACAAGATGACCTGCCCTGCGAGGAAGGCGGCCGACGAGCACAGTTCCGTCGTCGATCCGGATCCGTGCCTCGTGCTCTCCATAGACGGCGTGGAAGTGCGCGGGAGGGTGGTCGCTCCAATACATGTAGATCACAATCCCGTAGAACTCCGATACGCGGGGCACCCGCTGAGGGTACGGCCGAGGTGTATCAGCGACGTCCCCGGCCCCTCGCCAGGCGGGTTGCCGAGCCACGATCAGGAGGTGTTCAGGAGGTGTTGGAGCCCGGTCCGATCTCCGAGCGTGCAGATAAGGAACCGGGTCCGCTTCTATCAAGGATATCGCCTGAGTACGAATGCGCCCTGAGCTCAGACCTGCGGACAGACCAATCCGGCTCCTCCGTCGGCGTCACCGAGGGTGCGGGGGGATCACCCCGTCACCCCGTACCAGTCCGACAGCTTGCGCCCGGTGATCATCTCGTACGCCGAGCGGTAGCGGGCCGACGTCTCATCCACCACGTCGGGGGGCAGCGTCGGCGGAGGCGGGCTCTTGTCCCATCCGGTGGCCTCCAGCCAGTCGCGCAGCGGCTGCTTGTCGTAGGAAGGTGGGGCGGTGCCTGGTCTCCAGGCGTCGGCTGGCCAGAACCGGGACGAGTCCGGGGTCAGGACCTCGTCGCAGATGGCCAGACGGCCGTCGATGAGGCCGAGCTCGAACTTGGTGTCGGCGATGATCACCCCCCGCTCGGCCGCCCGGCGAGCGGCCCGCTCGTAGGCGGCCAGCGAGATGTCGCGGGCCGCGTCGGCCAGCTCCTTCCCCAGCAGATCGACCGCCGCCTCGAATGAGATGTTCTCGTCGTGGCCCGACTTCGCCTTGGTGGAAGGGGTGAACACCGGCTCGGGCAGCCGATCGGACTGCTCGAGGCCATGGGGCTGCGGCTCGCCGTGGATGGTGCCGGAGGATCTGTACTCCTTCCACGCCGAGCCGGCCAGGTAGCCCCGCACGATGCACTCAACCGGGAGCATCTCCGCCTTCCGGACGAGCATGGCCCGCCCGGCGACGTCGGAAACGCCTGAGACCGACTCGGGGAACTCGGAAGGATCGACCGACACCAGGTGGTTGGGGGCGACGTCGGCCAGCTCTGCCAGCCAGTAGGCGCTGAAGGCGGTCAGCACCCTTCCCTTGTTCGGGACCGGCTCGGCCATGACGACGTCGAAGGCTGACATCCGGTCCGACGCCACCATCAACAGCAGTCCTTCGCCGGCCTCGTAGACGTCGCGCACCTTGCCGACCGCCACGCTCGTCACGGCGGCGAAACGGTCCTCGGGCCGCGGTTCAGTTCCCATCTTCTTGTCCTCCATCGCTCTGTCGACGGCACTGACCATCGCCTCCAGCCTCTCGATCCGCTCGGAGAGCAGCTGTCGCTGGTAGCTGAGATGGGCCATGGCGTCGGCCTTGGGGTCGTCGAGGAGGGCGGCGATGCTCGCCAGGGAGAAGCCGAGCTCGCGGTAGAACAGGATCTGCTGGAGCCGCTCCAGGTCGGCTTGGCCGTATAGGCGGTATCCCGAGTTGGTCCTGGCCGAGGGGACCAGGAGACCGATCTCCTCGTAGTGGTGCAGGGTTCGCACCGTCACACCGGCCGCCCGAGCCACCTCTCCCACCGGGTAGTCCATCGCCCCTCCTCGCTGCCCTACTCAAGCGCCTGCCGCGACGTGAGGGTCAAGCACCGATCGGGCGGGGGACCGGCCCTCGACCGGCCGGCCTGGCCGCCTGACCATGAGACCGGCCCGGGTTGGCTCCTTTACCGGTGCAGCAGGACATTTGTTAGAGCGGTCGAATCTGGTTAGAGATCACTAGTCCAGACGGAGGGGACCCAGGTGGCGGCCAGGATCAGTACTAGGACAGTCAATCGCGCCCGAGGTGTGGCCGGGGTCTCGACCCTTTTCGGCGCCATCTCGTTAGCGGCGAGCGCAGCGATGGCAGCCCCGGGCGGGACCCCCGGACCGGCTGCCAGTAGCGCCGCCGCTTCGGGCTCGCCCGGGCAGGGCTCGGGCCAGGGGTCCGCCGGAGCCGCCTCCTCCAACCCTTCTGCCGACCAAGGTGGTCGAGCCGGGGGAGAGGCGGGGCCCAGCGGGCAGCCCCAGGGGGCCAACGCCGGCCAGGGCAACGGTCACGGCAACGCCCAGGGCAATAGTCAGGGCGCCGGTCAGGGCAACCCCCAGGGCACCGAGCAGCGCAACGGCCAGGGCAACCAAGGCAACGGCCAAGGCAACAGCCAGGGCGCTGGCCAGCCGGGGCAGGGCGCAGGCCGGGGATCGAACCAGGGTCAGGGGGGCCAGGCCCCGCACTCCGGCCCGTCGGCAGGCTCCGGAGGCCAGGCGAGCGCCGGGAGCGACGCCTCCCACAACCAGGGTGGTGGCCACGGCTCCCAGGGGCACGGCTCCGATGGAGGTCAGCGCCCCCCGGGCAACAACGGGACCATCAAGATCGAAGGCGGCGCCTACGACGGCGGCATGGACAACGATCCGCACGTCAGCTGCACCCTCAGCGTCAGCTTCTTCGGCTACGACGCCGGCACGCAGTCGGCCACCCTCGACTTCACCCCGGTGGCTCCGACCAGGGGGGGGAGCACCCTGAGCCTCAGCACCTCATGGCAGACCGCTTCCCGCTCGGGCGGCAACCAGCTGGACACCAACTACCCGGTGAGCGGCCTCGACTCCGCCCTCGCTGGAATCGCCCCCGCCAAGCAGGGCTACCACATCTCCCTCACCGTCCACGTGACCGGTTCCCAGGGCGCCGACGTCAAGCACAAGGTGTTCTGGTACCAGCCGTGCGCTGCTGCGTCGGTGCCGGCTCCCGCCACCGTGGCGCCGACGCCTCCGGCACCGCCTCCGGCACCGCCTTCGGTCCCGGAGGTCAACAGCATCCTGGCCCCTCCTGTCGGTCCGACCGGGGCGAGCGTGCTCGGGCTGTCGCTGGCGGGCCCCGTCTTCCGGCCCTCTCTCACCGTCGCCGAGGGTGTCAACACCAGGTCCTCCTCGACGCATCGGCCCAAGGTGGCCGCCATCTCCATAGCGGCGGCTTCGCCCGCTGTTCCCCTCACGGGCACCCTGCCGTTCACCGGCGCCGAGGTGACGACGCTGAGCCTCCTGGGACTGGGCCTGCTCGGGTCCGGGTCGGCGCTGACGGCTGCCGCCCGGCGCCGGCGGGCCTGACCCCGTCCTGCGGGGACAACCCGGGGCCCACCGGACCGGTTCCATGACGCGCCCCGGGCGGTGGCCCGGGGCGTCGTCGTCCTTAGAGGGCCATAGGTGTCACCGTCTGCCCGGACGGGGCGAAAATGTGCCTTAGGGCCCTCCGCCATCGGCCGTAGAAGGGACCAGGTGCACGTCGCGGCGGGAGGAAACGGCGATGCGAGTGGTCGTGGTGGACGATGAACTGGCCAGCCGGCTCCTGGTGGCAATCATGCTCCCCTTCCACGGCATCGAGGTGGCAGGAGAGGCGGCCGACGCCGAGTCGGCCCTGGAGGAGATCGCCCGCCATCAGCCCGATGCCGTCGTTCTCGACTGGCGCCTGCCTACCGGCAATGGCCTCGAGATCCTGAGCCGCATCCGGGCCACCTTCCCCGACATCAGGGTGGTGCTCTACACCACCTGGCTGGACGACCGTCTGGGTGAGGAGGCCACCGCCCTCGGAGCCGCAGCCGTGGTCGCCAAGGCCCGAGGCTCCGGTGTCCTCGCTCGAGCCATCCTCGGCTCGGAGCCAACTGCCTCTGCCCAGGGGGGCAGCCGCCGGTCCTGACGACCCTCGAGGACTCGGGTCGCCTGCCGAGCCTGCTCCAGGTGGACACGGCCCCCCGGCGGCCGACTGACCGGTCCTTCGCCGTCGCCGATCTGTGCGAGCCGCACCGCGGCCCGTTCACGGTGCCGGGGTGTCGCTCGGACAAGATGCCCGTCAGGTACGCGTAGCCTCAACCAGATTTCGGCGATCACCTTGTCGATTCCCCGCTGCCGGTTCGTAGTTGGGCTGAGCGGCGCACCGGGCGGCGCTCACCAGGGCGAAAGGAACCCGACGATGCCTCAGTACCTCATGTCCGTATGGCACGACGCCGAATACGAGATCGACTTCTCCACCCCGGACGCCCAGCGACAGGCCGCCCAGGTGTCGGCCTTCAACGAGGAGCTGCAGCAGTCGGGGTCCTGGGTGTTCGCCGCCGGTCTCCACCCGGCTTCATCCGCCACCGTCGTGCGGTCCGCCGGAGGGGAGGTCTCGATGACCGACGGCCCCTACGCCGAGACCAAGGAGCAGATGGGCGGCTTCTGGATCGTCGAGGCCGCCGATCTCGACGCCGCCCTGCAACTGGCCGGCCGGGCCGCGGCCGCCTGCGAG
>DASRBO010000012.1:0-23057 GCA_035653595.1 Acidimicrobiales bacterium | reverse complement strand
GGCCGCCCAGTCCGACAGATAGCGCTGGACCTTCTGGGGGTTGCCGGCGTTCGGCACGGCGTAGATGAACAGGTCCCCGGGGTGGAGGAGGGACAGCTCCGGGACCCAGGTCCAGGTGGCGTCGTCGGTCTCCCCCCGGGCGTGGTGCAGCTCGAAGCGGAGCCGGCCCTGGGTAAAGGTGAGGGCGTCGGAGTAGGTGACGTCGGGCTGGCGGTAGGCGTCGGGCCACCGGAACCCGTCCACCGGGAGCCCGAACTGGCGCTGGTTGATGGCCGAGTTCCAGCCCAGGGTGGCGAGATAGCGGGCGAAGTGGCCGGGCACCCCCCGATGGGCGTACACCCGGGGAGCGGGCCGCCCGGCCTCGGCGGCCTCGGCGTCGAAGCGGCCGACCCCGAAGATGTGGTCGACGTGGTGGTGGGAGAAGACGGCGGCGGCGACGCTGGGCTCGGGGCGCCAGCGCCGGATCTGGTCATAAACGGTGTCGGCGTCGAACTGGGCCCCGGTGTCCAGCATCACCAGGCCGTCCCCGGTGTCGAGGGCGGTGACGCTGGCGATGCTCTTGAGGTAGAGCACGCCGTCGGCGATCTCCTCCGCCCGACGGCCCTCCACCGGAGCAACCGGGTGGTGCTCGAAGACCAGGTCGCCGTCGCCGTTCCAGTGCCGCTCGGCCAGCTGCCGGATGGTGCCCGACGGGCTCATCAGCCGGCGGCGGGCCGGAAGCGGAACAGGGCGGTGCCCTCCCCGGTGTCGTGGAAGACCACCTCGACAGGCATGCCGACCTCGACCGCCTCGGGGTCGCAGCCGACCACGTTGGTCATGACCCGGGGCCCCTCCTCCAGCTCGACGTAAGCGAGCACGAACGGCGAGGCCGCGCCGTAGGGGCCGGGGCCCCGGCGCACGATCGTGAAGCTGTAGACGGTACCCCGACCGGACGCCCTCACCCACGACACGTCCTGGCTGCCGCAGTCGGGGCAGAACCTTCGGGGGTACCAGATGAAGGAGCCGCACCGGTCGCAGCGGGGCAGGAGCAGCTCGCCCCGGGCGGTGGCGGCCCAGAACTCCTCGGTCTCCAGGGAGACGAAGGGGGCCGGTGCCGGAAGGGCGCCGGAGCGGTCCTCGGTGGCGGTCAACTGTCCTCCTGTCCCAGGATCAGGGTCACGCTGCCCATGCGGGTGGCCAGCGAGCCCCCGGTCCCGTGGGCGAGGGCGATCTGGCAGTCGGGCACCTGCACCGCGGGATGGGCCTCACCCCGCAGCTGGCGCACGGCCTCGATGACCTTGGTCATCCCGCCCCGGTTGGTCGGATGGTTGTTGCACAGTCCCCCGCCGTCGGTGTTGAACGGAAGCCGACCGTCCGGAGCAACCAGGCCGCCGTCGGAGACGAAGCGGCCCCCCTGGCCCTTCTCGCAGAAGCCGAGGTCCTCCAGCGTCTCCACCACCGTGATGGTGAACGAGTCGTAGATGGACGCGTAGTCGATGTCGGCGTGGTTCACCCCGGCCTCCTCGAAGGCCCGCGCCCCGGACCAGACCGCCCCGGTGAAGGTCAGGTCTACCCGCCCGTTGTTGGTGTGCTTGACCGCCTCGCCGTGTCCGAGCACCTTGGCCGCCCGGCGCCCGGTCTCCCTCGCCACCTCGGGGCTGACCACCACAACCGCTCCGCCCCCGTCGGTGACCACGCAGCAGTCCATGCGGTGCAGCGGGTCGCTGATCATCGGCGAGTCGAGCACCTCGGCGACGGTCACCGGCTTCTGGAGGAACGCGTTGGGGTTGTGCTGGGCGTGCAGCGAGGCCGCCACCTTCACCTCGGCCAGCTGCTCGCTGGTGGTGCCGTACTCGTACATGTGCCTGCGGGCGGCCAGGGCATAGGCGTTGACCGCCCCGCCGCTGCCCCATAGTCCCTCGAAGGCGCCGTCGGGGGAGTTCTCCCCGCCCCCGCCACCGCCCCGGCGGCCCCCGCCCCGGGCCGACCGGGGCCGGCCGGCCAGGGTCACCAACGCCACCCGGCACTTGCCTGCGGCGATGGCGGCGGCGGCATGGCCGACGTGGGCGACATAGGAGGAGCCGCCGATCTCGGTCGAGTCGACGTAGGAGCAGTGCAGACCGAGGTAGTCGGCCATGGTCATGGGACCGAAGCCGGCCCCGCCGTCGCAGAAGTAGGCGTCCACGTCCGAAAGCCCGAGGCCGGCGTCGGCCAGGGCTCCCTTGGCCACCTCGGCGTGGATTTCGGGGACGGTCCGGTCTGGGATCTCGCGCTTGGGGTGCTCGTAGGCACCGACGATGAAGGCCTTGCCCCTAATGGTCATGGTGGGCGGACTCTATAGTCCGGCCTTCTCGTCAGGAGTGGCCGCCGTGGCGCAGCGGGCGGGGAGCGAATCTGAACGCCGGCTGCCGGCCCACCCGGCCGCGAGGCCGGTCAGCCGACCGCCGGCCGGTCGCCGGGCGTTCAGGCGGCGAAGCCGACGCCGAGCCCGGCCGCGACGCAGCGGTAGGCGGCGGCCTCGCAACCGAAGCGGCCGGCGAAGGAGAGCGCCTCGTCCTCCGACGCGAACCGCCACTCGGTTTCGCCGTCGCCGAGCACGGCGCCCGAGTCGTGCACCAGCACGACCGAGCCGTCGCGGTCGGTTGTGGTGCACCGGCGGTAGAGGCGGTCGACGCAACGCATGAGGACAACGTAACCGGCGACCGCGGCACCCAGCCTCCTAATTACGGTGAAGCCACGGTGAAAATAGGTTGCGAAGGAAGACGCGCCCTCAGAGCCAGCCGGCCCGGGCGCTGGCCACCGGCTCCCCCGCCGGCGGCCGGGCCAGCTCGCCGCCGTGCACCCGGTCCAGAAGGCGGCGCAGGGCGTCGGTGATCTCCGGCACGGCCGCTGCCAGCGCCTCGGCATCGCCGCTGCCGACCTCGCCGGCATCGAAACCGGCGGCCTCGAGCAGTCCGGGCAGGTCGGCCAGTCGCTGGCCCACCCATTCCACCGGTTGGGCCGACATCTCCTCGACGAAGTGGCGCCGGCCCGGCTCCCAGCCTCTGAAGGCGGGGTGGTGATGGGTGCGGTCGAAGCTGCCCATCGGCCCCTCCACCGATTCGAGCAGGTCGGCCCGCCACACCGGCCGGCCGACACTGATCGGCTGGGCCGAGTAGATCGAGCCCTGAAGCTCGCCGCGCTCGAGCAGGCGCACCTCCAGCCTGACCCCCCGTTCGGCGCCCTCCTGACCCGGGCTGGGCCTGGGGTCCACGAAGTACAGATCGCTCATGACGACGCCGATCTTGTCGAAACCAAAGGCGTAGAGCACCCGTCCCCTCTCGAGCTCCGTCGCGCCCCGGATGGGGACCGCGACCCTGGCACACCCCTACCATTGTCGCCCATGTTCCCGACCGGTCGCCCGTGATCCTCACGCATCCGGAATGACCAGACTCGACAGCCCTCTCTACGGCCGCATGATCTTCGTGGTCGGCGCCCGCCGCAGCGGCACCAACTGGCTGCAGCGGATCATCGCCACCCACCCCGACGTGCTGGCCGTGCCGTCGGAGACCCACCTGTTCAGCCACGGCCTGGCCGAGCTCAACCAGCGCTTCCAGCACGCCCTGCCCACCTCGGGCTCCACCGGGCAGGTCTACATGGAGCGCCCCGCCCTGCTCGACGCCATGCGGGACTTCTGCGACCAGGTCTTCGGCCGCCTGGCCGCCGCCATCGGTCCCGACAAGGCCCGGATCTGCGAGCGCACCCCGTTGCACGCCCAGCACCTGGATCTGATCGGCGAGGTGTACCCCGACGCCGCCGTGGTGCACATCATCCGCGACGGGCGCGACGCCGCCCGCTCCCTTCTCGCCCAACCGTGGGGACCGGCGACGATGGCCGAGGCGGCCCGCGAATGGGCGTCCACCGTCGGCGCCGCCCGGACCGCCAGGGCCCCCTGGTACCGCGAGGTCCGCTACGAGGCCCTCTTCGCCGACCCGGTGGGAGGCGCCGACGAGCTGTTCTCGTGGCTGGACCTGCCGGTCGACGCCCCCCTCCTGGAGCGGGTGCGGGCCGAGGCCGCCGTCTCCTACAACACCGACGCCGGCCGCCCCGAGCTGACCGTCGCCAAGTGGGGACCGGCTCTTACGCCCTCCGAGCGGGAGGCCTTCGAGGCCGAGGCCGGCGAGCTCAACCGGGCCCTCGGCTACGGGGAACCCCCATCCCCCCATCCAGTGCGCCACGGGGCGGCCAGCCGGGGCGGGCTGCGCCAGGCCTCCGGCCGGGTCGTCGGGCGGCTCCGCCGGCGGGTCACGTCCGCACCGGCCGCTCCCGCCGCACTCCCCGATCCCGAGGTGCTGGCCACCACCGTCAGCGAGTTCATCGCCGCCACCGGCCTGGGCCGGGTGGAGGCCCTGCTCGACTTCGTGTCGGAGGACACCTCGGTCGTGGTGGTGGACAGCGCCGGCCAGCGGACCGGCCGGGGGGCGGCCGGCGTCGCCCTCCTCGCCGACTCCATGCCGGCGCCGGGGGGGGGCCGGCACCAGGTGCGGGGAGAGGTCCACTACACCAGCGCCACCAGCGCCACGGTCGTTCTCGGCCACGAGGACGGCGCCGGGGCGGTGAAGGACACCGTGTTCCTGATCAGCCTGGCCACCGGCACGGCCCGCCTGGCCAACCTGGTGTACTACGCCTTCCCCCTGACGGCGCCGGGGCCGGCGTCGTCACTCGGGACGCCTGCCTCCTCCTCCGGGCCGCCCCTGTCCTCATGACGATGGGGCCACGGCGGATCGGGAACCTCATCACCGGCTGGCGACTCGGGCACCGGGCGGCGGCCGGCGGCGCCGTCGTGCTGTTGCTGGCGGGCATCACGGTGGCGGCCATCGGTCGGGTGAGCCCGGCCCAGACCCCGGTCGGCCACACCGTGCGCCACCGGTCCCGTCCCGTCGCCGCCCCCACCACGGCCCCTACTCCACCGCCGGTGTCGGCGCCACCGACCACGGCCGCCCCGCCGCCCCCCGACCCGGCCATCGCCGCCATGGCCGGGCGGCTGGTCGCCGCCATGGGCGCCAACCCGAGCTGCGTGCTCGTCCGTCGGGGGTCGACCACCCTCGTCGACGAGGGCGCCGGTGCCGCCCTGGCCCCGGCCTCGACCCAGAAGCTGGTGGTGGGGGCGGCGGCGCTGGCGACCCTGGGCACCGACTACCGCTTCGTGACCAGGGTGGTCAGCGACACCCCGGTGGTCAACGGTCACGCCGGGCACCTGTGGCTGGTGGGCAGCGGCGACCCCCTGCTGGCCACCGACGCCTACCTCGGCCTGGTGCTGACCCACTCGCACTACCCCGGCCCGCCGGTGACCCCGCTCGACTGGTTGGCCCGGGCGCTGCGCCAGGCGGGGGTCACCTCGTCACCGGGCATCGCCGGCGACGACAGCCTGCTGTCGGACCAGCGCTGGCTGCCGACCTGGCCCCAGCAGTACCTGGCCGAAGGCGACGTGGGGACCCTGTCGGCGCTGAGCCTCGACGAGGGCTGGACCAGCTGGCTGCACCCGTGGGTGCCGGTGGCCGATCCCCCCGCCCACGCCGCCTCGGCGTTGGCCGGCCTCATGGCCGCCCAGGGAGTCAGCCTGGGCCCGGTGGGGCCCGACTCCACCGCCCCCGTCCACGCCGTCACCGTGGCCACGGTCACCTCGGCACCCCTCGCCGACATCGTCTCCTACATGCTGGCCACCAGCGACAACCACGTCGCCGAGCTGCTGACCCGGACGGTCGGGCGGGTGGCGGGCGCCTCGGGAACGACCTCGGCGGGAACGGCGGCCGTCCTCCGCACCGCCCACCGCCTGGGCGTGCCCACCAGCGGGGCGGTGATGGTCGACGGGTCCGGCCTGTCCCCGGAGGACCGGGCCACCTGCTCGGAGCTGCTGTCCGCCTACCAGTTGAGCGGGCGCTTCCCGGCCCTGCGCAGCGGGCTTCCCGTGGCGGGGCGCACGGGCACCCTCTACGACCTGTGGAACACCGCGCCTCTGGCCGGCCACGTGGTGGCCAAGGGCGGCTGGATCGACGGTGTGGCCGGACTGGTGGGGACGGTGGAGATCGGCCGGGGTCTGGACTTCGCCTTCCTCGTGAACGGCAACTTCGGCTATCCAGGTGCGGTGGGGATGGAGACCGCTGCCCTCGACGCCTTGGCCTCCTACGCCACCTCGCATCCCTGACCGGAGGAGAGCCCATGGCCGACGTGAAGATCGCCACCCCCCACGGCGAGCTGCCCGCCTACCTGGCCACCCCCGACGGTGCGGGCCCGCATCCGGGTGTGGTCGTCATCCACGACATATCCGGAATGAGCCGCGACCTGCGCAACCAGGCCGACTGGCTCGCTTCCGAGGGGTTCGTGGCGGTGGCCCCCGACCTCATGCACTGGGGCCGAAAGGCCACCTGCATCCGGGCCATCTTCAGCGAGGTGCGGGCCCGTCGGGGGCGCTCCTTCGACGAGATCGACGCCGCCCGCTCGTGGCTGGAGGCCCAGCCGGACAGCAACGGTCGCACGGGGGTGATCGGCTACTGCATGGGCGGCGGCTTCGCCCTGCTGCTGGCCCCCGGCCACGGCTTCGGAGCCTCCAGCGTCAACTACGGCCAGGTGCCCAACGACGCCGAGTCCTTCCTGCGGGGGGCCTGCCCGGTGGTCGCCAGCTTCGGCGCCAACGACCGCACCCTGCGGGGGGCGGCGGCCAAGCTGGAAACGGCCCTGGAGCGGGCCGGGGTGCCCCACGACGTGAAGGAGTACCCCGACGCCGGCCACTCATTCCTCAACGACCACAACAGCGTCTTGTTCGCCGTCACCAGCCGGCTGATGGGAGGCGGCTACCACGAACCCTCCGCCGCCGACGCCCGCCGCCGGATCAGCTCGTTCTTCCACCAGTACCTCGACTGACCACGGGGCGACCGCCGCCACCGCCTCAGTCGTCGTCCCAGCTCCAGCTGCCCTTCTCGAACGCCCGTCGCCACAGCGAGAGCATCTGGGCCACGATGGGATCGTCGGGCCGTTCCTGCTGCTCGGCCAGCAGGAGGCGCCGGGCCCGCTCCATCAGGCGCCGGTCGCCGGCGGCCAGGTCGGCCAGCTCCTGGGCCGGGGCCTCGATCCCGTCGAGGGGCCCAGCGGCGATGAGACGGCAGCGCTCGATCCAGGCCTGCACCGCGGCGACGGGCTGGTCACCATGCGGGTCCGGCACCGGGCCACCATAGGCACGGCGCCGCCCCGGCCGACCGATCCCGGCGCCCAGGGAGGAGAGGACCCGAAGGTGTCCCCGGTCAACATGCCGCCCGCCGAGGTGGAGGTGGACGCGGCCCTGGTGCGCGGCCTGCTCGAGGACCAGTTCCCCCACTGGGCCGACCTTCCCATTACCGCCCGGCCCGGACTGGGGTGGGACAACCACATCTTCCGGCTGGGGCCCGACCTGCTGGTGCGCCTCCCCCGGCGGCAGCTGGGGGCCGACCTCGTCGCCCACGAGCACCGCTGGCTGCCGCAGCTGGCCCCCCGCCTCCCCCTGCCGGTGCCGCTGCCCGTCGGCCAGGGGGTCCCCGGCCGCGGCTACCCGTGGCCGTGGAGCGTGTGCCCCTGGATCCCCGGCCGGATGGCCGCCGTCGAACCGCTCAGCGATCCCTTGCAGGCGGCCGGCCAACTGGGTGCCTTCGTCGCCGCCCTCCACCTGCCCGCTCCGCCCGAAGCGCCCCACAACCCGTTCCGGTCGGTGACCCTGGCCGGCCGCGACGAGGTCGCCAGGGCCACGCTCGCCGAGGTGGAGGCCCTGGTCGACCGCCGTCGGGTGGAGGCGGCCTGGCGCCAGGCGCTGGAGGTGACGGAGTGGGACGGACCGCCCGTCTGGCTGCACGGTGACCTGCACCCGGCCAACCTGCTGGTCGCCGACGGGCGCCTGAGCGGGGTGATCGACTTCGGCGACCTGTGCGCCGGCGACCCGGCCGTCGACGTGGTCGGCGCCTGGATGCTGTTCCCGCCGCTGGCCCGACCGATGTTCGCCGCCGCCGTAGGGGTCGACGACGCCACCTGGCGCCGGGGCCGGGGCTGGGCCCTGGCCATCGGGCTGGCCTGCCTGGCCCACTCGGCCGACAACCCGGTGGTGGCGGGGATGGGGCGCCGGGCCGTGGAGGCGGTGCTCGAGGAGGCGGGCGACTGAGTCGGACCGGCCCGGGCCCGGCGCCGGCGGCCCCCGATCCCGTAGCGTGAGCGCCCCCCGCCGCCGATCACGGGACTGGCCAGTGGCACGACTCACCTCCCGCCAGGAGTGGAAGTTCTTCACCTCGCTGACCAGGGCCGACCGGCCCCTGGCCGTGGCGTGGTGGACGGTGCTGGGCCTCCGGGGCGTGCTGCCGGCGGTGTTCTCGGTCGGGATGGGTGTGGTGGTGGGAGCGGTCGAGCGCAACGGCTCCCTGGTCGTTCCCCTCGCCTTCATCGGGGCGACCTTCGTGGCCCTGCAGGTCCTCGCCCCGCTGCACCAGGCCATCAGCGCCAACCTCGGCAGCCGGGTGGCGGCCTGGCTCTACGACCGGCTGGCCGAGGCCTGCGTAGGGCCCGCCGGGGTCGGCCACCTCGAGGACCCCACCCTGATCGGCGACCTGACCGTGGCCCGCGAGTTCGACTTCGGCATGACCGGGCCCCCCATGCATCTGAACATGGACTTCATCGCCTCCGGCCTGGTCGACCTGCTTGGAGGTCTGTCCTCGGCCATCGTGCTGTTCGGCTACTCGTGGTGGGCGGCCGTCCTGCTGGGCGGGTCGTGGATCTCCACCCACTGGCTGCTGCGGGAGAGCTCGGTGTGGCGGGACCGCAACACCGACGAAGTGCGGGAGGCCCAGCGCCACGCCGACTACGCCTACCGCCTGGCCGTCGATCCGCCCGCCGCCAAGGAGCTGCGCCTGTTCGGCCTGGTGGGCTGGACCCTGGAGCGCTTCATCGATCGGCGGCGGCGGCTGTTCGATCTGCAGTACCGGGCCACCCGGCTCCGCGAACGCTCGGTCCTGCTCAGCCTTCTCCTGGTGACGGGGGCCAACCTGGTCGTCTTCTGGGCGCTGGCCGAGGCCGCCGCCGGTGGTCAGCTCCGTCTCGACCGGCTGGTGGTCTTCGCCCAGGTCGCCGTGGGCACCAGCCTCATCGCCTTCGGCGGGCTCAACTGGGCCCTCGACGGAGCCTCCGCCCCGGTGGCGGCGGTACTCCGGCTCGAGCCCGCCATGCGTGAGGGCGGCCGCCTCGCCCCCGGCATCGGCTCGGCCGACGGGCTGCCCGCCACCGGCATCCGGTTCCGCCAGGTCGGCTTCGCCTATCCCCACGCCCCCCGCCGGGTGCTGGACGGCTTCGACCTGGAGATTCCGGCCGGGACCTCGCTCGCCATCGTGGGCCAGAACGGCGCCGGCAAGACCACGCTGGCCAAGCTGCTGTGCCGGCTCTACGACCCCCAGGCTGGCGCGGTCGAGATCGACGGGACCGATCTCCGCCTGCTCGACCCCGACTCGTGGCGGTCGCGGGTGACGGCCGTGTTCCAGGACTTCATCCGCTTCGAGCTGCCCCTGCGCGACAACGTCGCCCCCGGCGGTGCCCCCGACGACGTCGTCATGGCCTGCCTCGAGGAGGCCGGGGCGGCCGGGCTGGCGTCGCTCGACACCCCCCTGGCCAAGGGCTACCAGGGGGGCACCGACCTGTCCGGGGGCCAGTGGCAGCGGGTGGCGCTGGCCCGGGCGCTGTGCGCGGTGCGCCTGGGGGCGGGGGTCGTCCTCCTCGACGAGCCCACCGCCCAGCTCGACGTCCGGGGCGAGGCGGAGATCTTCGACCGCATACTCAGCGCCACCCGCGCCGTCACCACCATCCTCATATCGCACCGGTTCTCGACGGTCCGCCACGCCGACCGCATATGCGTGCTCGAGCGCGGCGCGGTGGTCGAGCTCGGCACCCATGCCGAGCTCATGGAGCTGGGCGGGCGCTACCGCACCATGTTCGACCTCCAGGCCCGCCGCTTCGAGGCCGTCGCCGACGAGGAGGGGCAGGCCTATGACGTCCTCGCCTGACGAGGTACCTCCCGCCCTGTCCTCGATGTGGCGGCTGTGCCGCCTGGGCTACCGCAACGAGCCGGTCCTGATCGTCGCCGCCTTCGTGCTGTCGCTGGTGGCGGCGGTTCCGGACGCCCTGATGGCCCTGTGGCTCAAGCTGCTGGGCAACGGCGTCGTGCGCCACGACCGGTCCCTGCTGGTCGGGGCGGCCCTCGGCCTCGCCGTGTCGGCCGCTGGGACCTGGTTCCTCCGGGTGATCTCCACCCGGGTGCAGCGCCGCTTCCGCGACAGGGTGACCATCGCCCTCGAGTCCCACGTGGCCCGCCTGCAGGCGTCGGTGAGCACGATCGCCCACCAGGAGCGGCCCGACTACCTCGACCGGTTGGCCGTTCTGCGGGACCAGGTCTTCGTGCTGGACCACATGTACATGTCGCTGTTCTCCACCTGCGGCTGGATCGTGCGGCTCGGCCTGACCATCGGGCTGATCGCCTCCATCCACCCGGCCCTGGCGCTGCTCTCGGTCTTCGCCCTGCCGACCGTGCTGACCTCGGGATGGCGGCCGGCGGTGGAGAGGGTCACCCAGGAGCGGGTGGCGCCCCACGACCGCCTGGCCAAGCACCTGTTCCTCACCGCCACCACGGTGGCGGCGGCCAAGGAGGTGAGGGTCACCGGCATCGGCGACTACCTGGTCCGCCGGCGCCGGCAGGCGTGGGAGGAGTGGTACCGGCCGATGGCGTCGGCCCGTTGGCGGAGCGCCGCCTGGCATTCGCTGGCCTGGGCCGTCTTCGGGGCGGCATACGTCGGGGCCGTGGTCATGGTCACCTCGGTCCTGCACCGCCCGGTCGGCGACGTGCTGCTGGTGCTGGCGGCCGGCTCGAGGCTGTCGTCCTACATCGGGGCCACGGTGGGCGAGATCGGATTCCTGCGGGGCACCTGGCTCGACGGGTCGCGCCGGCTGGTCTGGCTGGAGCGCTACGTGGAGGCCCTGACCGAGGGAGCCGACCGGCCCGCCCCGGAGCGGCTCCAGGACGGCATCCGCCTCGAGGGGGTGAGCTTCGCCTACCCGGGCACCGAGCGCCTGGTGCTGGAGGACGTCGACCTGCACCTGCCGGCGGGGGCGGTGGTGGCGCTGGTGGGCGAGAACGGCGCAGGCAAGAGCACCCTGGTCAAGCTGCTGTGCAAGCTGTACCGACCGGTAGCCGGGTGCATCACCGTTGACGGGGTCGCGCTGGAGAGCGTGCGCACCGACGACTGGCGATCCCGTCTGGCCGGCGCCTTCCAGGACTTCTTCCGCTTCGAGCTGATGGCCGGCCAGTCGGTCGGCCTGGGGGACCTGCCCCATCTGGACGACCGCCCGGCCGTGGCCGCCGCCGTCGGGCGGGCCGGGGCCGACGACGTGGTGTCGGCCCTGAGCTCCGGGCTCGACACCCAGCTGGGACCGACATGGAGCGACGGAGTGGATGTGAGCTTCGGCCAGTGGCAGAAGATCGCCCTGGCCCGCGGCTTCATGCGCGAGGAGCCCTTGCTGCTTGTCCTCGACGAGCCGACCGCGGCCCTGGACGCCGAAACCGAGCACCAGTTGTTCGAGCGCGCCGCCGCCGCCGCCCGCCGATCCGACCGGTCCTCGCCGCGGCCGGCCCCGGACAACGGGCGCATCACGCTCCTCGTCTCCCACCGCTTCAGCACCGTGCGCATGGCCGACCTGATCGTCGTCCTCGACGGGTCCAGGGTGGTCGAGGTCGGCAGCCACGAGGAGCTGGCCGCCGCCGGCGGCCTGTACGCCGAGCTGTACGACATACAGGCCGCCGCCTACCGGTAGGGCGGGGCGCTAACGGGGCCGAGCGGGGCGGCGAGGCTCGGGGCCCGGCGAACCGGGGCCGGTGCTCAGGCCGCCCGGGCCTGCTTCGCCCCGGTCTCGAACGCCTCGACCGACTTGGCGCAGAAGGCGGCGAGGTCGTCCGGCTTCCGGCTGGTGACCAGGGTGTTCGGGCCGCCGGTGCAGACAAAGACCTGCTCGTCGACCCAGCGACCACCAGCGTTGGTTATGTCGGTCTTGAGGCTGGGCCACGAGGTCAGGGTCCGTCCCTGCACCACGCCCGCCTCCACCAGGGTCCAGGGTCCGTGGCAGATGGCGGCCGCCGGCTTTCCCGCCTCGAAGAACCGACGCACGAACTGCACCGCGGGGGCGTCGGTGCGCAGCTGATCGGGGTTGGCGACACCGCCCGGTAGCACCAGGCCCGTGAAGTCCTCCACCGACAGCGCCTCGGTGGTCATGTCGACGGTGAAGACGTCGCCCTTGTCGAGGTGGTTGAAGGCCTGCACCTTGCCGGACTTGGGCGCGACCAGCACCGGCTGGCCGCCGGCGCTCTTCACCGCCTCCCACGGCCGCTCGAGCTCGACCTGCTCGACACCTTCGTTGGCGGTCAGAAAGGCGATCTTCTTGCCCGCCAGGGGTTGGTTCGCCATCAATGGCCTCCTTGGAGTTGTCGGGCTCCGCTTCCGGACCCGACCTACCCGGGGGGCATGGCGGGCAACCGGACCATGACCAACCAGGCGACGGCGCGTCACCGGTGCCGGCGGCGGCGCCAGCGCTGCTTCACGTGACGGTCCGACAGGACGATCGAGGCCATGAGGGCCAGACCGCAGGCCACCGCCACCAGGAAGCACACCAGGGCCACGCTGGGGTAGCCCAGGATGCGCGACGAGCTGGGCGCCCGGGTGAGAATGGCCGCCCCTACCAGCAGGGCGGCGATGACCAGTCCCATGGCCAGCCGGTTGGCCAGCTTCTGGAGACTCCTGAGCATTTCGGTCTCGTCGAAGGCGTGCACCCGCAGCCGCAGCTCGCCGTGGGCGAGGGAGTCCATCACCCGGTTGATGCGGCCGGGGAGCTGCTCGGCGAAGTCGCGTGCGTCCAGCAGCGCCCCCACCACTCCCGAGGGGCTGGGCCTCAGCTGGGGGCTCAGAAGCTCGGCGGCGTGGTCGGCTACCGACTGGCCGGCGTCGAAGTTGGGATCGAGGGCGACGGCGACCCGCTCGAGGCTGAGCAGGGCCCGGGCCACCATGGCCAACTCGGCCGGAGGACGCAGACCGCACTCGCCGCAGACCCGCGACAGGTGCATGACCAGCTCGCCCCCGCTGAGCTCCCCGACCGATGCGGCCGTGCGCCGGGCCAGCAGCTCGGACACCTCCCGTTGCAGGCCGGGCTCGTCGAAGTCCTCCAGCGGGCGCCCGAGGCGGAACAGCACCTCGGCGCACTCCTCCCCCCGCCCGGCCTGGGCGGCCAGCACCAGGCGCACCAGCGCTGAGCGCACCTGCTCGCGCAGGTAGCCGACCATGCCCAGGTCGACCAGGCCGATGCGACCGTCGTCGGTGAGAAGGACGTTGCCCGGATGCGGGTCGGCGTGGAAGAAGCCGTGGACGAAGATCTGGTCCAGGTAGGCCTCGATGAGGCCGTCGGCCAGCGCCGCACCCTTTAGCTCGAGGCGTCCGAAGGGACCGATGTCGGTGACCTTGCGCCCGGCGATGTGCTCCATGGTGAGCACCCGGGCCCCGCTGAAGCTCTCCATGGGCCGGGGCACCACCACCAGGGGGTGGTCGGCCAGCACCTCGCCCAGCCGCACCAGGTTGGCCGCCTCCGTGCGGTAGTCGAGCTCGTCCAGCAGCGACCGGCGGAACTGGCCGAACAGGTCGGCGAACCCGAAGCGCCGGCCGGCGTCGGTGTGGTCGTCGAGCATGCGGGCGAGCTCGCCGAGGGTGGCCACGTCGGCTGCCACCTGCTCCTCCACGCCGGGCCGCTGGACCTTGACCACCACCGCCCGCCCGTCGCGGGTGGTCGCCCGGTGGACCTGGCCGAGCGAGGCCGACCCGAGGGGCGTCTCGTCGAACTCGGCGAAGACGTCACCGACCCCGGCGCCGATTTCGTCCTCGAAGGCCCGCCGGACGACCTCGGCCGGCAACGGCGACACCTGGTCCTGCAGCCTCGACAACGCCTCCAGGTAGGGCTCGGGCAGCAGGTCCGAGCGGGTCGAGAGCAGCTGTCCCAGCTTGACGAAGGTGGGGCCCATGCGCTCGAGGTCGCCGGCCAGCTGCTCGCCGGCCCGGCGCTCGTCCTCGGCGGCATGAGGCGTCCCCCCGGCCACGCCCGCCGAACCGACCGACCGGTTGCGGAGCAGCAAGCGCCCGATCTGGGCGTAGGTGCGTACCTGGGTGCGGCGGGCGGCCATGGTCGAGGACTCCTTCCCGCTCGCCCACCTACCGAACCAAACGGCCCGGCGGTCACCGGGCCGCGGTTGTCACCCCCTTGGGTTCCCGCTGGCTCATGAAGCCGAACATGTAGCCGGCCACCCGGCGCATCTGGATCTCCTCCGAGCCCTCGGTGATGCGGTAGCGGCGGTGGTGGCGGTAGATGTGCTCGAAGGGCATGTGGCGGGAGTAGCCCAGACCGCCATGGACCTGCATGGCCCGGTCGGCCGCCTCGCAGCACAGCCGGTTGGCCCAGTAGTTGCACATCGAGACCCGCTCCGACTCCGAGAAGGCCCCGTGTCGGTCCATGCCCCAGGCGGTGCGCTGGATGAGCGTGCGCAGCATCTCGCACTGGGTCTTGAGCTCAACCAGGGGGAACTGGATGGCCTGGTTGGTGGCCAGGGGCTTGCCGAATGGGGCACGGGCCTTGGCGTACTCCACCGCCTGGTCGATGCAGAACTCGGCCGCCCCCAGGCTGGAGGCGGCCTGGCGGATCCGGTTCTCGTTGAAGAAGTGCTGGACCACGGCCAGGCCGCGGCCCTCCCCCCCGAAGACGGACGAGTGCGGGACCCGCACGTCGGTGAGGGTGATGTGGGCGTGGTCGGTCGGCATGTTGAACGTCCACAGGTACTCCTCGACCCGGAAGCCCTCGCTGTCGGTGGGCACGAGGAAGCAGGTGATGCCGTCGCCGTCGCCCGGCCGGCCCGAGGTGCGGGCGAAGATCAGGTCGTAGGTGGCGCGGTGGATTCCCGTGTTCCAGGTCTTCTCCCCGTTGATGACCCACTCGTCGCCGTCGCGCACGGCGCTGGTCTCCATATAGGTGGCGTCCGATCCGTGGGCCGGCTCGGTGATGCCGAAGGCGAAGCCCCTCCGCCCGGCGGCGAGATCCTCCACCCATTCCTTCTTCTGGTCCTCGGTGCCGTACTCGAGCATCAAGAGGAGCCCCACGTTGTTGCCGACGATGGCGTGCTCGTTCTGCAGGTCGCAGTGCAGGCCCAGGCCCTTGCGGGCCAGGTGCTCGCGGATGACCGCCATGCCGAGGTTGGTGCCGTCCCGCCCGCCGTACTCGGCGGGGAAGGCGTAGCGGTAGTGCCCGGCGGCGTCCGCCCGGCGGCGGGCCTCGGCCAGCAGGGCCTCCCACTCCTCCGAGGGCAGTCCCCCCCGGTCCCAGTCGGTGCGGGCGTCCTCGCGGCGGTGGTCGAAGAACCGGACGTTGTCGTCCTGGGCCTCCAGAGGCTTGATGGCGGCCTCGATGAACTCGTCCAGCTCGACCAGGTAGTCGGCCAGCTCCTTGGGCAGATCGAAGTCCATCGTCTCGCCTCCGTCTCGTGTTGCCCGCTCGCTTACCACCTGGCCGCCGGCCCGGCAAGGTCGGCACCGATGGGACAAGATCGGGCGGTGAGCGAGCTCCTCTATTCCGTAAGCGCCGGCGTGTGCACCGTCACCCTGAACCGGCCCGAGGTCCGCAACGCCCTGTCGTCCTCGCTCATCGCCTCACTGCGGCAGGCGATGGCGGCGGCCGAGCAGGACCCGGAGGTGTCGGTGGTGGTGCTGACGGGCAGTGATCCCGCCTTCTGCGCCGGCCTCGACCTCAAGGAGCTGGGCTCGGGCGGCCGGAACCTGGGTGCGGCCGACACCGTCCGCTCGCCCTGGCCCGAGCTGTCCAAGCTGGTCATCGGGGCGGTCAACGGGGCGGCGGTGACCGGAGGCCTCGAGCTGGCCCTCAACTGCGACTTCCTGGTGGCCAGTGACCGGGCCAAGTTCGGCGACACCCACGCCCGGGTGGGCATCATGCCCGGGTGGGGACTGTCGGTCCTCCTGCCCCGGAGGGTCGGCCTGGCCCGGGCGATCGAGATGAGCATGACCGGCAACTTCATGGGGGCCGACGAGGCCCTGAGCTCCGGCCTGGTCAACCACGTGGTGGCCCACGAGTCCCTGATGCCGTTCACCTTGGCCCTGGCCGCCGACGCGGTGGGCAACGACGTGGACAGCGCCACCAACCTGCTGGCCTCCTACCGGCGCATCGCCGCCGCCGGCGGCGGGGCCGAGGGGCTGCGGCTGGAGGCCGAGGCGGCCCGCCGGTGGCAGGAGCGGGGCTTCGACCCGTCCGAGGTGGAGCGCAGGCGGGCGGCCATCCTCGAGCGGGGCCGGCGCCAGTAGCCGACCGGGCCACGACGCCGGGCTCAGTCGGCGCCCGAGCCCCCGGCGGCGGCCCCAACCTCCATGTCGAGGCGGCCGTCCTCGACGTAGCCGGCCGACACCAGATGGGTCGGGGCCTCCTCCTGGTGGTGGTACTTGCCCCCCCGCAGCCACGAGGCCACCGCCGCCACAACGCAGGCGCCGGCGGCGAAGTCGAAGGCCTCGTGCAGACCCTGGCGGAACGGCCCGGAGATCAGCTGGGGAAAGAAGCTGCGGCCGGTGAGGTAGGCGGCCCTGGCCGCCGGCAGGTGGGCGAGGGTCGGGCCCAGCAACGTCTTTATCGGGTTGTAGCCGAGGAAGGCGGCGAACAAGCTGCCGACCGGTGGCAGCTTGGCGATGCCGGCCGCCTGGGCGGACGGCACGCCCTGGGCGGTGAGGCCGGTGTAGAGGGTGTGGGGCAGGCTGGCGGCCAGGCCAAGCACCATCAGGCTGAAGAAGAGGCCCATCGACAGGACCATGGAGGACATGGTGAAGGTGGCGGCCATGCCTGCGCCGGAGCCCCGCTGGTCGGGAGGCAGGCTGTTCATGATGCCGGTCTGGTTGGGGGCGGCGAACAGGCCCATGGCCAGACCGTTGGCCAGGATCAAGGTGGCGAAGGCCCAGTAGGGGAAGTTCACCGGCAGCACCTCGAGCAGGACGAAGGTGGCTGCCGCCCCGACCATCCCCCCGGTGGCGAATGGACGGGCTCCGAAGTGGTCGGCCAGACGGCCGGCGATGGGGCCGGAGATCAGGAACCCGGCGGTCAGCGGCAGCATGTATATGCCGGCCCACAGGGGGGTGCGCTCGAAGCTGTAGCCGTGCTGGGGCAGCCAGATGCCCTGCAGCCAGATGATCAGCATGAACATCAGCCCGCCCCGGCCCAGGCCGGCCAGCAGCCCGGCGACGTTGCCGGCGGAAAAGGCCCGGATGCGGAACAGCGGCAGCCGGAACATCGGCGAGGGCACCTTCGTCTCGATCACCGCGAAGAGGAGGAGCACGACGACGCCACCCACCAGGGCGCCGACGACGACGGGGTTGGTCCATCCCATGGTGTGGCCGCCGTACGGCATGATCCCGTAGGTGATCCCCACCAGCACGGTGATCAGCCCGACGGCGAAGGTCAGGTTGCCCCACCAGTCGATGCGGGCCGGGGTGAGCACTCCCTGGTCCCGCAGCTTCAGGTAGGCCCAGACCGTCCCGAACACGCCGAAGGGCACCGACACGATGAACACCAGGTGCCAGGACACCGGGCCCAACAGGCCGCCCACGACCAGCCCGATGAACGATCCGGCGATGGCGGCCACGTTGTTGATCCCCAGGGCCAGACCGCGCTCGTCGGCCGGAAAGGCGTCGGTCAGGATGGCCGAGGAGTTGGCCATCAGGAACGCCGCCCCAAGACCCTGGCCGACCCGGCCCAGGATCAGCCACAGGGCAGCCGGGGTGCCCTTCATCCAGGTCACCGCCAGCAGGATGGAGAAGACGGTGAAGACCACGAAGCCCAGGTTGTACATCCGCACCCGGCCGAAGATGTCGCCCACCCGGCCCAGGCTCACCACCAGCACGGCGGCGACGACCATGAACCCCAGCAGCATCCAGAGGAGGTAGCCGGTGTTGGCCGGCACCAGGGGGTCGAGGTGGATGCCGCGGAAGATGTCGGGCAGGGCGATCAGGAGGATCGACTGGTTGATGGTCGCCATAAGCACGCCGAGGGTCGTGTTGGACAACGCCACCCACTTGTAGCGGTCCCGCCCCGGGCGAACCTCGGTCACCGGTGCCGTCCCGCCGGGCTCCGATGTCATGCGGGCGAAGGTAGCAGCCGGTCCCCGGGGGCTCCGACGGGCCGGCCGCTCAGGAGGAGGCGCCCAGGCGGTCCAGCGCGTCCTGCACCGCCCGGTGGAAGGTGGGATAGGCGTAGATCATCGACCGCAGGACCTCGAGGCCCAGCCCGGCGTGGACGGCGAGGGTCAGCATCGACAGGACCTCGCCACCCGAAGGGCCGACTGATGACGCCCCCACCAGAACTCCCCGGCGGCGGTCGGCCACCAGCTTGATGAACCCGTCGTTGCCCACTTTGTGGATCCAGCCCCGGGCCGACTCGGGCAGGGGCGACAGGGCGCTGACCACGTCGACCCCCTGGGAGTGCGCTTCGGCTTCCGTCAGCCCCACACTGCCCACCTCCGGATCGGTGAAGGTGACCCGGGGCACGGCGTGGTAGCGGGCGGGCGGGCCCTCCCGCCCCAGGATGTCGGCGACGGCGATGCCCGCCTGGTACATCGACATGTGGGTGAAGGCGCCCTTGCCGGTCACGTCTCCGATGACCCACAGGCCCGGGGCGGCCCGCATGCGCTCGTCGACCTCGACGGCGCGACCCGCCGGGTCTAGCCCGACGGTCTCGAGGCCCAGTTCGGCCAGCCGGGCCCGCCGGCCGGTAGCGACCAGAAGGCGGTCACCCTCGAGGAGGGTCCCGTCGGCCAGCGTCACCCGCACCCCGGAGGCCGGCCCGCCATCGACCGAGGCGGCTCCGGCGCCGACCCGGACGGCGACGCCTTCGGACTCGAGGACCCTCGCCACCAGCTCCCCCGCCTCGGGCTCCTCGAGGGGCAGGAGCCGTTCGGCCGCCTCGACCACGCTCACCCGGGCACCGAAGCGGGAGAAGACCTGGCCCAGCTCCAGGCCTATGGCGCCCCCGCCCAGCACCACCAGCGATTCCGGCACCTCCTCGGTCTCCACCGCCTGGCGGTTGGTCCAGTAGCCCGACTCGGCCAGACCCGGCACGGGGGGCACCGCCGGTTCGGTGCCGGGGTTGAGCACCACCGCCCGGCGGGCCGACACCTCGAGGTCCCCGACCTGGACCCGCCCCGGACCGGCCAGGCGACCCTGGCCCCGGATGAACCTTCCCCCCTTGCCCTCGAACCGCTCGACCGCCACCCGGTCGTCCCAGTCGTCGGTCGCCTCCCGCCGGATCCTCTCGGCCACCGGCGACCAGGCCGAACTGGCGGTGGCGGCCCCGGCGAGGGCGCCCACCCGGCGTGTCTCGGCCAGGGCGTTGGCCGCCCGGATCATCATCTTGGACGGCACGCAGCCCCAGTACGGGCACTCGCCACCGACGAGGCGGTGCTCGATGCCCACCACCTCGAGCCCCTCCTCGGCCAGCACCCCGGCGACGTGCTCGCCGCCAGGGCCCAGGCCGACCACAACCACGTCGGCCGCCAGGTCGGTCATGGCGGCGTTGCCCTACCCGCGGCTGCCTACAGCCCGTGCTGGGCGAGGAAGGTCTGGGCCACGGTGGCGGGGTCGGCCTTGTCCACGCCGATCTGCTTGTTGAGCGACCGCAGCTCGTCGGTGGTCAGGGCCGCGCTCACCTTGTTGATCAGCGCCGCCACCGCGCTGTTGTACTTGGCCTTGCGCATCACCGGCAGGATGTTGTCGACCGGCGCCAGGTGCTTGGGGTCGTCCAGCACCACCAGGTTCTTGGCCGCCACCGCCCCGTCGGAGGTGAAGACGACCCCGACCTGTATGTCGCCGTTGGTGAGGGCGTTGAGGGTCAGCGGGCCGCCGGCGTCGAGGGCCTTGAACGACTTGAAGGAGGCCCCGTAGACCGTCTTGAGCCCGGGAAGGCAGTCGGCCCTGGTCTGGCACTCGGGCGGACCGCCGAACACGAACTGGGGGCTGTACTTGGACAACTGGTCGAGCGATGTCAGGTGGTCCTGGGAGGACGTGGCGGCGGTGACGCCATAGCCGTTCTGGTCGGCGGCGGGCGAGGGGTCGAGAGCGACCAGCCCCACCTTGTCGAGCATCGGGCGCAGGTTGCCCAGGGTCGCCTGGAGATCCCCGCTGGCCAGCGGCTTGGTCGTGTTGGCGTTGGGGCCGTTCTGGTCGGTGTTCAGCACCTGGGTGAGGCTGCCGACGTAGTCCGGCACGAGATCGAGCTCGCCGTGCTCCATCGCCTGGAGGTACACCTCGCGGGTGCCGATGTTGAGCTTCTTGGTGACCTTGTAGCCGGCCTTGGAGAGCACGTCGGCGTACATGTCCGCCAGCAGCTCGTCCTCGCTGAAGTTGGCCGAGGTGACGACGATCGACTCCTTGGCCGACGCCCCCGTGCCGGACGAGCTGGAAGGGCTGTTCGAGGATCCGCCGCAGGCCGCCACCGACAGCCCCAGGGCGAGGGCCAGCAGCCCAGCTCCCACCGCCCGGAAAGAACCAAACAGCCCTAGCCGCCCCATCGCCCCGCCCTTCTGTCCGGTGGTGCCCTCAGCGGCACCGCCTGTCAAGCGTCTTGTCCAGCGCCGGCACCGTAGCTCACCGGTCGGCCGGCACAGGCTCCGTTCCGGTGGCCGACGTCGGCCCCGAGCCACCCGGCCGGTCTCCCCCGCCCGGCAGGGCGAGGGCCTGCCCCCGGCCCGGCACGGCGAGGGCCTGCACCCGGCCCAGCACCACCTCGGCCACCAGGGCGAGCACGGCCACCAGGATGGCCCCGGCCCACACCTTGGTGTAGTCGGACTCGGCGATCCCGTCCACGATGTAGCGGCCCAGACCCCCGGCGGACACCTCGGCGGCCAGCGTGGTGGTGGCTATGACCTGCACGGTCGAGGTCCGGATGCCGGCCAGCATCAGGGGCAGGGCGAGGGGCAGCTCGACCTGCCACAACAGCTGCCAGCCCGACAGGCCCATGGCCACCGCCGCCTCCCGAACCTCGGGATCGACCGACCGGACTCCGACGTAGGTGTTGGTCACCAGCGGCGGGATGGCGAGGGCGACCAGGGCCACCAGGGCGGCCGTGTCTCCGAGGCCTATGGGGCGGAACTGGGCGGCCAGCACCAGGATGGCGAAGGAGGGCATGGCCCGACCGACGTTGGACACACTGCCCGCCAGCACCTCGGCCCGCTGGAGGTGGCCGAGGGTGAGGGCCAGAGGCAGGGCGAGCACCCCGGCGACACCCATCGCCTCGGCCGACAGCACCAGGTGCTCGCCGAGGCGGGCGGGAATGCCGTCCGGCCCGCTCCAGTGGGACGCGGTGGCGAACCAGTGGGCGACGTCCAGCGCGATCACGTGGGCATCCGCCGGCGCGACCACGGGGTCAGGGTCCGCTCGACTCCGAGAAGGGCCACGTCGGCCACCACGGCCAGTGCGACCGACAGCGCCGAGCCCACGACCACCGGCGTGTGGAAGTCGCGATTGAGGCCGTCGAGGATTAGCGCGCCCAGCCCTCCCTGCCCGAACAGGGCGGCGATGGTGACCAGGCCGATGGTGGTGACGGTGGCGATGCGGAGGCCGGCCACCACTCCGGGCAGGGCCAGGGGGACCTCGACCTCCCACAGCCGGCGCAGGGGCGGGTACCCCATCGCCGTCGCCGCATCCACCACCTCGGCCGGAACCTCGCTCAGGCCGGCCAGGAAGTTCCGCAGCAGGATCAGCAGCGTGTAGCTGACCAGGGCGATCTCGCTGGTGGTCCTCGTGGTGAACCCGGTGAGCGGGCCGAGCAGGGCGAAGAGCGCCAGCGACGGGATGGTATACAGCGTGCCGGTGAAGCCGATCAGCCAAGGCTGGAGTCGGGGACGATTCCTCGCCAGCAGGGTGAGGGGAGCCGACAGGACGGCGCCGATGAGCACCGCCTCGAAGGTGAGCGACAGGTGCTCCTCGAGGCGCTGCAGGATGAGCCCTCCATGGCCGCCGACCCAGCCCCACCACACCAGCGAGTCGGGCCCCGAGGCGGTCATCGTCGGGATCGGCGCCACCTTTGAACGGTAGTCAAGAGGCGGTCATCCGCCTCGAGAACGTGCACAAGGCCTATGGCGCCGGCGCGGCAGCCGTGGACGATCTCAGCCTCGAGGTGGGCGAGGGGGAGATCTGCGTGCTGGTCGGGCCGTCCGGCTGCGGGAAGACCACGTCACTCAAGATGGTGAACCGCCTGGTCCGTCCGGAGCGGGGAACGGTCTGGGTGAAGGGTGAGGACACCGCCCGCCTCGACCCGGTCGAGCTGCGCCGGCGGACCGGCTACGTCATCCAGCAGGGCGGCCTGTTCCCCCACCTGACGGTGCACGACAACGTGACGGTGGTGCCGCGGCTGCTTGGCTGGGATCGGGCTCGCCGGCGCGCCCGGGCGGACGAGGTCCTCGAGCTGGTCGGGCTGGCTCCGAGCGAGTTCGGCCGACGCTTCCCCCACGAGCTGTCCGGGGGCCAGCGCCAACGGGTAGGGGTCGCCCGGGCCCTGGCCGCCGACCCCGACGTCCTCCTCATGGACGAGCCGTTCAGCGCCGTCGACCCTATCGCCCGTGACCGCCTGCAGGAGGAGTTCCTCAGGCTGCAGTCAGAGGTGCGCAAGACCGTGCTGTTCGTCACCCACGACATCGTCGAGGCCGTGCGGCTGGGGGACCGGATCGCCGTCCTGCGCCAGGGCGGCGTGCTGGAACAGCACGACACACCGGCGCAGGTGCTGGGGTCGCCTGCGACCGACTTCGTGGCCGAGTTCGTGGGAGCGGACCGCAACCTCAAGCTGCTCGGCGTGGTGTCCATCGCCGACGAGCTGCTCGAACCGCCGGCGACCTTGCCAGCCGGCGCCGACTGGCCCCGGGTTCCGCAAGCGGCCAACCTCCGCCAGGCCCTCACGGCCATGCTCGACCACGGCACCGACGT
>DASRBO010000011.1:0-3033 GCA_035653595.1 Acidimicrobiales bacterium | reverse complement strand
ACCGGGGGACGGGAGAAGGAGGGGCGGGTCGCTGGCGGCCGGTGACCCGGCGGGTCCGCATCTCGACGGTGAAGGGACCGCTGCCCTGGGGGCTGAACGCGACCGGCCCGACGCTACGACCTCACCGGCACCGAGGCGGTGAGCCGGGGACGCGATGGATCCGGTCGGGATGAGCTCCCGGGCGGGGAGGTCTGGCAAGCGGCGGTCCTTCTGATCACCTCGGGGTTGCTGAAGGTGGAGACCCGCACGGCCCTTGCGGCGGCCCATCGGCGGGGCCGCCTCACCGGCGATGATCTCTCCACCGCCAGGCGGGGGCTCGTGAACCACCCTGGCCACAGCTCACGATCATCGAGGCCGGCGATCTCCTCCTGGACCAGGCCACCGATCTGGCCGAGCAGGAGGTCCTCCGGGCCGACGACGCGGTCCACCTCGCCGCGGCCCTGCCGCGGGCGGCGAGGTTCTGGTCACCGCCGATCAGGGGCCGATCCGGGCCGTTGAGCGCAGGGGCTCAGGCCGTTGAGCGCCTGACTCCGAAGCTCCGGCGTGGGCGCCTCGACCGCGCCCTGCCGTAGGCCACGGAGCCGGTCGGGTGAGCCTCGAGGTGTTCACGGACCAGGTGCCGGGGGTCCATGCCGGGCGTGGCCATCGCCCCTCCTTCGGTTTGGGTTGGACCTCGAAGGATGACCCGGTGGCCATCGTCGTCTCGGCGGGCTGGTCCACCCTCTCCTCGTCCACCACGTCCGCGGGCCTAACGCCAGCTCACCGCCGCCATCGCCGCATGGCCATCACCCAGGCCCACCACCCACCCACTCGGCAGCCCCTGGGCCGCCGCCGCGCGGCCGGCGACCCCACCCAGGATCTCCCCGCGTGCTCGAGCGGCGCTCGTCCGACGCCATTGACCGCGTCCTCCTCGCCGACGCCTGCCAGAACACATCAGGCGACATCATCCGAGCCGGGTCGCGAGAATCGTTGAGGTCGCCCTACAGCCGCATCCCGCCGTCGATGTTGATTACCGCGCCGGTGATCCAAGCAGCGGCGGGCGAGGCCAGGAAGACGATCGCCGGTGCGATATCCTCGGGCTCTCCAAAGCGGCCGAGGGGGATAATCCGGAGCCGCTCGGCGAGCGCCTCCGGGGTTACGAAGAGGTGCTCGCGGCTGGGGGTGAGGACCGTCCCCGGCGCCACCGCGTTGACCGTGATCCCGTACGGTGCCCACTCCACGGCCAGCACCTTGGTCATCTGCTCCAGCCCTGCCTTGCTCGCGGCGTAGGCGGCACGGCTGCCCATCGCCTTGTGCGCGAAGACCGAGGACACGTTGATGATCCGGCCGCCCCCGGAGCGCGCCATAATTGCCGCCGTCGCCTGCGCGGCGAAGAAAGGACCACGTAGGTCGACCTCTAGAACCTCGGTCCAGTCGGCCTCGGTGTAGGTCAGCGAGGGAGCGCGGATTGCGATTCCGGCGTTGTTGACGAGCACGTTGAGCTGTCCGAAGTGCTCGGCAGCTCGCTCGATACCGGCCCGCACGCTGGCCAGGTCGCGCATCTCCATCGTCAGCGGCAGCGCCTCGCCCCCCGCCTCTCGGATCGCCTCCAGCACCGGCAGCAGGCCGTCGGCGCTACGGCTGGTGACCGCCACCCGGGCGCCCGCGGCAGCCAGCGCGGTCGCGGTGGCGAAGCCGATGCCCTCCCGGGCGCCGGTGACGAGCGCGACCTTGCCCTCCAACCCGAAGCTGTGGCGCAGATAGTCTTGCACGTCTTTGAGAGTAACGGATGTTCTATGTAACACTTACTGCTATGAGGCTCGAGGGTCGAGTGGCGCTGGTGACAGGTGCCCGGTCCGGGATCGGCGCCGGCATCGCGACCGGCCTGGCGCGCGCCGGTGCGGACGTTGCCATCAGCGCCCGCCGCCCCGACACGCTCGCTGAGACCGAGACCGCGATCGCCAGCGCCGGTGGTCGAGCGCTGCGGGTCGGGATCGAGCTGCGGGATCCGGCGAGTATCGAGGCCGGGGTGGCACGGGTGGTGGCTGAGTTCGGCCGGGTCGACATTCTGGTTAACAACGCCGGCGCCACACTCCGAATTGACGCTCTCGACTATCGTCCTGAGGACTGGGACGCGATCCTGGAGACCAACCTCCGCGGCAGCTTCCTCATGGCCCAGGCGGCTGCCCGCGATATGATCGCCCGGCGCCAGGGACGGATCATCAACATCAGCTCGACCTATGGCCGGGTGGTCCGACCGCAGCGTGTCGCCTACGCGGCGAGCAAGGCAGGGCTTGAGCAGCTCACCCGAGCCCTGGCCGTGGAGTGGGCACCGTACGGGATCACCGTCAACGCGGTCGCCCCGGCCAGCGCCCGGACCCCCGGTCGCGAGGACAAGTTCGCCGATCCCGATTACGAGGCCAGGCGAGCGGCCGACATCCCGCTGGGCCGGCTCTGCACCCCGGAGGACGTAGCCGCCGCGGTGGTCTTCTTGGCTGGTCCCGGCGCTTCCTTCATCACTGGTCACACCCTTGCCGTTGACGGCGGCTACACCCTGCCGTGAGCCCGGTCCTGCAGCAGCTTCGGACGTGGACTGGGATCGGGCTCCAGTCCTTCGGGGGCGGGCAGGCCACCCAGCTCTTGGTCTATCGCGCCTTCGTCGAACGCCAGCGGTTGATGACGCCGGCCGAGTACGCCCAAGCCTGGGGCATGTGCCAGCTGCCCCCGGGGATCAACCTGCTTGCCCTGGCGGTGCTGATCGGCTGGCGTTCGGCCGGTGGCCTGGGCTCAGTGGTGGCCCTCGCCGGGCTGGTGCTGCCCAGCGCAGCGGTCACCGTTCTGCTCACCATTGCCTACCTCCTGGTCAGCCACCTCCATGTCACCGCCCTCGCGCTACGCGGAGTCACTGCTGGCGTTGCCGGCCTGGGGTTGGTGATGACGGTCCGGCTGGCGCGACCGCCCCTGCGCGCCAGCCGTGTCGAGGGTCGGCTCAGCCTCATGGCCAGTATCGCTGTCCTCCTCGGGGCCTTTGCCGCCCAGGTCTTCTGGCGGCCG
>DASRBO010000010.1:0-7039 GCA_035653595.1 Acidimicrobiales bacterium | reverse complement strand
CGGCGGGCCTGGGTGAGGCGGTCCTGCAGGCCGGGCAGGTCGCCCACCACGGCGGCCACGGCGAAGGTCTCGCCCCGGTGGTCGGTGACCGGCGAGACGGTCATCACCCCGTCGAAGGCCCGCCCGTGGGCCACCGCCTTGCGGGGCCGGCCCTCGGCCTCCCGCCACAGGTGCAGGGCCGAGCGGGCCAGGGCCTCGGCCTCCGGCCAGGAGAACAGCAGGTCGGTGGCGGTGTTCCAGTAGACGATCTCCCCGGTCAGGTCGACCACCATCACGCCCTGGTCGAGCGAGTCGAGCAGCTGCTCGAGCATCGCCATGTCGTCGAGGGCGGTGTGACCGGCCTCCGGCCGGCCCCACCCGCTGGTTGTTCGGCTACCACGTGTGCTCTGGCTCATGGTTGGCACTCTCTCGTCCCCAGTCATAGATAATTCTAAACTTCGGCGGGAAACGTCCCGACCTGAGAGGTTGGCGCCGACTCGCCCATGATGTCCGAATGCGACTGGCCGAGCTACAGGAACTGATGGTTCGGACCTACGGGGCCCGCGACCGCCAACGGGGCCTGCCCGCCAGCCTGGCCTGGCTGATGGAGGAGGTGGGGGAGCTGGCCCGGGCGGTGCGCAAGGGGGACCGGGCCAACCAGGTCCACGAGCTCGGCGACGTCCTCGCCTGGGTGGCCTCGGTGGCGGCCCAGCTGGACATCGACCTCGAGGAGGCGGCCCAGCGCTACGCCGGCGGCTGCCCGGTGTGCGCCCAGATGCCCTGCCGCTGCTGAACCAGGCCTGCGGAGGCCCCGTGCCCACCTCGGGTCCGAGGCCGGTGGCGGGTACTAGGAGCGCCGGCGGAGCAGGGCCTCGGCGATCTGCACGGCGTTGAGCGCCGCCCCCTTCCGGAGGTTGTCGCCGGCGCAGAACAGGGCCAGGCCGTGCTCAGCGGTGGGGTCCCGCCGGATGCGCCCGACATGGGTGAGGTCTCCGCCGGCCACCTCCAGCGGGGTGGGGATCTCCGACAGGGCGACCCCGGGGGCCGAGGCCAGCAGCTCGGTGGCCCGCTCCGGGGACAGGGGTCGGGCGAAGGCGGCGTTCAGCGCCAGCGAGTGGCCGGTGTAGACCGGAACCCGCACACAGGTGGCCGACACCGCCAGGTCGGGGATGGAGAGGATCTTGCGGGTCTCGTTGCGGAGCTTCTGCTCCTCGTCGGTCTCCGCCCTCCCGTCCTCGACGATGTCGCCGGCGAGGGGCAGAACGTTGTAGGCGATGGGCCGGGGGTACTTGGACGGCTGGGGGAACTCAACCGCCTGACCGCTGAAGGTGAGCCGGGGCGCCTCGGGGCCGACCTTGGCCACCTGCTCCTCCAGCTCGGCGACCCCCTTGCCTCCGGAGCCGGAAACGGCCTGGTAGGTCGACGCGATCAGGCGCACCAGGCCGGCCTCGTCGTGCAGGGGCTTGAGGACCGGTATGGCGACCATGGTGGTGCAGTTGGGATTGGCCACGATCCCCTTGGGGATCCGCGCCAGCTCGGCCTCGTTGGCCTCGGGCACCACCAGCGGGACGTCGGGGTCCATGCGCCAGGCCGAGGAGTTGTCGATGACCACGGCGCCGGCGGCGGCCACCGCCGGGGCCATCTGCTTGGAGGCGGAGCCGCCCATGCTGAACAGGGCGATGTCGATGCCGGAGTAGTCGGCCCCGGACGCCTCCTCGACCTCCACCTCGCCGTCGGCCCACGGCAGGCGCCGTCCGACGGAGCGGGCCGAGGCGAAGAAGCGGATGTCGTCGACCGGGAAGTCCCGCTCGGCCAGCACGGCCCGCATGCGCTCCCCGACCTGGCCGGTGGCCCCGAAGACCGCTACTCGCATGGCCACCAGCCTACGGGACCCTCCCCCGGCGCCGGCCCAATTGGCGCCCCGGTGCTCAGCCCTTGGCCAGGCCGAAGGCGTCGTGGAGAGCCTGTACCGCCTTCTCCACCTGCTCCTCCCGCACCACGCAGGAGATTCGGATGGAGGAGGTCGAGATCATCTCGATGTTGACCCCCTCGCGGGCCAGGGTCTCGAACATGGTGGCGGCCACGCCGGGGTTGGACTTCATGCCGGCACCGATCAGGGAGACCCGTCCGACCTCGGAGTCGGTCTCCACCTCCCCCGCCCCGATACCAGGGGCCACCGACTCGGTCACTGACAGAGCCGTCTTCAGCTGCTCGAGGGGGACGGTGAAGGAGATGTCGGTGGTGCCGTGCACCGAGGTGTTCTGAACGATCATGTCTACGTTGACGTCGCTGTCGGCCAGGCCCCGGAACAGCTGGGCGGCGATGCCTGGCTGGTCCGGCACCCGGGTGATCGTGACCTTGGCCTCGGAGATGTCGTGGGTGACACCGGAGATGATGGCCTGCTCCATGCTCTGTTCCTCCCTGACCCAGGTGCCGTGCTCCCAGGTGAACGCCGACCGGATGTGGAGCTTGACGCCGTGGTTGCGGGCGAACTCCACCGCCCGCATGGCCGGTTTGGGCAAACCGCTGGCCGTCATCTCCAGGAGCTCCTCGAAGGACAGCTCGGGCAGCCGGCGGGCGTCGGGGACCACCCGGGGGTCGGCGGTGAACAGCCCGGTCACGTCGGTGTAGAGCTCGCACACCTCGGCGCCGAGCACGGCGGCCAGGGCCACGGCGGTGGTGTCGGTCCCGCCCCGGCCCAGGAAGGTGATGTCGCCGGCCGTCGACATGCCCTGGGCCCCGCCCACCACCGGCACCTTGCCCTCGGCCACGGCCTGGCGCAGCCGCTCGGGGCGGATCTCGAGGATCTTGGCGTTGCGGTGGGTGGTGTCGGTGAGAAATCCCACCTGGCTGCCGGTGAAGGAGAGCGCCGGCACCCCGAGGTCGGCCAGGGCCATGGTGACCAGGGCGGTGGCCTTGCGCTCCCCCGCCGTCACGAGCATGTCCATCTCCCGCCCCGGCTTGGTGGTCGAGACCTGGTCGGCCAGGTGGAGCAGCTCGTCGGTCTCCTTGCCCATGGCCGAGACGGCGACCACCACGTCGTGTCCCAGGCGCCGGGTGCGGGCGATGTGGTCGGCCACCTCGCGGATGCGGTCGGCGTCGCCGACCGAGGTGCCACCGTATTTCTGGACCACTACCGACACGGTCGGACGGTAGCAGTGGCCCCGGGCGCCCTCGCCCGGATTCAGATCGCTCCGAGGCCGCCGGGGACGGGTCCCCTGCCTCCTTCGAAGCGGCCGGCCCGGGCCCCCCGACCGGGTCCGACCGGGCCCGACCGCACGGCTACGGTGTCGGGCCGTGCCGAACCCGAAACGCCAGCGCAAGCGCGAGGCGCGCCGCGCCCGCCAGGAGGCGCTGCTGGCCGCCCGCCGGCGCCGCCAGAACATCCGGCGCGGGGTCATCGGCCTGGTGGCGGCGGTCCTGGTGGTCGCCCTGTTCCTGATCTTCAACGTGAGCAACGACAAGTCCCAGAAGACCAGCGCCACCGCCAACACCCGGTCCACCAGCACGACCAGGTCCACCACCACCTCGACCACGGCGCCGACGACCACCACAACGGTGTCGGCCGCCCAGGCGGCCCGGGACCGGGCCGCCGCCCAGGCGGCCGACAGCAAGGCCGGCTGCCCCCCGCTGACCGGCACCGCCACCCGCACCATCAAGTTCGCCGCCGCCCCGCCGACCTGCACCGACCCCGGCGTCACCTACCTGGCCGACGTCACCACCGACGTGGGCAGCTTCACCATCACCTTCGACCCGAAGCTGGCCCCCAAGACGGTCAACAACTTCGTGTTCCTGGCCCTCAACCACTACTACGACGGCATCATCTTCCACCGGGTCATCCCCGGCTTCGTGGTCCAGGGAGGCGACCCCACCGGTACCGGGCAGGGCGGCCCCGGCTACCAGTTCGCCGACGAGCTGCCGCCGGCGGGCAGCTACAAGATCGGCTCGGTGGCCATGGCCAACTCCGGTCCCAACACCAACGGCAGCCAGTTCTTCATCGTCACCGGCTCCCAGGGCACCCAGCTCCCGCCCAGCTACTCGCTGTTCGGCCAGGTGACCTCCGGCATGGACGTCGTGTCCAAGATCGAGGCCGATGGGAGCGCCGGAGGCACCCCCAAGACGACCCACAAGATGCTGACGGTGACCATCACCGTGGAGTGAGCGGCCGGTCCGGGCTGTCCCCTCCTAAGGTCGGGCCGGGCAGTCAGGCGCCAGGCAGAGGCCGCACAGAAGTCAGGCGGCAGCCGGCAGGCCGCCGGGCAGTACTACGACGAAAGCACCGAGGAGGAACATGGCCACCGAATGCCCCAACCCCGACGGCTCCAGCCCCCGCAAGGTGCGCTTCGACGGGCCGCCACCCATGTGCATCGATCCCGACAAGCGGTACACCGCCCGAATGGAGACGTCCAAGGGTTCGATCACCATCGCCCTCGACGCCGTCGCCGCCCCGAAGACGGTCAACAACTTCGTGGTCCTCTCCCGCTACCACTACTACGACGGGGTCACCTTCCACCGCATCATCCCCGGCTTCGTGTGCCAGGGCGGCGACCCGGAGGGCACCGGCCGGGGCGGCCCCGGCTACAAGTTCGCCGACGAGCTGCCCAAGCCGGGCCGGTACGAGATCGGCTCACTGGCCATGGCCAACGCCGGGCCGGACACCAACGGCAGCCAGTTCTTCATCATCAGCGGCCCCGACGGCGCCCGCCTGCCCCCGCAGTACTCGCTGTTCGGCAAGGTCGTCTCAGGCCTCGACGTGGTCTCCGCCATCGAGGCGGTCGGCACCTCCTCGGGCAACCCCAAGGAGAAGGTGGTCATCCAGTCGGTCGAGATCAGCGAAGGTGAGTAGAAGGAGCGCGCTTGGCCGCGGCTGAGGGACCCCTGCTGCTGGTGGGCGGGGCGGAGTGGCGACGGGGCTGCGACTTCGACGCCCAGGCCCTGGAGGCGGCCGGCCGGCCCGAGGTGCTGATCCTGCCCACGGCGGCGGCCTACGAGCACCCGGAACGGGCGGTGGCCACCGCCGTGGCCTGGTTCGAGTCCATGGGCGGGCGGGCCCGGGGCCTGGACGTGCTTGCCCGTCCCGACGCCGAGGACCTCGACAAGGCCGCCACCGTGCGCCAGGCCCGCTTCATCTACCTGGGCGGGGGCTCCCCGCTGCACCTGCGCTCGGTGCTCAAGGACTCGGCGGTGTGGAACGCCCTGGTGGAGGCGTGGCACGACGGCGCCACCGTCGCCGGGTCCTCGGCCGGGGCCATGGTGCTGACCGACCCCATGGTCGACCCCCGCGGCGGGGCGTTCACCCTGGGCCTGGGCCTGTGCGAGCAGGTGGCGGTGGTGCCCCATTTCGACCACTGGTCCCACGACAAGGCCCGCCGCACCCTCGACCTGGCCCCGGCCGGCCTGCCCGTGGTGGGCATCGCCGAGCGCACGGCGGTGGTGCGGGACCCCTCCGGATCGTGGACGGCCTCCGGCGCCGGGGTGGTGTCGGTCTTCGTCGACGGGGTGGCGGCCGGCCTCGAAGTCCTGCCCTGAAGGCCCGGCCCCCGGGGTCGGCCCAGGCGGCACCGCCGGCGGGGCCGCGTCCGGCCGGGCGGCCACCAGCGGCCCGGCCATGACCGGATCAGCCCGGGTCGGGTCGGGCCACGTGCGGCCTCGACGGCCTCGCGCGGCGCCTCCTACGATCTCGACCCATGTCAATCAAGCGGGTGGGGATCGTCGGCTCGGGGATCATGGGCTCGGGCATCGCCGAGTGCGCCGCCGTCAACGGCTACGAGGTGGTGCTCCGCTCCCGCCAGCGGGCCACCGCCGACGCCATGCTGGCCGGGCTGGAGAAGTCGCTGGCCCGGGCGGTCGACAAGGGCCGCATGACGGCCGAGGACCGCGATGCCGCCGTGGGCCGGGTGACCGTCACGTCCGACCTGGGCGATCTGGCCGGTGTCGACCTGGTCGTCGAGTCCATCGTGGAGGACCTGGCCGCCAAGAAGCACCTGTTCACCGAGCTGGACCGCATCTGCGGCGACCACACCATCCTGGCCACCAACACCTCGACCCTTCCGGTCATCGACATGGCCATGGAGACCGGCCGGCCCGACAAGGTCTGCGGGGTCCACTTCTTCAACCCGGCCCCGGTCATGGCCCTGGTCGAGCTGGTGCGGCCGCTGACCGCCAGCGACGCCACCATGGCGGCGGTCCGGGCCTTCGCCGAGGCCTGCGGCAAGGAGCCGGTCGAGGTCAAGGACCAGGCCGGCTTCATCGTCAACGCCCTCCTCTTCCCCTACCTCAACAACGCCGTGCGCCTGCTGGAGAACGGGGTGGCCAGCCGCGAGGACATCGACGCGGCCATGAAGAACGGCTGCAACTTCCCCATGGGCCCGCTGGCCCTGCTCGACCTGGTCGGCCTGGACACCAGCCTGGCCATCCTCGACGCCCTCTACGACGAGTACCGCGACCACAACTACGCCGCCGTGCCGCTGCTGCGGCGAATGGTCTCGGCCGAGCAACTGGGCCGCAAGACCGGCCGGGGCTTCTACGACTACCGGAAGTAATCGTCCCGCCGCCGGCGGGCCGGGGTGACAGAGGGGCCGGGGACGGAGAAAATGGCTGACATGGCCGACCGTCCCTGGCTCATGCGCACCTACTCGGGGCACTCCACCCCCAAGGCGTCCAACGAGCTGTACCGGACCAACCTGGCCCAGGGCCAGACCGGGCTGTCGATCGCCTTCGACCTGCCCACCCAGACCGGCTACGACCCCGACTCGCCCCAGGCCAGGGGCGAGGTGGGCAAGGTGGGCGTGCCGGTGGCCCACATCGGCCACATGCGCCAGCTGATGGACGGCATCCCCATGGACGAGATGAACACGTCCATGACCATCAACGCCACCGCCGCCTGGCTGCTCGGCCTCTACATCGGAACCGCCGAGGAGCACGGCATCGACGTGGCCCGGCTGGAGGGCACGACCCAGAACGACATCGTCAAGGAGTACCTCTCCCGGGGCACCTACATCTTCCCCCCCGGGCCCAGCCGGCGCCTGATCGTGGACATGGTCGCCTACACGGTGCGCCA
>DASRBO010000009.1:0-32956 GCA_035653595.1 Acidimicrobiales bacterium | reverse complement strand
TGAACCGGGAACGGCTTAGCGCGGCCCTCGACAGGCAAAAAAACGCGCCCTCGGCAGGATTCGAACCTGCGCACCCGGCTCCGGAGGCCGGTGCTCTATCCCCTGAGCTACGAGGGCGGGGCGAACAACTCTATTGGTCCTGGGCGGGGGGACTCGCCTTCCCCGCTGCGGCGACCGGCCTACCATGCCCGGGTGGCAGAGAGCCGGCGGATCCTGGTGGTGGACGACGATCCCGTCATCCAGAAGCTCCTGCAGGTGAACTTCCAGATGGAAGGCTACGAGGTCCGCCTGGCCGGCGACGGCGTGGAGGCACTGGAGAAGGTGGCCGAGGAGCGGCCCGACCTGATCCTCATGGACGTCATGATGCCGAGGATGAATGGCATCGAGACCGCCTCCAAGCTCAAGTCCGACCCGAAGACGAAGGGCATCCCGATCATCATCCTGTCGGCCAAGGCTCAGGACGCCGATGTCCGGACGGGCAGGGCCACCGGGGCCGACGACTACGTGACCAAGCCCTTCGACCCCCTCGATCTGCTCGAGCGGGTGGCGGCCCTCATCGCCCGCTGACTGACACATAGTCACGTCACTTAGGGGCTTCCCCTCCCCCGGCTCGGTCGGAGGCGAGGGGAGGAGTACCGGCCGGCCCCGGCGAAGTACCCCGAACACGGCAGTGGCGGGGCGTCAACGCTCATGGGGGGGCGCTCGACGCCCGCCACCGCCGTCCCGCCGCCAGCCGGCCCCTCTGGATCCGTGGGCCCGGCCGGCCACGCCCCGACACGACGGGCCTCCCCGCCCTAGCTCGCGGCCCCGGCGGCAGGAGAACGGTCCTCGCCGGTCGAAAAGCCTGGTTAGGACCTCCGTCCTGCCCACGCCATGTCGAAGCTCAACCGCACCATCCCGGCGCTTTCGGTCCTAGTGGCCGTGCTGAGTATCTCCGCCGTCGTCGGCGTTGTCCGGGCCGGCGGGCGCGCCACCTCGGCGCAGGCCGTCGTGGTCCCGTCCCCGGAGGGTGACAGCGCCTCGCTGGCCCTGCCCTCGTCGTACTCCCCCGCCGCCATGGCGCAGCGGGTCGCCATCGAGGCCGATCGGCCCGCCTGGGCGGGCCGGCTGCGCCCGGTGGGCCCGGCATCTGCCTCCACCCCGATGACGGTGACCCTGACCCTGCAGGGGCGCGACCCGCGGGCGGAGGCGGCGTATGCCGCCGACGAGTACCGGGCCAACAGCCCGAGCTTCCACTCGTTCCTCACCCCGGCCCAGTTCGACCAGCGGTTCGGGGCCGAGGCGGCCCGGACGGCCGCCGCCCGCTCGTGGCTGGCTGGCGGGGGCCTGTCGGTCGCCTTCCAGTCCGGCGCCGGCACCCTCCTGCAGGCCACCGGCACCGAGGGCCAGGTCGCCCGCCTTTTCGGCGTCCGCTTCTCGGTCTTCCAGTCCCAGGGCCACCGCTTCCTGGCCGCCCTCGACGCCCCTCGGGTGCCGGCGGTGCTGGGGGTGACGGCGGTGGGCGGCCTCGACACCTTCCCCTACTTCCACCACTTCGACCTCCGTCTGGACCAGCCCCGCACGGCGGCCACGTCGTCGTTCCCGGTGTCGGCCAGCACCGATCCGCCCGACCTGTGGTCGATCTACGACCAGCCCGCCAACGACCGGGGGGCCGGCCAGCACCTGGCCAGCTTCTCGGAGGGCTTCGGCCCCGACACGACCGGACCGCTCACCATGCGCACCATCGTCTCGGACCTGCGGGCCTACGAGGCCAATCCGACCGGTTCGGGGGCACCCAACCACCTCACCCTGCCGCAGATCCCGTTCCAGGCCGTATACGCCGGGGTCACCTCGACCGACACGTCGGGCATCGACGAGTGGGATCTCGACCTCCAGGCCGCCTCCAGCATGGCGCCCGACGCCGCCGGCTACACCATGTACTTCGCCGACTCCCTGGCCGACGAGTACGTGGCCATCCAGGACTGGGCCGACGACCCGAACGGTGCCCTGCAGGCCAGCGCCTCCTACGGCGGCTGCGAGGAGGTGGACGCCATCACCGGGGACATGGTCTCCACCGACAGCGCCGCCGAGCAGGCCGTGGTGGAGGGCCGGACCCTGTTCGTCTCCACCGGCGACGCCGGCGCCGGCTGTGGCGTGGCCATCAACACGGCCACCAACAGCCCGCTGATATCGGTGGAGTACCCGGCCGCCAGCCCGTGGGTGGTGGCCGTCGGCGGCACGGTGATCACCGACAAGGCCGGGCCTGGCGATCGCACCGAACGGGACGTCGAGTACTCCTGGGTGAGCTCAGGCGGCGGCCTCAGCCACAACGAGCCCGCCCCGCCGTGGCAGGCGGCCGAGCTGCCCCCGCCACCCAGAGGTTCTGGCGTGGTGCCGGCCACCCCGCCGTGCACCTTCGACCGGCTCTCCGGCCTGCCCACCCTGGCCGTCACCGGCTCGGTCCAGAAATCCACCGCCCCCTGCCGGGCCATCCCCGACGTGGCGGCCCAGTCCGGGGACCAGTTCTCCGGCTACGACATCATCGTCCAGGGCCAGCAGGCCACCGTGCTGGGGACCAGCCTGTCTGCGCCGCTGTGGCAGGGCATGTGGGCCCGGGTGCAGGCGGCCAGCCCCCTGGTGCGCGGGGTGGCCGCCGGCCTCGGCTTCGCCGCCCCCTCCCTCTACGGCCAGTACGCCAACGCCAAGGCCTACGCCCGGGACTTCTTCGACATAACCATCGGCAACAACGGGCCCTACCCCGACACCACCGGCTGGGACTACGTGTCGGGCCTGGGGGTGCCGGACGTGACGGGCCTGGCCCGGTCCCTCGACCCGGCCAACCCCTCGCTCGCCCCCACCGACCCCGGCGCCACCAGGGCGCCGACGGCGGCCGTGCCTGGCACCACCGTGTGCCGGGGCGCCCCCCAGCTGACGGCAGCCAACGCCGGCGGCGGGACGGCGCAGTCGACCGCCCCCGCCGACCTGGACATCACGTCGGCCTCGTTCTCCTCCGACCCGACGGGGTCGACCCTGGCCGTCACCATCAAGGTGGCCAAGATGGCGGCCCAGCCCCAGACGGGGGCGCCGGGCTCCCTGGGCGACCTGTTCGAGGCCGAGTTCAACCTGGGCCCGACCCAGTACGCCATCTACGGCGCCCGCGAGACCGTCGATGACAACATCCCCCCCGACCCGCCCTCGGGTGTCCCGTACGGCACCCGCTTCGAGCTGGCGGCGGGCAACGGCCAGCCCCCCAGCGTCTTCGCCGGCGCCATCGACGCCGCCCCCCTCACCAGCCGGGCCAACAGGTTCGATGTCGCCCACTCCCAGGTGACCCTGGTGCTGACCAACGGAGACCTCGCAGCCGTGCAGAGGAAGGCCGGCGCCCCGGTCGTCCCGCTCAACGGCCAGCTGCTGACCAGACTGGAGGCCAACTCCCAGTACGACGACGGCCCCCAGACGGTGCCGGCCGACGAGCTCAGCACCGGCTGCGCCTTCCTGATGGCGGGACGGGCGACCGCATCCGCCTCAGGCACGGTGGCCTCCACCTCCCTCACCTGCCACGGACCCCTCTGGACCCAGGCCCCCGGCACCGACGACTACCCGACCGACGCCATCCCCGAGAACACCGGCAGCCCCTCCCCGGTGGCCGGCCCCCTGGCCGGGCAGAACCCCCAGCTGGCCCTGACCGAGGGCGACATGGCCATGGCCCCCGACGGGCGGACCCTGCGGGCAGCTCTCAGGCTGGCCGGGCGGCCCACGGCGAAGAACATCCCCCCCGGCGGCAGCGCCGTCGTCTACTACGACCAGTGGACCTTCGGCGGGGTCGAGTACTTCGCCGCCATGGAGATCGAAGCCTCCGGGGCGGTGAGCTACTTCGACGGCTACGTGGGCAACGCCTCGTCGGGCAGCCCCGGCGTCAACACCGTCAACCACGACCACGGCTCGATGAAGCCGCTGGCCGGCGGGGGCACCCTGGTGGAGATCGACGAGCCCCTCACCCACATCGTCAGCCCCACCGGCTCCGGCTCGGCCATGACCGCCCCTCCGGGGGCCGGAGCGGTGCTCAGCTCCCCCAACGCCCGCTCCGACGTGCTGGTCTCCGCCCCCTCGGCCCTGCTGTCGGGCGGCCCCGGCCTCCTGGTGGACGGGGACACCGGCGGGCCCAACTGGGACTACACGGTGGGGGCGGACTGCGGCCTGTAGAACCCGGGCGAGCCGGTCGTGCTCACCAGCGCAGCTGGCGGGCCAGGGCGATGAGCTGGTCGGGATCCGAGCCCCGCAGCACCACCGAGCCGATCGAGCTGGTGCCGATCGAGAGGGACGACAGGTAGTAGTCGAGGCGCAGGTAGCCCGTCCGCCCTCCGGGCAGGCCGACGCGCAGACCCGTGGTGTCGGCCGGGCTCTCCACGTAGTCGGCCTCGAGCACCCGACCGGAGCGGTCGGAGTAGAGCAGCGTGCTGGTATACGAGCCGGGCCCTCCCGACGGGGAGGGCGACGCGCTCAGCAGCGAGTGGTCGAGGTGGTAGCCGGCGGGGACGGACAGGACCGGATGCAGCCCCTGGCGCTCGCGGCCGGTCAGCGGCACGGCCACGATCGGCGGGGCGCTCCTGGGCGGCAGGCGGGGGCTCGGGTCGAAGGTGGCCAGTGACGTCGGGTACTCGGGGTCGAACCGGGTCGCCTCCATGTCCTCGGCCAGCTTCCCGTTGAGGCGCCACACCTCGGACAGGACGGCCCCGGTGCTCCGGTCGATGCACAGCCGGACGGTGCTCGATCCGGAGGGGGCGTCGATCGACTCTCCGAGGGGCTGGCCGGTCAGCACCACCGAGCAGGGCCGGCCCAGCACCGCGGCCCGCCCCACCACCGCCGCCAGGCCCCGGCCGATGGCGAAGTCGACGGCCGCCTCGGGGGAGGCGTCCGACACCGCCACCTGCTGGGCGCCGCTCAGGAGGTCCCACCCCGCCGGCGGACCGGTGGCCCAGGTCCACAGCCCGGACCGGTTGGAGATCTGGCCCGCAGTCAACCGGCCCCCCTTGAACGACTCGTCGAGGCCCAGGTAGGGCCGGCTGACCACGTGGGTCTCGGTGTTGATCACCCCGCCCAGGTACCGGATGAGGTAGTCGATGCGGTAGTGGGACAGGGCCACGGTGGCCTCGGGCAGACCGACCTCGGACGACGGTTCCGGCGCCCCGGTCCAGAGCAGGCCCAGCCCGAAGGTGGCCGCCGCCATCAGGAGACGGGGGACGATCGAGCGGGCCCGCCGCCGGCGCTCGGCCGCCTTGCGGGCCCGGGCGGCCCGCCGGGCCCGCTCCCGCCGCTGGCTGGCCAGGTACTCGGCGCGGCGCTCGGCCCGGGTCCGGGGACGGCGCTCGCTTACTGCCGGGGCCATGGCGGCCCGAAGCTACCAACGAGGGGGCGGAGTTCCGCCGCGCTCAGCGCTTCCCGTCGCCGCCGTGCCGGCCGCCTCGGACCGGCCGACCCCGGCCAACTTTGCGTTGTCGTTAAAGCCGCCTTCGCCCTCTTGTCATCCGGCGTCCACGGCGCGACAACTGAGACTGAGCACAGCGACCCTTCGGGTGCTCGAGGTCTAAGGGAAGGAGCTTGACGATGAAGTCGACGAGCTCGCACGAGGACGGCAGTCCGCCCGACCGTGCCCCGGCCGCCTGAAGAGGCGGCCGTCCGGCTGGCATCGGGGTAGGCCCCGGTTGATTACCGGGCCGTAGCGGTGGCCGGACCTCCGGCCCAGCCGACGACGTGGTCCCCAAACAGACACCGGGGCACCACTCCGGCGCCAGCGACATGTCCCTTGTAACCGATGGGGCCGGCCGAGAGGCCGGCCCCGGCGCGTCAGCCCCAAGTTTCCGCCGGCCGGCCCGCCAGGGATCCCGGCCGTTGCGGGATGTCCCTGGTTCCTCCTCCGCCAGATCATTTGATAACCTAACTATGTGACTCCCGAAGGACGTCCTAACGTTGCGCGGGTCGCCGCCCGCCTGGCTCGACAGGTCGATCTGGCTCTGGGCGAGGTCGATCTGTCCGCCTCCCAGTACCGACTGCTGGCCCTGCTGGGGCGAGGTAGCTCCGCCGCCTCCGCCCTCGCCGACACCCTCACCGTCAGCCGGCCGAGCATCACCGCCGTGGTCGACGGTCTGGTGGCCAAGGGCCTGGTGGAACGCCGGCCCGATGACGAGGACCGCCGCCGTGTGCACCACGTGCTGACGGCGGCCGGCACCCGGGTGCTCGACCAGGCCGACGCCGCCGTCGGCGGCCGACTGGCGGAGATCGCCGCCCACGCCGGCGACCGGGTCCAAGCCGACCGGCTGTTGGACGCCCTGGGCCTCTGGAGCGACGCCCTCGACGCCTATCGCGACGCCGTCAAGGCCTCGACAGCGGCGGCGTCCCGATGAGGGCAAGCGGCAGGCTCCGCCCGGGCGACCAGGCCCTGGAGGCGCAGGGCACGCCCTTCGTCCCCGTGGCCGTCCAGCCCCTCTACCAGGCCCCCCGGGCCAACATCGACCCGGACCGGTCCAAGTCGTGGCTGCGCCGGGCCATGCCGATCGTCCTGTCCCACAAATGGACGTTCATGACCTCGCTGGCCATGTCGCTGGCCGGCCTGATCCTTCAGGTCCAGATACCGAAGATCCTCCAGGAGGCCCTCCAGCGGGGCGTCCTGGCCCGGGCGGTCGAGGTCCCGATACCGGGGTTGCACCCGGTGCCGCTGAGCCACTACGTCAAGATCGCCATCGCCCTGGCCGTCGGGGCGGGGGTGGCGGGCTACATCTCGCGCCTGTTCCTGATGACGACGGCCTACAAGATCGAGTTCGACCTCCGCAACACGATCTACCAGCACCTCACCCGGATGTCGTTCCCCTTCTACGACCGGGTGCAGTCAGGCCAGCTCATCTCGCGGGCCAACTCGGACATCCGCTCGGTGCAGATGTACCTGACCTTCGCCCCCAACATCCTGGTTCAGTGCTGCATGGCGGTCGTGGCCTTCGGCTACATGCTGTCGATCAACGTGGCCCTGGCCTTCGTGGCCATGGCGACCATGCCGTTCATCTACATACTGGGCGTGCGCATGCGCCGCTCGATGTTCCCGGTCTCGTGGCTCATCCAGTCGCGCCTGGCCGAGGTCGCCACCATCGTCGACGAGAACATCAACGACGTCCGGGTGGTCAAGTCCTTCGCCGCCGAGGACCAGCAGCTCAAGAGCCTGGCCCGGGCGGCCGACCGCCTGCAGTGGTCCTACGTCAAGGACGCCGACCTGCGGGCCCGGTTCACCCCCATGGTGCAGAACCTGGTCCAGCTCGGCCTGGCCCTGGTACTGCTCGTGGGCGGATACCTGGTGATCCACGACGGGCTGCCGGTGGGGGCCATTCTGAGCTTCAGCATGTGGATCGTGATGCTCCAGGCCCCGTTCCAGATGCTCGGGATGCTCATCATGATGGGCCAGCGGGCCAAGGCCTCGGCCGGGCGGATCTACGAGATCCTCGACGAGGCACCGACCATCGTCGACCGCCCCGGCGCGGTCGACCTGGTCGAATGCGAGGGCGAGGTGCGCTTCGAGGACGTGACCTTCGGCTACATCAAGGACGGAGCCAAGGTCCTCGAGCGCTACGACATGCACCTGCGCCCGGGCGAGACCGTCGCCCTGGTCGGGCGCACCGGGGCAGGCAAGTCGACGGTGGCCCGGCTTCTGGCCCGCTTCTATGACGTGGACGAAGGGGCGGTGCGCATCGACGGGATGGACGTGCGCGACCTCACCCTCTCCAGCCTCCGGGCCCAGGTGGGCATCGTGCTGGACGAGCCCTTCCTGTTCTCGGCGTCGATCCGCGACAACATCGCCTACGGCAAGCCGCTGGCCGACTTCGCCGACATCGAGGCGGCGGCCAAGGCGGCCGGGGCCGACGAGTTCATCCGCGAGCTGCCCGAGGGCTATGACACCGTGGTCGGCGAGCGGGGCTACACCCTGTCCGGCGGCCAGCGCCAGCGCATCGCCATCGCCCGCACCCTGCTGGTCAACCCGCCCATCCTGGTGCTCGACGACGCCACCAGCGCCATCGACGTGCACGTGGAGCTGCGCATCCACGACGGGCTGCGCAAGCTGCTCAAGGGGCGCACCACCCTGATCATCGCCCACCGCCTGTCGACCATAAGCCTGGCCGACCGGGTGCTGCTGATGGACGAGGGCCGCATCGTGGCCGAGGGAACCCACTCCGAGCTGATGGCCACCTGCCCCCTCTATGTCGAGGTGCTGGCCCAAGGCGAGGAGGAGGACCTTCACCCCCCCGACGACGCTGAAGGCAAGGCCCTGGCCAGGGCGGGGGCGGGCCGGCGGGGACGCAACGGTTCGGACGCCGAGGACGGGCGCGGGGGCCGGCGGTTCGGCGGCATCGACCTCACCAGCCCGGAGACTGGAGGCATCGTCTGATGGCCATGGGTGGAGGAATGTTCGGTGGCGGGTCCGCCCCGGGCGGGATGTTCGGGGGCGGCATGGGGCCCCGTCAGTCGGCCAGCCCCGGCCAGGGCCTGCCCTTCGCCGGCATACCGCCGGAGCTGCAGGACGGAGTGGACAAGCTGCTGGCCGACGAGCCGGAGCACCCGGAGCCCAGCGCCACCTTCTCCTACCGCAAGGCGGGTGACGAGGCCGAGCACCTCACCCTGCGGGGGCTGATCTTCAAGCACTGGCAGCTGGGAGTACTGGCCGCGTTCCTGGTGACCATCGTGAGCGTGACCAACCAGGCCGGCCCGAGGCTGATCGACATCGGAATCAGCCGGGGCATGCTGCACAAGGACTTCGGCCTCATCGTGTGGGTGGGCTGCCTCTATGTCGGCGCCATCGTCCTCACCGCCACCGCCCAGCGGCTGCAGGTGATGGTCACCGGTCGCCTGGCGGCTTGGGTCATGAACGACCTGCGGGTCAAGATCTTCAACCACCTGCAGCGGCTGGCGCTGGACTTCTACACCGACGAGAAGGCCGGCGTGATCATGACCCGCATGACCAGCGACATCGAGAACCTGCAGCAGCTGCTGCAGGACGGCCTGGCCCAGTTCGCCGTACAGGGTCTGACCATGCTGGTCATCACCGGAATGCTTTTGTCGATGAACGTGGAGCTGGCCCTGATCACCCTGCTGCTGATCGTGCCGATCCTGACGGCCATGTCGCTGTGGTTCCGCTCCCGCTCCGAGCGGGGCTATGACCGGGTGCGGGACGGCATCGCCAACGTGCTGGCCGACCTGTCCGAAACCCTGCACGGCATCAGGATCGTCACCGCCCACAACCGCCAGCGCCACAACGTCATCTACCACCGGAACGTGGTGGGCGCCTACCGCGACGCCAACATGTACACGGCGCAGATCAACGCCGTCTACGGGCCGGGCACCCAGCTGCTCGGCTACCTGGGCCAGGCTGCCCTGCTGGCCATCGGCGGGAACATGGTGCTGCACCACTCCCTGTCGCCCGGCGACCTGGTGGCGTTCTTCCTCTACCTGAACCGGTTCTTCATGCCGATCCAGCTGCTGGTGCAGCAGTACAACATGTACCAGCAGGGCACGGCCTCGATAAACAAGCTTCGGGGCCTGCTGGAGACGGACCCCAGTGTCCCCGAGGCTGACGACGCCATCGACCTTCCGCCGATCCGCGGCGACATCACCTTCGACGGGGTGACCTTCGGCTACGACCCCAAGCTGCCGGTGCTGCACGACGTGGACCTGGTCATAGACGCCGGCGAGACGGTCGCCTTCGTCGGGCCCACCGGGGCGGGCAAGTCCACCATCGCCAAGCTGGTAACCCGCTTCTACGACCCGGTGGCCGGCCGGGTGCTCATCGACGGCCACGACCTCCGCTCGGTCACCATCCGGTCCCTGCGCCGCCAGCTCGGCGTGGTTCCCCAGGAGCCGTTCCTGTTCGGGGGCACCATCCGCGACAACATCTCCTTCGCCCGCCCCGAGGCCACCGACGACGAGGTGTGGGACGCCATCCGGGCGGTGGGCCTGGTCGAGGTCGTCGAGCGCATGCCCCACGGCATCCACACCGTGGTCCACGAGCGGGGCCAGTCGCTGTCCTCGGGAGAGCGCCAGCTCATCGCCCTGGCGCGGGCCTTCCACGCCCACCCCCGGGTGCTGGTGCTGGACGAGGCCACCTCCAACCTCGACCTGTTGTCGGAGACCAAGATCGAGGCCGCCCTCGACGTGCTGCTGGAGGGCCGCACCGCCATCCTCATCGCCCACCGCCTGACAACCGCCATGAAGGCGGACCGCATCGTGGTGGTGGACGAAGGCCGCATCGTGGAGAGCGGCGCCCACGATGAGCTCGTGGCGCTCGGTGGGCGCTACGCCGACATGTACGCCACCTGGATGAGCCATACCGAGGGCGACCAGGTGCACAGCTCCAGCGGCTCCTGACCCCGCTCGGGCCGGGCCGGTGGACGAGGAGCAGGACGACCGGACCCCGCTGGAGCGCCTGGGCGTCCTGGCCGCCCAGGAGGTCGACGTCCACCCCGGCCTCACCCACATCGAGCTGTTCACCCGTCAGGGCCTGCTGACCGTCCTCTGGCACGGGCCGGCCGACTCCGCCGGCGCCCTGGTCGCCTGCGGGGGGGCCATGGGCGGCCTGCTTGGCCCGGCCGAGGGCCTCTACCAGTTCCTCGGAGACGAGCTCGCCGGTCGGGGCATCGGGGTGCTCCGGGTGGGCTGGCGGGTGCCCAACGACATCGGCCTGTGCACCCTCGACCTGGCCGCCGTCACCGAGCTGGCCTGCCGCCGGGGGGCCGAGCAGGTGGTGACGATGGGCCACTCCTTCGGGGGGGCCATCGCCGTGCGGGCGGCGGTACTGCTGCCGGCGGTGGTGGCCGGAGTGGTCACCCTGGCCACCCAGTCCGCCGGCTGCGAGGTCGCCGAAGGCATGGACGGCCGGCCGCTGCTGCTCCTGCACGGGGACTCGGACGAGATCCTCCCCTTCACCTGCAGCGAGATGGTGAGGATGATCGCCGGCCAGGGCGACCTGGTGGTCCTGCCCGGCTCCGGGCACCTGCTGACCCAGGCCTCGAGCATCCTGCGCCATGTCCTGCCCGACTGGATCGCCGGGGTGCTGGCCGGCCAGAGCCCGGCCCCGGTCGACATCACCGCATGAGCCCGGAGGCGACCGCAACCCCCACCCCCACCAGCACCAGCCCCCCGACCTCCTCGCTGTAGCGCTCCACCACCTTTCCCAGCCGGTGGCCGAGCTCGAGGCCGGCGAGGGACAGGACGACGCTCACCCCGGCGATGACGGCGGCGGCGACGGCCAGGTTGACGTGCAGGGTGCCGAGGGCGAAGCCCACCACCAGGTTGTCGATGCTGAGGGCGGCGGCCGTGACCACCAGGCGCCTGTTCGTGCCGGCGGCGGGGGCACCCCCGGAGCGCCGGGCGGCCACCAGGGCCCACAGGCCGGTCAGCACCAGCAGGGCGCCGCCCAGGTACCGGCCGCCGTCGGCGCCCAGCAGGGAGGCCGTCCGGTGGCCAATGAGCAGGCCCAGCACCGGCATTCCCGCCTCGAACAGCCCGAACAGGACCGCCACCCGGATACGGACGGCGGCGGTGACGCCGCCCAGGCCGATCCCGATGGCGCCGGCGAAGTTGGACAGCCCGACCGACAGCCCGACCAGGAGCAGGCCGGCCACCGGGCTCAGCGGCCCTCGAACTTGGCCTTGCCCGGACCGTCCTTGAGGAACGACTCGATCCCGATGCGGGCGTCGTCGGAGCCGAACACCTCGGCGAACAGCCCAGCCTCCAGATCCAGCCCCGCCTCGAGGGGCCGATCGGCGCCGCCGTCCACCGCCGCCTTGGCCAGGGCGAGGCCCACCCGGGGGCCCCGGCCCAGGCTCGCCGCCCATCCGGTGGCAGCATCGAGCACCTCGGCGGCGGCCACCACCCGGTCGACCAGGCCGATGGCCCGGGCCTCGCTGGCGTCGACCTGGCGGCCGGAGAGGATCAGGTCCTTGGCCCGGGCCGGTCCCACCAGCCGGCTGAGACGCTGGGTGCCCCCTCCGCCGGGGATGATGCCGAGCAGGATCTCCGGCTGGCCGAAGCGGGCGTCCTCGGCTGCCACCCGGAAGTCACAGGCCAGGGCCAGCTCGCAGCCCCCGCCCAGGGCATAGCCGTTCACCGCCGCCACCGTAGGCACGGGCAGGGCCGCCACGGCGTCGAGGGCGGCCCGGAAGCCCCGGCCGACGCTGCGGGCGACCTCGGGGCTGGGCCGGCCGGTCCCGGCATCGATGAACTCGGAGATGTCCGCCCCGGCGGCGAAGATGCGGGGGCCGCCCCAGACGACCACGGCGGCGGGGGGGTCGGCCACCAGGCCGGCGACCTCGTCGGCGAGCTGGCTCAGCAGGGCCGAGGACAGGGCGTTCATGCGGGGCCGGTCGAGGCGGACGACGGCGACACCGTCGGGCCGGCGCTCGGCGGTCACGAATCGGTCGGACAAGGCGGGCCTCCGTGGTGGCGGGCGGGCCCCCGGAGCGGGGAGGACCGGCAACAATATGGGCGCCCTCTACCCGCGGGAGCCTGGTTGAAGCCCATACCGGTGGTGTTCCACCTCGGACCGCTGCAGATCCACACCTACGGCATCGGCCTGGCCCTGACCTTCTGGTTCGCCCTGTGGTACATGCGGCGGCGGTTCCAGGCCGCCGGCCTGCCGTGGGAGTGGCTCAACCGGGCCTTCCTGTGGGTGGTGGGGGCGGCCATCGTGGGCGCCCGGGTGGTCCACGTGGTGGCCAACCTCTCCTACTACCGGTCCAACCCGGGCGACATCCTGGCCGTGTGGCACGGCGGCCTGTCGTCCTTCGGGGGCCTCCTGTTCGGGGTTCCGACGGCCATCTGGTTCCAGCGCCGCCACTGCCGCCAGATCACCACCATGGCCGGCCTCGACCTGGCCGCGCCGGTGCTGATCGCCTCGTGGGCCCTGGGCCGGCTGCTGGGGCCCCAGGTCATGATCAACGGCGGCGGTCACCCCACCAGCGCCTGGTACGGGCTCTCCTACGCCGGCCAGGTCGGCAAACGGGTGCCGGTGCCCCTGTTCCAGTCCATCGAGTGCTGGGTCATCTGGCTGATCCTGCTGGGCATAGAGCGCCGCACCGGGCGTCGCCCCACCGGGGTGACCCTGGCCGCCTTCGCCGCCCTGTGGGGCATGGCCCGCTTCTCCGACGAGTTCTTCTGGCTGGCCACCCCCCGGCTCTGGGACGCGGTTGAGGTCACCGCCCTGGTGCTCACCGTGGGCGGGTGGGCGGCGATGGCCTGGCTCCTCCTGCGCCGCCGTCGGTCAGAGCTGGTGCCGGGGGCACCACCAGGTGGTCCGGCCCCCGACGACGCCGCGCCGGAGGGCCTCACCATCGCGGGGGCAGAGCCCGCCCTGGCGACGAGCCGGCATCAGGTCACCGGTGTGGGAGCCACCCCGGGCGATCAGGTCGGCCACGGTGGAAGCAATGTGACGGGCCAGGCGCCGGACCTCGGCCCGGCTGAGGGAGCCAGCCGGGCGGGCGGGGTCGAGGCCGGCCCTCCAGAGGATCTCGTCCACCAGCAGGTTGCCCAGACCGGCCAGGCGCCCCTGGTCCATGAGGCGGGCCTTGAGGGGGGCGCGGGAGCCCTCGAGGACGGGACCGAGCTCGGCCGGGGCCAGGCCGGCGGCGTCGGGGCCCAGCCGGTCCTCGGCCGGGTCGAGGCTGACCCCGCCCAGGCGCCGGGGGTCGGAGACGCGCAGGTCGCCCCCGCCCCGCAGGTGGAGGACGAGGCGGTCCCAGGCCGGCTCCCGCCGCCGGCTGGAGTAGATGAGCTCGTCGACCCCGGCCACCCCGTCGAGGATCAGGCGTCCGGTCATCCCGAAGCGGAGACCGAGCGTGGGCCCTCCGCCGGTGTCGAGGAGGAGCACCTTTCCCCGCCGGCGGGCGGCGGTGAGCCGGCGGCCGACCACCGCCTGCCGTAGGGCGGGGGCGGTCAGGCCCCCCTTCAGGTACCAGGCGTCGGGCGCCTCCACGTTCTCCACCGTGCGGCCGACGGCCCTGGCCGCCAGGGTCCGGTAGGCCTCCACCTCGACCAGCTCGGGCATGGTCGGGGAACGTAGAGGACATACAGTGGCCCCCATGCCGCCGGAGAAGCCGCACTGGGCCCACCTGTTCAACGAGGTAGTCACGTCGGGGCTCTGCACCGGCTGTGCCGCCTGCGTGGTGGCCTGCCCCTACGACGTGCTCGGCTACGACGACGGGGGCGGCCGCTACAAGCCGTTCCACGTCGAGGCCGACGGCGGCTTCGACGACTGCACCCACGGCGAGCGCGGCTGCACGCTGTGCACCCGGGCCTGCCCCCGCTTCCGCCAGTGGGAGACGGAGGTGGACAGCTTCCTGTTCGGGCGGGAGCGCCTGCCCGAGGAGATCGAGGGGGTGTCCAAGGACATCGTCCTCGCCCGGGCCACCGACCCCGAGCTGCACGAGCGGGGCCAGGACGGCGGCCTGGTGTCGGCCATCCTGGTGTGGGCCCTCGAGAACGACCGCATCGACGCCGCCCTGGTGTCCTACCTCGAGGGCGACGGAACCGGGTGGAAGGCCGTCCCCGGGGTGGCCCGCAACCGGACCGAGGTGCTGGCCGCCTCGGGCAGCCGCTACACCTATTCCGCCAACACCCTCGCCTACGCCCAGGCCATCGAGGGCGGCGCCGAGCGCATCGCCATGGTCGGCATGAGCTGCATGTCATCGGCCCCTCCGGTCATGGCGGCCCGCAAGGCCGGCAAGGTGGCGCGCCGCTTCACCCTCAACATCGGGCTTCTCTGCTCCAAGACCTTCGACGACGCCATATTCCCCGAGCTCTTCGAGGCCAAGTACGGCCTCAAGCGGGAGGACATGGTGAAGATGAACATCAAAGGCGTGTTCCAGATCTGGATGCGCGACGGCGCCTACCACGAGATCCCGCTCAAGGAGTGCCACGCCTGGACCCGCGAGGGGTGCAAGTGCTGCCCCGACTTCGCCGCCGAGCACGCCGACATCTCCACCGGGGGCATCGGAGCCTTCAACGACTGGACCCTCACCATCGTGAGGACGGATCGGGGCCGCGAGGTCATGGACGGCATGGTGGCCGCCGGCGCCGTCGAGCTGCGCTCGGCCGACGAGGACCCCGGCGCCGTCGCCCTGCTGCGCAAGCTGGCCCGGGTCAGCCGCAACCGCTGGCCGGAGACGGCCGTGGCCGCCCCCCGGCTGATGCCGCCCCGCAACGCCCCGCCCGGCCAGACCAACCTGGCCCAGGTCTGACTCCCGGGGGTCGGCCCCATCGAGGCCCTGCGGTAGGTGCTGGCCCCGAGCGGCACTGGCCGGGGCCATGGCATGGCCATGGCCGTCGAGCGCCTGGGCTGATCCCTGCTCCCGCCCGGCCGGCGGGCGTCAGGGCCTGGCCTCGCCCAGCCGTCGGGCCCGGGCCAGCACCCGGTCCATCATCGCCTCGGTCAGCCTGCCGGTGAAGGTGTTCTGCTGGCTGGGGTGGAAGCAGCCCAGCAGGATCCGCCCGTCGGCCAGGGTCGCCTCCGAGCCGTGGGCGAAGCGGGGCTTGGGCCGCACCCCCAGCACCCGGCACACGGCGTCGTGGGCGAAGTGGCCCAGGCACATGATCACCCTGACCGAGCGGAGCAGCTCGAGCTCGCGGCTCAGATAGGGGAGGCATTCGTCGCGCTCGGCGATGGAGGGACGGTTGGCCGGCGGGGCGCAGCGCACGGCGGCGGCGATGTAGGCCCCGAGGAGGGTGAGGCCGTCGTCGGCCCTGACGCTGGTCGGCTGGTTGGCGTAGCCGGCCCGGTGCAGGGCGGCGAAAAGCCAGTCGCCCGAGCGGTCGCCGGTGAACACCCGTCCGGTGCGGTTGCCGCCGTGGGCGGCGGGGGCCAGGCCGACCACCAGCAGGTGGGCCCGGGCGTCCCCGAAGCCGGGGACGGGCCGGCCCCAGTAGTCCTCGGTCGCGAAGCTGGCCCGCTTGGTCCGGGCCACCTCCTCCCGCCATGCCACCAGCCGGGGGCAGGCCCGGCACCCGACGATGTCGGCGGTGACCCGGCGCAGCGAGTCGGCAGGCATCCGCAGGCAAGCTACCGTCCGGCGCCCCGCCGTCGCCGTGCCGCCGGACCGCCGGCGGAGCCCCGGCCGGCGGCCATTAGCGTGGTCGGACCATGCCGACCGGACAGCGGTCCCGCCGCCGTGCCCCCCAGGTCCCCCCGACCACCGTGGTGGTGATGGTCCGCCACGGGGCGACCCCCACCACCGGGACGGTGCTGCCCGGGCGGGCCAGGGGCCTGCATCTCTCCGACGCCGGCCGGGCCCAGGCCCAGGCCACCGCCGACCGGTTGGCCGGCACCGGGGCGTTCGCGGCGGTGTACTCCTCGCCGCTGGAGCGGGCCCGCGAGACGGCCGCCCCCATCGCCAAGGCGCTGGGGCTCAAGGTGACGGTGGAGCGGGGCCTGTTGGAGTGCGACTTCGGGGAGTGGACCGGCGCCGAGCTCAAGACCCTGTTCAAGAAGCCGGAGTGGCGCACGGTGCAGCGCTGGCCCAGCGGGTTCCGCTTCCCCGGCGGAGAGTCCTTCCCGGAGATGCAGACCAGGATGGTGGACACCCTGGCCCGGCTGCGGGAGCGCCACCGGGGCGGGCGCATCGTGGTGGTCTCCCACGCCGATCCCATAAAGGCCGCCCTGGCCGACGCCCTGGGCACCCCGCTCGACCTGTTCCAGCGCATCGTGATCTCGCCCGCCTCGGTGAGCTCCGTCGCCTACGGCGACACCGGGCCCACCGTGCTGGCGGTGAACTCGGTCGGGCCCCAGCAGGAGCTGCACCCGTCATGAGCGACTCATGGGATCTGGGCGACGTCGAGCAGGTGACAGTGGGAACCGTCGGTCCCGTCGGCCAGCGGGTGTTCCTCCTGCAGGCAGCGAGGGCCGGCGAGGTCGTCACCCTCAAGGTGGAGAAGGCGCAGGTGGCGGCGCTGGCCGAGTACCTGGGCGACCTGCTGCGGGAGCTGGGCCGGCCGCCGGAGACCCCCGATGCCCCCGACCTGGTGGAGCCGGCCGAGCCCGCCTGGGTGGTGGGATCGCTCGGCCTGAGCTGGGACGACTCGTCCGCCCGCATCGTGCTCGTCGCCGAGGAGGCGGTGGGCGAGGACGAGCCGGCGGCGATGGCCCGCCTGACACTCACCGCTGCGCAGGCGGCGGCGCTGGCCGTGCGCGGGGTCCGGCTGGTGGAGGCCGGAAGGCCGCCGTGCCCGCTGTGCGGATTCCCCCTCGATCCCGGAGGACACGTGTGTCCCCGCACCAACGGCCACCGTCCGGCAGCGCGCTGAGCCTGCTCGCCTCCGGCGAGATCGAGGTCGAGGGACGCATGCCCTGGAGCTCGAACTCGACGTTCCTGGTGTCGGTCACCAGCGGAGAGGCGACCATGGGGGCGGTGTACAAACCGACCAGGGGCGAGCGGCCGCTGTGGGACTTCCCCGGGGGCCTGCACCGCCGCGAGGCGGCCGCCTGGCACCTGTCCGAGCTGCTGGGATGGGGGCTGGTGCCCGAGACTCTGGTGCGCCCCGACGCCCCCTTCGGCCCCGGATCGCTACAGCGCTTCGTCGACGCCGACTTCGAGCACCACTACTTCACCCTCTACGAGGACGAGGCCAACCACCCCGCCCTGCGTCGGGTGGCCACCTTCGATCTGCTGCTCAACAACGCCGACCGCAAGAGCGGCCACTGCCTGATCGACTCCGACGGGCACATATGGGCCATCGACAACGGCCTCAGCTTCCACCCCCAACCCAAGCTGCGCACGGTGATCTGGGAGTTCGCCGGCGAGCCGGTGCCGCCGGACCTGCTCGATGACGTGTGCCGGCTGGCCCAGGGCGACGGCGAGCACCACCGGGCCCTGGCCGAGCTGCTGGAGGCCGACGAGATGGCCTCCCTCCGCCGCCGGGCCGAGGCGGTGGCCCGTCGGCCGGTCTTCCCGAGCCCCGACCCCGACCGCCGCCCCTACCCCTGGCCGCTGGTGTAGCGGTGGCCGTCGACCTGGCCGCCGCCGTCGAGCGGGCCGATCTCGACGAGCTGCTGGGGGTGGTCAACTCCCTCTGCCTCGATGCGGACTGGGACGGGGTGGAGCAGCTGGCCGCCCGCTGCCGGGCCGCCTTCGAGCGGGGCCGCCAGCTCTGGCCCATCGCCGCCCACGCCGACTACCGCCTCGCCCTGGAGGCCCCGCCGCGGTGGGCGGCCGCCACCGTCGAGCCCGGGCGGGGCCGGTTCTCACCCGGACCGCTCACCGAGGTGGTGGCCTCCACCCACACCTGGGCCGAGCTCGCCCCCCACCTCCCCACCGGGCCCCTCCGGGCGGTGGTGGCCCAGGAGCGGGTGGTGCGGGGCGAGGACCTGAGCTCGGCCGCCGACCTGGGCGTCCCCGCCGAGGTGCCCCTCGCCCTGGCCCGGTGGGAGCCGGCCTACCTCCTCGCCTCCTACCACCCCGACCGGGCCGAGTTCCCCGCCCCCGACCTGGCCCCCCAGGGCGAGGCGGTGGAGGCGGGGAGAGAGCCGTCGGCCCCCGGCGCCGGCGACGAGGCCGACGTGGCCGCCCTGCTCGAACTGGCGGGCGCCTGGACGGCCGAGTCGGCCGGTCGGGCCCGGGCGGTGGCGGTGGAGGCCGACGCCGCCGGGGCGGCTGCCGCCCTCGACGTCGACGTCGTCCGCCTGCTGCCCGTGTCAGCCCGGGCAGCGGTGGCCCAGATGGCGTGGGCGGGGGCGAGCGGGGGCGCCCACGGACGGCGCCGGGGCATGGCTGCCGGCCGCTTCTCCGCCTGGTGGGCCCTGGCCGCCCTGGCGGGCCTGGGCGAGGAGTGGCCCCCGCCGGCCGACGAGCTGGGCGAGGCGCTCGAGCAGATGCGCTTCTTCACCTTCGAGGACCGGGCCTCGCCGGTGACCGGATGGCGCCTGGCCCTCGCCGTCGACGAGCCCGAGGCGGGGCTGGCCTGGGCGGTGTGGGCGGTCGACGCCGGCGAGGCCGCCTACGAGGCGGGGCCGAGCACCCGGTCGGTGTAGGCGTTGGCGAAGCGGCCGTCGGGATCCAGGCGGCGGCGCACGGCCTGGAAGCGGTCCCACTCCGGGTAGCACGGGGCCAGGTCGGCCGCCGTGCGGTAGTGCATCTTGCCCCAGTGGGGCCGGCCGCCGAGGGGGGCCATGATCGACTCCACCAGGCGGAAGTACTGGTCGTAGGGCATTCCCCGGTACATGTGCACGGCGATGTAGCAGTTGTCCCGCCCGTAGCCGGTGGACAGCGGGATGTCGTCGGCGGCGGTGAAGCGCACCTCCACCGGAAAGCTCACCAGCAGGCCGTGGTCGTCGACCGCCTGCATCAGCCTGGTGAGCGCGGTGCGGGCCTCGGCCCGTGGTATGGCGTACTCCATCTCGCAGAAGCGCACCAGCCGCGGGGTGGTGAACACCTTGTCGCTTCGCAGCACGAAGTCCCGCTTCCCCGAGGAAGGCACGGCGGTGGCCAGGCGGGGGATGAGGGCCGGCCGCCAGCGCCCCACTCGGCAGGCGGCGCCGAAGGCGAGGTTCTCCAGCACGATGCGCTCGTAGACCCGCCGGTGCCGCGGCAGGCCGCGGGGAGCCTCGGTGGTGCGGTTGTTGAGCTTGGTCAGCGCCCAGCGGGTGTGGGGGACCCAGTAGAACTCGAAGTGGTCGTTGCCGTCGGCGAGCTCGTCGAGGCGCTCGAGCACCTCGTCCATGCGCATGGCCGACTCAACGGCGTGAAGGTTGAAGGCGGGCACGCACTGGAGGGTGACGGTGGAGAGGATCCCGAGCGCACCCAGGCCGACCCGGGCGCAGGCGAAGATCTCCGGCTCCTCGTCGGCCGAGCACGACACCACCGTGCCGTCGCCGGCCACCAGGCGCAGGCCCACCACCTGGTGGGCCAGGCCCCGCAGGTGCACACCGGTTCCGTGGGTGCCTGTCGAGATGGCCCCCGACACGGTCTGGTAGCCCACGTCGCCGAGGTTCTCCATGGCGAGGCCGGCGGCGGCCAGCTCGGCGTTGAGCGCGTTGATGGTTATGCCCGCCTCGACGGTGACCCGGTGGGTCCGGGGGTCGATCTGAAGCACCCGGTCGTAGTCGCCCAGGCGGATCTGGACCCCGTTGGTGCAGGCGATGTCGGTGAAGGAGTGGCCCGAGCCGACGGCCTTGACCGGCGCTCCCGAGGCGGCCGCCGCCGCCACGGCGGCGGAGAGCTCCCGCTCGGTGGTCGGCTCGACGACCGAGGTCGGGGCACACACCTGGTTGCCCCCCCAGTTGCGCCAGCGGGGGGCGTCGTTGCGCGGCCGCGGTATGGCCGTGGTCACCGCCTGGTCGGCGGTCGGGTCGGCCACCGAGGGCGCGCCCGTCCTAGGCCCGGGCCTTCAGGGCCTCGATGAGCTTGGGCAGGACCTTGTGCACGTCACCGACCACCCCCAGGTCGGCGATGGTGAAGATGGGGGCCTCGGCGTCCTTGTTGATGGCGACGATGTTCTTGGCCCCCTTCATCCCCACCATGTGCTGGGTGGCACCGGAGATCCCACACGCCATGTACAGGGTCGGCTTCACCGTCTTGCCCGTCTGGCCCACCTGGAACGCGTAGGGCACCCAGCCGGCGTCCACGATGGCCCGCGATGCGCCGGGGGCGGCGTGGAGCAGCTTGGCCAGCTCCTGGATGAGCGAGTAGTTCTCGGCCGAGCCAAGGCCCCTGCCGCCGGAGACGACCACCGCTGCCTCGTCGAGGGTGGGCCCGGTGCGCTCCTCGATGTGGCGCTGGACCAGCTTGGCCCCGCCGGTGGCGCCCACCTCGGGGGCGGCCAGCTGCTCGACCTCGGGGGCCCCTCCGCCCGACTCCTCGGCGGCGAAGGTCTTGGGGCGCACGATGAACAGGCCGGGCCCGGCGCCGGTGAAGCGGGCCCGCACGATCTGGGTCCCGCCGAACACGGCGTGCTGGGTGACGAGCCCGTCGCCGTCCTTGTCGAGGCCGACCACGTTGGACAGCACCGGACGGTCGATGCGGGCCGACAGCCGGCCGATGACGTCGCGGCAGTCGTAGGTGGAGCTGGCCAGGATGGCGTCGGGGGCGGAGCCCGACCCGATCCGCTCGGCCAGGGCGGCTGCCACCCGGGGACCGGCAAGGCCTCCCCCCAGGTCCTTGACCCACAGGACCGTGCTGGCCCCGTGGGCGCCCAGGGCGGCGGCGGCCTGGTCGGCCTGGTCGCCCCACACCACCGCCGTCGGGGTGGCGCCGAAGTTGCGGGCGGCGGTCAGGAGCTCCAGCCCGCCGGAGGTGGGCTTGCCCTCGACCGTGTCGGCGAGGACCCAGATGTTGTCGATAGCCATGGTGGGACGCTCTCCTAAATGATCTTGAGCTCTTCGAGGAAGGCGACGATCCGCTCATGGGCGTCACCCTCGTCGGTGATCACCTCGCCGGCCTTGCGCTCCTCGGCCGGGGCCACCTCCACGATCTCCTGACGGGCGCCCTGGGATCCGACCTGGTCGGCCGAAAGGCCCAGGTCGGCCACGGTGAGCTGCTCGACCGGCTTGCCCTTGGCCGCCATGATCCCCTTGAAGGACGGGTAGCGGGGCTCCACCACGCCGGCCGTGACGGTGATCAGGGCGGGCAGGGGGCAGGACACCTCGTCGTAGCCGGCCTCGGTCTGGCGGTTGACCGTCAGCTGGCCGTCGGCCACGTCGACGGACTTGGCGAAGGTCACCGAGGGGAGCCCGAGCAGCTCGGCGATCTGCACCGGGGTGGTGCCCGTGTAGCCGTCGGTCGACTCGGTGGCCGCCACGACCAGATCGGGCTGGGCCCGCTTGATGGCGGCGGCGAGGACCTTGGCCGTGCTCAGGGCGTCCGAGCCCGACAGGGCGTCGTCGCTGATGAGTATGGCCTTGGCCGCCCCCATGGCCAGGGCGGTGCGCAGCCCGCTTGTCTCGCCGTTGGGGGCCATCGAGACCAGGGTGACCTCACCGCCCCCGGCCTTCTCGGCCAGGCGCAGGGCCATCTCGACACCGTATGAGTCGGAGTCGTCGAGGATTAGCTTGCCTTCGCGCACCAGGGTGTGATCGGACGAATCGAGGGCCCCCGGGGAGGCCGGATCCGGGATCTGCTTGACGCAGACGACGACGTTCATGGGGGCATTCTTTCCGACCCGGCGCCGGATAGTCGAACCCGCCGGGAAGCCCAGCGACGGCCCCGGGCCGCCTTCGCCGGCGGGGGACCGGTCCCCCATGGACTACCTTTGGCCCGGCTGGGGCCGGTGGCCGGGCAGCCGGGGACCCTGTCGTCGGCGTTCGGCGTTTAGACGAGGCGGACGGTTGGCAACTGACGACGAGGTGCGGCTGGTGGTGCCCTCCAGCCCCGAGTTCGTGCGCCTGGCCCGCGTCACCGCCTCCGGGCTGGCCAGCCGGCTCGGCTTCGGCTTCGACGAGATCGAGGACCTGCGCCTGGCGGTGGACGAGCTGTGCCATGCCGTCATCGGCGCCTCCGGGCGGCCAGGGGCACTGAGCCTGCGCTTCGTGCTCGACGGCAACGAGCTCTGCGTCGAAGGCACCGGTCACTTCGACCCGGGCGGGCCGCCGGTGGCCCTGTCCCAGCTGTCCCGCCAGATCCTCACCGCCCTGGTCGACCGCCACGACGTGCGCCCGGACGAGGACGGCCGGCCGGTGGTGTGGATCCGCAAGCGCCCGGTCCGGAGCGGCCAGTGACGACCGGCCAGGACGAGCGGGAGCTGCTGCGCCGGCAGTTCAGCGAGTTCGCCGTCTCCCGCGACCCCGCCCTGCGGGAGATCCTCGTCAACGCCCACCTGGGTCTCGCCGAGTACCTGGCCCGCCGCTTCGCCAACCGGGGCGAGCCGCTGGACGACCTGGTGCAGGTGGCCTCCATCGGCCTGGTAAAGGCGGTCGACCGCTTCGACCCCGACCGGGCGGTCGAGTTCTCCACCTACGCAACCCACACCATCGTGGGCGAGCTCAAGCGCCACTTCCGCGACAAGGGCTGGGCGGTGCGGGCACCCCGCCGGCTCCAGGAGCTCTACCTGCGCCTGGGCGAGGTCATCTCCACCCTGTCCCAGCAACTGGGCCGCTCGCCCACCATCGCCGAGCTGGCCCGCGAGGTGGAAGCCAGCGAGGAGGAGGTGCTGGAGGCCCTGGAGGCCGGCCAGGCCTATCGCTTCGCCTCCCTCGACGCCCCCGCCCCCGGCCCCGACGACGAGGGCTCGTCGACCATGGCCAGCCAGCTGGGCGAGGAGGACCCCACCATGGCCTCGGCCGAGGATCGGGCCGCCCTCAGCCCCCTGCTGGAGCGGCTGCCGGCCCGCGAGCGACGCATCCTGTTCCTCCGCTTCTTCCAGGGCATGACGCAGTCGGAGATCGCCGACCAACTGGGCATATCCCAGATGCACGTGTCGAGGCTGCTGGCGCGCAGCCTGGCCCAGCTGCGGTCGCTGGCCGAGTCCCCCGACGGGATCTGATGCGGCTGCTGCTGGTCATCAACGCCTCGGCCTCGGCGGTGACCCCCCGGACCCGGGTGGTGATCGCCCAGGCCCTGGCCGCCGGCCACCGCACCGAGGTGGTCGAGACCGATCGTCGCGGCCACGCCACCGAGCTGGCGTCCGACGCCGCCGCCGCCGGCTGGGACGCGGTGGTCGTTCTGGGAGGCGACGGCACCCTGAACGAGGCGGCCAACGGGGTGGCCGGAACCGGCACCGCCCTGGCGGTGCTGCCCGGGGGCTCGACCAACGTCTTCGCCCGCACCATCGGCACCGCCCCGGAGCCGGTCGAGGCGACCGGGCAGCTGCTCGCTGCGCTGGACGCCGGCTCCAGGCGTCGGATCGGGCTGGGCTTCGCCGACGACCGCCACTTCCTGTTCCACCTGGGCATCGGATTCGACGCCGCCGTCATCCATCGGGTGGAGAGGCGGGGCCACCTCAAGCGCTACGTCAGCCACCCCCTCTTCCTCGCCGCCACCGTCGACACCTGGCTGCGCCACTACGACCGCTCGCGGCCCCGCTTCGCCATCAAGATCGGCGAGCCGATGCTCGGGGATCCCGCCCACCCTCCGCAGGGCCGGCCCGCCCGCGGCGACGTGCCGGACGCCCTGGAGGACGGCCGCTTCGCCGTGTTCCTCAACTCCGACCCCTACACCTACCTGGGGCGTCGCCCCCTGCACCTGGCCCCCGGTCGGGGCCTCGGCTCGGAGCTGGGGGTGGTGGCCTTCCGCTCCCTGCGCCTGCGCGACCTGCTCGGGGTCGCCGGCCGGGCCCTGGGATCGGGCCAGCGGGTGGCCTCCCACCCGGCGGTCTGGAGCGCCACCGAGGTGACCGACGCCACCGTCGAGGGATTCGGTCCCTTCCCCTTCCAGGTCGACGGGGACTACCTGGGCGAGACCACCTCCCTCCGGGTCGGTTTCCGGCCCGGAGTGCTCGACCTGATCGTTCCGGCGCTCTGACCGGGGGAGGCCCCGCCCCAGGGGCCGCCCACCCCGGATACGGCCGGAGTTAGCTGGTCCGCCAGTGCCCCCATCGGGGGGTGCCGTCGCGCCGTTTGGCCATATTGCTCAAGGGGCCGGGCCGGCAGTTCGACACCGCCCTTGTGCCACACGATGGGGAGTTTGGGCCGGACGAGTTCCAGGGCCTGCTGAGCGCCGCCGCGGGCGGTGACCGCCCCGCCCTGGCCGCCATCTGGTCGGCCTACCAGCCACGGCTGCGGGGCTACGTGGCCAGCCTCGACCGGGGCAACGCCGAGGATGTCTGCTCCGAGACCTGGATTTCGGTCGGCCGCGGCCTGGCCCGCTTCCAGGGGGGCGAGTCGGAGTTCCGCTCGTGGCTGTTCACCATCGCCCACCGCCGGCTGGTGGACCAGCAGCGCAGGGACCGACGCCGGACGGCTGAGTCCCTGGACGCCACCGGGCCCGGCGGCCCCGACCCCGCCGCCCTGGCCGACCCGTCCGTCGGACCCGAGGCGGCCGCGCTCGCCGGCGACGCCACCCGGGAGGCGGTCCGCCTGATCGCCGACCTGCCCGGCGACCAGGCCAGGGCCGTGCTGCTGCGGGTGGTGGGCGGGCTGACCCCGACGGAGGTCGGCGCCGTGCTGGGCAAGAAGCCCGGCGCCGTGCGGGTCCTGACCCACCGGGGGCTGCGCTCGCTGGCGGTCGCACTGGGAGCGGGCCAGGCCTTCCGCCTCGTCGATTCCGAGTCGGAGGCGCCGGCGGCCCAGCCGGTCCCGGCCAAGTCGGTCAGCCGTCGAGAGATTTCGCGCCAGCGCGTAACGGTCGGGGAGCAGGCAGCGATAGCCGCTCTGTGATGCCCACGAGCAACCGCGAGGATTACGAACCCCTCGCGCTCGACGACGTGACTCTGGAGCGGTTGCTCGTTGGGCATCTCGGACCGGCGGACGCTCCCCCGGCGTATGGCGCCGTCGCCGAGCTGTTGGGTCAGGCTCGGGCGATAGTGGCCGGCGTCCCCACCGACGACGCCTCCTTCACTGCCTTCGCCGACAGCGTCCACCGGTCCGTTCCCACCGTCTCCCGCAAGCATCGGAGGACCGCCGTGCTCGGCAAGATCGCCACCGTCAAGTTCGCCGCCGTCACCGCCGCCGGAGTGCTCGGCGCCGGCGGAGTAGCCGCTGCCGCCACCGGCAGCCTGCCCACCCCGGTGCAGTCGGCCGTCGCCTCGGTCGCCTCCGACGTCGGGGTCTCTCTGCCGTCCTCGTCGGGCACGACCACCTCCAGCGGGACCACCACCGGGTCGACCAGCGGATCGAACACCGGCACCGGCTCCACGGGTACCGGCTCGACGACCGGCTCGACGGGCTCGACGACCGGCTCGAGCAGCGGCACGACCGGCTCGACGGGCTCCACCGGCTCCAGCACCGGCTCGACGGGCTCCACCGGCTCCACCACCGGCAGCTCCTCGGGCACCGGCACCGGCTCGACGGGCACCGGCACCGGTAGCACCACGGCCTCGGGCACCACCACCGGAGCGGGCACCTCGGGCTCGGGCACCTCCTCCAACTGCCCTGCCGGTGAGAATCACGGCCAGTACGTCTCCTCCGTCGCCCACGACTCCCACGGGCCCGGGCACGGTCAGACCGTCTCCCAGGCCGCCCGCTCCGACTGCGGCAAGGACGACGACTCGACCTCCGCCTCGGGCTCGACCGGGTCCTCGGGCACAACCGGCACCGCCACGACCACCAGCGGTACGGGCAGCTCGACATCGGGCTCCGGCACCAGCCCGTCCGGCGCCACCACCTCGGCCGGCACTACGTCGAGCTCGGCCACCGCAGGCGACGACGACGGCTCTGACTCCGAGGACTCCGACGGCTCGGCCACCTCGACCGGCTCGACCAGCGGGGGCACCTCGTCGACCGGCACCAGCTCGACCGGCTCCACCGGTTCGACCGCCCCGGCGACCACCACGGATTCGGGCTCCGGCGGCCACGGCCACCATCACGACGACTGAGCCAGGCGCCTCTACGCCGACTGCCGCCGGGCCTCTAGGGCCCGGCGGCCCTCGTCGGTGATGAGGACGTCGAGCCCCATTCCGGCCAGCTCCGCCATCCGCCGTTGGTCGTTGACGGTCCAGGCCACGACCAGCAGCCCCGCTCGGTGGGCCTCGGTCACCAGCCCCTCGGTGACCGAGGCCTGCTGGGGGTGCAGGGCGCGGTGTCCCCGCTCGGCGGCCGTCTTGAGGGCCCGGAACTGGTCGTAGCGGGCGGCGGTGAGCCAGCCGGTGGCCTGGTCGGGGGACGTCTCCCGCACGGCGTCCAGCGCCGCCAGGGAGAAGGACGAGACCAGGGTCCGGGCCCCCAGGCCGGCCTCAGCCAGCAGCTCGGCCACCGCCCGGGCGGTCGGCTCGGCCGGGTCCCAGCCGGGCTCGCCCGGCAGGTCCTTCACCTCCACGTTCACCAGCAGCGGCTCGCAGGCGGCCAGGGCGTCGGCGAGGGTGGGCAGCCATTCGGGGAGGGCCCCGGCCGGGGTGGCGCTGATGGGGCCGACCCCTTCGACGCCGGGGCCGTGGTGCACCACCAGCACCCCGTCGGCGCTGCGGCGGACGTCGAGCTCCACCCCGTCGAGGCCGGCCTCGACGGCGGTCCGGAACGCCTCCAGGGTGTTCTCCCGCCGCCCGGTCGGGGCCCCTTCGAGCACCAGGCCCCGATGTCCGAACACGGCCGGAAATTCCATGTCGGGCAGGGAAAACGCCGACTTCGGCGAACCAAAGCCTTGCTTTCCTATACCTCTCATCTTATGATCCCCACATCCTGTTTACCCGGCGGTAACGTGCCGGGTAGCTCCTTGTGAAATCCTTCACTATTTCAACCAGCTAGTACCGCCGAGGAGACATCGTGGCGCTGACCTGGAGCCGGACCATCGACTGGGACCTGGAAGGGTGGAGGGACGTCGCCTCCTGTCGGGACACTGACCCCGACCTGTTCTTTCCCATCGGGACGACCGGCCCGGCCCTCGAGCAGATCGAGTCGGCCAAAGCGGTCTGCCGCGCCTGCCCCGCCCTCGAGCCCTGCCTCGAGTTCGCCCTGGCCACCAACCAGGAGTCCGGGGTGTGGGGGGCGACCTCGGAGGAGGAGCGCCGGCGGATGCGCAAGTCCTGGCTGGCCCGTCAGCGCCGCGCCAGCTGAGTCCGCCCTCCCGCCAGCACCCTCCCCCGCCGCCCTCAGGCCAGCCCTTCGGGCTCGGGCAGCGGAATGTGTAGCTCCACCCGGGTGCCGAAGTCGTCGGCCGTCCCCATGGAGATGCTCCCCGCCAGCTGACCGGTGACGAGGTCCCGCACCAGCGACAGGCCCAGGCTGTCGGTGGCGGCCACATCGAAGCCGGGGGGCAGGCCCCGCCCGTTGTCGGACACCGACACGGCCAGCTCCACCCCGTCGTTGTCGAACTGGACGTCCACCCGCAGGCCCTCCTCGTCCCAGCGCCCGTCCCCCACGAAGGCGTGCTCCACGGCGTTCTGGAGCAATTCGGCCATGACCACGGCGAGGGGGGTGGCCACCCCGGCGGGGACCTCCCCGGCCTCGCCGTAGTTGCGGATGCGCACCCGCCGGTCGTAGGAGATGGCGCTCTCCTCGGCCATGCGCACCAGGGCATGAACGATCTCGCCGAAGGCGACCTGGTCGCCGGGGTCGCGCGACAGGATCTCGTGAACGACGGCAATCGAGCGGATCCGGCGCTCCGCCTCCTGCAGGGCGGTGCGCCCCTCAGCCGAGCCCAGGCGGCGGCCCTGCAGGCGCAGCAGGGAGGAGATGGTCTGCAGGTTGTTCTTGACCCGGTGGTGGACCTCGCGGATGGTGGCGTCCTTGGAGACCAGCAGGCGGTCCCGCCGGCGCAGGTCGGTCACGTCCCGCACCAGCACGATGCCCCCGGTGGGCGACCCTTCCTCGAGGAGCGGCAGGCAGCGGACGAGGACGATCACGTCGGGGCGGCGCTCCACCTCCTCGGTGACCGGCACGGCGGCGGCCAGGGCCCGCTCGATGGCGGTGGTCTCGAGCCCCAGCTCGGACAGGCGGGCACCGACCACATTGCTGTGCACCTGCATGCGGTGCAGGGCGCTGACGGCGTTGGGCGAGGCGTAGACGACGCGGGCGCGGGCGTCCACGATGAGCACGCCGTCGCCCACCCGGGGGGACTCCCCCTCCCGCTCCTCCCCGACGGCGAAGGGGAACTCGCCGCTGGCGATCATCCGGGCGAAGCGGTCGAAGGTCTCGACGTAGACCCTCTCCAGCTCCCCCTGGCGCCGGCCCACCTGGGGGGCCGACTCGCGGGTGAGCACCCCGAGCACCCGGTCGTGCCTGCGCACCGGTATCGCCTGCACCCTGGCCTGCTCCTGGCCCGGGGAGTGCAGCTCGCCCTCGACGATCGTGCCCAGCCGCAGCGACTGGTCGGCGAGGGGCTTCTCCTCGACGGTGAAGCGGCGCCCGACCATGTCCTCGCGGTAGAGGGTGGGGTTCGTGCTGGGTCTCATCTGCCCGGCCACGGTGAACGACGTGGGAGCCGGCGTGCGGTCCGGCACCAGCAGCAGCAGGTCGGCGAAGCAGAGGTCGGCCAGCATCCCCCACGCGCTCATCAGCCTCCGCAGGTGGGCGGCATCGTCGGGGGCGATGCCCTCCATGACCTCAATGGCCATCAGAGGGCCACCGGCCGGGGCTGGCGGGAGCGGAACGAGACCAGCTCGCGGTAGCCCGCCCCTTCCACCAGCCGGCGCAGCTCGTCGAAGCGGTGGGCCAGCTGCAGCGGGCCGTGGGTGTCCGAAGCGGTGGTGAGGGGGACGCCGGCGGCGCGGAGACGGCCCAGCAGATCCGGGGCCGGGTAGGCCTCCGCCGCCGGCTTGCGCCACCCCGCCGAGGACGCCTCTGCCGCCATGCCGGTGCGGGCGGCGGCCTCGACGATGCGGGCGTGGAACTCGGCCGGGGCCGCCGGCCGGTGGCCGGCGACCTTGGCCAGGTCGGGATGGGCCAGCACGTCGCAGACCCCGGAGTCGGCCAGCTCCTCGAGGCACTCGGTGTAGGCGTCCCAGACGGCGTCGACCCCCCGGCGGCCCCACTCCGCCACCGACTCGGGGTCCTCCAGCCAGTCGAACAGCCACGCCCCGATCCAGTGCACCGAGCCGAGCAGGACGTCGAAGGGCAGGCCCGACAGCAGGGCACCGACCTTGTGCATGAGGCCGGGGTAGTGGTCGACCTCCAGCCCAAGCACCACGGGCAGCCCGGCGTCCTTGGCCTCGTTCACGGCCGACACGTACTCGTCCAGCCCGGCGTGGCAGTGCTCGTCCCAGTAGCGGGCCATCGACGCCGCCAGCTTGGGGTCCCCGGCCGTCTCCCAGAAAGGCCCCAGCAGCTCCCGAGCCTCGCGGAAGCGGAACAGGTGCTCGGTGAGGGCTATCTCGCCCACCCCGGCCTCCGCCGCCCGCCGGCAGTAGTCGGCGAGCTCGTCGACGGTGACCGGCCGGGCCCGCTCGCCGTGGGGCCAGAGGTGGACGTGGTAGTCCAGCACCGCCTACGACCGGGGGCGGATCAGGGTTACACCGTCCCGCACCGTCAGCTGCACGCAGACGACCCGATCGTCGGCGACCACCCGGTCGTTGAAGGCTTTGATGGCGGCGGTGTCGCCGCCCTCGTCGGTGAGCACCCGGCCGCTCCAGAGGGTGTTGTCGGCGGCAATGAATCCCCCCGGCGAGAGTCGGGGGAGGACGGCCTCGTAGTAGTTGAGGTAGTTGCCCTTGTCCGCATCGATGAAGACCAGGTCGAAGGTGCCCTCCAGCCCGGCGATGGTCTCGAGCGCCGGACCCATGCGGATCTCGATGCGGTCGGCGTAGGGGCTGGCGGCGATGTGCTTGCGGGCCAGCTCGGCGTGGCGCTCGCTGACCTCGCAGGTGACGATCCGCCCGTCGGGGGGCAGGGCGGCCGCCATGGAGATGGACGAGTAGCCGGTGAACGTGCCGATCTCCAGTATCCGACGGGCGCCGGAGATGTGGACCAGCATCTCGAGGAACCGCCCCTCCAGCCCCCCGACCATCATGCCGGCCAGCGGGCCGAGCTCGTTCCTCGTTGTCTGCGCCGCCGCCTGCAGATAGGCGGGCTCAGGGGTCGTGTGGGCGGCGGCGTAGGCCTCGACCGCCGGGTCGACGATATCAGTCACTGGTCCGGGCTCCTCCTTCTGGCGGGGCTACCGTCGGCGAACCGGCCGAGGATACGACCCGGAGCCCGCTCCAAAGACTGCCCGTCACGCCGCGGGCGCTCCCTCACGGACGGCCGATCTCTGGCGGCGCCTGGCCCGGGGAAACCCGGTGAGGCCCTGAGTCACCCACTGCCTGAGCTCCTCCGACCCCCGCATAAGGAGCGCCGCCCTCCTCGGCCCGAGCCAGGACCTCGTCGGCCGAGGCCCCACTCCTGAGCCCGCGTAGAGCTACGCCGAGGAACGGGGCCCTTGGCCCGACAGGTCAGCAGCGTGGGGGGCAGCTTGTCCGGGGCGGCGACGACGCCGCCTCGCGGTTGGCGGGCGAAGGCCGCCTGGTCAGCGATGACACCCCGTTTGGACTTGAGATCGGTCGGGGTCCGCGACTCCACCCGTGGCAGCCGGCTCCCGTCTCCTCGAGCCGAGGCGCGTGAGAGTTCGGTGGTTGCCCAGGTTCCCTCCCAATTCAACCCGGGCAGGGCCCTGGCGCTTTGAACGTTGGCACGCGGACGGGTGCGCCCCGGTTGGGCAGGATGGTCCCCGGTGACCGCACCGATCCTCGTCATCAGCGGGTGCTCAGGGGTGGGCAAGTCGACCGTCAGCCGGTCCCTCGCCGGCCGGTTCGACTCCGCGGTCCACCTGCCGGCGGACACCTTCTACCGCCTGTTCGACGACCCGTGGCCGGATCCGGAGTCGGCCGAGGGGGCCCGGCGCTACCGGGCCGTCGGTGCCGCCGTCGGATCGGCCGCCGGCCAGCTCGCCCTCGGCGGCTACCTCGTGATCCTGGACGGGACGATGTTCCCGACGGGGGCCGACGAGCTGGCCGACATCTGGAGGGACCGGGGTGTCGAAGTCCACTACGCCCTCCTACGTGCCCCGCTGGAGGTGTGCCTGGCCCGGGCCAGGACCAGGGACCCCGAGTTCAACTGGGATCTGAGGGCCTTCGAGGCCCTTCACGCCCGGTACGACCGCGTGGCCCTGCCCAGCGTCCAGCGCTTCGACGCCGCCCCCGGACCGGACGAGGTCACCCTCGCCGTGGAGGCCGCCTTCCGCACCGGACGCCTGCAGGTCTGACCCCTCGCGCCTGGCGCCACGGGTGCCGGGTGGGCACTAGCCCCAGATGCTCTCGCCCAGCCGCAGCAGCCCGGACATGTCGGCGATGTCGGTGTCGAACAGCGGCACCGTGGCGATCACCTCCGGGCTCACGGCCAGCTCGGCCCGCTGCTCGGCCTCCCGTTGGGCAACCACCTGGAAGTTGAGGAAGCTGGCTGCGATTTCGGCCAACACCCGCTCCACCGAAGCGGTCTCGCCTGCCCCGGCGCCGAGCTGGCCGGCGATGTCCCCGGCGGAGCGCTCCATGGCCTCCGCCACCCGGGTCCCCTGCTCGTCGAGCAGGTAGTCGGGCAGCACCCGGTTGAGCACCACGGCGCCGAGGTGGAGCCGGCGCTCGTTGAGGGCGTCGATGAAGAACTCAGCCTCGTGCAGGGGGGAGGCCTCCAGCGTGCTGATGACGAGGAAGGTCGTCCGCCGGTCGCGCAGCAGGCGCGACACCGAGCGGGCCCGCTCGACGAAGCCCTCGTACATGGTCTGGAACAGGATGAAGAACTCGGCGATGTCCTCGAGGAACTGGCTGCCGAGGATGCGATCGGCCACCTGGTAGAAGGGCCTCGACGCCATGTTCACAAGGCGGGAGCGGTAGGGCGCGATGAGCCAGCGCAGCAGCCGGCTGCTGAAGAAGTCGCTCATCCGCTGCGGCGCCTCGAGGAAGTCGATGGCGTTGCGGGTGGGCGGGGTGTCCACCACGATCAGGTCGTAGTCGGCCGCCGAGTGCAGCTCGTAGAGCCGCTCCATGGCGATGTAGTCGTGGCTCTGCACGAAGCGCCCGGAGATGTTGCGGTACAGGGGGTTGGCCAGGATCTGCTCGGCCGTGCGCTCGTCGGGGGCGTGGCGGCGCACGAGGGCGTCCCAGGACTGCTTGGTGTCGAGCATGGCGGCCCACAGCTCCCCGCGGGGGGTGACGCCGGCCTCCCGGAAGGCCTCGGCCGGCACCTGGCGCTCCTGGTTCCCGATGCCCGAGAGACCCAGGGCGTCGGCCAGCCGCCGGGCGGGGTCCACCGTGAGGACCAGCACCTTGCCGCCGTGCTTGACGGCCGACATGGCGGCGGCGGCGGCCGCCGTGGTGGTCTTTCCCACCCCGCCGGAACCGCAGAAGATGGCGATCTCCTTGGCGGCCAGCAGCTGGTCGACGGTGGCGTGCTCGCTCACAGCCCGAGCTC
>DASRBO010000008.1:0-8215 GCA_035653595.1 Acidimicrobiales bacterium | reverse complement strand
AAGGCGCCCTCGTAGGCGACCTCACCGTCCATGGTGACCACGTCGACGGTCTTGGCCCGGACCCGAATGGTGGCGGTCAGGTACTGGTGTCGGTACTCCTCGGCGACGGTGATCCGCCGTCCCCACAGGTCCACGAGGCCGTTGGAACGCACGAAGCGCACCGCCTCGATGCGGCCCTGAGCAGGAAGACGCTCGGGCACCCGGTAGCGGCGGGAGAGGCGGTCCCGGGGCCGACCCTTCCAGACCTCGGCCGGACTGGCGCCCTGGTGGGCGGAGTAGCGGTGCTCGGCGTTGTGGAAGGTGATGAAGCTGGCGTTCTCGGAGATGAGGTGATCCAGGCCGGAGAAGTCCTCGGTTCGGAAGAAGGCCTTGTCCCAGGTGTCGTTGAAGTGCTCGACCACCCCATTGCGCCAGGGCTCCCGCAGCGGGATGAACCGGGGGACGACGCCCAGGTCCAGACAGGTGGCCACCACGGGGCTGAAGTAGGCGTACTGGGGAGGGATGGCTCCTCGGAAGTTGGAGTGGTTGTCCAGCTGCAGGGCGGAGGGGACGCCAACCTTCGCCCAGGAGCGGGCCACCCCGGCGGCCAACAGGTTGGGCCGGACCCGTTCGAGGATCTCGCTGGTGGCCTCGTGCGAGCCGACGTCGAGGAGGTTGAGCACGAAGAAGCCCACGCCACCGTGGAGGTGGCGGGGACCGATGAGATCGGCCTGGTGCACCTCGCCGGGCTCCACCCCCTCCAGGGCCGGGTAGGGGACGTTCTTGGACACGTAGCCGGCGGCCCGGGACCGAGCCTTGGCCAGGCCGGCTCTGGAGATGACCCGCTCGATGGTCCAGCGGTTGGGAATGGGAGACACGCCCATGCGGCGCAGCTCCCAGGCCACCGCCAGAGCCCCGTACTGGGCCCGTGGGTTGGCTACCAGCCGGGCCCGGGCATCGAGGATGGCGGCCACCAACTCGGGCGGGGTGGCGTTGGGGGACGAGTGCGGAGCTCGGGGCCGGCCTGCTGCCCAGGTGAGGCTGTCGGATTCCTCCTCGGCTCGGCCCACCCACTTGCGCACCCAGCGGTCGGACCGTCCGAGGACGGTGGCTATCTCCGCCGGGGCCTCGCCGGCCCGACGCCGCCGGACCGCTTCCTTGCGCAGATCTTCTTCGGACGGCACCGTCGACTCCTCGCTCGAGATGAACGAGGTCCGATCGGCACGATCTCCGGGCGCCTCGACAGGCGGCCCGGCAGTTGTCCTTGAGGGTGGAGGTTCCCCTGCTCAGACTGGCTCGGCGGCAGCCGGACCGGGGTCCCCTCCGGGGTGGTCTGGCTGGCGCCGGGGCAGTTGGGGTGCGGGGGTGGAGGCTCGGCGGTCAAGGAGAAGTTCCGGCCCGCCGGGCTGTTTGTTGCGGAACGATGTCTTGCGGGCTATCGACCTGCGAGGACGGAACGATGTCCTGCGGTCAGACGCGCTGCCTCGGCGGAACGATGTCCTGTCGTTCCCGCCGGAACGATGTCCTGCGGGTCGTCACCTAGGTTGGGCACTGGTGCCGAGCACCTCGCCGTACGTCATCGACTACCGGGCGAGCTTCAGCCTGCCCCGGCCTCCGGCCGAGGTCTGGGCCGCCCTCGAGCGGGTCGATCGCTTCGAGTCGTGGTGGCGGTGGCTGTCGGAGCTCCGCCTCGAGGGCGGCGGGCTGCGGGCCGGGTCGGTCCTGTACGGGGTGGTCAGCCCCCCCGTCCCCTACCGCATGCGGGTGAGGGTCGAGCTGGAGGACTGTGAGGCGCCCTACACCATCGACGCCGCCGTCCACGGCGACCTGGAGGGTCGGGCCGGCCTGCTGCTCGAGGAGACGGCCGGGGGGACCCTCGCCAGCGTGGGCTGGACGATCGAGATGACCCAGGCCCCCATGCGGGTGGCTGCCCGCCTGGCCCGGCCCCTGCTGCTGTGGGGCCACGACCGGGTCGTGGATGCCACCGTGGCCGGCTTCCGCCGGCAATTGGCGGGGTCAGGTCCGGGCCAGCACCAGGGCCGCCCCGGCCAGCACCACCGCCCAGGACATCGCCCGTAGGGCGGTCTCCAGCGGGGCCAGCAGCTCGCCCATGCCCAGCACCACCTCGGTGCCGTCGGCCATCTCCAGCCTGGCGGCGGCCGCCGCCGTGCGACGGCGCAGCAGCCGGGCCGGGGTGCTCAGGGTCCTCTGGGCCGCCGACAGGAAGGTGGCCGCGGCCGCCAGCACCACCACCGCCGGGCGGACCGTGCCTGCCTGGGCGACGTAGGCGGTGAGGACCGGGAAGGCGCCCCAGCTGAGGGCGAAGGTGGCGGGGGAGTGGAGGCGGGAGCCGGCTATCTCGGCGTTGTACACGACGACCAGGGCGGGACCGAGGATCAGGAACGGGATGAGGGCGGGGCCGACCCGGACCACCCCGACGATCCCGAGGGCGACCGCCACCGCCAGCCCCGCCCCCGCCGCGGCCCGGAGGGCGCCGGCGCCGATCGAGGTCCCGAGGGGACGGCCGTGCAGCTCGTCGACGGCATGGGCCGCCACCCCCACGGCGGCGGCGAAGGCGACCAGGGTGGCGCCCAGCCGTCCCAGGTCCACCCGGTCGGCCAGGCCGGCACCCAGGCACACATAGCCCAGGTGCCAGGCGGTGTAGGGCGGGTGCAGCACGCTCCACCAGTCCCTCCAGCCGCCGCCCCGCACGGCGTAGTAGGCCGGCCGGCGCTCAGCCACTGCCCCTCCGGGCCCAGCTCACCACCCCGCCCCCGAGGCTCATCAGCTGGTGGTGGACGCCGACCAGACCCGCCTTCTCCCAGGCGGCCGACAGGTCGGGGAGCGGGTGACGGCGGTAGAAGGCCGCGATGTTCGGCCCCAGGAACCGTCCCACCCGGAACCAGGCCGGCCCTCCGGTGAGAAGACCGGCCAGGGGCAGCAGCGCCCTGGTGTAGATCACCCACAGGACGCGCCACCACGGCCGGGGCGGGACGCAGAACTCGAGGCTCGCCACCGTTCCCCCCGGGCGGGCCACCCGGGCCAGCTCGGCCAGGGTGGCCGCCGGATCCTCCACGTAGCGCAGCAGGTAGCTGAAGCTGACGGCGTCGAAGGCGGCGTCGGGGAAGGGGAGCTCCTCCGCCCGGGCGGCGACCAGGCTGATGCGGGCGGCGTGGGGGCCGGCGGCGACGTTGGCCGCCCCCCGCCCGAGCATGTCGAGGCTGAGGTCGACCCCGACCACATGGGCGTCGCTGCGACCGGCGATCTGCAGGGCGACGCCGGCGGTGCCGGTGGCCACGTCGAGCACCAGGCCGGGGGAGTCCTGCACCACCCGGGCGACCGAGGCGGCCCGCCAGCGCCGGTTCTGGCCCAAGGACAGGACTTCGGCCAACAGGTCGTAGCGGGACGGCAGGCCGGAGAAGAGGCCCTGGGCGAAGCGGTTGGGATCGGTGGTGATCGCCACGGCGGCCTCCTCGGCGGAGGCCCGTACAGTAGGCGCCACGCCCGAACGCTTCGATGCCGTGGTCGCCGGGGCCGGACCGGCGGGCAGCATCGCCGCCCTGGTCCTGGCCCGGGCCGGCGCGAGGGTGGCGCTGGTCGACAAAGCGAGCTTCCCCCGCGACAAGGCCTGCGGTGACCTGGTCGGACCCCGGGGCGTTGCCGTGCTTGAGGCGCTGGGGCTGGCCGTGCCCGGGGCCCTGCCGGTGGCCGACATGGTGGTGGTGGGCCCGACCGGGCGCCGGGTCAGCCTGCCGTGCCACCCCGGTCGCGATTACCCCGGCCTCGCCCTGGCCGTGCCCCGGCGCCGTCTCGACGACCACCTGCGCCGGGCCGCCCTGGACGCCGGGGCGCACGAGCGGGTGGCCCGGGTGGCCGAGCCGGTCCTGGACGGCTCCGGGGCGGTGACCGGGGTGGTCCTGTCGTCGGGGGAGTCCCTGCCCGCCGACTTCGTCATCGGCGCCGACGGCGCCACCAGCCGGGTGGCCGACATGGCCGGGCTGGTACAGCCCGAGCGGGTCCTGTACGGCTTCGCCGTGCGCACCTACTGCGAGGACCGGATCGACGCCCCCCACATCCTCTTGCGAGACGTCGGCCCGTGGCGCGGCCTGCCCGGCTACGGCTGGGCCTTCCCCGGGCCGGGGCCGGCCAACGCCGGCATCGGCCTCGGCCTGCGCTCTGACCGCCGGCGGGCGGCGGAGGCGACCAGGGCCCTGCCCGGCTTCCTCGAGGACCTGCGCCGGCTCGGGCTGCTGGCGACGGGAGGCGAGCCGGCGTCCCTGGGGGGCTGGCTCAAGATGGGGATGGTGGGCACCGTGCCCGCCCGCGGCCGGGTCCTGCTGGTGGGCGACGCCGCCGGGCTGGTGAACCCGCTGCAGGGCGAGGGGATCTCCCAGGCCATGGCCAGCGGGGCGGCCGCCGCCACCGCCGTCCTCCGGGCGCCGGCCACGGCGGCGGCCTCCTACCGTCGGGCCCTGGCCGACCAGCGCCTCCCGTACATGGCCGTGGCCGCCTCCGTGCACGCCGGCATGCTGGGCCGGCCCCGCGTCATCGCCGCCGCCGGCCGGGCCCTCACCGCCCCCGGTGTCGGGAGGGCCATAGCGGGGGTGTGGTCGCTGTCGTGGAACGACCTGGTGGCGGGGGCGTCGCCCCGGCCGGCGGCTGTGGCCTCGGCTGCCCTGCTCGAGGCGGCCCGCCTGGCCACCGCCCGCACCGGCCCGGCGCAGTGGATCCGGACCGCCGTGGCGCCGAGGGACGAGGAGGTCCCGTCGGTAGCATCGGCGTCATGCCCACCCGGCCCCCCGGGGCCCCCGCAGACCGCTCCCCGGTCCCTTCCGACGCCCTAGCCGGGCCCGTCGGGGCGCCGGATCTCCGGCGCCGGTGGCTGTCGGGAAGGGCCGTCGCCGGCCATGCCGCCCTGGCCGTGTGGGCGCCCGGTTGCCTGGTGGCCGGCTGGTGGCAGGCGACTCGCGCCCTGGACGGGAACGCCCTCAGCTACCTGTACTCGGTGGAGTGGCCCGTGCTCGCCATCCTCGGCGCCATCGCCTGGTGGAACTTCGTCCACGACGATCCGGAAACGGTGGGTTCCAAGGGCCTGCGCCTCCGGCTCCGCCAGGGCGGAGCCGAGGCCGCACCCCGCCCGCCGGTCGGGGCCGGCCCGGCGTGGACGGACGAAGGTGACCCGGAGATGGCCGCCTACAACGAGTACCTCACCCGGCTGGCGGCCAGTGGTCAACGCAAGACCTGGCGGCGGGGTTGAACGGCGTCCACGGGGCGCTGCTGCGCTACCGGGTGATGGCCTACACGGTCGGGACCCTGCTGCTGGTGCTGGTGGGGGTGGGGGTGCCGCTGCAGGCCTGGGCCCATTCCGACCTCGTCGTGTCCGTGGTCGGCCCGCTGCACGGGGTGCTCTACATCGTGTACCTCATCGCCGCCTACGACCTCGCCCGCCGGGCCCGCTTCACCCTGCTTCAGCTGGTGGCCATGGTGGCCGCCGGCCTGCTCCCGGTTCTGGCCTTCGTCATCGAGCGGCGGGTGAGCGCCCGGGTGGACCGGGAGCTGGCCCTGGCCCTGCCCGCCCCCGGCGGCGTCAGGCGGTGGCTGCCGTGGTGACCCGCTGACCGACCGGTCCGGACGACGGTGAGCCCGCTCGGGAGGGTCCTGGTCGACCTGTCGCCGTTGCGGCGCTACCCGCAATTCCGCCTGCTGTGGAGCGGTCAGGTGGTCAGCTTCGTGGGCAGCCAGCTGACGGCGGTGGCGGTCCCTTACCAGGTCTACCGGCTCACCCACTCGTCCCTGCAGGTCGGCTTGGTGAGCCTGGTTCAGCTGGCGCCCCTGCTGGCCGGGTCCCTGTTCGGCGGGACCCTCGCTGACGCCTTCGAGCGCCGGCGCCTGCTGATCGTCACCCAGGTGGTGATGGCCGCCGCCAGCGCCGGGCTGGCCCTGAACGCCGGCGCCGGCCACCCTGCCCTGTGGCCCATCTACCTGCTCAGCGCGGCCAGTGCCGGCGTGTCCGGAGTGGACTCACCCACCCGCAGCGCCCTCATCGCCAACCTGGTGCCCCGCTCCGCCTACCCCTCGGCCTACGCCCTGTGGCAGCTGCTCGTGCAGGTCGGGCTGGTGGCGGGTCCGGCCGTGGCCGGGGTCCTCATCGGGTCCCTCGGCCTGGCCGGGGTGTACTGGATCGACGTCGGCAGCTTCCTCGCCGCTCTGGCGGCGGTGATCGGCCTGCGGCGGGTGGACCAGCCCGGCGAGCGCGCCACCGCAGGCCTGCGGGCGGTGGTGGAAGGGCTGCGCTTCCTCCGGGGCCGGCCGGTTCTGCAGGCCAACTTCCTCGTGGACATGGACGCCATGGTGTTCGGGATGCCGCGGGCGCTCTTCCCTGCTATCGGGCTGGCCCGGTTCCACGGGGGAGCAGGCACGGTCGGGGCCCTCTACTCCGCGCCGGGGATCGGCGCCCTGCTGGCGGTCGTCCTGACCGGCTGGGTGCCCGGAGTGCGCCGTCAGGGGCGGGCGGTCATGGCGGCGGTGGGGGCCTGGGGGCTGGCGGTGGTGGGCTTCGGGCTGTCGCCCTGGCTGCCGCTGGCGATGGTCAGCCTCGCCGTAGCCGGGGCGGCCGACGTGGTGTCGGCCGTGTTCCGCAACACCATCCTCCAGCTGTCGGTGCCCGACCACCTGCGGGGTCGCCTTTCGGCGGTGCACACCGCCGTGGTGACCGGGGGACCGCGCCTCGGCGACCTCGAGTCCGGCCTGGTCGCCTCGCTGGCGGGGGCGACCGTGTCGGTCGTCTCCGGCGGCCTGGCCTGCCTGGCCGGGCTGGTCGGCCTGGGCCTGGGCCTGCCCGCCTACCGGCGCTACCGCAGCGACTCAGCCGAGCCTGACGGTCCGGGTCAGGTGGAGGGCGTCGAGGAGCCAGCGGTCGTGGGTCACCACCAGCAGGGTGCCTGAGTAGGAGTCGAGGGCCACCTCCAGCTGCTCGATGGCAGGCAGGTCGAGGTGGTTGGTCGGCTCGTCGAGGACGAGGAAGTTCACGCCCTGGGCCTGGAACACGGCCAGCTCGGCCCGGGTGCGCTCGCCGGGCGAGAGGCTGGACCAGCCCCGGCTGACATGCGCCGGGCCCAGCCCGAACTTGGCCAGCAGGGAGCGGGCCTCCGAGATGGTGAGCCCGGTCCGGGCCATGAACGCCGACAGGAGGTCGGAGCTATCCGCCAGGCCGGTGCGGCGCTGCCCGAGCTCGCCCACGACAACGCTCGGGCCCAGCCAGGCCGAGCCCGTGGAGGGCTCGAGCCGGCCCAGTAGGACATCGAGCAGGGTGGTCTTGCCCGACCCGTTGGGGCCGGCCACCGCCACCCGCTCGCCCCAGGCGATCTCCAGGTCGAGCGGGCCCAACCGGAACGAGCCCCGTTCGACCTCCGCCGCCTCGAGGGCGGCCACCACCGCCCCGGCCCGCTCGGCCTCCTCGATGCTGAAGCGCAGCTGCCAACCCTCCCACGGCTTGTCGACCGCCTCGAGGCGCTCCACGGCCCGCTCGGTCCGCCTGGCCCGGGCGGCCAGGCGCTCGGTGCGGTTGAGCTTGAAGTCGCGCTGCTTCTTGTCGTTGTCGCTGGAGGCCTTCTTCAACCGGCGGACACCGGTGGTCGCCCACTCCCGCTCCCGCCTGGCCCGGTCGGCCAGCCCCTGGCGACGGGAGGTGAAGGTGGCATAGGCCTCGGCGGCCAGGCGCTGGCGGTTCCGGCGCTCGTCGAGGAACCCGGCCCAGCCGCCCCCGTAGAGGGCGGCGGTGCGCTTGTGCTCCTCCAGCTCGAGCACGTCGGTCACGACCCCGTCGAGGAAGGCCCGGTCGTGGGACACCACCACCAGCGCCCCCCGCCGTGCCCGGACCACCTCCTCGAGGCGCTCCAGCCCGTCGAAGTCGAGGTCGTTGGTGGGCTCGTCCAGCAGCAGCACGTCGAAGCGGGCCAGCACCACCGCCGCCAGGGCCACCCTGGCCAGCTGACCGCCGGACAGGGCGTCGAGGGACTGCCCGGCCAGGTCAGCCCCTATGCCGAGCTCCCTCATGACCGACGCCATGCGGGCCTCGGCGTCGGCTCCGCCCAGACGGGTCCAGCGCTCGAGGGCGTCGGAGTAGGCCCGGTCGGCGCCGGGGATGGAGCGGGCCAGGGCGTCGCCCGCCTCACTGAGGTCCCGCTCGGCCCGCGCCAGCCCGGTGACGGTCCGGATGTGGTCTGCCGCCGTGGCC
>DASRBO010000007.1:0-12365 GCA_035653595.1 Acidimicrobiales bacterium | reverse complement strand
CGCCGACCCTGACCACGGCGGTGTGGATGGGCTATCCGGGGGCGGAGTCGAGGTCGATGCTCGACGTGCGGGGCCAGAAGATCAGCGGGGGCACGCTGCCGGCGACGATCTGGGCCCGGTACATGTCCGCCGCCCTGGGCTCGACCGACTCAGGCACCTTCCCGCCGCTCTACAGCTTCCCCGGCCGGCTGCTGAGTGGGGTCGGCGCCGACTACAGCCCGGCCGGCGGATCGAGCTCCGGCGCCCCGACCACCACCTCCAGCCTGCCCCCGGGCAGCGGGGCCTCGACGACCACCACCACCTCGTCGGGCGGGTCCACCACCACCAGCTCGTCGTCGACCACCTCGACCACGGAGGGCTCCTCGCCCAGCTCCACGTCCTCCACGACGACCACGTCCTCAACGTCGACCACGGTGGTCCGCCGGCCCTGACCCAGCCGGGGAGCAGCCGCGGTCCGGTACTAGTCGACCACCTCGTGGGGGTACATCGAGCGGCAGGAGAAGCACCACAGCTCGGTGGTGGCGACCTTGGTGGTCGAGCCCGGGGTGTCCCAGTCCTCCGGCACCACGTACAGGCGGTGGACCACCACCAGCTCGTCGTCCTCGCCGGCGCAGTTCTCGCACACCCGCTCCACGGTCCGACACTACCGGCCCCGGTCCGACCTCCCTCGGGAGCCGGCTCCGCCCTGGTGACCCAAAGCCGGCGCCGGGAGGGCGGGGCCCCGCCTGGGAGCGGCGCCGCTGGCGCCGGTACAATCGGGGCACCGCCGGCAGCCACGAGGGCGCTGGACGGAGAAGGAGGTTCCGACCTCATGGGCAAGCAGGTCACTGCGCCCGCGGTCCGGGCCCGCAAGCGGGCGGCCGGCCACGAGCCCCTGGTGATGATCACCGCCTACGACGCCCCCGGAGCGCGCATCGCCGACGAAGCCGGGGTGGACCTGATCCTGGTGGGCGACTCGGTCGCCATGGTGGTCCTCGGATACGAGGACACCCTCCAGGTGACGGTGGCCGACATGGCCCACCATGTGGGGGCGGTGGCCCGGGCCAAGCCCCGGGCCCTCGTCGTGGGTGACCTCCCGTGGATGAGCTACCACCTCGGGACGGCCGAGGCGGCCGCCAACGCCGCCACCCTGGTGAGGGCCGGGGCCCAGGCGGTAAAGCTGGAGGGCGGCCGCAAGCGGGTGCCGGTGGTGGAGGCCATCGTGGACGCCGAGGTGCCGGTCATGGGCCACATCGGGCTCACCCCCCAGTCGGTCCACGCCATGGGCGGCTACAAGGTCCAGGGACGGGAGCTCGACGCCGCCGAGGCCCTGGTGGAGGACGCCGTGGCCCTGGCCGAAGCGGGCTGTTTCTCCCTCGTGCTCGAAGGCGTGCCCGACGTGGTCGCCGCCCGCATCACCGAGGCGGTGCCGATCCCCACCATCGGGATCGGGGCCGGGCCCCACTGCGACGGCCAGGTCCTGGTCATGCACGACCTGCTCGGGATCGAGGACCGGGTCACGCCCAAGTTCGTCCGGCGGTACGCCTCGTTGAAGGCCGACGCCGTGGCGGCGGTGGCGGCCTACGCCGACGACGTGAGGACCGGCCGGTTCCCCGCCGAGGTCGAGAGCTACCACGCCGCCGGCGAGACCCTCGCCCTCTACGGCAAGGCGGCCGCCACGGCGTGAGCGGCTGGGTGCAGCCCCCGGTCTGGGTCGGACCCCGCGCCGAGGAGGCGTTCAACCGGCTGGCCACCGACCGGGGCCTGCGCCGTCTGCGGGGCCTGGTCTGGGCCCTGCTGGCGGTAGGGGTGCTGGGCTTCCTGGTCGAGGGGGCCAACACCGTGCCGCGCCCGGTGCTGTCGAACACCCCCCTGCCGGGCGCCACCATCCCCCGATAGCGGCGCCGGGCGGCGGGGGCGACCGAGGGGCCGGCCTGGCAGCCGGGCCCCCTCCCGTCATCGCCGGTTTCTCGGGCGGTGCGCTATCAACGGGACTGTCGCAGGCCTGAGGCACACTGCGGCCATGACCGGAACCGGACCAGATGGGGGCCCGACACCCGTCGGCTACCATGGCCCGGTTCCATTTGCCCTGCCCCATCTCGGGGCCCCGCTCGCCGGCCGACGGGTCCACAGGGAGGTTTGCCGATGCGGCCCTATGAGGTCGTGATCATCTTTGACGCCGGCCTCGAGGAGGACGCCATACGGGCGGTCCTCGACCGTGCCGCCGAAACCGTTCGCAGCCAGGGGGGCAACCCCGGCCGGGTCGAGCGGTGGGGGCGGCGGCGGTTCGCCTACGAGCTGCACCACCGCCAGGAGGGTTACTACACCCTCATGGAGCTGACAGCCGAACCGGCGACCGTGGCCGAGCTCGACCGTGTCCTCTCACTGGCAGACGAGGTCATCCGCCACAAGGTCGTCCGGATCCCGGACAAGGCGGCAGGCAGGGCGCGCCCTGTCGCCGCCCCGGAATCGGCGGTCGAGGCGGGCGCATAGGAACGAACGGAGCGAGAGAGCGAATGGCAAACGGAAACAGCGTCACCCTGGTTGGCAACATCACCCGTGACCCGGAGCTGCGGTTCACCCCCAGCGGTCAGGCCAATGCCACCTTCGGGCTGGCGGTCAACCGCCGCTGGCAGAACCGCCAGACCCAGGAGTGGGAGGAGGCCACCTCTTTCTTCGACGTGGTGTGCTGGCGGGAGCAGGCGGAGAACGCCAGCGAGAGCCTGACCCGCGGGTCCCGGGTCATCGTCACCGGCCGCCTCGAGCAGCGCTCGTGGGAGACGCCCGAGGGCGAGAAGCGCAGCAAGATCGAGGTGATCGCCGACGAGATCGGGCCCAGCCTGCGGTGGGCGACCGCCAGCGTCACCAAGAACGAGCGGCGGGGTCCCGACGGCGGGGGAAGAGCCCCGGCGCCGGTGGGCGGGGGCGACTACGACAGCGACGAGGAGCCCTTCTAGGCCATGGCGAGGAGCAACGATCGGGACCGGGGCAAGCGGGCGCCGCGCGACGTAGGCCGCAAGACCAAGAAGAAGGTCTGCGTCTTCTGCAAGGACCACATGGACTGGGTCGACTACAAGGACGTAAACCTCCTGCGCCGGTTCATGAGCGACCGCGGCAAGATCCGCGCCCGGCGGGTGTCGGGCAACTGCGCCCAGCACCAGCGGGATGTGGCGGTCGCCATCAAGACCGCACGAGAGCTGGCGCTGCTGCCGTACACCCAGCGCACCGTCACCGAGCGGGCCGGTGGCCGGCGCGGTGGGGGCCGCCGGCGGGACGAGGAGGCGGCGGTCGTCACCGCCCCGCCCGAGGGTGAGGTAGACGAGGAGCAGGAGCCCGTCGACGAGGGCGGCGACGCCGGCGACGAGGACACCGAATGAAGGTGGTCCTGCGCGCCGACGTGGCCGAGGTCGGCAAGAAGGGCGACATCGTCGATGTCGCCGACGGCTATGCCCGCAACTTCCTCATCCCCAAGGGCCGGGCCTTCAAGGCCAGCGACGGCGTGGTCGCCCAGGCCGAGGCCATGCGCCGCTCGAGGGATCTCAAGGACGCCAAGGATCGCGAGGCGGCCGAGGTGATCGCCCGCAAGCTGGTCCCGCTGGTGATCATGGTGACGGCCAAGGCCGGCACCGAGGGCCGGCTGTTCGGGTCGGTGACGGCCCAGGACATCGTGGAGGCGGTGAGCGTCCAAGCCTCAACCGAGCTGGACCGGCGCCGCCTGCACCTCGACGACCCCATCAAGTCGGTGGGGACCCACGAGGTGCCGGTCAGCCTGCACCCTGAGGTCCAGTTCCGCATCACCGTCGAGGTGGTGCCGCAGTAGTCCCTCCGGTTCCCGACGTTGCTGACGGAGGCGCCCTCGGGCGCCTCCGTGGCGTTTTGAGGGGGTCGTCGGAGCTCACCGAGGCGGTCACGGACCCGATGGAGGTGCCGCCCCGCGGGCTCGGAGAACGCCGGACCGGCTGTCACAATCCGGACTTAGCATGGGAACATGCGTTCGGGTCAGAAGGTCCGCGGGGTTTTCCACCGGCTGTCCCCACCCTGGGCCCGGATATCCACGGGAAGCGGGTCGATATCCCCGCCGGCACAGCGCGAAATCCCCCGTATTTCTTGGGCTTTCCTCTGGCGTCCCACAGGGGATCTGTCGACGATTGGACCCCGTGGTGCAGTCGCTCGATGACGCTCGGCGGCGATCCCGCCCCAGTGGCCCGAGGATCCCTCCGCATGACCTGTCCGCCGAGGAGTCCCTCCTCGGGGCCATGCTGCTGTCCCGCGACGCCATCGCCAGCGCCTCGGAGATCTGCAAGGCCGACGACTTCTACAAGCCGGCCCACGGGCACGTCTTCGAGGCCATCCTCAGCCTCTACGGCCACGGCGAGCCGGTCGACCCGGTAACCGTCGCCGACGAGCTGCGCCGGGCCAGCCTGCTCGAGGCCGTCGGCGGTCCCGCCATCCTGATCAGCCTGCAGGCGTCCACGCCGGCGACGTCCAGTGCCGCCCGCTACGCGGAGATCGTCAGCGACCACTCCGTGCTGCGCCGCCTGATCGGAGCCGCCGGCGAGATCGCCGAGCTGGGCTACGACGTCCCCGACGACGTGCAGGCGGCGGTGGACCGGGCCGAGTCGATGATCTTCGAGATCGGCCAGCACCGGGTGGCCGACACCCTGCGCCAGATCCGCGACCTGCTGGACGAGAGCCTCGACCGCCTGCAGGCCCTCTACGACCGGGGCGAGTCGATCACCGGCGTTCCCACCGGCTACCACGACCTCGACGAGCAGCTGTCCGGACTGCAGCCTTCCAGCCTGGTGGTGGTGGGGGCGAGGCCCAGTGCAGGCAAGACCGCATTCGCGCTGGGGATGGCCGCCCACGCCGCCGTCGAGGCCCGCATACCGGTGCTGTTCTTCTCCCTCGAGATGAGCCACCTCGAGATCACCCAGAGGCTGCTGTGTGCCGACGCCCGCGTCGACGCCACCCGCATGCGCAACGGCCGCCTGCAGGACGCCGACTGGTCGAAGATCAGCCACGCCATCGGCCGCCTGGGCGACGCCCCGATCTTCATCGACGACAACCCCAATCTCACGATCATGGACATCAGGGCCAAGGCTCGCCGGCTCAAGAGCCGCGAGGACCTGGGCCTGGTGATCGTGGACTACCTGCAGCTGATGTCGGGGCGGACCTCGGCGGAGAACCGCCAGGTGGAGGTGTCGGAGATCAGCCGCGGGCTCAAGATTCTCGCCCGCGAGCTGCACGTTCCGGTGGTGGCGCTGTCCCAGCTGTCACGAAACCTCGAGAACCGCTCGGACAAGCGCCCGATCCTCGCCGACCTCCGCGAGTCGGGCTGCATGACGGCCGACACCCGCGTACTGCGGGCGGACACCGGTGCTGAGGTGTCGATGGGAGAGCTGCTGCTGACTGGCGAGAGGAACATCCCCGTCTGGACCCTCGACGAGGACCTGAAGATGAGCCGGGGCGTGATGACCCACGTCTTCCCGAGCGGGATCAAGCGGGTCTACGAGCTCCGCCTGGCGTCCGGGCACCGGGTGAAGGCCAGCGCCAACCATCCGTTCCTGACCATCGACGGCTGGCGGCGGCTCGACGAGCTGGCCCCTGGCTCGCGCATCGCCACTCCCCGACGGCTGCCGGAGCCGGCGGGGACCAGCCGCTGGCCCGAGGCCGAGGTCGTCATGTTGGCCCACCTGCTGGGAGGCGGCTGCTTCGCCCCGGGCCAGCCGGTCCACTACGAGAGCGCCGACGAGGAGAACCTCCGGGCCGTCGAATGTTCGGCCGGCCACTTCGGGATCACCTCGCGCCGGGTCAGCGAAATGGGCCGGACGCAGCTGCACCTGGCGGTGGTGGATCGAGGGGGCCACGGAGGACGCCATCCGATCCAGGAGTGGCTCGGGACCCTGGGGCTGGCCGGCCTCCGTGGTGACCAGAAGTTCATCCCCCGGCCCGTGTTCTCGCTCCCCGGTGACCAGGTGAGGCTCTTCCTCCGCCATCTCTGGGCCACCGACGCCGGCACGCGCATCGACCCGCAGCGGCGCAGGGTGCGCCTCTGCTACTCGACGTCGAGCCGCCGGCTGGCCGACGACCTGCAGAGGCTGCTCCTCCGGGTGGACATCACCAGTCGCCTGAGGCCCGTCGCGTCCCGCCAGGGGACCTGGTACAGGCTCGACATCCGCGGGGCGGCGCTGCAGAGCGCCTTCCTGCGCGGCGTCAGTGTCCACGGTCCCGGGTCGACGGGCCCTGGCGCCGCTGCCCTCCTGGACACCGTGGGCGCCGGGCGGCCCGACCCCGACACCTTTCCTCGGGAGATCTGGGCCCGGGTGCGGTCCTGCCTCGATCGGTCCGGTACTCCTCAGCGGGTCCTGGCCCCGAGGCTGGTGGGCGGCCTGCGCTCCGGCGGGTCGGCGTTCGCACCCGAGCCCACTCGGGTGCAGCTGGCGGAGCTGGCCGAGGCGCTGGCCGACGACGGGCTCGAGCGGCTCGCCCGGTCCGACGTCTCCTGGGACCGCGTCGTCGGGATCGAGGAGCTCGGCGACGAGCCCGTCTACGACGCGACCGTCGAAGGGACCCACAACTTCATCGCCAACGGGATCGTGGCGGAGAACAGCATCGAGCAGGACTCGGACGTCGTGATGTTCATCTACCGCGACGAGATCTACAACCCGGAGTCGGCTGACCGGGGCACGGCCGAAATCATCGTCAGCAAGCACCGGAACGGCCCCACGGGTGTCGCCCGTCTGGCCTTCCTCGAGCACTACGCCCGCTTCGCCAACATGGCCCGCGTCTAGGAGAAGACATGTCCGAACGACTGTTGATGAGAGAGCGACGGATCGAGGCCCTCGCCCACGAGGTAGCCGCCTGTCTGGCCCGTCGAGGCGAGGACACGGCCTGGCGCGACCAGGCGGCCTGCACTGGAGTCGATCCGGAGATCTTCTTCCCCGAGCGCGGCCAGACCACCGCCCGGGCCACCCTGGTCTGCAACCGCTGCCCGGTGCAGATCGAATGCCTGGCCTGGTCGGTTGCCAACGGCGAGAAGCTCGGGGTCTGGGGCGGCGTCGCCGAGCGCACCCGTCGGGTGATCCGCCGGCGACTGGCCGACTGGCGCCAGGTCGCCCGCTCGGCCTGAGCCCGGCCGCTTCGGCGTTCCACTCACAGGGGCGGGTCCGGTCGGCGCCGGCGGGCCGGGGGGCCCGGCTTCAGGTCGGGGCCGGAGTCTGGGTAGGTTGCTCCGGTGCGGGTGACGATGCTGCTGTGCGACAGCGCCCAGGTGGCCGAGGGCAAGCTCTACATCCTGGGCGGGGGGTGGAGCCTCACCGGGCCTGATCCCACCCCGTCGGCCATTGCCATGAAGCTCGAGGTCGATTGGAACGAGGCCGACCGGGGCCACCACTGGGAGCTCTACCTCGAGGATGCGGACGGCCATGCGGTGGTCGTGCCTGGGCCGGAGGGGCCCCAGCCCATCGAGGTCAGGGGGGACTTCCAGGTGGGTCGCCCGCCAGGCATCGCCCCGGGCAGCCCCATCGACCTGCCTCTGGCCGTGGGCGTGGGTCCCCTGCCCCTGGCCCCCGGAACCCGCTACACCTGGCGCCTGGTCGTCGACGGCGAGAGCTCGGAGGGGTGGTCGCTCTCCTTCACCACCCGCCCGGCCGCCGCCCCGGCGGACACCCCCCCGAGCGCCTGACCCGGCCCGGCCGGCCGCCGGGGATCCTGCCCGCCCCCGGCCGGCCGCCAGGCCGCCCCGCCCTGCGCCCGTGCGTCCTGACCGAGGGCCGCCCGAGGGCCGGCAGGGCATCTGCCAACAAATTCCGGTTGGGTGCTCGCCCTAGGGGGAATCAGGACCTCAGCCCTGCTTTCTCAAGGCAGGAAGGCCTGGGCCCGAAGTAGAAGCAGTAGCAACCTGGCGGGCGGAGACTATGGGGGAGGCAGGCCGATGCCTTTAGATGCGCCGAAGAAGCGGGCCGAGGAGCTGGTCAGCAGCGTGGCCGAGCACGCCGGGCGGGAGATCAAGGCCGCCGAGGAGACCATCTGGCACGCCCTCGAGACGATGGGCTCGCTGCTGACGCCCGGCAGCCACCGCCACCGGGGCCGCTCCCGCCGCCGCTGAGCGCCCGTCCGTCCGGGGGCCCCTCGGGGTCCTGACCCGGGCTCGGGGTCAGCGCCCGGGCTCCCAGCTTCGGGCAGGCGCCGGCGCCTGCGGCCTGGCTACATTGCCCCCCGAACCGGTCCGGGGCCTCGGGTCGCACCGCCCGGCAGCCTTCCGGGAGGGGGCGCGCAAATGGGCGAGACGAGTTGGTTCGACGGCGCCGGCCTGGGCATCTTCGTCCACTGGGACCACGCCAGCCAGCAGGGTCTGGAGGTGTCCTGGCCCATGGTCGGAGGCGTCTTCGCCCTCGAGCTGGGCCAGTCGGTGAGTGTCGAGCAGTACCACTCCTCGGCCGCCACCTTCGACCCGGTCCACTGGGACGCCGCCGCCCTGGCCGGCCTGGCCAAGCGGGCCGGCGCCCGCTACGCCGTCCTGACCAGCAAGCACCACTCGGGCTACTCCATGTTCGACACCGCCCTGTCGGAGTTCTCGGTGGTGAAGGCGTCGCCCTACGGACGCGACATCGTGGCCCAGTTCGTCGAGGCCATGCGCAACGAGGGCATCCGGGTGGGGCTGTACTACTCGCTGTCGGACTGGTCCCATCCCGACTACCCCGCCTTCACCGAGGCCGACAAGCCGTACCGGTTCGGGATGAGCCCGCCCTACCCGGGCGACGAGCGCTTCGAGTCCTACCGCCAGTTCATGCTCGGTCAGCTGCGCGAGTTGCTCACCAACTACGGCCCCATCGACCTGCTCTGGTTCGACGGCCAGTGGGAGCGCCACATCGACCAGTGGCGCACGGAAGAGATCCGTCAGCTCATCCGCGACCTGCAACCGGACGTGATCGTCAACGACCGCCTCACCGGTGCCGGCGACTACGAGACGCCCGAGCAGTTCATGCCGGCCAAGCCCCCCACCGGCCGGTGGGAGGTCTGCATGACCATGAACGAGAGCTGGGGCTACAACCCGGCCGACGACCGCTACAAGAGCCCGCGCCAGCTGGTGCACACCCTGTGCGAGACGACGGCGCGCGGCGGCAACCTCCTGCTCAACGTCAGCCCGAAGGGCGACGGCTCGCTGCCGGAGGAGCAGGTGGAGCGGCTGGAGGCGGTGGGCTCGTGGGTCGAGCGCCACGGTGAGGCCGTGTTCGGGGTCCGCCCCGGCCTCGAGCCCTGGCAGCACTACGGGCCCAGCACCCGGCGCGACCGCCGGATCTACCTGCACCTCCTGGCCCGGCCGTACGAGTCGGTGACGGTTAGGGGCATACCGGTGAAGCGGCTCACGCGGGCCGTAGTGCTCGGCACCGGTCAGGAGCTGAGGTTCCGCACCCGTACCGCTCTCATCGACCACTTCAACCCCGACCCGCTGGGAGAGGCGACCATCTGGTTCCCCGCCGAAGCGTCCGACGACATCGCATCGGTGGTGGCCCTCGACCTCGAGAGTTGAACGCCCGCGACCGACCGCCGGGCAGCGCCGGCGACGGCCGCCGGTACCATGACCTCACCCCCATGAGGTCACGCCTGCGTACCCGGTTGGACGAGAGCGAGCGGGAGGCAGCCCAGGCTCGCCGCCAGCTGGCCGACTCCCTCCGGGTGGGGGAGGCCCTGCGGGAGGCTCTCAACCAGGTTCCTGTGGGCATCCTGGTGATCGACGGCGACGGCGGTCTGCTGCTGGAGAACCCCGCCGTGGTCGGTCCCACCACCGACACCAGCATCAACCTGCTGGTGCGCAAGGCGGTCGGGGAGGTGGCCGAGGATGCCCGCCGGGCCGGGGCGGCCCAGAGTCGCGAGATCGAGTTCCACGGCCCGCCGGCCCACAGCTTCGCCGTCTCCGCCCAGCCGATGCCCTCCGGCTCGGTGGTCACCTTCGTCGAGGACGTCTCCGAGCGCCGCCGCCTGGCCGAGATGAGGCGGGACTTCACCGTCAACGCCAGCCACGAGCTGCGTACCCCGATCGGGGCGCTGGGGCTGCTGGCCGAAACCCTCGAGCACGAGCGCGATCCGGCGACCGTCACCCGCCTGGCCGCCCGCATCGTGGACGAGGCCGAGCGGGCCCGCAGCCTGCTGGAGGACATCCTCGACCTGAGCCGGGTGGAGGGCGAGGGTCCGCTGCAGCAGGAGGACCTCGATCTCGCCACCGTGGCCGAGGACGTCGTCGCCCGCCTTTCGGCCATGGCCGAGCGGCGGGGGGTGGCCGTCGAGCTGGCGGCGGCCGCCGCCCCGGTCAAGGGGAGCCGCGAGCAGCTGCTCAGCGCCATCTCCAACCTGGTGGACAACGCCATCAAGTACTCCCACGACGGGGGCAGGGTGACGGTCGTGGTTGCCCGCGACGAGGACCAGGTGGTCGTGCGGGTCACCGACGAGGGGATCGGCATTCCCGCCCGCGATCTGGCCCGGATCTTCGAGCGTTTCTACCGGGTGGACCGCGGCCGCGGCCGCCATACTGGCGGGACGGGCCTCGGACTGGCCATAGTGCGCCACGTGGCCGAAAGACACGGAGGAGAGGTGACGGTGGAGTCGCGCGAGGGCGAAGGTTCGTCGTTCACCTTCCGTTTACCGGTGCGTTGATCGATGGCAACCCGTAGGCCGACGGTGCTGGTGGTGGAGGACGAGGAGTCCTTCGTGGAGGCGCTGACCGTCGGCCTTCCCCGCGAGGGCTTCGAGCTGCGGGTCGCCCGCGACGGCATCGAGGCGGTCAACCTCTTCGACGTCGTGCGGCCCGACCTGGTGCTGCTGGACCTGATGCTGCCTGGCATGTCGGGCATCGACGTGTGCCGGCACATCCGCAAGTCCTCCAACACCCCGGTGATAATCCTCACCGCCAAGGACTCCGAGGTCGACACCGTGGTCGGCCTCGAGGTGGGGGCGGACGACTACGTCACCAAGCCCTACCGCCTGAGGGAGCTGGTGGCGCGGATGAGGGCGGTGATGCGCCGGGCCCCCACCGGGGTGCAGGCCCTCGAGTCCGAGCTCGTCGAGGTCGGCGACGTGCGCCTCGACGCCGCCAGGCGTGAGGTGACGGTGAGGGGCGAGGTGGTGACCCTTCCCCGCAAGGAGTTCGAGCTCCTCGAGCAGCTGATGAACAACGCCGGCCGGGTGCTCACCCGCGACCGCCTCCTCGACGAGGTGTGGGGCTCGGACTACGTGGGGGACACCAAGACCCTCGACGTCCACATCCGCCGGCTGCGCAGCAAGGTGGAGAACGACCCCACCCGACCCACCCGCATCACGACCATCAGAGGCGTCGGCTACCGCTACGAGCTGGCCCGGGGGGAGGACGGTTGACCGAAACCCGCAAGGCCTTCCACGAGGAGCTCAAGGAGGTCACCGACGACGTCGCCCGCATGGGGGGCCTGGCCGTGGAGGCGATCCAGGCCGGCACCGAGGCCTTCCTGGCCGGCGACCTGACCGCCATCGAGAGGGTCATCGCTGAGGACCGCCGAATCGACGACCTGGCCCACGACATCGAGGCCCGGACCTACCTCCTCATGGCCCGCCAGCAGCCGATGGCCGTCGATCTGCGCACCCTGGTGAGCGTCCTGCGGGTGATCCACGAGCTGGAGCGCATCGGGGACAACATGGTCAACGTCAGCAAGGCGGCCCGCCGGCTCTATCCCCAGCACCTCGACGCCCGCTACCGCGGCCTCATCCACCGCATGCGGGAGCAGGCCGTGGAGCAGCTGCGCCTGGCCATGGGCGCGTTCAACGACCGCGATCCGGCCAAGGCGGCGGCCCTGTCGGACATGGACGACGTCATGGACGACCTCCAGAAGGAGCTGTTCCGGGCCGTCCTGTCGGCACCTCCGGGTGACGGTGACGCCGTGCACCAGGCGGTGCAGCTCGCTCTGGTCGGGCGGTACTACGAGCGCATCGCCGACCACGCCGTCAACGCCGGCGAGCGGACCTCCTACATGGTGACCGGCGCCTTCTTCGACACCTCCCGCCCGGCCGAGTCCTGAGAGCGGGGACGGGCGCTTCCCGCCAGCGGGCGCCCCTTCCCGGTCACCCAATATTCACCGCCTGTTCACCCTCCGTTAAGGCCTGGGTGAGCGATCCTTTGGAGCGTGTCGGAGGACTTGTTGAGCGAAGACCTCTTGAGGCAGGACCTCCTCCGGGAGGACCTCGAGCGGGTGACGGCCGAGCTGGCGGCGGAGCTGCCCGGGGTGGCCCGGACTGACATCCGCCGCTGCGTGCGGGAGGTGTCCGACCAGTTCGGGACCCCGCCGATCACGCAGTACCTGCCGATCCTGGTCCGCCGGGCGGCGCGGGACCGCCTGAACGGTGGTCGGCGATCCGGCAGG
>DASRBO010000006.1:0-5357 GCA_035653595.1 Acidimicrobiales bacterium | reverse complement strand
CACCGTCCACGACACCAGACCGGTCACCGGCATCATCACGCGCTGCACCTGCATCGTTGTCGACCTCCACACCGACATCGAACGTGTGTTCGTGCTGATGATGCGCTCGCCAAACGACTACGTCAAGTGCGATGCGCGCGCCACCTCAGAGAACGCGTCCTCGACGAATCCAACAAGGCCTCGTGCACTACATGGAAGACGCGCAGAACCCCACTCGAGATAAGTGCCGGTCCGGGGCGCCCTCGCTCGCATGGGAGGTGGGGACATCCAGGGCCCGGCTCAGGGGTTGGCGCCCGAGCGTGTCAATATATGATGCGCCAACTTCCCGTTGTGCTCAGGAGGGAACTCCAAACCTGCGCCATTCATCGACCGGGACGGGCGATAATGAGGGGGTGAGCATCGGCGAGGAGCTGGCCGAGGAGCGCCGACGACGGCGACGTGCCGGCGACCCTCGGCTGACGACCAAGGACCGGGAGCTGCTCCGCCGCCTCACGGACGGAGACCTCAAGGAGGAGTTCCAGGCGGCCCTCGACGCCGTCTCGGATAGCGACCCGCTCTTCTCAGGCGACGCTGATCCTGAGCACGGTTGATCGTCGTCGACGAATACCTGGCGGTGCGTGCCCTTCTGGGAACGGTGCCCGACGATCTCCTGGACGAGGACTTGGCCCTGCCGACGAGCAGGCATTGGCGGCTGCTGCAAGCACTTCACGGCGGCGAGGGCGGCCACCTGTCCCGACTGCTTGCGCGGCTGAGCGAGACCGGTCGGCTGGCGGTCCGCTTCCCGCATCCGGAGGTGTTCCAGGTCCTTGATCCGCGTCCGCTCCTCGACGAGGCCGCCACCCTGGCCGCCCGCTTCAGCAACACCGGCTGGCTCACGGCCGAGACGCTGGCGGCGAGCCGTCGTAATGGCCGTGTTCTCTGGGTCGGTGAGGAGCAGAACGTCGGGCGCCTCTTGAGAACCGCGACGGACGAGCTCGGAATTCAGATCGAGGTGGCCGCTGCCTGAGGGGTCGTGTCCTCCTGAGCTGACGAACCCTCAGGCCGCCCAGCGAAGCTCCCATGTCGGTGTACTCACGACGGCAGTCCCCCCTCCGACACGATCTGTCGCACACGCGGCCGGCCGAGCCACCAAATCCACCTCGTTGGACTCGGGTAGGTAGGTCGCCCGCACTCCAAGGGACCGGTAGAGCTCCGTCTTGATCGTGGGGTCGGCCGTAGCGAGCCTGGCTACGACCCGGAGGGCGTCACCGGCCAGGGTCTTGACTTCCTCGTGGGTGAGAGCCACATGGGCCGCCTCGGCCAGGGTGCGCTGGGCGGCCAGGCGTTGTCCTTCGACTTCTCGGGTCCAGCCGGCGACCACGGCAGGCTCGGCGCCGGCCTCGAGGGCGGACCGGTACTTGGCCAGGCGAGCCTCACACTCGGCCAGCTGGCGCCGGGCGGCGTCGCGCCGGGCGGCGCCAGCCTCATCGACCTCGCCGGCTCCGGCCAGGACCGCGCAGGTGGCGTCAATGTGCTCGGCGTCGAACAGGCGAGCGAGTCATCCGTCTAGGGCGGTGACGATCGGCCCCTCCTGGACATAGACGGTCCGGGGATGGTCCAGCTGGGCGGCTAGGGCGTACTCGGAGGGGAAGCGGCACCGGTAGTACGTTCCGCCGTGGTTCGGTTGGCCCTGCATGCGCCGGCCGCAGAGGCCGCAGGACACCAGTCCGGAGAGGACGTAGCGCCGGCCCGTTGTCCTCCGCTTGGCCTCGGTCGGTCGGTGAGCGCCGGCGGCGCGGATGCGCCGGGCCGCTTCGAAGGTCTCCGGATCGATGATCGCCTCATGGGTCTGGTCCGCCGACCAGACCCAGTCGGCCTCGGGGTTCCAGCGCATAACGGACTCATGCCCGAGGGCGACGTCGTGGACGTCGACGAGGACCTCGTCCCGGCGCTGCCGGTTCCAGACCTGCCGGCCGGTGTATCTCGGGTTGGCGAGGATGGAACGAACAGCGGTCTTGCCCCAGGCGCCCCTGCTGGCGGCGCGGTGGCGATTGCGCTCGGGGTCATGGCCACTGGGGGAGGGGATGCCGTCGCGGGTGAGGCCCTCGGCGATGGCGTAGAGGCCGAGACCGCCATGCACGTACTCGTCGAAGATGCGAACGACGACCGGAGCGGCTACGGGGTCCAGAGCCAGGCGGTGCAGGCGTTTGCCGTCGGCCGCCTTGCCCGGGTTGGGGTGGGTACCGGCGTCGACGAGGAGGTAACCGTAGGGTGGGCGGCCGCCGAGGAACCGGCCCTCACGGGCCGCCTGGTCGGCCATCGCTGAGCGGACCGGAATCTCGATCCGGTTGCGCTCGCCCTTGCTCATTCCGCCGTAGAGGCTCATCACCATGTCGTGGGCGTCCGAGCCCGGGTCGATCCGGCCTCCGATCTCGGGTACCCACAGCTCCACCCCGTAGTGGACGAGGACCGGGAAGGTGAGCCCGAACTGGTTGCCGTAGAAGGCACGGGCCGGCTCTCCGATGACCACGGCGTCGAAGCCCCGCGAGCGACTCTCGACGGCCGCCAGCAATCGGGATGCCTCGGGCCGGCGAGGCCACGGAAGGGAACGAGACTGGCCGACATCGAAGAACTCGGCCACGATCGCCCCGCCCGTCGGTTCGACGAGAGCACGGGCCCGGCTCAGCTGCCAGCCCCGACTGGCGGCTGGGTCCTGCTGGTCCTCGGTGCTGACCCGACCGTAGAACGCGAATGCCGTCATGACGATGGGGCTACGGGCGAGGAGTGACGGTCGGATGGATCGCCACTTTGAGGCTGGTCCTCGACCTGGCGCAAGAGTCGGAGCAGCGCCCGGGCCGCACCCAAGGACAGGACCGGGAGACCGGGCGGCACCGAGACAACGACGCCGTGGGCGAGCCGGTCGGCCGAGGGGGTCATGCTCGCTCCATGAGCTGCAGCCGGCTCGCCGACCGGAGCCGGAGGAGATCGGCGGGGCTCAAGGCCAGCTGCGTCGCCACGCTGGGGATTGTTGACCGAGAGGTACCCAATCGATCCCCAACGGGCACGCGCTCACTCCAGGTGGCACACCGTCCACCCCGGAGCGTCCCCAGAAACACCCCAATCGGTGGTCGAAACAGCGCTATTTGGCCCTCACACAGTTGCACTCTCGGTTCCCGAGAGGCGCCGGCCCCCCGGGGTATGCCATTACCTCGCGCGCCGGGAGCGAGCATCGGTGGTGGTGACCCTGCGCCATCTCCCCGCCCCGACGGCGGCGTACCCGGTGTCTTGATCCGTGGCCGGTCCAAAGAGAGTCGGTGACGCCGGCGGGACAGGTCGCCTCCGGTCGCCTTCAGGACAAAATGGGCTCTCACCTGGGTTGGGGTGATTTTGGGGATGATCTTTGGAGGGATTGGGGCCCGTTCCCCAGCACACCGCGTGGCGCACCAAGCGCACCGAGCGGGCGACCAGGACTCGATCGGACTCCCTTGGCCTCCCCCAAGGCTTGTCCGGTGTGGTCACGACACCCCTCTACGCTGATCGGGCTCCGCCAGCGGTCTCCGTGGCGCCGGCCATTGACGGGCGGCCGAGTCGGTCGTTATCTGAATGGCCGGGATTATGGGCGCCTCCTTCGGGGCAGATGGGCTGCCCGGGGCGCCCGCGAGCCGGCATTTAGCGTGGCTGTTACGCCAGGTCAGTGCTGTATAGTAGTGCTGTATGCCGAGCACGCCCACGCAGATCTATCTCAGCGAAGACCAGCGGCAGCGGATCGACGAGATGGCAAAAGCAGAGGGAGTGACCATGGCTGAGGTTGTACGCCGGGCGCTGGAGAAGTACCTGCCGGCTGACACCGACGCGGCCGGGGCGCTTCAGGCAACCTTCGGTGCCGATCCCGAGGCCCAGGCGCTCGATCGGCGCGAATGGGACCGTGGCTGACGTCCTGGTCGACACCGATGTCTTCATCGATCACATCCGCGGCCATGCCCCGCTCGAGCCCGGTCGCCACCGGGTCCACTACTCGGTGATCACCCGAGCCGAGCTGTTCGCCGGGACGTCTGCCAGCGACGCCGTGACCCGCCTCCTCGGTCCGTTTCGTGAGGTAGAGGTTGATAGGTCCATTGCTGAGCGAGCCGGGCGAATCCGTCGCGAGGTCGGGATCCCAATGGCCGACGCGCTGATAGCAGCGACGGCGGTGGAGCGCCGCCTGAGCTTGGCCACGAGGAACACTCGCCACTTCGAGGCGGTGAGGGGCCTGCGGCTTCGAGCCCTGAGCTGACGCTCCGAGGTGCCGATCGAGTGCGGCTATCTCGGTCGACGTGGGTGCCGCCCAGCGGGCGACTCCATCGCCGTGAGCCTCAGCCTTGGGATCTCGTGATCATGGAGGAACTCGGCCAACGGCTTGACCGATAACTCCTTATCGAGTTCCGCCTTCCGACCAGTCGCGGCGTAGGAGTTGTAGATCCCGTCCTCAGCCACCTCGGTGCCATCGGACTTGCGGACGATGACCAGGCGTTCGGGCACCCCGGAGTAGCCGCCCCCGTAGGCGAGGATGAGCATGGCGATTCGACTGCGAAGCGCCCGCCATCCGCCAACCCGGCGGACTTCCGTCGCAAGGATGCCTCCAGCGGGCGCCGCCATATCACCCTCGGTCATCCCAGCAGCCACGGGAGGACTGTACGTCCCAGCATGAGCGTCCGTTCAGGTGGTCCACAGGGCGCGAAGTGCCGATCCCGGACGCCCGGACGACCACCGGTCTCCGGCTCTTCCGGCATTCTGGCGGATGCCCAATGCTTCGGAGGCGGCTGACAGGTGGCCAAAGGCAGGCCACGTGACCGTCATAAGCGCCGAGGCACAGGAGTGGGTCTTCCTCCCGGTCGAGTTGGTTGACCAGCAGTGTCCGGTTCTCGGGGCCAAGGGAGACCAGCGCTGGCTGTCGAACAGCGAGGCAGAGGCCCTTACTCAGGAGATCGTCCACCTCCGTGAGGTTGCCGCCACCGCCGAAGAATGCGAACTGCTGGACCGTGCTGCTGACTTGGTCGACTACGCCCAGCAAACCCGAACCGGCGTAGCTGTTGTGCCAACCACCAAACACCCCTAGCCGGTAGCGGACTCGGCGGGACCGGCGGTCTCCGCGCATAATCGCACTTGCCGGGGATAGGAGTTCAACGACGAGTAGGACGGAGACGCCGAGCGGCACTTAGCGCGTAGTGGGGGAGAGGCGACAGGTGCCCGGCGGCTCGTGGGTTACCCGGCCCACGGCCCATCGGACCGGCGGCCCCATTCGGGCGTCGACGCCATTGTGGTATTCCACGAAGACACATTGGCCCCGACTCCCGACCGAGCGGCTGAAGCAGATGGTCGTGCCCGGTCCTGGGGTCGGA
>DASRBO010000005.1:0-13672 GCA_035653595.1 Acidimicrobiales bacterium | reverse complement strand
CGCCGGCAAGGCTCCGGCCCGGATGATCGAGGTGATCAGCCCGGCCGGCTTCGAGGGCTTCTTCTGGGAGCTGGCCGATCTGATCGAAGCCGGCGCACCCGACTTCGACAAGATTGCCGGAATCGCCGATCGCTACGGGCTGGTCTTCGGGGAAGCCGACTGGCTGCCTGACATCATCGCCCGCTACGACCTGACGCCGCCTCCGGGGCCTCCGTCATAGAACGACGACATCGTGGCCGGCGGGCGCACCGGGGCTAATGAACCGGGGAGCGCTTGCCGAGGGATATGGCCGAGCCCCTAGGATCCGGCTCCGTCGTCGCGCCAGCAGCGACGGCGGCGGCAGGCGCCGAGCCCCCGCTCCGACCGAATGAGGAGTACGCCCGAATTGCGCGACAACATTCTCAAGGGTCTCATGGCGGGCGTCTGTGCCTACGAGCTGACCGCCCTGATCGCCGAAACGGCCAAGCTGAGCCAGCCGAAGACCATTTCGGTGCTCATCTCGCGCTCGAACGTGCTCAAGGGCGCCCTGGCCGCCGGCTACGTCGTGCTCGGCGTCCATGTCGGCTACCTGGTCAAGGGCCACTGACCTCTCAGCCGGCGACGAAGCTCAGTCGCACCCGCCGCCGCGGGTTGTCCGAGTTCAGGTCGACGAGGACGATGCTCTGCCACGTGCCCAGCAGCATCTGGCCGGCCTGGACCGGGACCGTCACCGACGGTCCCACCAGCGCAGGGAGAACATGGTCGGCGCCGTGGCCGGGCGAGCCGTGGCGGTGGCGGTAGCGCTCGTCCCTCGGCAGGATCCGCTCGAGAGCGGCGACCAGATCGGCCTCGGACCCTGACCCGGTCTCCATCAGGGCGACACCGGCGGTGGCGTGAGGGACGAACACGCTGAGCAGACCGTCGGCCCGGCCCCGGCAGAAGTCCGCCGCCGGCGCCGTCAGGTCGACGACCTGACGGCCCGACGTGTCGATCTGTAGCTCGATCGTCTCCACGGCCCCACGGCTTACTAAATGGCGTCGCTCCCCCGCTCGCCGGTGCGAACCCGCACCACGTTCTCCACCGGCACGATCCACACCTTGCCGTCGCCGATCTTGCCGGTGGCGGCGTTGGCGACTATGGCCTCCACCACGTCGGGCGCCCGGTCGTCCTCGACCAGCACCTCGACCCGTAGCTTGGGCAGGAAGTCGACTGTGTACTCGGCGCCCCGGTAGACCTCGGTGTGGCCCCGCTGCCGCCCGAAGCCCTGGGCCTCGGAGAGGGTCATGCCCTGAACGCCCAGCTTGATCAGGGACTCCTTCACGTCGGCCAGCTTGAACGGCTTGATCACTGCCACGATCAGCTTCACGCTGCTGCGCTCCCTCTCCTACCGTCGATGACTCGTCATTACCGGCTCGGTGTCCATCGCGACCGCCCTCACTCCGGCGGGGGCGAGCTCCGGGCCCCGATACCGGCCAGCTCGAAGGCGCTGCCAGCGCCCGGGCCGCCACCGCCGGTCCGCTCGGCCAGGGGCGCCTCCGGGAAGGCCTCCTCGTCGTGGATGGCGAGGTCGCCGACCTCCAGCACGTCGTCGCGGTAGCGGAGGCCACGCAGGACGAGCCGGATCACCTGCATCAGGATGAAGGTCACCACCGCCGACCACAGGATCACCCAGACCGCCGCCCGGAACTGCTCCCAGAGCTGGTGGAAGGAACCGGTGTACATGAGCCCGCTGACCGAGAACGGGGTGCAGGACTTGGTCGTGGCCATGTAGGCGGCACTGGTCGTGTTTACCACCTGGCCGGCGGCGTCGAGCTTGCCGCAGCCGTACTCGATCATGTTGGGATCCCCGAACAGGCCGAGCATGAGACCACCCAGGAACCCGGCTATGCCGTGGGTGTAGATGACCCCGAGGGCGTCGTCGACTCTCGAGAACGGACGCACCTTGGACAGGTAGTTCCACGCCAACCAGACCACCGTGGTGCTGATCAGGCCGACCAGCATGGCGCCCCAGCCGTTGACCCACCCCGCTGACGGGGTGATGCCGACCAGGCCGCAGATCATGCCGTTCACCCCACCGAGGAAGGTGGGCTTCTTGGCCTTGGTCCCCCAGGCGTCCAGCGCCATCCAGACCACCACTCCGACAGCGGTGGCGAGGTTGGTGTTCACCACGGCGGCGGCGGCGTCGGCCCCGGCGTAGTACGGATCGCCGCCGTTGAAGCCGTTCCAGCCCAGCCACAGGATGCCGGCGCCGACCGCCGCCATGACCAGGTTGTTGGGAATTGCCGTTTGTCGGTCCCGCAGGAGCCGGGGACCGAGGACCCAGGCGGCCACGAAACCCGAGACTCCGGCGGACATGTGGATCACGTACCCACCGGAGAAGTCGAGAGCGCCTTCCTGGGCGAAGTACCCGCCACCCCACAGGAGGAAGGCGTCGATGCCGTACACGAAGGTGGACCATCCCAGCACCAGGAGGCACCAGGCGCTGAACTTGATCCGGCCGAGCACGCTGCCCATGAACAGCAGCGGGGTGATGGCGGCGAACACAAACTGGAAGTAGGCCAGGGTCGTCGTCGGGAAGTGGAAGGGGATGGCCGTGTTGGCCGCCGACACCGCCTGTCCCTGCTCGCTGGTGGCATTGGTGATCTGACCAGGCCGGCCGACCAGGTTGTCGAAGAAGTGCTTGACCCATCCGACCCCGTTCAGCTGGGTCTGCACCCCGTCTTTGACCCCGTGGCCTATGGACGTGGCCCCGAAGCCCATCTTGTAGGTCCACAGCACCCAGGCGATCAGGACGATCGAGAAGCCGGCGAACATCATCGCCAGGACGTTGACCGCCCACTTCTTCTGGACGATCGAGGCGTAGAGCACGGCCAGGCCAGGCAGGCTCATCAGACCGACGAAGGTGGCAGCGACTATCTGCCACGTGTTGTCGCCCGTGTTCAGCCAGCTCGCGTACGGGACCTGGACCGCTGCACCTAGCAGGACATGCACAGCTGGGTTCTCCTCTCCGGAGTACGGCAACGCCGGGCGGCCCACCGCCAGGCGGCCACAGATTGCAGGCCCTGTGTTGCTGCTGAGTCACACAAATGTTTCCGACTTGTGAAGTCGCCGGCGCCGGGACCTCCGGGCCGGTTCGGGCGCCCCCGGCCCCGGTACCATCCGCCCATCGCCGAGGAAACCCCGACCGATGCGCCCGTCGGCACCCTGCGGGGAGCCGGCGTGGAGGTCGACGCCGCCCACATACGGCGAGCGGCGCTGGGTCTCGTCATGGCCGGCCTGGCGATGACGACCGGGCTGCTGTTCTGGGCCGGGGTCCGCCACAACGATGCCGCCACCCGGCTGCGCCAGGACGGTGTCGCCGTGGAGGCGACCGTCACTGGCTGTCGCGGGCTGATGGGGGGCAGCGGCAGCAACCTGGTCGGCTACACCTGCACCGGCAGCTTCTCCCTCGCCGGGCGGTCCTACCGCGCCGGTCTGCCCGGTTCGGCCCCCCACGGGGTCGGTGACCGGGTGAGGGTCATCACCACGCCTGAGGACCCGACCCTCCTGGTCAGCGCGGGCGACGTGGCGTCGGAGCACAGCTCGTGGAGCGTGTTCGTCGTGCCGTCGCTGTTGCTGGCCGCCCTGATGGCCCTGGCGGCGCTGGCCCTCAGCGGCCGGAGCCGTTCCGCCGGGGGGTATACCTCTTGTTGGCGGACGGCTGCCCCGTCCTGATCTTCTGGTTCCGCCCGGGGCCCGAGCCGGTCCTCCCCTTGCCCCCGCCGGCCTCGCTCAGCTCCCTCTGCAGCCGGTAGGACCGCACGATCAGCCACGATCCGCCCAGCAGGTAAGGGATGCCGAAGCCCCAGTAGTGGAGGTTGAACAGGGCCAGGCCGAAAAGGGCGGCGGCGATGCCCATGTACAGGCGCCGGCGCATCATGGCCGCCACCAACAGCACCACCGACAGCCCCAACAGCACGATCAGGAGGTCGTGGTAGACGGCCGGGCTCACGTGCAGCTTGTTGTGCTGGCCGGCCCTGGTGGGCGCCGGCGGGTCGTTGGCCAGCTGGTTGCCGATCACCAGGAAGCTGACCACGGCGGCGAGCGGGGCGCCGAATAGGCCGATCAGCCGCTCGCGGTCGTCGGCCCTGCGCGCCTCGCCCTCGATCTCGTCAGCAGAGCGCGAGCGGGGCGGGTTGGCGCCCTGACTGGCGGGCGGATCCTTGAGCATGGCCTGCCGGATGCGGCCCAGGAAGGTGGGGGGCGTCGGCTGATCGGCGGCGGGCACCGGATTGAGACTACCGCTCGCCATTCGCGCTCAGGTCGCCCCCACCGGGGCCGGATCGGCCCAATCCAACAGATAGCCCCGGCGGGGAAGGGCATGGATCGCCAGGCCCACCGGCGCCAGCCGGCGCCGCAGCCGCAGCACCTGGATGCGGATGCTCGAGCTCGTGCCGCCGCCCGGTCCCCAGCCGGCCTCGAGCAGGGCCGGGGTCGGAACGGGGTGGCCCAGGTTCGCCACCAGCACCCGGCACAGCCGGGCCTCGATCGGCGGGAGGTCCACCCAGCGGGAGCCCACGTAGAGGACGCCGAGCTCGTCCATCCGCGGCCTCTCCCTCCCCCGCTCGTGGAGCGCCAGCCTGGCCTGCAGGGCAGCGGAGCGGGCCTCCACCTCGTCCTCGGCGGCGGGCAGGCGCACCCAGTCGTCGAGGCACCCGCTCAGCCGGGGCAGCGACGCCCCCGGCTGGACGAGGAAGAGCCGGGCCCGCCGGGCCGGCGCCGGCGGCGGAGGCCCGTCGTCGTCGCCGCCCCACGGGACGAGGACCACCGCCTCTGGCTCCTGCTCGTCGATGGACGTCGGCCGCTCCCTCCGCTCGGTTCGACGGACCGGTGCCCCGGGGCACCGGTCCGCTATCGCCCGGATTGAGCAGGATGGTGGGCAGATGTTGCTCGGTTTTTTCGGACTTGCTACGCCCTTGTGAATCCTGGCGGCGCCAGGCCGCGAGTCAGGCGGCCTCGAAGTCCAGTTCCACGGCTTGGGCGGCCGGCTGCTCGACGGTCATCGCGTCCCGCCCCGCCGGCCGGCGCACGGCCACGGCGACCAGGACGAAGGCCGCCACGGCGAACAGCGCCCCCACCCCGAAGGTCTCGTCCATGGAGTGGACCAGGCTGGCCCGGGCGCTGCCCACCGCCGAGGCCAGTCCGGCCGAACCGCCGGGCCCGGCCAGGCTGTCGAAGGCCGTCACCAGCACGGCCAGGCCGAGCGCCGCCCCCAGCTGCTGCATCACGTTGATGAGGCCGGAGGCCGCCCCGGCGTCGGACGGGGCGACGTCGGTCAGCCCGGCGGTGGTCAGGCTCACGAACGATGTGCCCATGCCGGCGCCGAGCAGGATCAGGCCGGGGAGGATCCGCATGTAGGAGGTGTCGACCTGCAGACGGGTCATGTCCAACAGGCCGGCGGCCAGCAGGGCCGAGCCGATCAGCATGACGGCCTTCTCCGGCAGGCGGCGGATCAGCACCCGGCTGGTCAGCTGGGAGGACAGGAACACCGTCGTCGGCGTGGGCAGGAACGAGACCCCGGTGACGAGGGCGGAGCGGCCCTGCACCTCCTGCAGGAACTGGGTGAGGAAGAAGACCATCCCGTACATGCCGGCGTAGCCGAGGCCGCGGGCCACGTTGGCCCCGGTACGGACCCGGCTGGCGAGCAGCCGCAGGGGCAGGATGGGCTCCGCCACCGTCTGCTCGATGCGGACGAAGGCTGCCATCAGCACCGCCCCGACGCCCAGGGCGACCAGGGTGGGCGGCGCCGACCAGCCCGAGGTCCCCGCCTCGATGAGGCCGAGCACGACCGCCGTCATCCCCGCCGTCGAGGTCACGGCGCCGGCGAGATCGAAGTGGCCCGGGCGCCGGGCCGTCTCGCCCAGGACCGCCGAGGCGACCACGAGGACGGCGAGGCCGATGGGCACGTTGACGAACATGACCCACCGCCACGAAGCCCACTCGGTGAGCAGGCCCCCGGTCACCAGCCCGATGGCACCCCCGGCGGCCGACACGGTCGTGAACAGGCCGATGGCCCGCACCCGGCCGGCCCCCTCCGGGAAGAGGGTGGTCAACAGGGCCAGGGCGGCGGGGGCGGCGAGCGCCCCGCCGACGCCCTGCAGGGCCCGGGCCGCCAGCAGCATCCAGCCGGCGGTGGCGAGGCCGCCGGCCAGCGAGCTGGCGGCGAACAGGGCTATTCCGGCCAGGAAGACCCGGCGACGGCCGAGCAGGTCGCCGGAACGGGCCCCGAGCAGGAGCAGACCGCCGAAGGTGAGGACGTAGGCGTTGAGCACCCAGGACAGCGAGGAGCCGGAGAAGTGGAGGCTGTGCTGGATGTGGGGCAGGGCGACGTTGACGATGGTGGCGTCGAGCACGACCATCAACTGGGCCGTGAGGATGGCGGCGAGGGCCACCGACGGCGACCCCCTCCCCCACCCCGCCGGCGCCAGCCGCCGCAGGGGCTGGGCGAGCATCTGGATCATTGACTCCGACCTTTCCGCTGGTATCTTGGTCACTAAGCGGAAGCTTCCTCCGGTTACTATACGGAGGGTGCCTCCGTTTAGCAAGGAGTTTCCGGCCGGATAGTCCGGCGGGGAGGTTGGAACCAGATGCGCGCCGACGCCCGACGCAACTACGAGCGGCTGGTGGAGGCCGCCCGCAAGGTCTTCGCCGACCAGGGCTCCAGCGCCTCGATGGAGGCGGTGGCCAAGCAGGCCGGGGTCGGAGTGGGCACCCTCTACCGCCACTTCCCCAAGCGGATCGACCTGGTCGAGGCCCTCTGGCGGGAGGACGTGGACATGCTGGTGGCGGCGCCTGAGCAGGGGCTGGCCGACCTGGAGCCCTGGGACGCCCTGGAGGCCTGGCTACGGGCCTTCGTCGCCTACGCCCGCACCAAGAGGGTCTTCCTGGCCGAGCTGCACGAGGCGTTCGAGAAGCAGCCGGACATGAAGTCCGCCAGCCGGGAGCGCATCCACCAGGCCGCCGAGCGGGTGCTGACGCGGGCCCAGGCCGCCGGCGCGGCCCGGTCGAACCTGGCCGCCGACGACCTCATGCAGCTGATCTCGCCCATCTGCACCAGTGCGACCATCACCACCGAGCAGGTCGACCGGGTGCTGCCCGTCATCCTCGACGGCCTCCGCCCCTCCCCCATCCCCTCTTAAGGCATCCGCACCCGTCGGGCCGGGGGTAGCGCTAGCTCACGACTCGCAGCTCGCGCTCCAACTCGGCGGGCGGCGAGATGACCGGACCGTTGGCCAGACCGGGGTGGGCGCCAAGCCACGCCGCCAGCCGCTCGGCCGGCAGTGGGCGCCCGAAGAGATAGCCCTGGGCACTCCCGCAGCCCATGCGCCGGAGCCGCTCGGCCATGGCCGGGCTCTCGACGCCCTCGGCCACCACCGGGATGCGCAGGTTGCGGGCCAGATCCACCACGGTGCGCACGATGGCCTCGTCGTTGGCATCGGTGAGCATCGACATGACGAACGACCGGTCGATCTTGATCTCGCCGACCGGCAGGTTCTTGAGGCGGGCGAGCGAGGAGTGCCCGGTGCCGAAGTCGTCTATGGCGATGGTGATGCCCTGGGCGCGCAGAGCCTCCAGTGCCGCCGTCGTGCGGCGGAGGTCGGACATGATCGAGCTTTCCGTGACCTCGAGGCACAGGTTGGCCGCAGGCACCCGGTGCCGGGCCAGGAGCGAGGCGACCATTGCGGCGAGGTCGGGCTGCAGCAGGCTGCGAGCCGACAGGTTGACCGACAGGCGCAGCTGCCATCCGCTGTCCAGCCACTGCCGGCAGTGGCGCAGCGACTCGTCGAGCATCAGCTCGGTCAGGGGGAAGATGAGCCCGGTCCGCTCGGCCAGGGCGATGAACTCGTCCGGTGAGACCGGTCCCCGCTCGGGGTGGTGCCAACGGCACAGGGCCTCGAGACCCAGGAGGCCGCCGTCCTCGAGATCCACCATCGGTTGCAGGTACACCTCGAGCTGGCGGTCGTGGATGGCCTGGCGCAGCTCGCTCACCAGGCTCAGGCGGGTGGCGCTGTAGCTGTCGCGCTCGGCGCAGTACACCTCGACCCCGGTCTGATCGGCCTTGGCCGTGTACATGGCCACATCGGCCCGCTGTACGAGGACACCGGCATCGGTCCCGTGCTCGGGGGCCAACGCCACACCGATGCTCGCGCCGATGCCGATCGGCATGTCGCCCAGCATGAAGGGCTGCTCCAACAGCTCGATCATCGCCCGGGCCACGTGCACCGCCGACGCCTGGGACCGCACCCCAGGCAGCAGCACGGCGAACTCGTCGCCGCCGAGGCGGGCGATGAGATCGGTCTCCCGCAGCGCCCCTTCGAGGCGCAGGCCGACCTGGCCGAGCAGGAGGTCGCCGTTGTGGTGGCCGAGGGCGTCGTTGACCTCCTTGAACCGGTCGAGGTCGACCAGCAGCACGGCGGCCGCCTGGCCGGCGCCGAGCACCGCCTCAAGCTGGCGGGAGAACAGCAGGCGGTTGGGCAGGCCGGTGAGCGCATCGTGGAGGGACTGGTGCTCGCTGGCGGCGGCCTGGAGGCGCAGCTGGCGGACCAGGTCGCTGTGCTCGATGGCCACCGTGGCGTGACCGGCCAGGGCCGCCATGCGGCGCAGGTCCGCCGACCCGAAGCGGCGGACCTCGCCGCTGCGGTCGGACACGATCAGGGTCCCGATGGGCTCTCCCGAGCCCCGCAGCGTGCAGGCGAGCATGTCCCCTCCGCCACCGCCATGGCGGCCGGCGACGTAGGGCCCGTCGCTCGACTGGGCCCGCCCGTGGAGCCCGCTCGCCACCGGGCCGGCCGGAGCCACCTGCACGTCGCCCTCGGGCGTCCGGCTGACTTCGATGAGGCCGTCCTCCCCGTCGACCAGGACCAGCCAGGCCGCCTCGGCGTGCATCAGCTCGGCGGCGTGGCCGAGGAGCGTCTTGGTCACCTCTCCCGATCGCAGCGCCGCGCCCATCACCCCGGCGAAGTCGTAGAGGGCCTCGAGATCGGCGTGCTTCTGGCGGAAGGACCTGTGGGTGCGGAACGAAGCCAGGACCAGCGCCGTCACCACGGCCAGAGGCGCCAGGGCGACGGGCTCGGCGACCAGCAGGGTGACGGCCACCAGCCCCAGGCAGGTCTCGATGACGGCGACGGCGAGGATCCCTACCATCGAGGTGAGCAGGCTCCTCTCCCAGCGCCGTTGATAGATGCTGATGGCGGCGGCCAGGCACAGGGCGAACACGATCGAGGCGACCGCGGTTGCCATGAGGGCCGCCGGCCAGCTGGCCACGCTCCCCTGCCGCATGGCGGAAAGACCGACCCAGCTCCGGAACAGGGCCAAGGCGGTGGCGGTCTCGATGGCCACGCAGGCCAGGTTCACCAGCAGCTTGAGGGGGCGCTGGCGCCTCAGGACGACCAGCACCAGCGCCGTTCCGACCAGGCGGGCCACCAGCAGGCTGGCCCCCTGCATGCCGAAGAGGCCGACCAGCAGCGGGATCGTGCTCAGGGAGAACGAGATCGCCTCCCGCCTCATCTCGAAGTGAACGGGCAGCGCCTCGGCCACGGCGAAGGCGACCAGCAGCGTCGCCAGGCTCACGCCAGGCAGGTGGTCGTGGGTCCAGCCCACCGGGGCCCCAGTCGCAACCAGCACGGAGACGGCGAGGAGGGCCAGGGCGAAGCCCACCAGTGGTGCCCCGGCCGCCCACCGGGCCGCCGGGCGCACCGCAGAAGACGGCGCGCTCACCAAGCCCCCGCTACCACCACGTGCCTGCGGTCCAGGTGGCGCCGGTCCAGGTGGCCCCGGTCCACGTTGCTCCCGTCCACGTGGCCCCGGTCCAGGTGGCGCCGGTCCAGGTCGCTCCCGTCCAGGTGGCCCCGGTCCAGGTGGCCCCGGTCCAGGTCGCTCCCAGCCAGGTGGTGCCGGCCCAGCTGGTGCCCGACCAGTTGGAGCCGGTCCACACCGAGCCATTCCAGGTACCGCCGTCCCAGGCCTTGGCCGAGGCCGAAAGCGGAGCCCAGGTGGCGCCGCTCCAGGCGTGGGCCATGATGTCCTGCTCGCCGGTCAGCTGGACTCCGTCGAAGGCGACGTGGCTCCCGCCCCGAGCCTGCTCCATGGAGCCGGTGCCGGTGGCGTTCGGGTAGCTCTGGGTCGCTCCCAGCGGGACCAGGGCGCCGGCGGCGCTGTTGACCTGGATCATCCCCGAGCCCTCGGCGTTGCCGTCGAGGAGGGCCAGAGGCGATGCGGTCGACTTGAGCAGGGCCTTGACCTGGTCAGGGGTGAGGCTGGGCCGAGCCTGCAGCAGGAGGGCTGCGGCCCCAGAGGTGACGGCGGCGGCCTGGGAGGTGCCGCTGCCCCGGAAGAAGCGGCTGTTCACCACCGCCTTGGGGTTGCTCACGTCGATGGTGGAGCCCGGGTCGCGCAGCGACTCGATCGAGACCCCCGGTGCGACGACGTCGACCGGGCGGGACGAGCTGCGACTGGAGAAGGAGGCGACGGTCGCGCACTGCAGGAGGCTTGACTCGTTGAGGTTGGCCGCCCCGACCGACAACACGTAGGGATCGACGGCCGGGTCGCGCAGTGACCCGTGGGAGGTGCCGTCGTTACCGCCGGCCACCACGGTGACGATGCCGTGCTTCCAGGCGTTCTCGACGGCGAAGGCCAGAGGGTCGACCTGGTAGGCCTGCAGGCTCTCGGTCCCGTAGGAGAGATTGAGGACCCGGATGTTGAGCCCCGGGTCGTTGCGGTGCTGAACCACCCAGTCGATGGCCGCCACCACCTGGGACACATCGGTGGCACCGTCGTGGCTGGCGACCCGCACCGATACGAGGTGGGCGCCGGGGGCGACGCCTTCGAACGTCCCGGTGGCTCCGTCGTCGCCGGCGATGATGCCGGCCATGTGGGTGCCATGCCCGAAGCTGTCCAGGTAGGCGGTCGAGCTCTGCTGGGACTCGAAGGACAGGTCGGGGCCGTTGACGACCTTGCCCGTGCCGGTGAGACCCTGAACCGGCACCACCCCGGAGTCGATCAGGGCCACGCCGATGCCGGCCCCGTTGATGCCCTTGGAGTAGAGGGAGCTGGCCCCGATCGCCGACTCCACCTGGGCCAGGGTGGAGGGGGAGGTTGTGGCCCCGCTGTCCCATCCGGCGCTGGTCACCTGGCTGAGGGTGCCAAGCAACGGGCAGGTCAGGTTGCCGAGGAGACCGGCCGAGGCCGGTGCCGCTCCCCCGACCGCCGCAGTTGCCGCCAGTCCGGCCAGGGCCAGTGCCGTGCCCAGCCGGACACGAAACCTTCGTGTCGCACGCATTGAGAGCACTTGACCACACCGCGTGGCACGGCAAAAGACACATTCCGCACGGGGGTGCAGTCATGCCCCGGACTGACCACGGACTGACCGGACCGAAGTGACCAGCCTGTCAACCCAGGCCAGGTGCTCCGGGCGTCGACCGTCCGGTTGCTCCCTTCCAGGCCGTCGCGACCGCCATCCCCCGTCCCGTCTCCGCCTCGAGTTCCCCAATCCCGCCCCGTCCACTGCGACCGCAGAGCTCGGACCGGCGCGTGCAGGCCTGGACCAACCCCAGGTGACCCGGGGGTCAGTGCGCCCTGGCCGGCGAGGCCCCGGTGGCCCAGTGTCAGATTGGGACATGCCCAAGACTGCAGCGGCCAAGGGCCGTCCGGTGCCCCGCCCCTTCGAGTTCCACTGGGGGAAGGGGCAGATCATCGAAGAGGCGTCCTTCACCGGCAAGTACACCGAGCCCGCCGTCCAACTCCTCGAGTACGAGGACGGGGGACAGGGGATTCGGTTCTGTTACTACAGCCTCGACGGGCGGTTCCAGCGCAGCCCGATGATGATCGACGGCGAGGACACCCTCGAGGGGCTGCGGGCGGCGCTCAGGTCCACGCCGAAGCTGCGGGCCCTGATCAAGAAGTTGGCGACCTGAGAGAGGGCCGCCATCCGGCGCCGGAGCCACCCGAGGTCAGCGCCGGGCTTCGAGCGCGGACCTCCGCCTGCTCAGGAAGTCGGCCTCGACCGGGTTGGTGCTGAGCTCGATCGCCCGGCCGTAGGCGGCCATCGCCTCGTCGTGGCGACCGGCGCGGGCCAGCAGGTCGGCGCGGGCCGCGTGGAAGGGCTGGTACCTCTCGAGAGACCGGCCGTCGATGTCCGCCAGGGCGGCCAGCCCCTGCTCCGGCCCACGGGCCTCGGCGACGGCCACGGCGCGGTTCAGGCCGACGACTGGATTGGGCCGCATGGCGTAGAGCTGGTCGTAGAGGGCGACGATCTGGGCCCAGTCGGTGGACTCCTCAGCGGGCGCGTCGGCGTGGACGGCGGCTATGGCCGCCTGGATCTGGAACGGGCCGGGGCGGTTCCGCTTCAGGCAGGCGCGCACGAGCTGGTGGCCCTCTTCGATCAGGGCCGGGTCCCAACGGGTGCGGTCCTGGTCGGACAACCGCACCAGCGCTCCGTCGGCAGTGGTCCGAGCGCCACGGCGGGACTCGGTCAGGAGCATCAGGGCCAGCAGGCCGACGGCTTCCGGCTCGTCCGGCATGAGCTCGACCAGGGTCCTGCCGATCCGGATCGCCTCGCTGGCCAGGTCCGTCCGGGTCAGGGCCGGGCCCGCGGTGGCGGTGTGGCCCTCGGTGTAGATCAGGTAGATCGCCGCCAGGACGGTGTCGAGCCGGTCCGGGAGCTCGGCGGCCCCGGGGATGCGGTAGGAGGCGTGGTTGTCGTGGAGCTTTCGCTTGGCCCGCACGATCCGCTGCGCCATCGTCGCCTCAGGCACCACGAAGGCCCGGGCGATCTCGTCGGTGGCCAGACCGACGAGGAGCCGCAGGATGAGGGCGACCTGGGCGTCGGGGGCCAGGGCCGGATGGGCACAGAGGAACATCAGCCGGAGCTGATCGTCGCCTACGACCTCGACGAAGTCGTCGAGCCGGTCCAGTTCGGGCTTGTGATCGGGGTCCATGGTGTCTATGTGGAGTCGGTGGGCGGCCAGGTGCCTCTCACCGCGGGTCGATTCCCGCCGGAGACGGTCGAGGGCCCGGTTGCGGGCCGTGGTGGTGATCCAGCCGCCGGGGTTGGGAGGGATGCCCCTGACGGGCCACTGCTCGGCGGCGACGGCGAAAGCTTCCGCCACCGCGTCCTCGGCGAGGTCGATGTCGCCGAGGACGCGGATGAGGGTGGCGGTGCACCGGCCTGCTTCGCGCCGGAACACATCGGCGAGAGCGTCGGTCATCCGTGGACGGGTCGGAGCTCCACCGGTCGCTCGCAGGCGGCCGCGGCCCGGCCGGCCAGTTGCAGGGCGGCGTCGAGATCGGCGGCCTCGACGATCCAGAAGCCGCCCATCTGCTCCTTGGTCTCGGCGTAGGGGCCGTCGGTCATCGAGACCTCCCCTCCGGTGGACCGCACGACGGTGGCGGACGAAGCCGGCTGGAGACCGGCGGCGAACACCCAGGAGCCCGACTGCTGCAGCTCCTCGTTGAAGGCCGACACCTGGGCGGCCTGTCGCTGGGCGTCCGGAGTGGAGAAGTCGGGCTCGTATTCGGCGTCGTGCCATACGGACACGAGGTACTGAGGCATCGTCGGGTTCCTTTCGCCTGGTGAGCGCCGCCCGGTGCGTCGCTCAGCCCAACTACGAACCGGCAGCGGGGAATCGACAAGGTGATCGCCGAAATCTGGTTGAGG
>DASRBO010000004.1:0-2492 GCA_035653595.1 Acidimicrobiales bacterium | reverse complement strand
ACGCCATGCTCCGGGACCAGCTCGCTCGTCGCCTCGGCGAGGATCGAGTCCGGCACTGACGGTCTCATCGATGACATGTCCACAAGGCAGAGCTGCTGCTCAGAGGCCTCATCCTCGGGAGCCCTCGAGATAACGGCACTTCGACGACAGGGCGTCGGAGCCTGATCGCCGCGCGTTCGGGGACACTCCAGGCTGATGATGAGTGCGGCCAGTGCCGAGCGCCAAGCCGTCGATCGAGGTTGCCTCCCTCCTCTCTCCCCGCCACCGCCGAGGTGCGTAAACCCGGACCTCTGGCTTGTCCAGGCCGGTGATATGTGCTCATCCGCGGTCGGCAACTCCGGGAGACAACACCCTGCGTCCTCCACTAGGCGGGCGCTAGGAACTCGGTTGGGTCGGCCAGCTGCACTTCTGGAAGCCCTCTCAGGAGCTGGTCCAGGACACCCACGTGACCGTGACCGAAGATGACGAGCACCCTGTCGCCGTCCTCGGCGATGTCCGAGACATTGGCCAGGATACGCGGGTTCCGTTCGTACCAATTGGCCACCATCCGTGGGCCGGCGTCGTTGGTCGGCGACCGCATCTGCAGGATCCAGCTCAGATAGGGCCGGCGTGCGTCCGCTAGGCTGACGGGTTCATTGAGCCGGCGCAGCACGCCCGAGATGCTCATGTCTCTAAGCCAGCCGCTGACCAGGCCAAGGCTGGTATCCCCCCAGTCCTTCACTTCCTCCCACAACAGGGCCGGACGACCCCCACCGACTATGAGCTCCTCGAGCTCGGGGACACCGAAGTCCATCATGTGGTCGGCGCCGAAGATGACCGAATGCCCGAGTTTGGCAGCCACTCGGAATCCGATCTGTTCCGCCTCACTTCTCCCCAACGTCCATTCGCCACGCCGGTAGGCCTCGTAGGCAGCATCGAGGACTCCGGGGAGGGCTTCGACAGCCACCTTGGTAGGTCGCCAGGCCACCAGCAGGGCGGCCAGATCCTCCAGCTCGGCCTGGCGGCCGGCGCTGAGGACATCATCTACCACCGGGTTGAACTGGTCGGCGCCTGGGTTGTCCAGGTGGATTGTCCCGAGCAGGAAGTACTCGATCACCGGTTCATTCTGACGGCGGGCGCGTCTGGTGTCCTCCCGCAGTGACGAGTGGCGGTCCCGCGCTCGGGACGACCACTTCAAGGCCTGAGACCGACAACGACAACAGAGCTCGACCTCCGGCCGACCTGCAGCAGTCTGAGCCTCCCATACGCGATCGTGTATACTGACCTGATGCCTGACAGCCGTGTCGCCGGTGATCTGATCCGACTGGCCCGGGCCAAGTCCGGGCTGACCCAGGAGCAGATCGCCACTCGAGCAGGAGTGGCTCAGTCCCTGATCTCGGCTTACGAGAACGGGCGACGACAGCCGACCATGCCCATGCTGCTACGGCTATTGGAAGCGGCTGGGTTCGACCTCAGGATGCGCCTTGAGGCCCCCGATACCCAGTCCCGGGCGGCTGACGAGTGGGCGACCACCCGACCGAGAGAGGAGCAGCGCCGCTGGGCTAAGGAGCAGGCGGTCGCCTCCCGAAGGTGAGCGAGCCAGCCTGCGGCTTCCCCACTCCCGAGGGGGCCTGCCCCGAGTCAGCGGAACCGCCCTCGGACCGTTGTGCGTCCCACCAAGGACTCGACGCCCGCCTCGCGGCCGCCGAGCTGGCCCAACTGGCCCGGGCTCGGCGTGCCGCCCGAAGACCCAACCGCGCCGGTGCCGAGATCGCCACTCCCATGAGCGACGAACAGATCGCCGCGATGGCCGAATGCCTCAATCGCCACGGCGTCGACTACATACTCATCGGCGGCGGGGCGGCTTTGCTGCACGGAGCTCCGATCGCCCGCACCCGGGATGCCGATATCGTCCCCGACAAACAGGCAGAGAACCTGGACCGACTGGCTTCGGCCCTGCGGGAGATTGAAGCCCGGCTCTGGGTTGGGCCCGAGGAGCCGGAGGGCCTCAAGATGACCATCAACCGGACATCTCTCGGCCAGATCGATTCGTTCCTGGGCTTCCCCCAAACCGTGGAGGCTTGGTGGTTGGACAGGGAGCCTGCCATGAGCCGGCACTCCGATGCCACCGGACGCGTTCGGAGGGGCTGACAGGGCTCACGTAGAGGGCCGATTTCACGCCGCCTTGTTGGATGCGGCGTGGCTGGTGGCCAATGCCGCTTCGAACTGCATGGGTGAGATCATGCCGATGGAGCTGTGGCGTCGCACGCGGTTGTAGCGGTCGATGAACGCGGCGACGGCCCGGCGGGCCTCGAGCTGGGTCCTGAACGGACCCTTCCTCAAGCACTCGAACTCGAAGGTGGAAAAGAAGCTCTCTGCCGGTGCGTTGTCCAGGGCCGAGCGGCCCGGCCCATCGACTGGGTGATGCCGGCGGTCCTGCACGCCGCCCGGAAGTCGCCGGCGTTGTACTCCGAGCCCCTGTCTGAGTGGAACACGACCCCGGTGACGTCCCC
>DASRBO010000003.1:0-6234 GCA_035653595.1 Acidimicrobiales bacterium | reverse complement strand
ACGCCATGCTCCGGGACCAGCTCGCTCGTCGCCTCGGCGAGGATCGAGTCCGGCACTGACGGTCTCATCGATGACATGTCCACAAGGCAGAGCTGCTGCTCAGAGGCCTCATCCTCGGGAGCCCTCGAGATAACGGCACTTGGCGGGCAGAGCGGCGGAGCTGGATCGCCGCGCGTTCGGGGACAGTTCCGGCTGGTGTTCGGTGCAGCATTGACGAGCACCAAGCCGTCGATAGATTCTGAGCGCCCAAGATTTGCGTCTCGCGAGAGACAAGAGCAGATCAGTTGCTACGCGGCGGCAAGATATCGATCGGCGAAGCCTTCGTCGTGGATGGCAACAGCAGCGGCGAGAACGCGCTGGCCGTAGGGCGTGACGCGATAGAGCCGAGCGCGCGGAACCTTGGCAACAAGGCCGTGACCGCGCAGCTTGACGATCAGTCGCGACACTCGCTCGCATCGCCGGTGAGCTTCGTCGAGGTTTGCGGGTGGTCGAGGGTAAAGCTGTCTGGTGATGTCGGAGTTCCGGAAGCCGTTGATGTTGTTTTGTCCGGCCAGCACGGCCCGGAACAGCGCCAGGTCGGCCGGGGTGAGGGGGTTGAAGCGGGCGATGGTCCGCCCGTTCTTGGTTCTGGGCCGGCACAAGGCGTCAAGAGCGGCGACGCCTTCGCCTTTGAGGGGTGCCGCAGCCAGGGCGTCCAGGTAGCGGCGGTTGGCGGCGATGCCGACCTGGAAGTTCCTCCAGAAGTCGGCCACGCCCTTTCTCATCGGTAACCACCGCAGCTCGCGCCGGCCCTTGGGATCGGTGAAGACCCGGGGGGCCCGGAACTCGCTCGGTTTGTTGATGACGGTCTCGACCCGCAGGACCGAGCCCTTGTCGTAACACTTGACCCAGTTGCGCCCCACCCGGTGGCGGACCCTCCAGCCCTCGGGGCGGCGCTTGGCGTCGGTGCAGACCTCGGCCGCCAGGCTCGGGGAGAGCTTGCGGCCCAGGAAGCCCAGCACGTCATCCGAGCCCAGGTTCAAGGTGGCGTGACGGAGGATGTCGGGCCAGACCCGCAACAGCTCGGTCCGGCTGGTGAACATCACGTCGGTGGCTATCTCGGCCTGGTCCACGCACCAGCGGTAACCGCCGAAGCCAGCGTGGGTGATCCGCCCCAGCAGGGGGTTGACCATGTGGGCGAAGGCGTTGAGGACCCTGGGCCAGGCCCGGTGGGCGAAGGTCTCGCAGAGCTCGGAGGCCCGCTCCAGGTTGTCGATGCGCTGGAGGGAGTTCTCATGGCGGAGGTAGCCCACCTTGGCCTTGTCGAGCTGACGGGCCAGCCACTCGCGGCCGTTGATGTAGACCTGGATCTCGTAGGGCATCCAGCCCTGGATCCGGACGTGCATGAAGCCGAACTCCGGGTCGATCAGATACAGGTAGTGATGCAGGCAGGCCCGCTGGCGGCGGAAGACCTCGAGCTGATGGGTCTCGTGGCGCTTGCGGACCATGACGCTGATGCAGGACTCGACGGCGGAGATGAGGCACACCACGCCCTCCGTGACCCCGTCCTGCTCGGCGATCTTCCTGGCCATGTCCTCCTTGCGCTGGGTGGCTCCGCCCCAGGAGCGGACCTTGCCGAGGTAGATGACCGGAGCCCCAACGTCGGTGGCCAGGGCCCGGCAGTGCTCCGCGATCAGGGCGGTCGTCTCCTTGGCATAGGGGGTGAAGTCCTTGACCAGGACACCCTGGCTCCACAGGTAGGCCCGGATGGAGCCCTCCGGGAAGAGCCGGGACAGGTGGCCCTTGAAGATGAGCCGGTCGTACATGGTCAGGGATCCCGTGATGCGGTCGGCATGGATAGCCTCGAACTCGGACATAGCCCGCCTCCTTGTGGTGGACCTTCGGCTTCGTCACCACGAGTTCACCGCGAGGAGTCGGGTCTGTCCACCGACGGGATGGAAGGGCTCAGGGCCGGCTTGGCCGGCCCGTCAACCGAGCCAGTGAGTACACGGCCGGCCGTTAGGTTGCGGCCGAGCGGAGCGCAGCGAGCGAGGCTGCTCTAGGGCGCGGGTCGGAGCCCGTTGTGGCGGCGCTATGCGCGTCCGATCTGCGCGACCCCAAGCACTTGGAGAGAGCCTTTGGCAATCGCGGAGCCGGGATGTTGGGCCTGTTGGGTTGTGATTCAGGTCTCGGCGAGGAGTTGCTCGTAGAGCTTGCGGGTGACGGGGCTGGGTGAGGCGCCGAGTTGGTCGCTCAGGCACTCGCTGAGCTGGGAATACACGTGGAGCGCTTCGGCGAGGTTGTGCTGGGCGGCGAGGGCTTGCATGAGGTAGCGGTAGCCACTCTCGCGCAGTGGGGCTAGCCGGACGAGTTGGCGGCCCGCTCGGACCGCGGCTGCCAGTTCGGTCCCACCGATTCCCAACCCAGCAGCGGCATAGCATTCGAGTGCCCGCATTCGGAGGAGGGTGAGCTGGTTTCGGATGTCGTCGATCCAGGGGGCGTCCTCACCGGCGAGGAAGTCGCGTTCGCTGACAAAGAGGGCGGTGAGGGCTGGGCCCCAGGCCCGGCTCCATTCCTGCTGGGCCACGGCGGACTCGGCTCGGTGGATGGCTTCGACGGCGGCTTCTAGGTCGACCCAGGCGTCGGGTAGGTTCAGGCGCAGAGTGGTGCGCCCCTCGACGGCGTCGGCACCGAAGACCCGCCGCAGTTTGGACAGCAGTGGGTTGAGGCGGGCGTCGACGGCAGCCGGGTCGGGTTCCAGCCATAGGGCTTCGGCCACCCTGTCGCGGGGAACCTGGCGGTGGCGGTTGACGGTCAGGTAGGCGAGCAGCAGCCGGCCCTGGCGGCCGGGAAGACGGGACTCCAGGCGTTGGCCGTCGCGCTCGACGGCGAGCGGGCCGCAGATCTGGATGCGTAGGCAGGGCTGCGACGATGCCAAGGTCACGCCAACATTGTGGCAATACGCTGGTGTGCGAGATCAATTGGGAGGCTCGATGGCGAAGTTGATCCGATGCGAGTGCGGGTTTGTGGCCCGTGGGGACAGCGACGACCAGGTTGTCGATGTCATCCGTGGTCATATGGCCAGCGACCATCCGGCCCTTTTGGGCACCGTGAAGCAGGAGGATCTGCTCAGCTGGATTCAGGTCGAATAGGCGGCCGGCTACCCAACACAGCTGGGCCGGCCGCGTGCCTACGAAGGGTGAGCGGTGGCAGCACCCTACGAAAGACGCGAGGGGGTGGATGGTGGCTGGCCCGTCTAGTGAGGGTGGGTGGCGCCTGGATGGCCAGGTTGCACTGGTATCGGGAGCCTCCTCCGGTTTGGGCGCCCGGTTCGTCCGGGTTCTGCACCTGGCGCGGGCGTAGGTCGTCGCCACGGCGCGGCAGGCCAACCGGCTTGACGAGTTGGGCCGCAAGCTGGGTGACCGCTGAATGACCGGCTAGGTGCTGGTGACCGGCGGCGGCTGGACCGCAATCTGAGCGGATGTCCGAGCGGGCCAAGGTTTTCCCAAGATGGCGGCAACCATCGGGGCGTACAACCTCTTTGACCTTGATCGTTCAGGGAGGATCACGTGAACGCAATTGCAGGTGACGATCTTCGCACCAGCCCCGACGCGAGACCTGCCGTACTCGTGGACGCCAATTGGCTGGCGGTCCACCTTCGGGATCCCGATCTGCGGGTGGTCGAGGTGGATGTCAGCCGGGCTGCCTATGACGATTGGCATATCGACGGGGCGGTGCTGTGGAACATTTACTCGGACCTCAAAGACCCCGAATACCAGTTGGTCGAGCGCCCAGCGTTGGAAGACCTGCTGGCGCGCTCAGGAATCAGGGCAGACTCAACAGTGGTGTTCTACGGGTATGCCCCTGCGTTGGGGTTCTGGCTGTTGAACCTGTATGGGCACCGCGATATTCGCATCCTGGACTGTTCGCGCGACGCCTGGCGGGCAGCCGGTCACCCCTGGACCACCGCATCAGCCAACCCGACACCGGCCGGGTACCGCCTCGGCGACGAGGACCGGTCCATCCGAGCAGACCGACTTGAGGTGCAAGACGCTATCGGCCGGGCTTCGAGCATCCTGGTCGACGTCCGCACCGAGCCCGAATACCGCGGCGAACGCTTCTGGCCCTCCGGCGCAATGGAACCCGGCGGGCGAGCAGGACACATCCCTGGCTCGGTTCACCAGCCCATCGACGGGCTCTACCACGACGACGGCTCCTTCCGTCCCGCGGCGGAACTCCGAAAGGTCTTCTCGTCCGTCGACCCCGACGGAGACGACGAGGAGCTCATCACCTACTGCACCATCGGGGGAAGAGCTGCCAATGCCTGGTTCGTGCTCACCCAGCTGCTCGGCCACGAACGCGTCAAGGTCTACGATGGATCATGGGCCGAGTGGGGCCGCCTACCGGACACCCCCATCGAAGCGCCCTGAGCCCATGATCAACAAGCGGCAGTGTCGACCAACATCCCCGTCCCGACCGCCGGGTCGTGGGCGCATATAATCGCCGACAAGGCACGCTTACCCGGCGATCTGCTCATCCCAACTCGCACGGAACCGCGTCCACATCCGGCTGCTGGCAAACCATTGGTGACCCAGATCGCCGGCTACGGGTGACGCGCGACATCCCCCGAGCGGCGAGATCTCCGAGCGGAAGGACTGGTCCTCTCACCCGATTGAGACCGGCGCCTCTTGGCGCCCGGGGGCGGTCAATGGCTCGTACGTGGAGCAGGCCGGTAGCGTTCAGCGGTGCTCGCTGACCCCCCTGTGCCCCGAAGCACGGACCGCCGGATCGCCTTCCTCGGGGTTTTGAACTTCCGGGACCTGGGCGGATACGCCACGTCCGGCGGTGGCCGAACTCGATGGGGCCACATCTACCGTTCCGACACGCTGTCCCGGCTGGCCCCCGACGATATCGAGGCCTTCCACCTCCTGGGGGTGGAGACGTTCTACGACCTCCGCCGACCCGATGAGTGCGAGAAGGAACCGGGGCCGCTGGCCTGCATCAACCTGGTGCTTCCGAGCCGGAGGGTGTTCGACACCGACCCGGCGACACTGCGTGACCGGCACGACGGCGAGCGGTGGCTGCTGGAGGACTACCTCGGCATGCTGGCGAACGCCGGACCGGTCTTCGGGCAGCTCTACGCCCAACTGGCCCACCCCGCCGCCAAACCAGCGGTGTTTCACTGCGCCGGCGGCAAGGACCGCACCGGGATGACCGCCGCCTTGTTGCTCCTCGCACGGGGCGTCGACCGCGAGACGGTGCTCGATGACTACGAGTTGACCGGCCAGTACGGGGGCCCCGAGCACGTCCCCGAGGTGGTCGACTCCTTCGTGCAGGCCGGTATCTCCCGAGAGGCGGCCGAAGGCATGATCAGCGCCCCCCGCTGGGCCATGGCCGAGGCCCTGAGGGAGCTCGACCGGACCCACGGGGGGATCGAGGCCTACCTTCGCGGACCTGCACGGCTGGCGGGCGAGACCCTGGCCCAGCTACGGCAGCGTCTCATCGACCAAGGCTGACTCCGGATAACTCGACAGAGTCGTCCGGCGCGGAGCCGCTACGGTCGAAGGGGTGGACCCCACGGAGGCCGTGCAGCTGTTCCGGCTCAAGGAGCGTCGCCTCGAGGCGATGCGGGCGCTGATGGGGGCAGTCAACGCTTCTGACGTCCGGGAGGTCTCGGTCTCCGACGAGGTGCGTGAGGCGCTGGTCACCGGGGTGGCGGACCCTCATCCCCAGGTGCGGTGGTGGTGCCTCCAGCTTCTCGACCACCTCCCCGACCCGGCCGTGCTCCCCGCCGTCGCCCGGGCCCTCGATGACCCGGTTCCCCGGGTCCGCCGCCAAGCCACCCATGCTCTGGGATGTCAGCTCTGCAAGCCGACCTGGGACCGCGCCCTGCCCGCGGGTGTCGTGGCCAGCCTGACGGAGCTGGCTGTCGGTGATGAGAACGAGAAGGTGCGCCGTGAGGCGGGACAAGCCTTGGCATCGCGGTCCGTGGAGTCGGAGAGACTCGATGCCTGAGCGTCACGTCGAAGCCGATTCTGCTTGACGAAGGCGTCCACCGTTGCGGCTACGACCTGGCCATTGGCGGGGAAGGGATCCTGAAGGCGACTCGGCAGCCACAGAAGCGTAGGCGCGGCACCTGCCCCCGAACGTCCGTCATCTCTGAGCGACAAGACCGCCCCCGATCGCCGGCTCGAGGGCACCCCCAGGGTCAGCGCTCGATGACTCGATAGCTCACCAGATTGGCCTTTGCGCAGT
>DASRBO010000002.1:0-8577 GCA_035653595.1 Acidimicrobiales bacterium | reverse complement strand
GGTCTTGCCCGAGCCGGCGCCGGCCAGCACGCACAACGGGGCGGCGTCGCTGATCACCGCCCGGCGCTGTTCGTCGTTGAGACCGTCGAGAAGGCTGTCCACCGCTCCCACTGCGGAGGAAGGTATCGACGGCCTGTGACGGGCTGGTGGATGCACCGCCGGCCCGTGACTGGCGGCCCCCAGGATCAGCCGGCGCGGTGAAGGATCAGGAGGCCGGGCCGCCTCCCTCGCCCAGGAGGGCCTGGGCCAGGCGCTCGAGGCCGACCACCCGGCTGGCCTTGACCAGGACGGCCGTGCCGGGGACGAGGGCGTTGCGGTGGCGCAGCTCCTCCAGGGCCCCCTCCACCCCCTCGACCGGGGCCGGGCCGTACTCGGGGGTGTCGACCGCCACCAGCTCGATCCCGAGGGACTCGGCGAGGGAGGCCATCCGGCGGTGGTCCTCGGCCGCCGAGGGGCCCAGCTCGGCCATCGCCCCGAGCACGGCGATCCACCGCTGCGCCGGCAGGGCGGCCAGCGAGCGCAGGGCGGCCTCGGTGCTGGTCGGGTTGGCGTTGTAGGCGTCGTTGAGCAGGACGGCGCCGCCGGCAAGGCGTTGGAGCTGCATCCGCCACGGCGACAGATCCGCCGCCCCCAGGCCCTCGGCCACCTGGTCGAGGTCGACGTCCAGGGCAAGGGCGGCCCCGGCCGCCGCCAGGGCGTTGACCACGGCGTGGGCGCCCCTGGCCCCGAGCCGGGTGCCGACCCGGCCCCACGGGGACTCGATGACGAAGGAGGCCCGCAGCTCCTCGTCCACCGCGACCGACTGGGCCCTGATGTCGGCTCCGGGCGCTCCCGCGGCCGAGTAGGTCAGCACCCGTGCCGGCGAACGGCGGGCCATGGCCGCCACCCGGGCGTCGTCGAGGTTGAGCACCGCCGTCCCGCCCGGTGGAAGGGCGGCGACGAGCTCCGATTTGGCCTCGGCGACCCCGTCGAGGGAGCCGAACATCTCGGTGTGGGCGGCCGCCACCACCGTCACCACTCCGACCAGGGGACGGGCGATCTCGCACAGGCCGGCGATGTGGCCCGGGCCCCGGGCGCCCATCTCCACCACCACCGCTTCGGTGTCGTCGGCGGCGTTGGCCAGGGTGAGGGGCACCCCCAGCTCGTTGTTGAACGAGCGGGGGCTGGCGGCGGTGCGGTAGCGGCGGCCCAGGGCACCGGCGGTGAGGTCCTTGGTGGAGGTCTTGCCCACCGACCCGGTGATCCCCACCACCCGGTCGGGCAGCCGGCTCCTGGCGTGGGCCCCGATGGCGAGCAGCGCCCTGCCGGGGTCGTCCACCGCGATCCATGGGACCTCGCCGGCCAGGCGACCGCGGGCGCTCAGGTAGGCGCTGGACCCGGCGGCCACGGCGGCGGCGACGAAGTCGTGGCCGTCGCGCTCGGCGACCACCGGCACGAAGAGGTCGCCCGGTTGGCTCGAGCGGGAGTCGATCGAGATGCGGCGGACGGCGACGTCCTCGCCGGACAGGCTGCCGTTGACGGCGGCAGCGACCTCACTGGCGCGGAGCAGCACCCGGGGAGTCTTACAGTTGCCCGGATGGCACTGGAGCCCCGTCCGTCGCCCGAGCGCGTGCGGCTGGTCGTGCTGTTCGGGGGTCGGTCGGCGGAGCACGAGGTCTCCTGCATCTCCGCCCTCCACGTCATGCGCGCCATCGACCCGCAGCGCTACGAGGTGGCCGCGGTCGGCATAACCCGCGACGGACGTTGGGTCGCCGCCGAGGGGCTGGGGTCCCTGCCGCCGGGGGCGCTGGCGCTGCCTTCGCCTGAGGAGACCACGGGCACCAGCCTCAGCCCGGGCGAGGTGGGCGGCCTCGGCTCCGGCGACCTGCCGGTGGTGGTCTTCCCCGTGCTGCACGGGCCGATGGGCGAGGACGGAACGGTGCAGGGCATGCTCGAGCTGGCCGGCCTGCCCTACGTCGGAGCGGGCGTGCTGGCGTCCGCGCTGTGCATGGACAAGGCCATGTGCAAGCAGCTGCTGGCCGCCGGCGGCCTGCCGGTCGTGCGCTCGGTCGTCCTCAACCGCTCCGAGGTGGAAGGCACCGGCGCCGAGTCGGCGGTGGGGCAGCTCGGCTATCCGGTCTTCGTCAAGCCGTCGAACATGGGCTCCTCGGTCGGGGTGAGCCGGGTGTCCGGGCCCGGGGAGCTGGAGGCGGCCGTGGCCCTCGCCCTGCGCTACGACGACTGGGTCCTGGCCGAGGAGGCGGTCCAGGGCCGCGAGATAGAGGTGGCGGTCATCGGCAACGAGGCGCCGCGGGCGTCGGTGCCGGGCGAGATCAGGCCCAGCCGCGAGTTCTACGACTTCGAGGACAAGTACCTCGACGGATCGCCCGACCTGGTCGTGCCCGCCCCTCTGGACGAAGGGGCCGTTGAGGAGGTGCGCCGCCTGGCCGTCGACGCCTACCGGCTGCTGCGGGTGGAGGGGATGGCCAGGGTCGACTTCTTCTACGAGGAGCACGGGCGCGGCTTCATCGTCAACGAGCTCAACACCATCCCCGGCTTCACCCCGGGCTCGATGTATCCCATGCTCTGGAGCGCCAGCGGCCTGCCTTACCCGGCGCTCATCGACGAGCTGGTGCGCCTGGCCCTCGAGCGCCACCGGCGCCGGCAGGAGCACCGGACCGAGCGCTGATGGGCCATCTGGTGCTGAGCGCGGTGGGGGCCGACCGCCCGGGCATCGTCTCCGCCGTCACCGCCGAGCTCGTCGAGCTGGGCTGCAATCTCGAGGACACGGCCATGACGGTCCTCCGGGGCCGCTTCGCCATGGTCCTGGTGCTGGCGGCCCCCGACACCGTCGGACCGGCGGAGGTCGAGGCTGCCTTGGCCCCGGTGGCCGAACGGCTGGACCTGGCGGTGTGGGTGCACCCGGTGGGCGAGTCGGTGCCGGCGGCCCCAGAGGGCGAGCCGTGGACGGTGTCGGTGCACGGGTCGGACCACCCCGGCATCGTCCACCGGGTGACCGCCGTCCTCGCCGCCGTTGGGGCCGACATCGTGGACCTGTCGACCCGGGTGATCGGCCCCGAGGACGACCCGGTCTACGCCATGGTCCTCGAGGTGCTGGTGCCCGAAGGCGTGGACGGGCCGGCGCTGGCCGCCAGCCTCGAGCGGCTGGGCTCGGAGATCGGAGTGGCCTGCTCCATGCACCCGGCCGGCGCCGACCTCCTCTGAACGGTGGCGGTGCGGAAAGTGGTCCGGCTCCCGGCCCCGGTGCTGAGCCGGCCGTCCGCCCCGGTTGGACCCCTCGGCCCCGAAGCGGCCGCGCTGGCCCGCGATCTGGTCGACACCATGCGGGCGTCGCCGGCCTGCGTGGGGCTGGCCGCCCCCCAGATCGGCGTTCCGCTGCGGGCGTTCGTGGTCGACGTGACCGGGCACCCGAAGGCCCGCTCCTGTCACGGGACCTTCGTGCTGTTCGACCCGGCCGTCATCCTGAGCGAGGGCGCCGAACGGGGCCGGGAGGGGTGCATGAGCGTGCCCGACCTGACCGGTGACGTGACCCGGGCGACCCGGCTCGTGCTCCGGGGCCGGACCCCCGAGGACGAGGAGCGCACCCTGGAGGTCGACGCCTTCGAGGCCCGCGCCGTCCTGCACGAGATGGACCACCTCGACGGCCGCCTCTTCCTCGACCGGGTGGCGGGGCCGTCGGCCGTATTCCCCCGCAAGCGCTACCGCTGAGAGCGGCCCGCTCAGGCCTCGAGCGTTTCCACGGTGGCCCCGCCCGAGGGCGCAACCACCCGGCCCGGCAGCGCCCCCGCCGCCCACGCCCCCGCTTCGGCCAGAGCCACCACGCATCCGCCGAAGCCGGCCCCGGTAAGCCGGGCGCCCCACACCCCGGGGGCCGCCAGGAGGACCTCGACCAGCTGGTCGAGGGCGGGGGTCGACACCTCGAAGTCCTCGGCCAGGCTGCGGTGGCTGGCCGTCATCAGGGCCCCGGCCCCGGCGCCGTCCCCCCGGCGCATGAGGGTGGCCGCCTCGACGACCCGCTGGTTCTCCCCGACCACGTGGCGGGCCCGCCGCTGCAGCACCGGATCGGCGATCCGGCCCAGGTCGGCCGGTTTGGCATCCCGCAGCGGCCCGACGACCGCCTCCACCTGCTCGCACTCCTGGCGGCGCTGGGCGTAGGCGGAGCGGGACAGCTCGCGGGCCTCCCCGGAGTGGGCCACGATGACCTCGCAGCCTTCGGGGATCGGCACGGCCGCGGTGACCAGCGAGCGGCAGTCGATCAACAGGGCGGCACCGGGCTCGGCAGCGGCCGAGCACAGCTGGTCCATGATCCCGCCGGGCACGCCCGATCCGGCCTGCTCGGCCCTCTGGCACAGGCGGGCCAGCTCGAGGGGCGGCCCCCGGAAGCCGAGGGCCAGGGCCACCGCCACGGTGAGGGCGGAGCTGGAGGACAGCCCGGCGCCGACGGGCAGGGTGGTCGTGACCGACCCCGTCCCCCCGGTGTCGGGGCGCAGCACGGCGACGACCCCGGCTACGAAGCGGGCCCAACGGGGCCGGCAGGTCGCAGCGGCGGCCAGGTCGATGTCCAGCGCCACCGTGGCCGCCTCGGGCTGGTGGTCCGACTCGAGGGTCACCGCCGCCCCACCGGGGCGGAACTCCACCGTGGTGGCCAGCTCGATGGCCATCGGGAGCACCCACCCGCCGGTGTAGTCGGTGTGGTCGCCGATGAGGTTCACCCTCCCCGGTGCCCGGGCCAGCACCCTGGTCACGTCGCCGCCTCCCGCAGCCGGGCGGCGGCGGTCGCCGGGTCGACCGGGTTGAACATCACCCCGCCCCCGAGCTCGGCGGCGGCGACGTAGCGGGGCACCCCGGGGGCGCGAAGGAACGGGGCAACGTGCACGTGCACGTGGGCGGTCGGCCACCGCCCCCCGTCGGTCGGGCGCTGGTGCACCCAGAGCATGTAGGGCATCGCCTCCCCGAACAGGCCGTCGAGGCGGGCCACCACCGAGGACAGCACGGCGCCGAGGTCTGCGCCGGTGGATGCCGCCGCAGGCAGGTCGGGCAGGTGGTCGGCGGGGGCGATCAGCAGCTCGTAGGGCCAGGTGGGGGCGGGCTGGGCCCACGCCCGCCAGCCCCCTGCGCTGAACACGGTGAGCTCCCCGCCGGGCGGTCGGCACAGGGCGCAAGCCGAGGCGTCCAGCTCGCGGGCCGGCACCGGAGGCACGGAGGGGTAGGCGTAGATCTGGCCATGGGGGTGGTCGATGGTCGCCCCCACCGCCGGGCCCCGGTTCTCGAACACCAGCACATAGGCGACGTCCGGGCGGGAGCCGAGGGCGACGGTCCGCTCGGCCCACAGCTGCACGACACCGGCGCAGCCGGCCGGGCCCAGGGTGGCGAGGGACGCCCGGTGGTCGGGGCTGTAGAGCACGACCTCGCAGCGCTCGTCAGGCATGGCCGGCCACCGGTTGGCGAACCAGCGCACCCGGTAGGGGGCCGGCGCCTCCAGCCCGCCCGGGCAGAACGGGCACCCCGACGGCGGCAGCAGCGGCCGGTGCTGGCGGTCGCCGACGACCATCACCGGGGGACCGCCGAGCGGATCCTGGCGGTACCAGGAAGGCGGCCGGGCGCCGCCCCCGCCGGAGGGGGAAGGCCCCTCGGCGGGATCGACCGCCCCTGACCCCGCCGCGCTCAACTGCGGCCGGCGCCCAGCGGGTGGGCCGGGGCCAGCCCGGCGGTCAGGCTGCGGTAGGCGGCTTCCGTCCACCACCCGTCGCCGCCAGGCGGGCCGGCCAGCCACACCTCCACCCCGGCCGCCGGCGGGTGCGCCTCGAAGGCGGGCGCGTCCTCGCCGCCGGGCCCCTCGGACCACAGGTCGGTGGCCATCCGCCAGCGCAGGGGACCGGGGCCGGACACCACCCGGAGGTGGTCGGCGACGATCGGGTGGCGCAGGTCGACCTGCACCAGGTCGACGCATCGGCCGCGGCGGCGGCGGTAGACGGCGTCGGTCGCCCGGGGGAGGGCCTGTTCCAACGGGAAGGCGGCCGCCGCCAGGCGGCGCAGTCCCCGTTCGGCCCACGTCCGGGCACCAGGCAGGCCCAGGAAGGCGTAGTGCCGGCGCCGGCGCCCGGCCAGCCACGGCCCCAGCCGGTACCGGTCGACGCCGGCCGAGGGGGCGAGGAGGACGTCCAGGGCCAGCCGGTCCACCTCGTAGACGGACAGGCCGTGGGTGCCGACCCCGACGACGGCGTCGGGCTGAATCCGGTGGATGGCGTCGTAGGCCAGGACGTGGGCGGTGAGCAGGTTGTCGAGGCTGCGCACGGTGGCGGCCACGTCGAGGCCTCGCCCCGACGGCCCCGGACCGAGCAGGTAGGCGCGCAGGGCGCAGGAGTTGAGGGCATCGATGGTCACCCACCGACGGCAGGCGGGGGCGGCGGCGACCGCGGCGGCGGCCGCCTCGGCGAACACCTCGGGGGCCCGCCGGCTCAGCCAGAAGTCACCGGCGGCCCAGCCCGGGGGGGCGGCGAAGCGGTACAGCACCCTCCCCGGCCGGCCGGAGTGGTCGCGGGCGGGGGACACGGCGTCGTAGCTTGCCAGCCGCGCCGGCCCGGTCCCTCCCCGGTCGCCGGGGGCGGGGAGCGGCCAGGGCGCCGGCCGACCCGGCGATGGTCTTGACCGGGCGGTCAAGGCGGGACCAGCATCCCGGGGCATGGGGACTGTTAGAGCCAACGGGATCGAGCTGGAGTACGAGACCTTCGGCAGCTCGAGTGATCCGGCCCTGCTGCTGGTGATGGGACTGGGGGCCCAGCTGACCAGCTGGGACGAGCGGTTCTGCCGGCGCCTGGCCGACGCCGGCTTCCGGGTCATCCGCTACGACAACCGCGACGTCGGCCTGTCCACCAAGATCGACGGCGGCGGCGCCCCCGCCGACCTGGCCGCCACCCTGGCCGAGGCGGCCCAGGGGGGCAGGATCGAGGCCCCCTACCTGATCGAGGACATGGCCGACGACGCCGCCGGCCTGCTCGACGGCCTCGACATCGACGCCGCTCACGTGGTGGGCGCCTCGATGGGCGGGATGATCGCCCAGGCCATCGCCATCCGCCACCCCGAGCGGGTGCTCAGCCTGTGCTCGATCATGTCGACCACGGGGGACCGCTCGGTGGGCCAGCCCAGCCCCGAGGCGGGGCAGGCCCTGCTTTCGGCCCGGCCCCGCACCGCCGAGGAGGCCGGGGAGCTGAGCCTGCAGGTGAGCCGGGTCATCGGCTCCAAGGGGTTCCCTCTCGACGAGGAGCGGATCCGGCGCCGGGCCGAGGACGCCTTCCGCCGGTCCAGCTACCCCGACGGCTTCGCCCGCCAGGTGCTGGCCATCATGGCCTCCCCCGACCGCACCCCGGACCTGGCCAAGGTGGAGGCGCCCACCCTGGTCATCCACGGCGACGTGGATCCGCTGGTGACCCCGAGCGGGGGCGAGGCCACTGCCCGGGCCGTGCCCGGGGCCGAGCTGCTGATGGTGCCTGGCATGGGCCACGACCTGCCCGAAGGGGCCTGGCCGATGATCATCGAGGCCATCGTCGCCAACGCCAGGCGGCGGCGGCGATGAGCGGGCCCCTGCAGGGGGTCAGGGTCGTCGAGGTGGCCGGCATCGGCCCCGGTCCGTTCGCCGCCATGATGCTGGCCGACATGGGGGCCGAGGTGATCCGGGTGGACCGGGCCCAGGCGGTCAGAGGCGGGGATCCGGCCCGGCCGCCCATGGACGTCCTCGCCCGGGGGCGGCGCTCCATCGGCGTCGATCTCAAGAACCCCGACGGGGTCGAGACGGTGCTGCGCCTGGTGGAGGGGTCCCAGGCGCTGATCGAGGGCTTCCGGCCCGGGGTGGCCGAACGGCTCGGGATCGGGCCCCAGGAGTGCCTGGCCCGCAACCCGGCCCTGGTGTATGGGCGGATGACCGGCTGGGGCCAGGACGGTCCCTACGCGTCCATGGCCGGGCACGACATCAACTACATCGCCCTGGCCGGCACCCTCCATCCCATCGGGCGGGCCGGCGGCCCTCCGGTGCCTCCCCTCAACCTGGTGGGCGACTTCGGCGGCGGCGGCATGCTGCTGGCCTTCGGGGTGGCATGCGGCCTGCTTGAGGCCGGCCGGACCGGCCAGGGGCAGGTGGTCGACGCCGCCATGGTCGACGGGGCCGCCGTGCTGGCGGCCATGTTCCACGGCTTCACCGCCTCGGGGATATGGACCGAGGAGCGGGGCACCAACCTGCTCGACACCGGGGCCCACTTCTACGACGTCTACGAGACCGCCGACGCTCGCTTCGTGTCGATCGGATCCATCGAGCCCCAGTTCTACGCCGAGCTGCTCCGCCTCACCGGGCTGGAGGGCGAGGACCTGCCCCACCAGATGGACCGCTCCCAGTGGGCGGCGCTCAAGGAGCGCCTGGCGGCGGTGTTCCGCACCAAGACCAGGGACGAGTGGTGCTCGATCATGGAGGGCACCGACGTCTGCTTCGCCCCGGTGCTCAGCCTGTCGGAGGCGCCCGCCCACCCCCACAACCAGGCCCGCCGCACCTTCGTCGAGGTGGGCGGGGTGGTCCAGCCCGCCCCCGCC
>DASRBO010000001.1:0-77607 GCA_035653595.1 Acidimicrobiales bacterium | reverse complement strand
GCGTGGGCGCGAGCGCCGGGGCGGGCGGCACCGTCTCCGCCGGGGGCGGCGGCGGCGCTGGCGGCTCCACCGTCGGGGGCGCCACGGGCAGCGTCACCGCTCCAGTGGCCACCACCGACCCCTACTGCGACCAGGCCACCGGGCGGGAGATGGTGCCTTCGCTGTACGCGCCCCCTTGTGTGCCTCCCTACGATGGGAACAACGGCGGGGCGACCTATAACGGCGTGACCGCCACCACCATCAACGTCGCCATCCCCCAGACCAACAACCAGGCCGAGGCGAAGGCGCTGGCGGCGGCAGCCAACGACACCGACACCCAGCAGCAGGTCGATCAGCAGCGCAACGACGACTTCGACCTGTTCGAGCACCACTACCAGACCTACGGGCGCAAGGTGAAGTGGGCGTACTACACCAGCAGCTACAACTCGGGGGACTCCCTGGCGGCCCAGAACGCCGAGTGCCAGGCGGATGCCACCAAGGTCGCCGAGCAGATGCACGCCTTCGCCTCCTGGGGTGACTGCGGGACCAACGCATACGAGAACACCCTGGTCAAGGACGGCGTGCTGTGCTTCTGCACGACCACCATTCCGGCCTCCTATTACCTGCAGTGGGCTCCCTACGTCTGGGGCAACGGCCTGCCTGACGAGACGGCCGGCTACGACATGCGGGCCGAGGTCCTCTGCAACAACCTGGTCCCCTATGCGCCCCAGTACGCCGGTGAGCAGGATCTCAACACCCCCATCAAGAAGCAGCGGGTGTTCGGTCTGATCTGGCCGGGGGCGTCCAGCCTCGACGACACCGACATCTACCGGGGCGGGGCGGCCTACTTCGCCGGCCTGATGCAGAAGTGCGGGGCCAACCTGAAGGACGACGTGTCCTTCCCCCTGATCGATCCGAACGGGCCGGCTGACGCCCAGACCCTGATGTCCAAGTTCAAGAACGACGGCATCACCACGGTCATCTTCGTGGGCGACCCGATCGACCCGATCTACCTGACCAACGCCGCCACCAAGCAGGCCTACTTCCCCGAGTGGTTCGACAGCGGCTCGGCCCTCATCGACACCACCCACTTCGGGCGGCTGTATGACCCGAACCAGTGGAAGCACTCCTTCGGGATCAGCTTCCTCGCCGATCGGGTTCCCCCCACGGAGAACGACGCCTACAACATGTACGAGTGGCAGTTCCACCGGGCCCCGCCGGCCCAGGACGGCTACGGCGTCATGTGGCCGTTCCCCTTCTGGCTCTTCACCGGTATCCAGCTGGCGGGACCGAAGCTGACGCCGTACACCCTCCAGTGTGGCCAGCCGCCCTACACCACGACGACCCACACCGGCCCGGGCGACTCCAGCAACGGCGTGCCCTGCGTGGGCAAGACCTACCCGGGCCTGTTCGGCTACTTCGGGCCGTCGGACTGGCAGAGCCGGGTGACCAACGCCCTCGAGGGCTGGGGCGACAAGTTCTGGCCCTACGACTATTACAACATCATCAACGACGGCACCCTGATCTGGTGGAACGGCTCGGCCAGCGGTCCGGACGAGACCAACAACCAGGGGGTGGGCGAGCAGGAGTTCATGCTGGGCGGCAAGCGCTACGTCTACGGCCAGTTCCCCAAGGGCAACCTGCCATGGTTCTCCACGACCAGCAACCCCGGACCGGTGACGATCTTCAGCTCGTTGCCGGCGCCGGACGTCCCGCCCAACTACCCGAACAAGTGCTACTACCTCTGCAACTCGCCGGGGTACTGACGCCTACGTGATGCCAGCGGGGCCGGGGCGGCGTCGGCCGCCCCGGCCCTCTTCCCGCCTCATCGCCCCGTCCCCTATCCGCCGGTGATGTGATTGCGGCGCACCCGGGTCGTCGCGGCACTGGTCCCGCTGGCCGTGCTGGCCCTCGCCGGCACCCTGCGCTTCGCCGGCCTGGCCCGGGTGGGCCAGACCTACTGGGACGAGCGCTTCTACGCCCTCGACGCCTCCGCCTACCTCGGCCGCACCCCGGCCCAGCTGCGTCCCGACCGTCCCCCGGTGGCCATCGCCGAGAACTCGTGGATGCAGCCGCCGCTGGGCAAGTGGCTGATCGCCGCCGGGGAGCTTCCGGCCGCCAAAAGCCCCTGGGGCTACCGGAGCCCGGCAGCGGTCTTCGGGACGCTGGGGGTCGGGCTGGTCTACCTGCTTGCCCTCGAGCTGACCGCCTCGGTGCCGGCGGCGGCGCTGGCAGGACTGCTGGTGGCTCTCGACGGTCTCCACCTCGTCCAGAGCCGCATCGCCATGCTCGACGTGTTCGCCTCCACCCTCGGCCTGGCCGGCCTGTATCTCCTGGTCAGGGCTCGGCCCCGCCCTAGGTCACCGACCGCGACGTCCGGGCACGACCCCCGACCCCGGCGGCCACCATCCCTGTACCTGATGAGCGGGGCGTGCCTGGGGGCGGCCGTGGCCTGCAAGTGGAGCGCGGTCCCGTTCCTGCTGCTGGCTGCCGGCTTTGGCTGGCACTGGCTGCCTGGCCTGCGCCCGGGCTGGTCCCTCCGCCGGCGCTGGCTTGGCATGCTCACCTGCTTCGCCGTCCTGCCCGCGCTCGTCTATCTGGCCTCCTACACCAGCTTCTTCGTGCAGAACGGTCCGTCAGTCGGCGGTCTCGTCCGCCTGCAGTGGGACATGTTCCAATACGGTCGCCACTTCGACTTCGCCGGGGCGTCCACCTCCGCCGCCTGGACCTGGCCCCTGCTCGGAGGCTCGATCGACTACACCCAGGCCGTCTACTTCGGCGGGGGGCTGCGGATAATCGGCGGGAACATCGACGTCCTGCGGGTGCTTACGGTCGGCAACCCGGTGCTCTGGTGGGCCTGGCTGGGTGCGACACCGTTCCTGGTGTGGTGGAGCGCTCTCCGGCGGGACTGGCGGGCGGGCGTCGTCGTGCTGGGTTACCTGGCGGGGTGGGCGCCCTGGCTGGTGGCCGGCCGGGCGGCCTACGGCTACTACATGCTGCCGGCCGTCCCGTTCATGGCCCTGGGCGTGGGCCTTGCCCTGGCTCGCCTCGCTCGGGCCGATTTCCGCCTGCCCCGGGTGGCGGTTCTCGCCGGCGCCGGGCTGGGCGCCGGCGCAGGGGCGGCGGCGTGGGCCTACTACCCCGTCTGGACCGCCCTGCCGGTCGGCTTCTACCACTTCGCCGCCCTGCGCCATCTACCGGGGATCCACTGAGGCGCCCGGCACCGAGCGGGCGGTCGCCGACTATCCTGCCGATCCATCAGAAGCCTGAAGGGGGAGTAATGCCTGAAGCCGTTATCGTCGCCACCGGGCGCACCGCCATTGGTCGGGCCCGCAAAGGATCCTTCGTAGACGTTCGCCCAGAGGACCTGCTGGCGGCTCCCATCAAGCATGTGGTGGAGAAGTCGGGGGTCGACCCCGCCGAGGTGGTGGACGTCATCGCCGGGTCGGTGGGCCAGGCCAACGGCAACATCGCCCGGGCGTCGGGGCTCCTGGCGGGCCTGCCGGAGACCGTGCCTGGCACTACCGTCAACCGCTATTGCTCGTCGTCGCTCCAGGCCATCCGCATGGCCTTCCATGCCATCAAGGCCGGCGAGGGTGACGTCTATGTCGCGTGCGGCATCGAGCACTCCAGTGGCCCGCCGCCCAAGGAGGGTCAGGATGCCGGCCGCGGTGGCGGCGGGGCGGGCGGGTACGGCCCCCACCCCTCGTTCATCGGCAAGGACGCCATGTGGCAGCTGTACATCCCCATGGGCCTGACGGCGGAGAACGTCGCCGAAAAGTACGACGTCCCGCGCGAGCGCATGGACCGGTTCGCCCAGCAGTCGCAGGAGCGGGCGGTGCAGGCCCAGAAGAACGGCATCTTCGACCGCGAGATCGTCCCGTTCACCAAGGCCGACGGAACGGTGGTCACCCAGGACGACGGTCCCAGGGCCGACTCGACCTACGAGAAGCTGGCCTCGCTCGAGCCCGCCTTCAAGCCCGGCGGCAAGGTGACGGCAGGCAACTCCTGCCCGCTCAACGACGGCGGGGCGGCGGTGATGGTCATGAGCGACACCAAGGCCAAGGCGCTCGGGCTCACCCCGTTGGCCCGGATCGTCGCTACCGGTGTGTCGGGGCTCGACCCGGCCATCATGGGTGTCGGCCCGATCGAGGCGGTCAAGAAGGTTCTGGCCCAGGCCAACATGAAGATCGAGGACATCGACATCGTCGAGTTGAACGAGGCGTTCGCCGCTCAGGTCCTGGCCGTGTGCGACAACATCGGCGTGGACCCGTTCAGCGAGAAGCTCAACCCTCACGGCGGCGCCATCGCTCTGGGCCACCCGTTCGGCCAGACGGGCGCCCGCATCATGACCACCCTCATCAACGACCTCCAGACGGAGGACAAGACCTTCGGCATCGAGACGATGTGTGTCGGAGGGGGCCAGGGCCTGGCCGCCATCGTCGAGCGCCTCAGCTGACGAGCCCATGGCGCCCGGTGAGCCGGTTGAGGAGGCTGCCTCCGCCCTGACCGTCGAGCGTCAGGGCCACGTGGCGGTGGTGACCCTCAACCGCCCGGACAGGCTCAACGCCCTCAACGACGAGCTGCGTGTTGGCATCCTTCGGGTGTCGGCGGAGCTCGCCGAGGACGACGAGGTCCGGGCGGTGGTGTTCACCGGCGCCGGTAGGGGGTTCTGTTCCGGAGTCGACCTGTCGGGTGGAGGAAGACCATCCGACAGGTCGGAGCAGACCCAGGGCCAGCGGCTGGACGAGTTCGGCTGGGTGGGCCGCCAGGCCCTCGCCGTCTACGAGCTCGACAAGCCGACCATCGCCGCCGTCAACGGGGTGGCGGCCGGGGCGGGGATGAGCCTCGCCCTGTCATGCGACATGCGGGTCGGGAGCCGCCAGGCCCGCTTCCGCACCGTCTTCCTCGAGCGCAGCCTCAGCCCCGACTCGGGGATGAGCTTCTTCCTGCCCAGGATCGTGGGGTACTCCCGCGCCGCCGATCTGATCTTCACCAGTCGGGACGTGGACGCCGAGGAGGCCTACCGCCTCGGGCTGCTCGACCGGTTGGTCGAGGGCGACCTGGTCAAGGAGGCGGTGGCCCTCGCCGAGCAGATGGCGGGCTGGCCACCCCTGGCCCTCCGCTCGGCCAAGCGGGTGCTGCAGCACAACCTCGAGGTCGATCTGCGGGAGGCGCTGCGCTACGAGACCGCCGGCCTCGGCTACGCCCGCAGGGCCCCGAACGACGTCCGCGAGGCCGGTCTCAGCTTCCGCGAGCGGCGCAAGCCCGACTTCACCGGCACCTGAGCTCTGCCTCGCCGCCACCCCATCGGCCGGCGCCGGCTAACGCGCCTGCCGGTGGGTGACGGCGGAGGTCAGGTCCGCCGGCGCACCGCCCTTGCGGGTCCGGTGCGCCGGCATCGCCGAGGCTGAGCGGGTCATACTCGTGCGGTGACGCCGGACCGTCCCGCTCGGACCGAGGCGTAAGGCGGCGACCCGCCGAGGGGAAGCCGGCCCGGCCCGGCCGGTACACTTCCGCCGCTGGGGAAGGGGGGATTCCGGCTGCCATTCATCCGTCTGTTGGCGACCGGCGCCGTCCTGCTGGTTCTGCTCGTGGCGCCGATGGGATCGGCGCGCTCGGCCGACAACGCGCCCGACAGCAGCCCCTCCGGCCCGGCCCTGTCCTATCTGGCCCCCGGCTACAGCGCCGCGCCGCTGGCGGTCGGCATGCCTGCCGGTGTGGGGGTCGGCGGTCTCGCTGTCCGAGCCGACGGCGCCCTCGTCATCTGGCCGGTCCGGTCGAGTGGCGCCGCCTTCGACGACTACATGCACCTCCTGCCGCCAGGCGGGGGGACCGTGTCGGCCGCCAACCGGTTCGGGCCGTCCTTGGCTCCGGCCTCGGTGGGCGCCGGCGCCGACTACCGGTCCCTGGCCATCGCCGACGGGCGCCTGTGGGCCCTCGGCACCTTCGCCTCCGGGGCCCCCCGCAACGGCCAGGTGCAGCTGTGGGAGCTGGATCCCCAGAGCGGCAAGCTGGTCGCCACCTACTGGATCGCAGCCCCCTTCGGTGACAACGGCAACGTCGGCGGCCAGGAGATCGCCTCCGACCCCGCGGGCGGAGGAGTGCTGGTGGCCGACTACAACCCCCCCATACCACAAGCATCGAAGCCGCCCCCGCCGGACTCGTCGACGGCGGCCAGCGAGCACTACGAGCTGCTCGACTTCTCCGCCGACGGGAACCGGCACGCCGTCTACACCTACCAGGGGGGCACCTCGTGCGGGACCGGCCAGAACGGCGGCTATCCCAGCGTGGGCGTGCCGGCGGGCTCGAGCTGTGACCGCTGGCTCTATCCGCGGGCGCTCGGTGTGAACCCGGCCGGCAATGTGATCTTCATGAGCGAGGAAGGCGAGGGCGCCGACCCCGACATCAACGACATCGAGGGCTTCGTACGCACCGGCACGGTGCAGTACATCGTGTCGGTCCCGTGGCAGGACCAGGACCCCCCCTCGGACACCCCGGTGGCGCTGGCCAGCGGAAGCTCCGGATGCCTTTCCGACGAGCTCTTCTACGGCGTGGATGACGGGACCGCCGCCCCTGCGGCCAGCGGCGACTTCTTCGTCGTTCAGCACCTCTCCTACGGCTCGATCGCCCTGGTCGGCTCCGAGCTGGCGGCGCCGGCGGCGATGGCCGGCGCCCCCGCCCACTTCGCCACCTTCCTGGCCAACTCGCCCAGCGGGGCGCTGGTGGCGGCGGCGTGGTCGACCGTGGTGTCCATCGGCTGCGCCCGGCCGGCCGCTCCGGTCCAGCGAACCCACACCGTGGTGGCCGCCGCTCCGCCGGCGCCCAAGCCTCCGCCCTCGGGGAGCAGCCCGGTCAACCTGGTGAGCCGGGCCGCGCCCCTGGGCCTGCCCGGGCCGCCCGCCGGCGGCGCACCGGCGGCGGCCATCCAGTCCAGCGCCCAGGGTGCGGCCCAGGCCAGCGCCAGCCCCAACCTCGTCGGGGCCGCCGACGCCACCGAGGACCAGCCGGCCATGGCCATGCCTGCGGCCGCCCTCGAGCCCAGGCCGGTCACCGAGTGGTGGCTCGCCACCGTCGTCCTCACCGGCGCCGCCAGCGTGGTCGCCGGGCTGGGGGTGATGGAGAGGCGGCGCCGGCGGTTGACCGCCCTCGCTCACACGACGATCCGTCCGGTGGTTCCGACACACGGCTCCGGGCCGCCTTGGAGGTGACGACATGAACGACACCTCGGCGTCCACCTGGATCCTTCGGCTCCTCGCCGCCGCCCTGGTGTGCATCGCCGTGCTGTTGGGGGTGGCTCTCTCCGCCCAGGGCCCGGCATCGTCAGGCAACGAGGTCACCCTCGACGACCTGGGGCGCCTGGCCGCCGCCCACCAAATCGCCACCGCCACCTTCCTCGACGTGGACGATCGCGTCGTGTTCAGCACCCTGCCAAGCGCCGGCCCCCTGGCCGGGCGTCACTGGGTGGCCTACTCGGCCGGCGGGGCGTCGGCGTCCGCCCTCGAGGCCACCGTGGTGAACTCGGGCGCCAAGGTCACCGTCGACCAGCAGTCGTCCAAGCGGACGTGGCTGATGCTGGCGGAGTTCGTCTTCCCGCTGCTGTTGCTGGCCGACCTGTTCGGCATTTTCATCCTCCTCGCCCGGGGCGGCTCGGGGCAGGTCAAGGAGCTGTTCGCCTTCTCCCGCATCGCCGCCAGGCGCACGGCGGCGCAGGCGGTGCCGGCCCGCTTCTCCGACGTGGCCGCCCTCGACGAGGCGGTCGTGGAGCTGGCCGAGGTCGGCGACTACCTGACCAACCCCGGCCGCTTCGCCCAGATGGGGGCCTTGCCTCCCAAGGGGGTCCTCCTGTTCGGGCCGCCCGGCTGCGGCAAGACCCTGTTGGCCAAGGCCCTGGCCGGGCAGGTGGGGGTGCCGTTCTTCTTCATCTCCGGATCCGAGTTCGTGGAGTCCCTGGTCGGGGTCGGCGCCGCCAGGGTGAGGGATCTCTTCGCCCAGGCCAAGGCGGCCGCCCCGGCCATCATCTTCGTCGACGAGCTCGACGCCGCCGGGCGCAAGCGGGGGGCCGGAATCGGCGGCGGGCACGACGAGAGGGAGCAGACGCTCAACGAGATGCTGGTGCAGATGGACGGCTTCGCCCCCTCCCTCGGCGTGGTGGTCATCGGGGCCACCAACCGGCCCGACATCCTCGACCCCGCCCTGCTGCGACCTGGCCGCTTCGACCGTCACGTCATGGTCGACCTGCCCGACCTGGCCGGACGGCGGGAGATCCTCGCCCTTCACTCCAAGAGCCGTCCGCTGGGCTCCGACGTCGACCTCGACGCCATCGCCCGGGCCACCCCCGGCTTCACCGGGGCAGATCTGGCCAACCTGATCAACGAGGGCGCCCTCCTGGCGGTGAGGCGGCGGGGCGGTTCGATCGTCCAGGACGACCTGCTGGAGGCGATCGAACGGGTTCTGGCCGGCCCCAGGCGCAAGGGCCGCATCCTCTCGTCCGAGGAGCTGTCCCGCCTCGCCTACCACGAGGCCGGCCACGCCGTAATGGCCCGGGCGTCGTCCTTCCCCGCCGAGCTGCGCCGGGTGTCGATCGTGGCCCGGGGCCGCAACGCGGCGCACTCGGAGCTGGCCCGAACCGACCGCACGATCCTCACCCGATCCGAGCTGCACGACCAGCTGTCGGTGGTGATGGCCGGCATGGCGGCCGAGGAGCTGGTGGCCGATGAGCCCTCCACGGCGGCGGAGTCGGACCTGGAACGCGCCACCGAGATCGCCCGCGACATCGTCGGCCGCTTCGGCATGTCCGCCCGGGTGGGGCGGATGCGCATCCTCGGCTCGTCGGCCGAGGTGTTCCTGGGGCGCGACTACCTGGCCGCCCAGCAGCACTCGACCGAGACCCTGGCCCAGATGGACGAAGCCGTCTCCGAGCTGATCGCCCAGGCCGAAGCCCGGGCCGTAGCCGTGCTGACCGAACGCCGAACCCAGCTGGACCGCCTGGCCCAAGCCCTGCTCGACCGCGAGACGGTCGGCGAGGCCGAGCTCGATGCCGTCCTCGGCCCTCCGACCGTCAGCCGAGCCGGTCGAGGGGCCCGCTCACGACGGTCGGCTCCGCGGACCCCCGCCTGACCGGAGAGTGCCCCAAGCCGTCACCGGTTGAGCGCCGCCAGGCCGGCGACGTGGTCCCGCAGGGCATCCCGCAGCTCGGATGGGGAGAGGACCTCGAACAAGAACGGGATGCCCAGCACGAATCCCAGCAGCGGGCCGAGCTGGTTGGCCCCGATCCGCAGCACCGCCCGGTCGGGCGCTCCGTCGGGGTCGTCTTCCACCACCGCCGCCGTCGGGGGGAACCGCCGGCGCACGGCGTCGACCGGGGCATGGACGAGCACTCGGGCCTCGATGAGCCACGGGGCGACCATGGTGGCCTCCGACACGATCGACTGGGGATCCGGCGGGTCGACGAAGACGTAGCGGTGCCCGGTGAGCACCGGGTCGGCCATCCGGTCGATGCGGAAGGTGCGCCACGCCCGCCGGTCGCGGTCTCTCGCCGCCAGGTACCACCGACGGCCGGTGTGGACGATCTGCAGCGGCTCGACGCTGCGCTCCTGCTCGTCGCCATCGTGGGTGCGGGAGCGGAACCGGATGCCCTCGCCCCGGCGGCACCCGGTCGCCACCACCACCAGAACGGCGGGGTCCACCTGGGGCAGCTCGGGACCGGGCAGGTGGACCAGGCCGTCGGTGAGCGCCTTCACCCGCTCGGCAAGGCGGGCAGGCAGAACCGACTCCAGCTTGGCCATGGCAGCCACTCCGGCCTGCTCCATGCCGGCCAGGGAGGTGGTGGCGGCCACCCGCAGGCCCAGGGCGATGGCCACGGCCTCGTCGTCGTCGAGCAGGAGCGGGGGCAGGCGCCCGCCGGTGCCGAGCTGGTAGCCCCCCGCCATGCCGGGGGCGGCGTCCACCGGGTAACCGAGTTGGCGCAGGCGGGCGACATCGCGGCGCAGGGTGCGGTCACCGACGCCGAGCCGGTCGGCCAGCTCCGGACCCGACCAGCGGGCCCGGGCCTGGAGCAGGGAGAGCAGCCGGAGCAGCCGGCTGGCCGGATCCATAGGAGAAGAATTGTGTCCCATGCGGTCGGGATCTGTCCGCAGCGCTCCTTAAGGTCTGCCCGTCAGGTCGGCAAAGGGGGAGCGGGATGGAACCAGCGGTTGCCGGAGCGTCGATGAAGCAGCACCTGTCGGGGCTGTCGGACTGGGCGTGGGGCCGCACCCGCAAGCGCCTCGACGGCCTCAGTGACGATGAGCTCCTCTGGGAGCCGTACCCGGGGTGCTGGACGGTGCGGCAGATGGCCGACGGGAGCTGGATGAGCGACTGGGTTCCGATGGAGCCATCGCCGGCCCCCCTCACCACCATCGCCTGGCGAATGGTTCACCTGATCGGTTGCTACGGCTCGGCCCGCAACTCGGACTGGCTCGCCGTCGAGGTTGAGCCCGCCCCCCTCGAGTCGTGGGCGATCGCCCCCCACACCGCCGCCGAGGCCGTCGAGCTGCTCGAGCAGGCCCATGTCCGGTGGCGGGCGGTCCTCGAGGCGGTGGATGCCGCCTCGCTCGCCGAGCCCCTCGGACCGATCGGCGGCCAGTACGCCAAGGACACGAGGGCCTCCTTCGTGTGGCACATGCTCGACGAGATGATCCACCACGGCGCCGAGATGGCGCTGATGCGCGACCTCTACACGGCCTCGCGCGGCGAGGTCCACCGCGACCCCTCGGTGGCCCGCGTCCTGAGAGCCGAGCCGGGCAGCTTCGAGCAGGCCGGGCTGCCGGAGAACCTGGTGGGGGAGCTGGCTGGATCGGGCCGCTGGGACCTGGTGGAGATCGCTCTGGACCGGGGCTTCCGACCCGACGGGCCGCCCCCCACCGCTCTACACCGGGCGGCGGCCATGGACCTGACCAGGATGATCGACCGCCTTCTGTCGGCGGGGGCCGACCCCAAGGCGCGCGACCCCCAGTTCGGCGCCACACCGGCCGAGTGGGCGGAGTTCTTCGGGCATCCGGAGACGGCCCGGCGGCTGGGCGCGCTCCGGGGCTGAGGGGACCTGTCTCAGGCTCCCCGGCTCATGATGTGAAGACGAAGCGACCCTGGTCTATGACCGTCTCACCGGAGCTGGACTCGGTCACGAAGACCGCCTCGTCGCCTTCGACCCACATCTTCACCGTCAGGCTGTCACCCGGGAAGACCGGCTTGGAGAAGCGGCCCTCCATGACCTTGAACCGGGCCGGGTCGGAGCCGCACAGGGTGTGCAGGAGGGCCCGGCCGGTGAAGCCGTAGGTGCACAGACCGTGGAGGATCGGCTTCGGGAAGCCGGCCAGCTTGGCGAACTCGGGATCGGAGTGCAGCGGGTTCCGGTCCCCCGAAAGCCGGTAGATGAGAGCCTGGTCGGGGCGGGTCTCGTAGGTGACGGCGTGGTCGGGCTGGCGGTCCGGAGGCGCGTTCCGGGGCCCGCTCGGCCCACGGTCCCCGCCGAAGCCACCCTCACCGCGGATGAACACGTTCGACTTGAGGCGGAACAGGGTCTCGCCCGAGGAGGCGTCGACCGACTCCGACTCGCTGGCGATGACCGCCCCCGAGCCCTTGTCGTAGACGCCGGTGACCCGGCCCCGGCTGCGGATGCGGCCCTCGACAGGCAGGGGTCGCTCGAGCTCGACCGTCCGTCCGCCGTCCACCAGCATGGCCGGGTTGAACGAGCCGATGTTGCGCATGCCGCCACCGGCGCCGCCCACCACCACGGCGAAGGTCGGCAGGACCTGCTGGGTGACGCCTCGGGAGTTCTCCGTCGTGAACTCCAGCTCCTTGCCGGTCGGATCGATCACCCCGGCTCCTACCCCGAGGGCGTAGATCAGGGCGTCCTTGGAGCTCCACGAGCGCTCGCTCCACTCGCTCCACTCGCCGGTTGCCGCTTCCGGGTTGATGGGCATCTTCCCCCTCCTATCGCTGCGTAGCGGTCACCGGCGAACGCCGGCGTCGGGCCGAACTGTACTGAGCGGGGCCTCAGGCGTTCCTGGGCAGCTCCGAGAAGGGAACCACCCTGTCGTTGCTGGGCTCCTTGGGCAGGCCGAGGACCCGCTCGCCGATGATGTTGCGCTGGACCTGGTCGGTGCCGCCGTAGATCGGGGGGGCCTGGGCCGACAGGGCCGAGCCCGTCACCATGGCGTAGAAGGGCTTGCCGGTGGCCTGGTCGAGGCTCTTGCGGCCGGCGTCGTCGTATCCGTGGAGCATCCCGTGGGGGCCGATTATCCGCAGACCGAGGTCGCGGGACAGGCGCACGATGTGGCTCATGGAGAGCTTGGCGATGTTGGCCATGCCGGGGATGTCCTGGCCCGCCTCGCGGGCCGCCTTCTGCCGCTCGGAGTTGTAGCGGGCCACCTCCCCGTAGGTGTGCAGCCGGGCCAGGTCCTGCCTGATGGTCGGGTCGGCTATCTTCCCGTTCTCCCTGGCCAGGTTGATGAGCATGGTCGCCTGGCCGCCCCGGCGCCCGCCGCCCCGCCGGGCGGCCTGGCTGTCGCCAGCGGCCCGCACGAAGTCCCCCGCCCGGCGGGCGAGGTTGTCGGCCACCGTTCCGGGCATGGCGCCGAAGCCGCCGCCCCCGCCGCCTCCGGCACCGAGGCCGGCCCGCTCGTTCATCAGGGTGGTGTTGGCCACCGCCCATCCGTTGTTGACCCCGCCGATGACGGCGGCGTCGGCCACCCGGGCGGCGGTGAAGAAGACCTCGTTGAACATGGCGTGGCCGGTCATCTCCCGCAGCGGCCGCACCTCCACCCCGGGCTGGTGCATGTCGAGGGCGAAGTAGGTGATCCCCTGGTGCTTGGGGACCTCGGAGTTGGTGCGGGCCAGGAGCATCCCCATGTCGGCGTACTGGCCGCCGGAGGTCCAGACCTTCTGGCCGTCGACCACCCACTCGTCCCCGTCCTTGACCGCCCTGGTCGTCAGGCCGGCCAGATCCGATCCGGCTCCGGGCTCGCTGAAGAGCTGGCACCATGCCTTCTGGCCGGTGACGATGTCGCGGACGTAGGCGTCGATCTGCTCGCGGCTGCCGTGGGTGGCGATAGTGGGGGCGGCGAGAAGCATGCCCAGGCCGGCGGGGGCGCCGAGGGCCCCGAAGCGGGCGATCTCCTGGGAGACCCGCCCGGCATCGGCGCGGGAGAGACCCCGCCCGTAGGACTCGGTGGGCAGGGTTGGGGCCGCCCACCCGGCCAGGCCCAGCCGCTCCCACCACTGGGCGACGGTGAGATCGGGGTCCCAGTTGTCGGTGAGCCAGTCGCGCAGCTCCTCGAGGAAGGCGCTGCCAGCGGGTTCGGGGCGGGCGAGGACGTCGGTCATCGCCGCAATATAGCAAGGCGGGCTAATAGTTAGGTACTCGAAGAGTCCAGCCAGGCTGGAGTCGGGCTACACCGCCCGGCTACCGCTCAGGTACCGCCGCTGCGGCCGTGGCACCGGCTCCAGAGCCCTGGAGCTCGGGACCCTCACCGCCCCCGGCGTCCATCTCGAAGGCGGCCCACATGGCGGCGTAGGCGCCGCCGCTGGCCACCAGCTCGGCATGGCTGCCCTCCTCGGCCACCTGGCCGTGGTCGATGACCACGATCCGGTCGGCCCGGGCGGCGGTCTGCAGGCGGTGGGCGATCAGCACGGTGGTGCGCCCCCGCGACACCACGCCCATGGCCCGGCTGACCCGAGCCTCGGTTGCCAGGTCGAGGTTGGAGGTGGCCTCGTCGAGCAGCAGGATGGCGGGATCGACGATGAGGGCCCGGGCCAGACAGATCAGCTGGCGCTGACCGATCGACAGGGACCGCCCCCGCTCGGTCAGCACCTTGAGGTAGCCACCGGCGGCGACGATGAAGTCATGCGCCCCCACCGCCCGGGCGGCCGCCTCCACCTCGGCGTCGCTGGCGTCCGGACGCCCGAAGGCGATGTTGTCGCGGATCGTGCCGGCGAACAGGAACGGCTCCTGAGGCACGTAACCGAGCTGCTGGCGGTAGGACTCCAGATCGAGACCGGTGAGGGGCGCCCCGTCCACCAGGACCCGCCCGGCGGTCGGGTCGTAGAAGCGGGCGATGAGCTTCACCACCGTCGACTTGCCCGCCCCCGTCTCGCCGACCAGGGCCAGCGTCTCGCCCGGGGCGATGTCGAGGTCCACTCCGGACAGGGCCTCGCGGGTGGTGCCCGGGTAGGCGAAGCGGACGCCCTCGAATCGGATGGAGCCGCTGAGCCGGTCCGGCCGGGGGGCGTCGTCGGGGACCGGTGTCGACAGCGGGTGGTTGAGCACCCCGGCGATCTTGCGCACCCCGGCGGAGGCCTGCTGATAGCTGTCGAACACCTGGGACAGCTGCTGGACCGGGGCGAACAGCTGGGTGAGGTAGAGCAGGAAGGCGATCAGCCCCCCGGTAGTGAGCAGGCCAAGGTGGATGAGGTGGCTGCCCTCGGCCAGGACGATGAGAACGGCCAGGTTGCCCACCAGCTCGGCGAAGGGGAAGTACAACGCCTGGAGGTACTGGGCCCGCAGGCCGGCGTCGCGGTAGCCCCTCGTCAGGCCGAGGAAGTTGTCGGTGTTGCGGGCCTCGCGCCGGAAGGCCTGGGTCACCCGGACGCCGGAGATGTTCTCCTGCAGGTCGGCGTTCACCGCCGCGATCCGGTCCCGCTGGCGGTCATAGGCCCGGGTGGAGTGGATCCGGTACCAGACCGTGGCCGCGGCCAGCGGCGGGACCACCAGTAGCACGTACAGCGCCAGGCGGGCGTTCATGCTCACCATCAGCACGGCCACCCCCAGGAGGCTGACCGCGTTGACCAGGGCGTTGATCAGTCCCGACTGGACCAGCGTCGACAAGGTGTCGACGTCGGAGGTCATCCGGGTGAGGACGCGCCCGGTCATCTCGCGGTCGTAGTAGTCGAGGCCGAGGCGCTGGAGGTGGGCGAAGATGCGGGCCCGCATCGAGTACAGCAGGCGCTCCGAGGTCCGCCCGGTCCATATGTTCTCGGCCCACATGTCCCACCAGTCGAGGAGGGTGACCGCTAGGTAGACGCCGGCCAGGACCCACAGCACCGTGGCGGTGTGCCTGGTGACGGCGTGGTCCACGGCGTAGCCCGTCACCCGGGGGCCGGCCAGGGTCAGCAGGGCGTCGAGGATCACCAGGCCCACGCCGACCAGCAGCTGGGGAACGAAGGGCCGCAGCCAGCGGAAGAAGCTGAAGGCCTCCCGCTGAGGCGCCGTCTCGCGCTCGAGACTGACGTCGGCGACGTCGCGTATCGGCGGCAGGGCCTCGATCCGGGCGGCCAGCTCCTCATCGGGAGGACCGGTGACGGCCACGGGCATGCCCCCGCCCATGCCGGCCCCCATGCCCATGCCCATGCCGGCCCCCCGGCCGGCGCCGACCAGCGAGGGGCGGCCGGCGCCGTTGGCGGCGGCCCCTGACAGCACCCCGTTGCCGGTGCCGCCGTCCGGGGCCTGCCAGGCCGACCGGGTCGCCTGGGTGGCCGCCAGGGCCAGGGGCTCCCCGTCATTGTCGATGCCCTCGTCGGGGCCGCCCAGCAGCTCGCGGTACAGCGGGCACCGGGCCAGCAGGTCCTCGTGGCTGCCGGAGTCGACCACCCGGCCCCGGTCGAGCACGACGATGCGGCTGGCCAGGCGGAGGCTGGAGCGGCGGTGGGCGACGAGGATCGTCGTGCGGCCCACCATCAGGCGCTCGAGGGTGGCGTGGATCTCCTCCTCCACCCGGCTGTCCACCGACGAGGTGGCGTCGTCGAGCAGGAGGATGCGGGGATCGGTGATGAGGGCGCGGGCCAGGGTGATGCGCTGGCGCTGGCCGCCCGACAGGAGAAGGCCGCGCTCGCCGACCACCGTGTCGTAGCCCTGGGGCAGGGCGCAGATGAACTCGTGGGCCTCGGCCGCCCGGGCGGCCGCCTCGATGTCGGCGTCGGAGGCGTCCGGCCGTCCGTAGGCGATGTTGTTGCGAACCGTGTCGGAGAAGAGGAATGCGTCCTCGAAGACGACGCCGATCTGGCGCCGCAGGGAGTCGAAGGTGAGGTCCCTCACGTCGGTGCCGTCGACGGTCACCCGTCCCTCCTGGACGTCGTAGAAGCGGGGGAGGAGCAGGCCGATGGTCGACTTGCCCGAGCCGGAGGTCCCGACCAGGGCCACCGTCTCGCCCGGCGCCACGTGCAGGCTGAAGCCGTCCAGCACCGGCTCCGAGCGCAGGTAGCCGAACGAGACGTCCTCGAAGACGATGTCGCCGCTGACGGGCGGGAGCGCGGTCGCGTCGGTCTTCTCGGCCACGTCGGGAAGGGAGTCCAGCAGCTCGAGCACGCGCTCGGCGCCGGCCCGGGCCTGCTGGGCGGCGACCAGCATGCCGGCCATCTGTCGGGCGGGGGCGGTCATCTGGGTGAGGTAGGTGAAGAAGGCCAGCAGGGTGCCGATCGTCACGTGCCCGTGGATGGCCAGCCACCCGCCCAGGGTGAGAACGGCCATGAAGGCGAAGGCGGGAACGGTCTGCAGCGTGGAGGTCCGCTGGGCCCGCATGCGGAGGTTGCGCATGCGTGACCCGTACAGCCGGCCGAGGTGGTCGACCAGGCGGCCGAGCTGGCGACGCTCCTGTCCGAACGCCTTGACCACCCGCACCCCGCTGACGGCGTCGTCGACCACCCCGACCATTTCCGCCATGCGGGCCTGGGCCTCCCACTGGGAGGGGTACACGACCCGGCGCATGCGGTAGCTCAGGAGGAACAGAACCGGTATCACCGGCAGTACCACGGCGGTGAGCAGCGGTGAGAGCAGCAGCATGATGACCACGGCGATGGCCAGCGACAGCAGGTTGGACAGCATGAGGGGCAGCTGGGTGAGCAGCATGCGGATCAGCTGCAGGTCCGAGTTGGTGCGGGAGACCAGCTGGCCGGTCTGGAGCTTGTCGTGGCTGGCGAAGTCGAGTCCCTGGAGGTGGGCGAACACCGTGTTGCGCAGGTCGTAGTCGATGTCCCAGCTGATGCGCCCCGAGGTGAAGCGCCTGACCGAGCCGGATGCGTAGCGGACCAGGAACAGCGCCGCCATGATCACGATCACCGGGGTGATCGAGCCGCGGTGGCCGATGATGTCGTGGTCGACGGCGTAGCGCTGGAAGAGGGGGACCACCTGCTGGGTGGCAGCCGCCAGCACCGACATCGCCAGGGCCAGGCCGATGGTGCTGCGATGGGCCCACCACAGCGGCCACATCCTTCGCAGCCAGCCGCCGGCCTCGGGGCCACGGGGGCGGGAGAGAGGCTGGGGGGGCGGGGTGGTGGATCCGGAAGCGCGGCGCCGCGCTGGCTGGTCGGTCCGATCGACGGTGCTGGTCATGGCCTGCGGCCCCCCTCCGACGCTGCGGTCGGCGACGGTGGCTCGGCCGGATCCCGCCGGCGGTCGGGCCGGGGCCCGCCCAGGGCGCCCACCAGCCGAGCCAGGGCGGGCAGGGCCTGGGCCACGGCGGCCTGATCGTCGGGCTCGAGAGCGCCCAGCCCGGCGGCGAGGCTGGCCCGCCGGCTGTCCCTGCGGGCCGCCAGCAGGGAGCGGCCGGCCGGGCTGATGGCCAGGGCGGCGCCCCGGCGGTCGCCCACGGCCGTTCCTCTCTCCAGCAGGCCCGCCTCCACCAGGCGGCTGACCATGGTGCTGACCGAGTTGGGGGCCAGGCTGAGCTCGGCGGCGGCCTCACCCACCCGCAGGCCCGGTCGGACCAGGGCCAGGCGAAGGAGGTCGACCATGGCGTCGGACAGGCCGTCGCCGGCCATGGCCTGGTTCACCCGGCGGCGCAGGGTCCGATGCAGCCTGCTGAGCGTCCGGCTGAGCTCGGTGGACAGGTCGGTCCCCGGGGTGGGCGGCCCTGCGGCAGGGGCCCGGCGGCTGCGGGGCGAGGCGGTGGCGACTGGCATGGGGGAGAAACTTAGCTCTACTACAGAGGTATTCCTGCCCCGGGGGCCGAGGAGGGCGGCTCGGCGCCGGGCCCGCCGCCGCCGCGATAGTTAGACTCTCTACCAATTGGGACGTGCGGTCCCTGGAGTTGGGGGGCGTTGAGGGTTGGACGAGGTGGTCCTCGAGGTAAGCGGCGGACGCATCGCCGGGCGGCGTGAGCAGGGCGTGTCGGTGTTCAAGGGCATTCCCTACGCCGCCCCGCCGACGGGGCAGCGGCGGTGGCTGCCGCCCCAGGCCGTCGAGCCGTGGGTGGGCGTGCGCCCGGCCGAGGAATACGGGCCCTCCTGCCCCCAGCCGGCCGAGCGGCCGGCCGGGTGGTCGCAGGAGACGGCCAGCGCGGAGGACTGCCTGGTCCTCAACGTGTGGACGCCGGCCCCGGACGATCGGCGGCGGCCGGTCATGGTCTGGTACCACGGCGGGGGCTACGCCATCGGGTCGGGCTCCTGGCCGCTCTATGACGGCACCGCCCTGGCCCGGCGGGGCGACGTGGTGGTCGTCACGGTCAACCACCGCCTCGGGGTGCTGGGCTACCTGCACCTGGCCGTGGTGGGCGGCGACGACTACGCCACCTCGGGCAACGCCGGCATGCTCGATCTGGTGGCATCCCTCGAGTGGGTGCAGGACAACATCGCCGCCTTCGGCGGCGACCCGGCCAACGTGACCGTCTTCGGCGAGTCGGGCGGAGGGGCCAAGGTCAGCGTCCTGCACGTGATGCCGGCCGCCCGGGGCCTGTTCCACCGGGCCGTCATCCAGAGCGGGCCCAGCCTGCGGGTACAGGGCCCCGAGCAGGCGGCCGCCCAGACCGAACGGCTCCTCGACGCGCTCGGGATCCCCGGCGACAGCTCGGCGCTGGAACGCCTGCGGGACCTGCCCGTCGAGGATCTGCTAGCCGCCCAGCGCAAGGCCGCGCCGCGCCCGGGCGGCGACGGGGGTGGGGTCATGGGCGGCTTCGCCCCGGTGCTGGACGGCGTATCCGTGGTCCAGCACCCAGGCAAGGCCATGGCCGAAGGCAGCGCCATCGACGTCCCCCTGCTGATCGGGCGCAACCGCGACGAGGGCACCATGGCCCTGGCCTCCGACCCGGTGCTCTCCGATCCGTCCCAGTTGGACGAGGAGGGGCTGCGCCAGCGCCTGTCCGGCTTCGGCGAGCGGGCCGACGAGCTGGTGGCCGGCTACCGGGGCGCCTACCCCGACGCTGACCTGTTGGACCTGTTGATCGCCATCCGCAGCGACGCCTTCATGGGTTTCGGCACCGCCAGGCTGGCCGAGCTCCGCCTCGCCGGCGGCCGCCAGCCGGTCTTCATGTACCGCTTCGACTGGGCCTCGGGCCCGCTGCGGGCGGCCCACGGCTACGAGATCGCCTTCGTCTTCGACAACGTCCGGCCCCCGGTCATGCAGCCGAGCGCCAGCCGTTCGACTTTGGCCGAGCGCATGAGCGAGGCGTGGCTGTCATTCGCCCGCCACGGCGATCCCAACCACCCCGGCCTGCCGAAGTGGCCGTCGTACTCGCTGGACGAGCGGGCGACCATGATCTTCGACCGGGGCGACTGCGTGGTGAAGCGTGATCCGTTCGATGCCGTCCGACATCTCTGGGGGAACCGATGACCGACCGCAAGGCCGCCGTGCAGCTGTGGGTCGACGCCCTGAAGGCGCCGACGGAGGATTCCAAGTCACGCCTTTCGGTGGTGCTCGACGACGACATCAGGGCGACCACGCCGATGGGGGCCAGCGAGGGCCGCGACGCCGTACTGGCCGGCTTCGGGGCCTCGCCTCTGGCACCCCTCATCGCCCAGGCGGAGTGGTCCGAGCCGGCCGGCGACGGGGACACCCTGGTGGTCTCGTGCCGGTTCCCGGCCTCGGCCCCGGTGGGCGGCCTGCGGGTCGACCTGCGCTTCGACGCCGCCGATCTGATCGTGGCCGCCGACACCACCCTCATCCCCGCTCCTCCGCCCATAGCCACCGAGGTCGGCTTCTCCGAGGCGATGGCAGGAGCGATCAACGGCGCCCTGGCCAACGGGACACCGATCCTGATGGCCTACGTCGATGCGGAGGGTCGCCCGCACATGTCGCCCCGGGGAAGCACCCAGGTGTTCTCCTCGGACCGGATGGCGGTGTGGGTGCGCAACCCCGAGGGAGGCCTGCTGGCCGCCATTCCGGCCAACCCGCACGTCTCGTTCTTCTACCGCGACCCGGCCAGCCGGACCTCCTACCAGGTCCAGGGCCGGGCCCGGGTGGACGACAGCCCGGCGGTGAGGGACCAGGTGTACGCCAACTCGCCCGAGGTGGAGCGGAACCTCGACGCCCAGCGTCGCGGGGTGGCGGTCGTGGTGGATGTCGACAAGGTGGAGGGCCGCGACGCCAGCGGCCCGGTTCTCATGGAGCGGGGCGCCGGTAGCGGCGCCCCCGGGGAGGGATGAGCATGGAGTACGTCAGCCTGGGCCGCTCGGGCCTAAAGGTAAGCCGGGCCTGTCTTGGGGCCATGAACTTCGGGACCACCGACGCCCCCTGCGACGAGACGGAGGCCCGCCGGATCATCGACGCGTTCCTCGGTGCCGGCTACAACTTCATCGACACCGCCAACGTCTACACCGGCGGCCAGTCCGAGGAGGTGGTCGGGCGGGCGGTCAAGGGCCGGCGCGACTCGGTGGTGATCGCCACCAAGGGTCGGGGCCCCCAGGGCCGCGGGCCCAACGACGTCGGCCTGTCGCGGGTCCACCTGACCCGGGCCCTCGAGGCCAGCCTGCGCCGGCTGGGCACGGAGTACGTGGACCTCTACCAGTGCCACCAGCCCGACCCCGACACACCCATCGAGGAGACGATGGCCACTCTTGACGGCTTCGTCCGCTCGGGGAAGGTCCGCTACATAGGCTGCTCCAACTTCACCGGCAGCCAGATCGTCGAGGCCCAGTGGGCGGCCGAGCGGATCCACGGGACGCCGTTCACCAGCCTCCAGCCCCGCTACTCGCTCATCGCCCGCGACATCGAGGCCGACGTCCTGCCGGCGGCGACCCGTCACGGGCTGGGGGCCATCGTCTACAGCCCCCTCGGCGGTGGCTTCCTCACCGGCAAGTACCGCCGGGGCGAGGATCCGGGCGGCGACACCCGGTTGGGCCGGCGGATGCAGATGGCGGCGCAAGCGGGTCAGGGCCGGCCGGCCAACCCGTGGGCGGCCGCCACCCTCACCGAGCGCAACTTCGACATCCTCGACGAGGTGTCCAAGGTCGCCGCCGACCTGGGCACGACGACCACGGCGGTGAGCCTGGCCTGGCTGCTCGGCCGTCGGGGGGTCACCTCGGTGATCATCGGCCCCCGGACCCTGGCCCAGCTGGAGGAGAACCTGCCCGGCATCGACCTGCGGCTGTCCGAGGATGTCGTCCACCGGCTCAACGAGGTGTCCCGCCCGGCCGACCGACTGCGGCGCCGCTAGCCCCGGCCCGCCAACCCCGCCCGTACTCCCGCCCCGGGCCGACGCCGGCGCCCACCATGGCCCGGGCGGGCCATGACGGTATGGCTACAACGGGACGTTTTCTAGTGGTTTACGCGCAGATCTTCCGGATGCCATCCGATACCCGGAATCGGAACAGGGCGGCCGAGGCGGGCCGGACCGGCCAGGGGGGCCGAGGATGTCGACCAGCGATCCGGGCAGCACCGGCGACCAGGGGGAGGAGCCGCAAGGTCGCGATGCGGCGTCTCCGGTATACGCCCTCGGCATCTGGCTGAGCCAGCACCCCGATGCCCTGGTGGCCTCCATCGGGGCGGACGGTCGGCCGGTGCCGATGCCGGCGGCGGTCCCTCTGCTGGAGACCCACGTGATCGACGACCGCTCGTTCCTCTCCCTCGTGGCGCCGCAGGAGGCGACCAAGGTGGTCAACGCCTTCAACGACGCCCTCCGCCACGGCATATCGGTCACCCGGGTCCGGATGGCCGAGGGCGACGGCGAGGTCGGCCTGCACTACGCCGACGTCAGGGACGCCTACGGGGTTTTGCTGCGCCTGGTGCTGCCCGCCGCCGGGGCCGGGACGGCGCCGGTTCCGGCCGAGGAGCTGCTCCCGAGCCGGCCCCGGCTGGCCGTCATCGAGAAGGACGATGTGTCGACCATCAGGGCCATAGACGAGGCGACCACCGCCCTGCTCGGTTGGAGCGGGGAGGACATGGTCGGCCGGCCGACCCTGGACTTCATCCATCCCGACGACCATGCCCGTGCCATCGACAACTGGATGGAGATGATCGCCCGCGGGGCTCGTCACGCCGTGCGCCTGCGCTATCGCTGCCTCGACGGGACCTGGCGCTGGCTGGAGACCTCGAACGAGCTGATCGAGGAGGCCGACCGCCGCTACGTCATCTGCCAGATGATCGACATCTCCGAGGAGATGGCCGCCACCGAGGCCCTTCGCTACAGCGAGCAGGTGCTGCGCCGGCTGGCGGAGACGGTTCCGGTCGGCCTGGCCGAGGTGGCCCCCGACCAGACCTTCCGCTACGTCAACGCCAGCTTCCGCTCGCTGCTCTCCAGCGACACGGTGGAGTCGGTCGGCTCGCTCAGGACGTGCCTGGGACCGGAGGAGGCCGGCGTCCTCGAGCGGGCGGTGACGGCCGCCCTCGAGTCGGGCTCGGACGCCGATGTGGACATCCGCCTGCCGGCCGGGCCCGGGGCGCCGGGTCGCATGTGCCGGGTGGCGCTGCGGCCGGTGGTCGACGAGGGCCAGGTCCTGGGGGCGCTGATCTGTGTCATGGACGTGACCGATCTCAAGATCCAGGCGGCAACCGATCCCCTCACCGGCCTGCACAACCGGAGCTCGATCTTCGAGGCCCTCTCCGAGGCCATGGCCGGCGACGGCCCGGTCGGGGTGGTCTTCCTCGATCTCGACAACTTCAAGCAGATCAACGACTCGTTCGGCCACGACGCCGGCGACGACGCCCTCACCCGGCTGGCCGAGGCCCTACGCCATGCCGTGCGCCGGGGCGACGAGATCGGCCGGGTCGGCGGCGATGAGTTCGTGGTGGTGTGCCGCCACGTCGCCTCCCCCGACGACCTCATCGATCTGGCCCGCCGCATCCAGGACGGGGCCGTGTCCGCCCTGACCGTGGCCGGCGACCGCTGGCGTTCGAGCGCCAGCGTCGGGGTCGCCTGGGCGGAGGCCGGTTCGGCCCCGCCCGAGGAGGTGGTCGCCCGGGCGGACGCGGCGATGTATACCGCCAAGCGCAGCCCCGGTCAGGGCCCGGTGCTGTGGTCGGGGTCCATCGCCAGGGCCACCAGCCCGGCCCGGTGAGCGGGCCCGGCGCCGGTCACCGGCGTCCGGCGATGCGCCCGTCCCAGCGGAACCAGGCCACCCGGCCTTCCTCGTCGCGGACGAACTCTCCCCGGTGACCGGTGTAGGGCATGTCGAGGGCGACCACCCGGTCACGATCGCGGAAGCGGAGGGCGGTCGACTGCGGTGGTGGGGCCTCCTCGTTCGGGTCCCACAGCGCCCGAGCCGGCGTCGACACTGACAGGCGCAACCCGGCCTCGACGACGGTTACCTCCAGCTCCGCCAGCACCGCCTGGTAGCGGCCGGCGAACTCGGACAGGTCGCCCGGGCTGAAGTCGGCTTGGTCGCCGGTCGACCCAAGCAGCCCCGCCAGCACCACCCGGTCCAGCTGGTGCTCGTGGTGGCTGTTGGTGAGCAGCACCCAGGCCAGTCCCAGCTCGGGCACCAGCCTCAGGTCGGCCATGTACCCGTTGGTCGTGCCGCCGTGGTGCAGCACCCGCCGGCCGGCGATGCGGTCCACCATCCAGCCCAGGCCGACCTCGTCGCACAGGCTGCCGGCCGGCCTGGTCTCCTCCTGCATCCGGCGCAGCGAGGCCCGGCTCATCAGCGGGCTGCCTTCGCCGCTATGGAAGGCGGCGTACAGCAAGAGGTCGGACACGCAGGACAGCACCCCTCCCGCCCCGTTGTAGGCCCTCGAGCGCCGCCACGGCTGCACCCGCCCCTGGCGGTGGCCGACCGCCACCCGGCGGGTTATGGCCTCCTCGGCGGTGTAGAAGGTCCGGCGCATGCCGAGGGGGCGGAGCACCAGGTCCTTTACGGCCCGCTCGTAGCTGGTGCCGGCGATCCTCGCCACCACGTGGGCGGCCAGGTTGAACCCGGTGTTGTTGTAGGAGTAGGTCCGCCCGGGCGGTGTGAGCTGAGGTGCCTTGGCCAGCTTGGCCACGAAGGCGCCCAAGGCGTCGTCGCCATCACCGGTGTCGCCGAAGTAGTCGCCCACCCATCCGGAGGTGTGGGTGAGCAGATGGCGCATGGTGACGGCCGCGGTGAGCTCCTCGGTGGACAGCCGCAGCTCGGGCAGGTACGAGCGGACGGGTTCGTCGAGGTCGAGGCGGCCCTGGTCGATCAGCACCATCGCCGCCGTGGCCACGAAGGTCTTGCTGATGGAGCCGATCTGGAAGATGGTCTCCTCGGTGACCGGCTGAGGATCGGCCAGGCTGGTGACGCCGCCGCACCAGGTCCAGGACGACTCTGCCTCGAGCACTCCCAGAGCGACCCCCGGTATGCCGAGCTCTCCCATCGCCGCCGCCACCGCCGCGCCCAGGCGGGCGCGGTCCACCGGCGCCGGGGCCACGCTCAGGCCGCCTGGCGGTAGTGGAGGAGCCGGCCGGCTCCCACGCCAGTGTGCTGTCCGTCGCGGTAGGCCACCTGGCCGTTGACCACCACCAGGTGGATGCCATCGGGCTCCTGGGCTGGCTCGTCGTAGGTGGCCCGGTCGAGGACCCGGTCGGGATCGAACAGGACCAGGTCGGCCCACCAGCCGGGCCTGACCTCGCCCCGCTCGGCCAGGCCGAAGCGCCGGCAGGAAAGGGAGGTCATCCGCCTCACCGCCTCCTCCAGGGGGATCACCCCCCGCTGGCGCACGTACTCGCCCAGGATGCGGGGGAAGGTGCCGAACAGGCGGGGGTGGGGCTTGCCCCTGAGGTTGGGGATGCCGTCCGACCCCACCATGACCAGCGGGTGGCGGAGGTTGGTCTCGATGTCCTCCTCCGACATCCCGTAGCCGATGGAGATGGTCTCCTCCCCCCGGGGAGCGGTCAGGATCATGCGGACCACCTCGGTGAGCTCCATGGCCTTGTCGACGGCGACGTCGGTGAGCATCCGGCCCTCCAGCTCGGGGAAGGCGGGGCAGGCGGCCAGGCGGATACTGGCGGCCAGCTCGGGGTCGATCCGCCCGAGGTCGAAGTACTCGATCATCCGGCCGCTGCCGGCGGTGTAGGGATACACGTCGAGGGTCACGTCGGCCCCGGCGGCGTTGGCCCGGTCGACGGCCGCCAGCGAGTCACCCACCCGACCCCAGTTGGATCGGCCCATGGCCTTGTGATGGGAGATGTGGACGGCCACCCCGGCGTGCCTGCCGATGCTGATGGCCTCGTCCACCGCCTCGAGGAGCCGGTCCGCCTCGTTGCGCATGTGGGTGGCGTAAAGCCCTTCCCCGTCGGCCACCTCCTCGGCCAGGGCGACCACCTCCTCGGTGTCGCTGTAGCGACCCGGGACGTAGATGAGCCCGGTCGAGAGTCCACAGGCTCCCTGGTCCATCGCCTGCCTGGTCCAGGAGCGCATCTGGGCCAGCTCGTGGTCGCTCGGGGGCCGGCGCTCCGAGCCCATGGCCGCCGAGCGCATCGAGTTGTGTCCGACGAGGGCGATGGAGTTGCACGCCGGCCGGCGCGCCTGGACCGCGGCGCGGAAGCCGTCGAGGTCCTCCCAAGTCACCTGCATGCGAGCGAACAGGCCCCCGGCGGGAGCCCGGCCCGGTGTCCCCGGCACGGCGCTGAATCCGCAGTTGCCGATCACCAGGCTGGTGCAGCCCTGGGCCAGTTTGAACTGGAGGCCGGGGTGGGCCAGCAGGGCACCGTCGTCGTGGGTGTGGGTGTCAACGAAGCCGGGGGCCAGCACCATGCCCCGCCCGTCGATCTCCGTCCGGGCCGATCCGGCGCTTCCTCCGACGGAGGAGATTCTGCCCCCGTCCACACCCACGTCACCCTCGAACGCCGCGGCTCCGGTTCCGTCGACGATCCTGACGTCGCGCACGGCCAGCTCGATCGGGCTCACCAGGCAACCCTATGGCCAACCGGCCGATGCCGGCCGGCCGTCCCGGCGGCGCAAACGGGAATCCGCCGGGGGCCCCACTGGGTAGGAGATGGCCCGGGGAGGTGACGCCCATGGCAACAGAAAGACAGCGACGGGCCGCCGGCCGGAACGTAGGCAAGGCGATCAAGGCGGCCAAGGCCAAGAAGACCATCGCCCACATGCCGAAGAGCACCCGCACGGCCCTCGGCAAGCAGGGCGCGGCGGTGGCCCGCCGCCGGCGCGAGGGCGGCAGCGAGCCGCGCACCAGGGCCGAGCTCTACGAGGAGGCCAGGCGCCGGAACATACCCGGCCGGTCGAAGATGGGCCGGGCCCAGTTGGCCCGGGCCCTCGGCCGCCGCTGAGCGCAGCGCCGATCAGGCCGAGGCGGCCTGGCGGATGCGGGTGAGGCGGATGAAGTCGTCCCAGCCGATGATGGCGATCTGCTTGCCCGCCTTGATGGCCCGGGTGGCGTCGGCAAACTTGGTGCCTCGTCGGCCCCGTCGGTAGGCGGGGGAGGGGCTTCCGACCACCAGCACGTCGGTGCGCCCGGTCACCTCCGCCTGGTATATGCCCCCGACCTCCGCCAGGCGGGCCTGGGCCTCGTGGTGAGCAATCGGCAGGCGGCCGGTGAATACCACCCGCTTGCCTGCCAGCGACCGCGGCCGGGCCACCTCGGCATGGGGCTCGGTGAGGGCGGTGAGCATTTCGGCGGCGTCCTGATAGCGGCTGCCCCGGGGCCCGGTGGCCCGCACCAGGGCGGTCTCGAGGTCGGGGCTGAGCTCCAACCGCTCGATGCGCCGGCGCGAGGCGCGGTAGACAGTCTCCCCGGTGAGCACGGTGAGGATCAGCAGCCCCAGCTGGTAGAGATCGTCGCTCGGGTACCACCGGGACCGCTGGCCGGTGCGCAGGCTGTCAGGCACGAACCCGATGGCGAAGGCGCTGGCCCCCACCGGCCCCCCTCCGGGGGCGTGGCGGGCGACGCCGAAGTCGCCGAGCTTGAGACGGCGGTGGGGGGCGACATAGACGTTGTCCGGCTTGATGTCGCGGTGGCTGGCCCCCATCCGGTGCAGCTTCTCCAGCACGCGCAGCAGGCCGATCAGCTCCCGCCTGGCCCCTGACTCGGTCCAGGGGGTGCCGCCGCTGGCGAACCACTCGGCCACGTTCTGGTCCTCCAGCTCGAAGACCAGAACGAACAGCGTCTTGCGCCCGGCGCCGTTGCCGGTGAAGTGGGGGAAGCTGTCGAGGAGCTGTACCACCCTGGGGTCGCCCCCCATGAGCTGGCCGAAGTAGCTCTCGCCGTGCCAGCTGGTGCCGTCGCGGGAGACCTTGAGGCACACCGCGCCGCGCTTGCGGCCGGTGCGGCCGAGCCGCCAGCCGGCGAAGACGTCGGCGTAACCGCCGGCACCGAGCGGCTCGGCGACGAGGTAGCGCCGCGAGCCGTCCCCGCTCACCAGAACTTGGCCCCGTCGCAGCACAACCATCCGTGATCAGTATGACCTGAACCGGGGCCGCACTATGTGGAGCGCGTCAGATCGGCGACGGCCTGCTGCAGGCTCGACACCGGATAGACCACCTGGGCGCCGTGGGTTATCTCCGCCTGCTCGCCGGCGGGCACCACCATGACGGTGGCACCGGCGCCGAGGGCGCCGGCCGCCTTCACGCCTACCCACCCCACCGCGTCGACCCGGCCGTCGGGCTCGAGCTCTCCGGTGACGGCGACGGTGCGTTCGCCCAGCAGGTCCCGCCGGCCGGCCATCTCGACGATGGCCAGGGCGTAGACGAGGCCGGCTGACGGGCCTACCAGGCCCCGGTCGCGGATGGTCACCGAGACCCGGCGCTGGTCGAGTCCAAGCACGGCAGCGGCGTCGCGCACGGCGAGGTGCTGGCTGTCGAGGTACTGCCGGCGGCCCTGCACCTCGGCCCGAGCGCGGTCGTCCGCGCTTGGTGGCGGGCCGGCCGGCGCCGTGGTGTCACCGTGGAGCAGCGCACTCAGGGCGCCGACGAGGTTCGGTTGGCGAATGCGCACCCAAAGCAGGAGGAGCCGGCCGTGGACCGGGCGGGTCGGCACCCCGGCGATCCGGATGTCCGCCGTCACGTCGATCGGCCGACCGGGCGAGATCACCGCCATGGGCGGGTGGTAGCCCAGGCCGACGCCGACCACTGCCACCGCGACGACCAGCGCGGCGGCCGGAAGGGCCCACGCCGGCCGGGGTGCAGGCCGGCGGGCGGGGACCAGCGGCTGCTGGCCGCCGGTTGCACCGGGCGGGGGGGCCAGGACCGCCACCGCCTCCCGCAGGGAGAGCGGCCGGCCCGGCGGCAGTTGGCGGGCGGCGGTCGCCGGGGCCGTCCTGGCCTGGGGGCGCTTGGGGCTGAGCCGGCGCCACTCGAGGGTCCCGTCCCGCAGCATCTGCTGCACGAAGGACGGGTAGTCGGCCGGCGCCACCTCGGGGAACAACGCCTTCTGGAACGGGGTAGACGTACCGGCCAGCGACAGTAGATAGCGGGCACCCAGAACGAACAGGATCGCCGGCGAGGTCGCCACGGCCGTGACCGTCTGGGGCCGGAACCCGACGATGGCGGCCTCCCCGAAGTGGCTCCCCGGGCCCACCGTGGCGACCGCCCGCTGCGCCCGGCTCAGGCGCACCGAGCCGGTCAGCACCACGAAGAACCAGTAGTTGAGGGTGTCCTCGGCGACGATGGTGTCGCCGGACCCCACCTCGATGACGTCCCCCCACTGGGTGACCCGACGCAGGGTGCGGCGGTCGCAGCCTCGGAACAGCTCCAGCCCCGAGAGGTGGCGCTGGAGCTGGCCCTTCAACAGAACCGACGGGGCGTGACGCCGAAGCGGGCGGGCCCGGGGCTGCAAGCGGGCACGATCACCGGCTGGCCTTGCCCCGACAAGGCCACCCCGGTCCCCGCTCACCCAGCGCTCGGTGCGGCTCACGCCCGGTCAACTATATGGACCGGCCCGGTCGGCGACCGGAGAGTTGCGGCCGGCGCGGCGCCGACGGGGCCGGTCGTGTCTGCAAGTCTGGGGTGGTGGAGCTGCTGCTGATCCGCCACGCCGAACCCGTTCGGGTGCCCGAGTCGGACGAGCGCGCCGACCCCGGCCTGCACGAGAGGGGGATCGCCCAGGCCGAGCGGCTGGCCCAGTGGCTGGCCGAGGAGAGGCTGGAGGGCATCTTCTCCTCCCCGATGCGGCGGGCCCGCCAGACCGCCGAGCCGGTCGCCACCAGGCACAACCTCGAGATCGTGGTCGACGAGGAGCTCAGCGAGTTCGACCGGGAGGCGACCAGCTACATACCGGTGGAGGAGCTGAGGGCCACCCGTGACGAGCGGTGGCTGGCCATGGCCGAGGGCCGCCTCGACAGCTTCGACGTGGACCCGATCGAGTTCCAGCGGGGGGTGGTGACCGCCCTCGAGCACATCATCTCCGCCAACCCCTCCCGGGTGGTAGCCGTCTTCTGCCACGGCGGGGTGATCAACGCCTACTTCGCCCACATCCTCGGGATCTCCAAATTGATGTGGTTCGAGCCCCTGTACACCAGCATCAACCGGGTGGCGGCGGCCCGCAGCGGGGAGCGCTCGGTGGTCGCCCTCAACGAGACGGCCCACCTGCGGGGGACCGGGCTTTTGCTGCGCTGACCCCGTCCCCGGCCGAGGCAGGCAACCGGCATCAGGCGTCAGGTGTCCGGCCCCAGGTCTCAGGGGTCGATGACCGTCACCAGGCCCGAGGTGCCGTCCACCCGGACCAGCGATCCGGTGCGCAGCCTCCTGGTGGCGTCGCTCACCGACACCACGCAGGGGATGCCGAGCTCGCGGGAGACGATCACCGCGTGGCTGAGCTGGGCGCCCACGTCGACCACGACGGCAGCGGCGGGCACGAACAGCGGCGTCCAGGACGGGTCCGTGCTGGGAGCGACCAGGACCTCGCCCGGATGGAGCTCGCCGCCGTGGGCTGGATCGAGCACCACCCGGGCCCGGCCGGTCGCCTCGCCGGCGCAGCCCGGTATGCCGGCCAGCACCTCCCCTGCCAGCGCCGGGTGCGACGGCCGGTCGGCGCTGGCCTGCCAGCGCGACGGCGGCACCAGCTCGCCGTTGAGAACGAACGGAGGGACCAGGGCACGCAGCTGCTCCCAGCGGGCGTGGCGGGAGCGGATCAGGCCCCGGAACGGCTCGGGGTTGGAAAGGAAGTCCTCCAGCTCATCGCTGGTGAGCATGGCGAAATCGGTCGGGCGCTCGAAGTCCCCGCTCTCCACCCGCCGCCGGCCCAGCTCCCGCATCATCACCCTGGACTCCTGCACCAGGCGGACGATGGTGGTCTTGGTCCGTTCCCGGGCCGGCAGGAAGACCGAGGCTGAGTGCAGGCCGGCCTCGAACTGGCCGAGGGCCTCGGCGTTGCCCGTCAGCGCCGAGCGGACCTTGTCCGCCGCCGCCTGCCGGTCTGAGGCGAGCTTGGCCGCGTGGAGGGCCGGGGCGGCGCTGTCGGGCAGCAGCCTCATGCGGTCGATGGCCACCAGGGCCATGTCGGGGTCGGTCTCCCAGGTCGGGCAGCTCATCTCCCACTCGTTCGGCCCGCGGGACCCGAACTCCACGAGGAATGCGGCAAAGGCGTCCTCGAACCGACGAGCGTCGGGGTCGTCGCTGGCCCGGAGGCGGTCCTGCAGCCCGTCGGTCCCGCCGTCGAAGAGCCGCGTGAGGCTGCGGGACGCGGCGATGGAGCGGCCCAGGTCCCACATGGCCACCGAAGGAGCGGCCGAGTCCACCCCACCGAGACCCGACAGCAGAGGCATGGCGAGGCCCGGCTCCCCGATCTGCTGGCACACCGTCGAGACGATGCCCGTCCCCACGGTGGAGGCGTAGGTGATGAACAGGTGCTGGGAGAACAGGTGCCGGAACCAGCGCTCCATGTGCTCCCGCACCCGGTCCACCAACTGACGCTCGCCCATGGATCCGACGTCCGGCCGGGCGGCCCGCAGCTCGGCCATGGCCCTGCGGTCGGCATCGAGATCGGGCAGGTGGTCGACGCTCAGCACCCAGCCGAGGGTCTGGCCCACCGCCGTCGTGCGCTCGGGGCTCTCGTCCGTAGGCAGGGGGGTGTAGGGCTGGACCTCGGCCTGGGTCCCGAACAGGGTGTAGTCGATGGTTTCGGGGGTCAGCCCCGGTGTCCTGACGCCGAAGATCCGCGACACGGACACGTTCAGGTAGCAGTAGCCGTAGAAGACGCCGAGGATCTCCAGCTCGTCGGGATCGAACTCGGACTGCTCGAAGGCGCCGAAGCGGACCAGGGCGTCCCGCCAGGCCGGCTCCGAACCCGGTCGGCCGGCCAGGGTCCAGGAGAGGGGAGCCACCGGATCGGGGAACACCTCGCCGACGTTGCCCCGGGTGTAGATCGGGTAGCGGGTCGAGGGCGGGTTGTCGACTATCCAGGCTTCGTCCATCGCCGTTCTCCTTGCTGTCCGGGGCCGGACTTCAGTCCTTCGGTCGCCGGGCCCGACTGGGGGCGACCCGTGCCGGCTCGCCCGGCATCTTGGGGTACACGGGGGGCCAGGGGGCGTCGAGCAGGCCCGCCTCGGCGTCGCGCCGGTGGAGCTCGAGGGCCGGCTCCAGCGACTGCGGTTCGGCGTACAGGTCCGCCCACGGATCACCTTGGTCCCGCACCCGCTGGGGGACGGTGGCGACGGTGAGGGTGTCCGGCTCGACGGTCTCCAACTCGTCCCAGTGGAACGGCGTCGAGACCTGGGCGCCGGGCCGGGCCCGGACGGACCACGTCCCGAACACCGTCTTGTGGGGGGCGTTCTGGTTGAAGTCGACGAAGACCCGCTGGCCCCGCTCCTCCTTCCACCAGGCCGCCGTCATGAGCTCGGGCCGGCGCCGCTCCAGCTCGCGGGCGATGGCCACCGCCGCCGAGCGCACCTGGTAGGAGTCCCAGAACGGCTGCAGCCGTACGTAGATGTGGATGCCGCGGTTGCCCGTCGTCTTCGGGGCGCCGTGGATTCCGAGCAGGTCGAGAAGGGTGCGGACCTCATGGGCAGCCTCGCGGAGCATGTCGAAATCCACCTCGGGCGACGGGTCGAGATCGATTCGCAGTTCGTCGGCATGGGCGGCGTCGTCGGCCCGGTAGGGCCACACATGGAAGCCGAGGCATGCCAGGTTCACCGCCCAGACGACATGGGCCATGTCGGCGGCGACCAGCGCCTCGGACGTGGTCCCATTGGGGGTGGAGACGATCGTCGTCTGGAGCCAGTCCGGGTGCTGCGGCGGTACCCGCTTCTGGAAGAACGACGATCCGCCGGCACCATGAGGGAAGCGCTGCAGCAACACCGGTCGTCCGCCCATGGCCGCCATCAGCGGCCCGGAGACGGCCAGGTAGTAGTCGATCAGGTCGCGCTTGGTCTCACCCCGTTCCTCGAAGAAGACCTTTTCGGGGTTGGTGACGGCGACCTGGTGACCGGCAACCTCGAGGGTGACGGCCTCTTCCTTGGATGAGCTGGCCAGGGCCCGAACGGTACCGGCCCGACGCCGGCCGGGTGCGGAGGAGCTCGGGGATGGGGCCCCGCCATGCCGGAGGAGCCTCGGGGCGTGGGCCCGAGCGGGCCTTACGGCGTTGTCGGAAACCCGCCAGACCGGGGCCGGCCCGACCTGGCACTCTGGTCCGGTGATCGAGGACTTCGACCGCTGCTACCGGGCAGTGCAGTCCCGCGATCCCCGCTTCGACGGGTGGTTCTTCACCGCCGTCACCAGCACCGGTATCTACTGCCGGCCATCCTGCCCAGCGCGCACGCCGGGCGCTTCCAATGTCCGGTTCTACGCCAGCGCCGCCGCTGCCCAGCAGGCCGGGTTCCGGGCGTGCAAGCGGTGCCGCCCCGACGCCCTGCCTGGCTCGCCGGAGTGGGACTGGCGGGCCGACGTGGTCGGCCGGGCCATGCGGCTCATCGCCGACGGCGTGGTGGACCGCGACGGGGTGCCCGAGTTGGCCCGCCGCCTCGGCTACAGCCCCCGCCAGCTGGAGCGGATCCTGCAGGCCGAGCTGGAGGCCGGGCCCCTGGCGCTGGCCCGCGCCCAACGGGCCCACACCGCCCGCCTGCTGATCGAGACGACCTCGCTGCCGATGGCCCAGGTGGCCTTCGCCGCCGGGTTCTCCAGCATCCGGCAGTTCAACGACACCGTGAGGGCGGTCTTCGCCGTGCCCCCCTCCGAGCTCCGCCGCCGCCCGGCGCCGGCGCCGACGGCGGGTGCGGCGACGGTCCGGGTCCGGCTTCCGTTCCGGGCCCCGTTGTGCCCCGACAACCTCTTCGGACATCTGCTGGCGACAGCCGTGCCGGGCTGCGAGGAGTACCGCCACGGCGCCTACCGTCGGACGATGGCGCTGCCCCACGGCCACGGGATCGTGGCCCTGGCGCCGAAACCCGACCACATCGCCTGTGAGCTGTGGCTGTCGGATCTGCGCGACCTGGCCGCGGCCATCGCCCGCTGCCGCCGGCTGCTCGACCTCGACGCCGACCCGGTGGCCGTGGACGAGCTGCTGGCGAACGACGCCGTGCTGGCCCCGGTGATCGCCAAGGCGCCCGGCCGGCGGGTGCCCCGGACGGTGGATCCGGAGGAGATGGCGCTGCGGGCCGTGCTGGGACAGCAGGTCTCCACCGGGGCGGCCCGCACCCACGCCGCCAGGCTTGTGCGGCTGGCGGGCTCGCCGATCGAGGACCCCGCCGGGGGCCTCACCCACCTCTTCCCGGCGCCGGCCCTGCTGCTCGAGATCGACCCGCAGTCCCTCGCCATGCCGGGTTCGCGCCGCCACGCCCTGCTCACCCTGGCCGGGGAGCTTTCCGCCGGCCGTCTGCGCCTCGACCCCGGTTGCGACCGGCAGGCGGCCCGCCAGGCCCTGGCCGGTCTGCCCGGGATCGGACCGTGGACCGTGGACGTGATCGCCATGCGCGCCCTCGGCGATCCGGACGCCTTCCTCGCCGGGGATCTGGGGATCCGCCGGGCGGCGTCCGCCCTGGGCCTGCCGGACGACCGCGTCTCCCTGGAGCGGACGGCCGAGGCCTGGCGCCCGTGGCGGGCATACGCCGCCCAGTACCTGTGGTCGGTGCTCGACCACCCCATCAACCGCTATCCAGCGGCAGTGACCGCCAGGCCGCTGCCACGACCGGAACGAGGAGAAGGATGACCCCCGCCACCGTCACGTCGAGAGTCGACTCGCCCATCGGGCCCCTGCTGCTGATCGGCCGGGGCGGCGCCCTGGTCGGAGTGCACATGCACAAGCAGCGGCACATGCCGGCGCCCGACGCCGCTTGGCCCAGCGACGACCGGGCCCTGGCCGGGGTGGCGGATCAACTGCGGGCCTATTTCGCTGGCGACCTCAAGGAGTTCGACGTCGACATCGTCTTCGATGGGACGCCGTTCCAGTGCCGGGTGTGGGGGGCCCTGCGGGACATCCCTTACGGCGAGACGGTCTCCTACGGAACGCTGGCCGCCGCCGTGGGGCGGCGCGGTGCGGCCCGAGCGGTGGGCGCCGCAGTGGGCCGGAACCCGGTGTCCATCATCGTCCCCTGCCACCGGGTGGTCGGCGCCGACGGCTCGCTGACCGGGTTCGGGGGCGGCCTGGACCGCAAGCAGTTCCTGCTCGGTCTCGAGTCGGGCCGGCGGTGAGCCGGGCCGGCGCCCTCAGGCGTGGAAGGGCATGAGGGCGCCGGGAGGGATGACCCCGAGCCTGCCGGCCCGGTAGTCCTCCATGGCCTGCACCAGCTCCTGGCGATTGTTCATCACGAACGGGCCGTAGGCGGCTACGGGCTCGCGTATGGGCCGGCCCCCGAGCACGAGGATCTCGAGCGGCGCACCACCCTCGGTGGAGGCGACGGCGAGGTAGTCGCCGGAGCCGAACACCGCCAGCTGGCCACCGGCAACCGGCCGGCCCTCCTCGCCGACCGACCCGGATCCCGCCAGCACGTAGACGAGGGCGTTGAACTCGGGATCCCAGGGGAGCTCGAGACGGGCGCCGGCCGCCACGGTGGCGTGGACGAAGCTGATCGGGGTGTGGGTCGCGCCCGGGCCCCGGTGCCCGGCGACGTCGCCGGCCACCACCCGGAGCAGGGCGCCGCCGTCCGGGGATGAGACCAGCACCACCTGCTCGCCCTCGAGGCTCTGGTACCGGGGCGAGACCATCTTGTCGCTGGCGGGCAGGTTCACCCACAGCTGGATCCCGTGGAAGAGCCCGCCGCTGACGACCAGCGCCTCGGGTGGGGTCTCGATGTGCAGGATGCCGCCGCCGGCGGTCATCCACTGGGTGGCGCCGTCGGAGATGATGCCGCCCCCGCCGTGGGAGTCCTGATGCTGGAAGGTGCCTTCGATCATGTAGGTCACCGTCTCGAAGCCGCGGTGCGGGTGCCAGGCGGTGCCCCGCGGCTCGCCGGGGCCGTAGTCCACGGCGCCCATCTGGTCCATGTGGACGAACGGATCGAGGTCGGCCAGGTCGACGCCGGCGAAGGCGCGCCGGACGGGGAAGCCTTCGCCCTCCAGCCCGCTGGGGGCGGTGGTCACCGACCTGACCGGCCGGGGCCGCCGGTCGGGCCCGGGTGCGGGTAGGCGGGGCAGGGTGAGGGTGTCTGCGGTGACGGCCGGCATCGGTCCTCCAACAATTGAGCGTTCAACTATATAACGGCCGGGTTGGCCTGGCTGTTCCCGCGCCGGCGTCGCCCGCGGCGGGCCGGCTGCCCTCAGATGTCACAGTGGGCCGGTGGCAGCTGTCCCGACCTCCACCGTCCGGCGCTGGCTGGCGGTGGCCGCCGCCCTGGTGGGCGCCGCCGGCTGCGTGGGGGTGGCCACCCATGCCGGGGGCTCGCGGCGGCCCGCCGCCGCTCCCCCTGCGAGGTCGGCCGGGGTGGTCCCGCCGACCACGACCACGGCCGCCCCCGCCAGGACGACGAGCACGACCACGGCCCCTCCGGCCCTGTCCTGGACGCCGTGCGGGGCGCTCCAGTGCGCCAGCCTGCCCGTCCCCCTCGACTACTCCCATCCGGACGGAGCGACCATCTCCATCGCCCTGGCCCGGCGTCCCGCCCTGGTCCCGTCGGAGAGGATCGGCTCGCTGGTAATCAACCCGGGTGGGCCCGGTGACTCGGGCATCGACGACCTGCCCACCGAGCTGCGGGTGCTGACCCCCAGCCTGCAGGACCACTTCGACGTGGTGTCCTTCGACCCCCGCGGGGTAGAGCGCAGCGACCCGGTGCACTGCATCCAGGGCACAGGAGGATCCCCCGGCCCCCTGCCCGATCCGGCCCCCACCGACTCGTCCTCCCAGCAGGCCCTAATCGACGGCTTCCGGGCCTACGCCGCCGACTGTGTGAACCGCAGCACCGCCAGCCTGCTGGCCCACGTCGGGTCGGTGGACGCCGCCCGCGACCTCGACCGCATCCGGGCCGCCCTCGGCGACACCGAGCTGACCTTCCTCGGCCACTCCTACGGAACGCTTCTGGGCGCCACCTACGCATCGATGTTCCCGACCCACGTCCGGGCCATGGTCCTCGACGGGGCCATAGACCCCGCCCTCACCCTGCAGCAGATGGCCTCCGACCAGGCGGCCGGCTTCGAGTCCAGCCTCAACTCGTTCCTCAGCTGGTGCGCCGGCTCGTCGTCGTGCGCCTGGAGGCCGGGGGGCGATCCCCAGTCGGCGTTCATGTCGCTCCTGGACCGGATGCGCAAGCAGCGCGAGCCGGCCGGTGGTGGGCGCAGTGCCGGGGTGGGCGAGCTCTACCTCGCCACCATGGACACCCTCACCTCCACCAGCTTCTGGCCCAGCCTCGGCCAGGCCCTCGCCCAGGCTGCGGCGGGCAACGGATCGGGGGTGCTCTCGCTCTCCGACCGCTACCAGGTGCACGGCAGCTCGAACAACTCCGACGCCAACAGCGCCATCAACTGCGAGGACCACCCTGGCAACCCCGACCTGTCGGCCTATCCGTCGATCGCCGCCGCCGCCGGCCAGAGGGCCCCGGTGTTCGGCCCGGTGTTCGAGTGGGCCACCGCCATCTGCGCCGTGTGGCCGGTGCCGGCGTCGCGGGTCACCGGAGCGGCCCATGACCCCGGGGCACCCCCGATCCTGGTGGTGGGCACCACCGCCGACCCGGCCACCCCGTACCAGTGGGCGGTGAACCTGGCCGGCGAGCTGGACCACGGCGTGCTGGTTGGCCGGCGGGGTGTGGACCACGTGGCCTACTACTACAGCGCGTGCGTGCGGGACATCGACGATGCCTACCTGGTGCGACTGGCGGTGCCCGCCAATGCCACCATGTGCCCCAGTTAGCGACCGGGCGGCACAGGAGGCAGTCGATCGATGTTGCGGGCGTTGCTGGTGGCACCTCCGGGGGCCGGCAAGGGCACCCAGGGGACCATCCTGGCCGATGCCCACCAGGTGCCCCACCTGGCCACCGGCGACATGCTGCGGGCCGAGGTGGCCAGCGGCAGCCGGCTGGGGGCCGAGGCCAGGCAGCTCATGGACCAGGGCGAGCTGGTCCCTGACCGGCTGGTGCTGAGCCTGGTGCTCAAGGCGATCACCGGGCCTCCCGCCCTTACCGGGTTCGTGCTGGACGGGTTCCCCCGCACCCTGGCCCAGGCCGAGGCAGCCTATGAGTGGGGCTCGGCCAACGACCGCACCTTCCACGCCGTCATATCCCTGGCGGTGCCCGAGGACGAGCTGGTGCGGCGCCTGCTGGGCCGGGCCGGGGACCGCTCCGACGACAACCCCGACACCATCCGCCACCGCCTCGAGGTATACGCCGCCAGCACCGAGCCCCTGGTCGACTACTACCGCCGGCGGGGGGTGCTGATCGAGGTGGACGGCACCGGGGCGGTGGAGGAGGTCGCCGGGCGCATCAGCGCCGCCCTGGCCCCGATCGACCTGCGGAGCTGAGCCGGTGCCGGATCAGCCGGCCCGGCAGACCAGGTTGCGGATGAGGCCGGGCAGCTCCCGCAGGGCGTCCTTGGAGACCCAGGCGTCGATGCCTATCTCCCTGGCCCGGGCGATGACGTCCTCGTCGAGGTAGGCCGAGCACAGCACGAGGATCTGGCTGGGCCGGCGGGCTCGGAGGGCCGCGGCGGTGTCCAGGCCGCTCATCTCCGCCATCATCTCGTCGAGCACCACCACCAGCGGGTTCCACATCTCGACCTGCTCGAGGGCCTCCTCCCCGCTGGACGCCTCGGCCACCACAGACAGGCCGGCGTTGGCCCGGTCGATCACCGTCCGCAGCAGCAGGCGCACGTCGGACTGGTCGTCCACGATCAAGGTTCGGATCTGACTGGCCATCGGGGGCTCTTTCCTGTCGTTCGGGATCGCCCGCGCTAGGCGATGTCGGAGAGCTGCTCGTGGTGAAGGCGGCGCACCGCCTGGCGCTCCTCGGGGCTGCGCCGGGCCACCTCCTCGACCTCCTCGGCCAGCCGGGCGATGGGGAAGGGCTTGATGAGGTAGCCGTCGCAGCCGCCGCGCCAGGCCCGGGCCTCGTCCTGGGACCGGCTCTTCACCGTGCACAGGATCACCGGGATGTCGGCGGCCCGGGGGTGGCGGCGGATGCTGGACAAGGTCTCCCACCCGTCCATCTCCGGCATCTGGACGTCGAGGACAACCACGGTGGGCAGCGGCCCGTCGTTGAGCAGCGCCAGAGCCTCCCTGCCGCTGGCGGCCTCCAGCACCTCATGACCCCGGCGGGCCAGCACCGCCCGCTCCAGGAGGCGGATGTCGGGGGCGTCGTCGACCAGCAGGACAACGGACACGTCAGGTCCCCGCCAGCTGGGGCTGCACCGGACCGGCGCTCTCGTTCCAGTCGGTGATGGTCCCGAGGTACAGGGCCCGCACCACCCAGACGAAGTAGATGGCCGCAGGCACCGCCAGCCAGTCGATGGTGAGGCCGATGGCCTCGATGTCGTATCGGCCGGAGGCGGCGTAGGCGGCGAAGAACACGTGCATGAGCCCGCAGGTGGGGAACACGATGCCCAGGGCCAGGCCGGACAGCGACCAGCCGTCGGTCTGGCGGTGGCTGCCCACCTGGGCCCGGATGAGGTAATAGCCGATGAGGCAGTAGATGCCCAGCAGCAGCACGTTGGGCGTCATGCGGGGGGTGAACGCCGATCCGTGCCGCAGCAGGAGGACCGATTCGAGGACCAGGGAGCCCAGGTAGACCACCGCCAGCCAGGGCAGGGCGGCGATCCACGAGGGCGTGCCGCGGATCAACCGGTCGCCCCGGCCACCGGTCAGCGCCTCAACCCGCAGGAGGAACCACACCGCTCCGGCCGGGAACCCGACCAGCACCACCGCCAGGTCGAGGGGCCCGGCGCCCAGCGGCGAGCCCAGCACGTGGACGCCGTGCTCGAGGTGGTGGGGCCCGCAGGTGAAGGCCATGGCCACCCATGCCGCCCCGAAGTGGGAGAAGCCCCGCTCCTTCCAGCCCCGCTTGAGGTCGAGCAGGGTCATGATGCCGTAGCAGGTGTAGATGACCCCCAGGAAGATGTTGGCCAGCCCGACGGCGTAGGTCACCGTCCCCTCCTCTCCGGCACCCCGATCTGGCGCATGAACTCGCGGATGGAGGTCGGCTCGCCCCGGTCGGCCGCGTCGCCCTCACCCGCGTCGGCTGGTGCCGGCTCGTCGCCGGCAGGGCGCACGGGCAGGCTGACGATGAACGTGCTGCCGTGGCCCCGAGCGGTGCGCACGTCAACGGTTCCCCCCATGGCCTCGACGAGCGACTGGACGATGTACAGGCCGATGCCTGTTCCGCCGAAGCGGCGGACGTCGGTGGCCTCCGCCTGCCAGAACTTCTCGAAGCAGCGGGCCGCGTGCTCCGGGTCCATGCCGATGCCGTGGTCGGTGACGGCGACGGTCACCAGCCGGTCGTCCATCGCCTGCACGTCCAGCTCGAGCGGCGAGCCGTGGGGCGAGTACTTGACGGCGTTGTCGAGGAGGTGGTCCACCACCGTCACGAACGCCTCGGCGTTGGCGGTAACCGCCGGGACGCCCTCGGGGATGCGCGCCGACACGGCCCGCCCGCTGGCCTGGCCGAAGGTGGCCGCCCGTTCGCCCGCCAGCCGGGCGACGTCGACCGGCTCGAGGCGCAAGTGGACCCGGCCGGCCTCGATGCGGCTGGACAGCAGCAGGCGGTCGATGATCCGGCTCAGCTCCATCCCGCGGGACCGGATGGCGTCGAGGGCGGCCATCTTGAGGTCGGGGTCGAGGTCCTCGTAGGTCCGCAGCGTCTCGGCGAAGCCGTTGATGACCGTGAGCGGGGTCTTGAGCTCGTGGGTGGCGGTGGCGAGGAAGAGGGTCTTGGCCTCCTCCGCCTGCTTGAGCTGGGTGATGTCGCGCATGGAGTGCACCACCTCGCCGGCGCCCCCGGCCGCCTCGACCGGGGCGGCGCTGGCCAGCAGCGGCTGGCGGACGTCGCGGCAGAGCCGCCACACCTCCACCCCGCTGGCCGCCGCCTCCGGGCTCACCACGTCGAGCAGGCCGCAGCGCCCGGTGCAGTCAAGGGGCTTCTCCCCCTTGCGCAGGGCCAGGCTCATGGCACACGGGCTGCCCACCAGGGGAGCGGAGTCGTTCCCCAGGACCCGCTCGGCGGCGGGATTGGCCTGGGTGATCACCCCGGCGGCGTCGGTGACCACGATGGCGTCGGCCACGTGGGCCACGATGGTCGCCGCCTTGGTCTGCAGCCGCTGGTAGCGGGTGTCGGCCCTGGTGCGCAGCACCGCGGTGCGCTCGAACAGCGACACCATGGCGACCACGGCGGCGGTGAAGGCGATGAGGACCCCGTCGGCGGCCCGCTGCCGGCCGGGCACGAGCAGCTGGCACAGCCAGGCCAGGGCGATCGCCCCGGCGCCGACGCCGGCGGCCAGAGGCCGGCCCATGGTGTAGACGGCGAAGACGATGACCACCAGGTAGCCGAGCAGCACGGCCTGGTTGGCGGCCGGGTAGACCACCGCCACCGATGCCAGCAGGGCCAGGTCGCCCAGCGGTCCCCCCATCAGCGCCACCCGGTTGCCCGTCCGCTCCGAGGCGAAGAGCAGGACCGTGGCCCACGGCACCCCCGCCAGCCCCACCACCAGCATCAGATCGGCCCGACGGCCGGTGGTGTCGGGGATGAACGAGCCGGCGGCGGCGGCGGCCACCACCAGGGCCAGCCGCACGGCGGCGGCGAAGCGCACGGCGGTGGTGTCCGGCGAGGACGCCGGCCGCCGGAGCCGGTGCAGGTTGCCGCCCGACCAGAACGAGCCGCTAGTGGCGGCGGTCACCGGTGGCCCTCCTGAGCGCCCGGGCGGCGGGAGAGGGCATCCCCAGCAGGTGTCCCTGGGCGGCCTGGCATCCCATCTGGGTCAGGATCTCGAGCTGGTTGGCGGTCTCCACGCCTTCGGCGGTGCAGCCCAGCCCCAAGGCTTCGCCCAGGCCGAGGCAGGCGGCGACGATGGCCCGGTCGGCCCCCCGGTCGCTGACCCCGGCCACGAAGTTGGCGTCGATCTTGAGCCGGTCTATCGGCAGCCGCTGCAGCCAGCGCAGGGAGGAGAAGCCGGTGCCGAAGTCGTCTATGGCGATCCTCGTTCCGAGGGCCCGCAGGTCGGCCAGCACGGCACCGGCCTGCTCCACGTCCTGCAGCACGGTCGTCTCGGTTATCTCCAGGCCAAGCACCCACGGCCCTGACCCCGCCCCCAGCGCCGCCACGACCGTGCGCTCGAGGTCGCCAGGGCGCTCGAACTGGCGGGAGGACACGTTGGCCCACATCACGAAGCCGGGCTCAACGACGCCATCGTCCGACCACCGTTGCGCCTGTTCGCAGGCTTCCCGCAGCACCCAGGCTCCGATGTCGATGATCTGGCCGGTCTCCTCGGCGACCTGCAGGAAGTCGGCCGGGCTGAGCAGGCCGCGCAGCGGGTGGTTCCAGCGCAGCAGAGCCTCGGCGCCGATCGTGCGGCCGGTGCCGATGTCCACCACCGGCTGGTACCACACCTCGAGCTGGCCCTTGGAGTGGGCCCCGGCCAGCTCCTGCTCGAGGCAGAACAGGTTGACCAGGCGGTTGCGCATGTCCTGATCGAACAGCTCCCACCGCCGTCGACCCCGCTCCTTGGCCCGGTACATGGCGGTGTCGGCGTTGGCGATCAGCATCTGGGGCGAGATGTCGCCGGTGTCGGTGATGGCCACGCCGATGCTGGCCGACAGGGTCTGGGGGCCGGCGCTGCAGGGGAACGGAGAGTCGAACATGGCGAGGATCTGCTCGGCGATCCTGGCCGCCTCGGATCCGTCGGCCAGGTCCTCGATCAGGACCACGAACTCGTCCCCGCCGACCCGGGCGACGGTGTCGGTCCGCCGGGCCCGGTTCATGAGCCGGAGGCCCACCTGGGTCAACAGCTCGTCTCCGATCTGGTGGCCGAGGCTGTCGTTGAGGATCTTGAACCGGTCGAGATCGATGAACAGCAGCCCCACCCTGGAGCTGTGCCGGTCGAGCCGGGCCAGGGCGAGCGACAACCGATCGAAGAGCAGGCTGCGGTTGGCCAGCCCGGTGACCGGATCGTGCAGGGCCTGATGCACCAGGGCCGCCTCGAACCGGGCCCGCTCTATGGCGTACTCGACCGCCCGTTCGACCAGCTCCCCCGACAGGTTCCCCTTCACCAGGTAGTCCTGGGCGCCCATGCGCACGGCGTCCAGCCCGCTGGTGGGCTCGGCACCGGTGACCACGATCATGGGCTGGAACGGTGCCGCCGCCCGGAGCTGGGACAGGGTGTCGAGCTGGTCGGAGTCAGGCAGGTGCAGGTCGATCAGGCTGCAGGCCGGCTCCTGGGTCGCGAGGATGGTGCGCGCCTCGGCCAGGGTGCGGGCCCGCAACAGGCGCCATGGACCGCCCCGGCCGTGGCGGGACAGAAGCGAGCGCAGCAGGTAGAAGTGGTCGTCGTCGTCCTCCACCACCAGCAGCGACCGCAGCGGACGGACCGGGGCGAGGCGGGGCCGACGTTCGCCGCGCCTGGCCGGCGACATGGCTGGCGGGCGTGACTCCAGCAGCCGGCGCATGGCGTCCACGTTGGCGGCCAGCCGTTCGACGTGCTCGTCGACCACGCTGGAGGACTCCGCCACCTCCTCGGAGATGAGGTTGGCGAATCCGGAGACGATGGCGGCGCAGTTGCGCACCGCATGGTCGAAGTCGGCGGTATTCGACTGGCTGACCGTTTGTGCTCCTCTGCTCGAACGCGCTCGCCCGGCGCGTTGCACCTGCCCGCCCCGTCACTATGCCGAGGCGCCGTTCCACCGCACAAGGAACGGAGCCCAGATGACGACTACTGACTACGACGACAATGGTCATCGTCGGGGCGGTCGGTTCCTTGCGTGAGCTTGACGGTGAACGTCGAGTTCGTCGGTCTTGGTGGCCTATGGGCCTTTCCGCAGGCGGGGCGCAGTACGGATGGGTAGGTTGCCGGTATGACCGAGCCGAGCCCGCCCGACCGGAGACTCCAGGACGAGCACGCCTGGTTGGAGGAGGTTGAGGGCGACGGCGCTCTCGACTGGGTGAGGGCACGCAACGCCGTCACCGAGGCCGATCTGTTCGTCGATCCCCGCTTCGAGCCCACCCGGGCCTTCATTCTCGAGGTGCTCGAGGCCGACGACCGCATCCCGTTGCCGTCGCGGCATCTCGACTCGGTGCTCAACTTCTGGACCGACGCCGAGCACCGTCGGGGCCTGGTGCGGCGCACCACCTGGGAGAGCTACCGCGCCGGCGAGGAGCGTTGGGAGGTCCTGCTCGACGTCGACGCCCTCGGAGCGGCCGAGGGTGAGTCCTGGGTTTACCACGGGGGCTCCACCCGCCGCCCCGACCGCCGCCGGACACTGCTCGAGCTCTCACCCGGCGGCTCGGACACGTCGGTGACACGGGAGTTCGACATGGTCGACAAGAGCTTCGTCACCGAGGCCGACGGCGGCTTCGTGCGGCCCCTGTCGAAGGGGTGGCTGGTGTGGGTGGACGACGACATGGTCTATGTCGGTCACGACTTCGGCGAGGGCACCACGACCACCTCGGGCTATCCCCGCACCGTGAGGCGGTGGGAGAGGGGCAAGCCGCTGGAGGACACCCCGCTGGTGTTCGAAGGCGAGGCCGCCGACGTGTCGGTGGCGGTGTCGGTCGACACCCTGCCCGGCTGGCGCCACCACCTGTTCCGGCGGGCGCTCGACTTCTACCGATCCCGCAAGTACGTGTTGCGGGACGGCTCGCTCGTCGAGCTGGACGTGCCCGAGGACGCCGATGTCAGCCTGCGGGAGCGGTGGCTCCTGGTGCGGCCCCGGCGGGACTGGGAGGTGCCCGGCCAGACCCATCCGGCCGGCTCGCTGGTGGCGGCCGAGCTCGAGGACTACCTCGCCGGCGCGCGCCGGCTGACGGCGGTGTTCGTGCCTACCGCCACCTCCGCCCTGTCGCAGTGGGCTTGGACTCGGGGCCGCCTGATCCTCACCGTGCAGGAGGACGTGCGCGACCACCTCGAAACGGCCGACCCCGGCGACGGCTGGCGGCGGCGGCCGGTCGCCGGGTCCCTGCCGGTCTGGAGCGTCAACGCCTGGCCGGTCGACTCCGACGTATCCGACGACGCCTTCCTGATGGGGCAGGACTTCCTGCACCCCACCTCGCTCTACCTGGTGCCGGCCGACGGGCCGCCCGAGCTTCTTCGGTCCCAGCCCGAACGCTTCGACAGCTCGGCCATGACCATGCAGCAGCGCTTCGCCACCAGCGCCGACGGCACCCGCGTGCCGTATTTCCTGGTGGGCGAAGAGGAAGGGATCGAGGCCGGCCGGCCGGCTCCCACCATCCTGTACGGCTACGGCGGCTTCGAGATCTCGCTGACCGCCAGCTACTCGGGCGTGATCGGCCGGTCGTGGCTGGCCCACGGCGGCCGGTACGTGGTGGCCAACATCCGCGGCGGCGGCGAGTACGGGCCCCGGTGGCACGAGGCGGCGCTGCGGGAGAACCGCCACCGCGCCTACGAGGACTTCGAGGCGGTGGCCCACCACCTGATCGACTCGTCGGTGACCACCCCGGGCCAGCTGGGCATCATGGGCGGAAGCAACGGCGGGCTCCTCGTGGGCAACATGTACGTGCGTACCCCGGAGCTGTTCGGGGCGGTGGTGTGCCAGGCCCCGCTGCTTGACATGCGCCGCTACAGCCACCTGCTGGCGGGGGCGTCGTGGATGGCGGAGTACGGGGATCCCGACGACCCCGCCGACTGGGCGTTCATCGCCACCTTCTCCCCCTACCACCTGGCCCGGCCCGAGGCCGACTACCCGCCGCTGCTGCTGACCACCTCCACCAAGGACGACCGGGTCCACCCCGGCCACGCCCGCAAGATGGCGGCCCGCCTGCTGGAGCAGGGCCACCGGGTCAGCTACTGGGAGAACATCGAGGGCGGCCACGCCGGGGCGGCCGACGCCGCCCAGCAGGCCGTCATGTCGGCGCTGGCCTTCGTCTTCCTGCGCCGCCACCTCGGCCTGGCGTGAGGCCCGGCTACTGCAGGGCCTCGGCCATGAGCCCGAAGCCGGTGCCCTGGTCGTCGCTGCACCAGGCCGTGTAGTAGGGGCCCATGTCCTGGGCCACCTCACCGGCCCGGCCGCCGAGCTCGCTCACCCGGGCCAGGGCGGGGGACAGGGCGGGCACCGACAGATAGAGGCGCAGGGACGGGGCCACCGGGCGGCCGAAGGCGGCGGCCTCGTCGAAGACTCCGACGGCCGGAACGGCTTCGAAGTAGTTGCTGTCGGGATGGACGCGCTGGAGGTGCCATCCCAGCACCGGGCCGTAGAAGCGATCGGCCCGGGTGGCGTCGGCGGTCATGAACACCAGCCCCACCTCACCGGTGGCCGGCCGGCCCGGCGCCGCCGAGCCCTGGTAGCCGCGGGGCCGGTACATCCCGAAGGGGAGGCCCTGGTCGTCCACGGCCCGGGCCCAGCCGCCACCGTCGGGCTCGGCCCCCGACTCGACGACCCTGCCCCCGGCGGCAGGGACGGCCGCCGCCGCCTCGGACACCATGGTCATCCGGTAGAAGGGGACCACCGGGGCGGAGCCGGGGTCGTCGAGGATGCGCACCGTGACGGCGGTGTTGATCGTGTAATGGCTGATGTGGTCGTCGAAGGGCACCCGCTCGGCCTCCCATCCCGCCAGGGCGGCGAGGAACGCCATGGCCCGGTCGGCGTCGGCGACCCTGAGGTGGACCATGGCCAGGGTGCCGTCGAGGTCGGTGCCGCCCCGTCCCGCGGTGGAGTCGCTGCGGTTGAGGTCGGCGGTGGTCATGCCCAGCTCCCGTTCGAGTCGGCGCCGCAGGGAGGCGGCGAAGGTGGGATCGGGGCCCAGGGGGGGAGCCGGCCGGCGAAGGGATGCGAAGGAATCGGTGCGGTCAGGCATCGTCGGCTCCTTCGACGACATAGGCGCGCCGGAAGGCGGCCTTGGCCCGGCTCAGCAGGGCCTCGGTGGCGTGCACGCTGCGGTCGAGCACCTCGGCCACCTCGCCAACGGGGAGGCCGTCGACATAGCGCAGGGTGAGCACCGCCCGATGATGGCCACCGAGGCCGGCCAGCACGGCGTCGGAGCGCAGCCGGTCCAGCTCGTGCTCCCACGGGTCCTCGGGACCGGTCACCTCGGTGGCGGCCCGGTCGACCAGCCGGTCATGGCGACCCCGGCGGCGCCAGTGGTCCACCAGCTTGTGGCGGGCCACCCCCACCAGCCAGGCGATCGAAACCGCCGGCGGCCCGGGGGCCTTCACCGCCGCCACGGCGGCGAGGAACGTCTCCGAGGTCAGGTCCTCGGCGGTGGCCCGGTCCCCGCAGCGGTCGGCCAGGTAGCCGAAGACCACGGGCAGGGCCCGCTCGTAGAGCGAGAGCATGGCCGCCCCCTGGTCCTCGGCTTCCCCCACGGCCGTATTGTCGTTCCGGGCCGGCACTTTCCGTCGGGGTGGCTCAAGGATTTCCGGGCCCGGCCCGAGGCGCCTCAGCCCACGGCGCGGTCCTGGCCCTCCCAGTAGGGCCGGCGCAGCTCGCGCTTGAGGATCTTGAGAGCGCCCGACAGCGGCAGGGGTTCGGTCCGCAGCTCGAACGACTTGGGCACCTTGTAACCGGCGATGCGCTGGCGGGCCCAGTCCTCGAGGGCCTCGGCCGTCACCCCGGCGTCGGGGTCGGTCACCACGATGGCGTGCACCGCCTCGCCCCAGCGCTCGGAGGGGATACCGATGACCGCCACCTGCCTGACGCCGGGAAAGCCGGACAGGGCGTTCTCCACCTCGGCGGAATAGACGTTCTCGCCCCCGGTCACGATCATGTCCTTCACCCGGTCGACCAGGTAGACGTAGCCGGCGTCGTCGAGGAAGCCGGCGTCGCCGGTGTGGTACCAGCCGCCCCGGAAGGCGGCCTCGGTCTCCTCCGGACGGCGCCAGTACTCCGACATGTAGTTGCCGCTGCGGGCGCAGATCTCACCGGTCTGGCCCCGGGGTAGCAGCCGGCCCTCCTCGTCCTGGACGCACAGGGTGGCCCCGGGGACGGCCCGGCCGGCCGAGCGGAGCAGCTCGCCGCCGCCACGGTGGTCCTCGGGGCGCAGGACGGTGAGCAGGCCGCAGCTCTCGGTCATGCCGTAGCCCTGCCAGACGTCGAGGTCGGGGAACGTCTCCAAGAGCCGCTGCAGCAGCGCCGTCGGCATGGGCGACGCCCCGTAGATCAGATCCCGAAGCGAGGACAGCCGCTCCGGGCGGAACGCGGGGTGGTCCAGGACCATCTGGATCATGGTCGGGACCATGACCGTGGTGGTCACCCGGTTGGCCTCGATGACATCGAGCACCGCCTCGGGGTCGAACAGCGGCACGAAGGTGGTCATGCCGCCGACCGCCGGTATGGAGAGGATGCCGCCGAAGGATGCGGCGTGGAACATCGGGGTCTGGTGCAGGTAGACGTGGCTCTCGTCGAAACCGAAGATGGCGGCGATCTTGTAGAGGTCGAGCATGGCGGCCCGGTGGTCTATGAGCACGCCCTTGGGCAGCCCGGTCGTGCCGCCGGTGTACATGAGGACCACCGGATCGGACTCATCCGGCTCGGGGGGCACCTGGGCCCGGCCGGCGCCGATCAGGTCCTCGCCGGCGAGGTCGTGGGGCACGTCGCCCGACCCGATGAGCACCACCTTCTCGACCGATGTGCCCGCCCGCACCCGGTCGACCAGGGGGGCGAAGGCGGCGTCGGTGAAGACCACCTTGGTCTCCGAGTCGGAGAGGATGAACTCCAGCTCCTTGGGGGCCAGCCGCAGGTTGAGCGGGTTGAGGACGCAGGAGCCCAGGAAGGCGGCGTGGTACAGCTCGAGGTAGTGGTGGCCGTTGAGCGCCATGACGGCGCAGCCATCGGACGGGCCCACGCCCAGGGTCGAGGCCAGCCCGTCGCCCAGGCGCAGCACCCGCTCGACGTGCTCGGAGAGGGTGGCCCTCCAGTCGCCGTCGGCCACCGCCGGGGCCCCGGCGTAGCGGTCGAGGGCGGGGAGGAGGAAGCGCTGGTAGATCAGGTCCTTCACGGGGCTACCTCCTGACCGGCGAGGACACCTTCATATACCCCAGCGCCCCGCTACGGTCAGCCCCCTAGGGGAGAGGGGTGAGGCCCCGAATCGCCGATGGCGATGGCGACCATCGTGCCGATTGTCGGGATTTCCCCAACGTGGGGAAATCGCCCGGGCCGTCCGGCGGAGGGAGGCCGTGGGCCGGGGTCAGGCGGTCCGGCGGTAGCGGAGCACCGCCAGGGGCGCCAGCACGACCAGCACCCCCACGGACCAGGCCAGGGCGGCGGCCACCTTGCCGGCGGTGGGTCCACCCAGCATGAGGGCGCGGGCGGCGTCGATGACGTTGCTCATCGGCTGGTGGCGGGCGAAGGCCTGCAGCCAGCCGGGCATGGTGGCGATGGGGACGAAGGCCGACGAGGCGAAGGTGAGGGGGAAGATCGCCGGGAACGACATGACCTGGGCCGTCTCGCTGTCAGGAGCCGACAGCCCGATGATGGCGAAGCCCCACGACATGGCGAAGGCCCACAACACCAGCACGCCCACGGCACCGAAGAAGCCGAGGGCGCTGGCGGGGCGGAACCCGACGGCGAAGCCGATGGCGGTCATGATGACGATGACGAACAGGTTGCGGCACACGTCGGCCACCGTGCGGCCCGCCAGCACCGCCGAGCGTGCCATCGGCAGGGCACGGAAGCGCTCGATCAGACCCTTGTGCAGGTCCTCGGCCAGGCCCACGCTGGTGCTCACCGAGCCGAAGGCGACGGTCTGCACGAAGATGCCGGGCATCATGTAGTTGACGTAGTTGAAGCCGGGGATCTTGATGGCCCCGCCGAACACGTAGCGGAACAGCAGCACGAACATGATCGGCTGCACCGCCAGGAAGAACAGCGCCTCCGGCGTTCTGGTGTAGCCGATCAGGTTGCGCTCGGTGACGGCCAGTCCGTCGACCAGGGCCCTCACCACGCCGCTGCGCCGCCCGGGCGCCCTCAGCGCCGGCAGGGCGACGGCGGTGGTCGCGCTCATGACACCTCCTCCGCCCTGCGCCCGGTCAGGGCCAGGAACACGTCGTCGAGGCTGGGCTCCCGCAGCGAGAGGTGGGCCGGGACCAGGGCGGCCTGCTCGAGGGCCGTAAGGGCCCGGCTGACGAAGCGGGCGCCGTCGTCCACGTTGACCTCCACCGCCCGGCCCTGCACCACCGGAGGCTGCTCGGTCAGGCGGGACAGGACGTCGGAGGCCTTCTGGGCCTCGGCCTCGTCGGCCATCTCCAGATCGAGCACGGTGGCGCCCATACGGGCCTTGAGCTGGGCCGGGGTGCCCTCGGCGATCACCTTGCCGTGGTCGACCACCGCCACCTGCTGGGCCAGCCGGTCGGCCTCCTCGAGGTACTGGGTGGTGAGCAGCACGGTGGTGCCCTCGCTCACCAGCTCCTCGATGGTCTGCCACAGGTCGCTGCGGCTCTGGGGGTCGAGCCCGGTGGTCGGCTCGTCGAGGAAGAGCACCGGGGGCCGGGCGACCAGCGAGGCGGCCACGTCGAGGCGCCGGCGCTGGCCCCCCGAGTACGTCTTGGCCGGCCGGTTGGCCACCTCCTCCAGCTGGAAGCGGGCGATCAGCTGCTCTCCCCGCCGGACCGCCTCCCGACGGCCCACCTGGCTCAGCTGGCCGATCAGGCGCAGGTTCTCGCGGGCGGTGAGCCGTTCGTCGACGGCGGCGTTCTGCCCGGCCAAACCGATGTTGGCCCGCACCGCCTCGGCGTCGGTGGCCACGTCGAGGCCGAGCACCCGGGCGCGGCCGCTGTCGGGGCGCAGCACGGTGGTGAACACCCGCACGGCGGTGGTCTTGCCTGCGCCGTTGGGGCCGAGCAGGCCCAGCACCGTGCCCGCCTCGACCTCGAGGTTGAGCCCGTCCAGGGCGCGCACGGCGTGCCCGAACACCTTCACCAGGTCGGCCGCCTCGATCGCGTAGGCCACCAGCGCAGGTTACGGGAGCCCCGGAGCGGATCTCCCACTGGCGGGCCGGTTATCGGTCACGTGACCCGGACCTTCCACCCATTCCGGTATCGATGGTGCGCGAGGGAACCCTCTTCAGCGGGGGCGCAGTTCGAGGGCGGCGGAGTTCATGCACCACCGCTCCCCCCTGGGCCCGGGCCCGTCGTCGAAGACGTGGCCCAGATGGCCGCCGCAGCGCCGGCAGCGAACCTCGGTCCGCACCATCCCGTGGCTCCGGTCGGAGACCAGCTCGACTGCGTCAGCCACCATCGGCTCGGTGAAGCTGGGCCATCCGGTGCCGGAGTCGAACTTGGTGTCGGAGGAGAACAGGGCCGTGCCGCAGCCGGCGCAGTGGTAGGTGCCGTCGTCGTGGACGTTCCAGTAGCGCCCGGTGAAGGCCGGCTCGGTGCCGGCCTCCCGCAGGACGTGGTACTGCTCGGGGGTGAGCTCCTTGCGCCAGACGTCCTCGGTCTTGTCGATGTCGGCCATGGGCTCAGGCTACGCCCGGTTGCCGACCGGACACGCCGGCACGGGCGGCCCCGGCTCGAGCGGGCCGGCATGAGGGCGTGGGTGGTGGAGCGGCCCGGCCCGATGCCGACCCGACCGCTGCGCCTGGTCGAGCGGCCGGTGCCCACGCCGGGGCCGGGCCAGCTCCTGATGCGCGTGGCCGCCTGCGGGGTGTGCCGCACCGACCTGCACCTGGCCCTGGGCGAACTGGCCCCCAAAGCGCCCGCCGTCGTGCCCGGCCACGAGGTGGTCGGCACGGTGGAGGCGACCGGGCCCGGCGTCTCGAGGTTCCGGGTGGGGGACCGGGTGGGCATCGCCTGGTTGCGGGGCACCTGCGGGGAGTGCCGGTTCTGCAGAGCCGGGGCCGAGAACCTGTGGGTGGCCCCTGCCTTCACCGGCTGGGACGCCGACGGCGGCTACGCCGAGGCGGCGGTGGTCGACGAGGCCTATGCCTACCCCGTCCCGCCGGGGTTCTCGGACCTCGAGGCGGCGCCGCTGCTGTGCGCAGGCATCATCGGCTACCGGGCCCTGCGCCGCTCCGCCCTGCCCCCCGGGGGCCGCCTCGGGATCTACGGCTTCGGCGCCTCCGCCCACCTAGCTGCCCAGGTGGCCCGGTTCGAGGGGGCGACCGTGCACGTGATGACCCGCTCGGCCGAGGCCCGCCGGTTGGCCCTCGAGCTGGGGGTCGCCTCGGCGGGAGGGGCCACCGACCCGCCGCCCGAGCCCCTGGACGCCGCCATCCTCTTCGCTCCCGCCGGGGACCTGGTGCCCGTCGCCCTGTCGGCCCTGGACCGGGGCGGGCGCCTGGCGGTGGCGGGCATCTACCTGTCGGCCATCCCGGTCCTCGACTACGAGCGCCACCTGTTCGAGGAGCGGGAGCTGGTCAGCGTGACGGCCAACACCCGCGCCGACGGAAACGAGCTGCTGGAGATCGCCGCCCGCATACCGCTGCGCCCCACGGTGACGCCCTACCCGTTCGCCGAGGCCGACCGGGCCCTGGCCGACCTGGCCGCCGACCGGGTCGAGGGGGCGGCGGTGCTGGTGATGTGAGCCGGTGGGCCAGCCGGCGGATCAGCGTCGTGCTCGAAGCGACAATCAATGGTGCCCGATGCCCCCACGCCACGCTGATCCACGGGACCCACCGCAGTGAAGGTGGCCCGCTGTCGAGGCCGGTTCCTCTTGGAAAGGTTCCCCAACCAAAGGTGGGCGCTTAGTTGCGCCCCCCTGCTGGGCTGGACCGTCTCCGTCGCTTCTGACGGCACGGTCACCGCCGTCCCACCGGCAGCCTGAGCCCAAAACCTCGGGACTTCGTCCCGAGCCGGCCTCCAGCCGGCCTGGCGAGCCGCGGGCCGGACCACATCATCCGGCCGGTTTCACGTCAGATGACCGGTTCGGGGGCGGTGGTGAAGGCGGGGTGGAGGTGGGCGGTGTCGTTGTAGCGCCGCACCATCCAGATGTCGCCGATCACCACCACGTGGGAGATCGAGCCGTTGTCCGAGCCGCTGAAGGAGAGCGGCCGGCTGCCGGTGGCCATGGCCAGGACCTGGCCGATGACCCCGCCGTGGGTGAACACCGCCACCGCCTGGTCCGGGTGGCGGGAGGCCACGGCGGCGATGCCCCGGCGGACGCGGGCGGCGAAGCGCTCTGCCGGCTCCGCTCCGGGGATTACGTCCCAGCGCTGCTCGGCCCGCATGCGCAGGGCCAGGGGATGACCCTCGGAGACGTGCTTGCGGAACAGGCCCCCCTCCCACTCCCCTAGGTGCACCTCCCGCAGGTCGGGCTCCACCACCGGGGTGATGCCCAGGCGGGCGGCCAGCGGCTCGGCGGTCTGGGCGGTGCGGCGCAGGTTGGTCACGTAGACGGCCGACAGGGTCTCGGCCGACAGGCGGTCGGCCACCGCCTCGGCCTGGCGCCGCCCCACCGGGTCGAGGTCGGGGTCGGCCTGGCCGTCGATCATGGCCTGCTCCTCGCCCGGGCGCTGGGGGGCGGACTCGCCGTGGCGGACCAGCAGCAGCTCGGCCGCCCCGGGCGGGCGGCGGAAGCGGATCTGGCGGTACTCCTCCTGGTCGGTCCCGCTCAAGGCCTTCCCGCCCCCGACCAGGGCGCCAATTCCTCCGGCCGCGGCATCGCCCGCACCATAGAGTCTGCGGTCCTCATGGGGGGACTGCGGCTGTATCTCGAGGTGGCCCGGCGGGGGTTCCGGCGGTTCGCCACCTACCGGGCCGCCACCGTGGCCGGGGTCAGCACCAACACCGTGTTCGGCTTCGTGCGGGCCTACATCCTCATCGCCCTCTACCACCTGCGGCCCCACCTGGGCGGGCTGGACCTGCGCCAGGTGGTCACTTACACCTTCGTCACCCAGGGCTACCTCATGCCGATGGCCCTGTTCGGCTGGACCGAGATCGAGGAGAGGGTCCGCACCGGCGACATCATCGGCGACCTCTACCGGCCGGTGGACTTCCAGGGCTACTGGCTGGCCCTCGACGTCGGCCGGGCCGCCTACCAGTTCCTCGCCCGCGGCGTGCCCCCGGTGCTGGTCGCCGCCCTGTTCTTCTCCCTGCGGCTGCCCACGCCCGGGGAGTGGGCCCTGGTGGTGGTGTCGTCGGCCCTGGGGCTGGCGGTCAGCTTCGGCCTCCGTTACCTGGTCAACCTCACCAGCTTCTGGCTTCTGGACGCCCGCGGCCTGTCGCAGATGCTTGTCATCTGCGAGATGTTCCTCGGCGGGATCATGATCCCGATCACCGTGTTCCCCCACGGGCTGGAGGCCGCCAGCCGGGTGCTGCCCTTCGCCTCGGTGGCCTACCTGCCGGTGGAGTTCTTCCTCGGCCGCCACACCGGGTCCGACGCCCTGGCCACCCTCGGCATCCAGGCCCTCTGGGCCGTCGTCCTGCTGGGAGCGGGCCGGATCGCCCTGGGCGCGGTCATGCGCAAGCTGGTGGTGCAGGGCGGCTGATGGGCGACACCATGGCGGTCTACGGCCGGCTGCTGGCCGCCCGCATCCGGGGCCAGTGGCAGTACCGCACCTCCTTCTTCGTGTACCTGGCGGCCCAGTTCACCATCACCCTGCTGGACTTCCTGGTCCTGCTGGTCATCTTCACCCACGTGCCCCGCTTCGCCGGCTGGTCGCTGTGGGAGGTCGCCCTGCTCTACGGCCTGGCCGGGGTCTCGTTCCGGCTGGCCGACCTGGTGGTGAGCCAGGTCGAGTACCTGCCCAGGCACCTGCTGGCGGGCTCCTTCGACCGCATGCTGGTCCGCCCCCTCGGCGCCCTGGTCCAGCTGTCGGCCGAGGAGTTCGAGCTGCGCCGGGTGGGCACGCTGGCCGAGGCGCTGCTGGTGCTGGGGCTGGCCATCGCCCACGTGCCCGTCCACTGGACCTGGGCCCGGGTGGCCGTGCTGGTCTCCAGCGCCCTGTCGGGGGCGGTGATCTTCGCCTGCATCTGGATCCTGGGGGCGGCCTTCACCTTCCTGGTCGTGGACGGGCGGGAGTTCATCAACGCCTTCACCTACGGCGGCAACTTCCTGTCCCAGTACCCCCTGCAGATCTACGGCACCGCCCTGCGGATCATCCTCGGCATCGTGGTGCCCATCGGCTTCGCCGCCTTCTTTCCGGTCCTCTACATCCTGGGCAAGCCCGACCCGGTCACCGGCGTCGCCGTCATCCGGTTCCTCTCCCCGGCGGTGGCCGCCGCCATGGCCCTTCTGACCCGGGCGGCGTGGCGGGGCGCCATCCGCCACCACCGCAGCACCGGCTCATGAGCCCGGTGGTGGAGGTGACCGGGGTCACCAAGGCCTTCACCGTGGCCCGGCGGCGGGGCCGGCTGCGGCGGCGGTTCGAGCAGGTGGTGGCCGTCGACGACGTCAGCTTCACCCTCGCCGAGGGGGAGATGGTCGGCTACATCGGCCCCAACGGGGCAGGCAAGTCGACCACCATCAAGATGCTCACCGGCATCCTGGTCCCCTCGGCCGGGCGGGTCCGGGTGGCCGGCCTCGACCCGTCCCGCCAGCGGGTGGAGGTCGCCCGCCGCATCGGCGTGGTCTTCGGACAGCGCACCCAGCTGTGGTGGGACCTGCCCCTGCGGGACTCCTTCGAGCTGCTCCGCCACTTCTACCGGGTGCCGGCCCCCAGGCACGCCGCCAACCTCGACACCTTCAGCCAGTTGCTGGACATGGGCCCCTTCCTCGACACCCCGGTGCGCCAGCTGTCGCTTGGCCAGCGCATGCGGGGGGAGATAACCGCCGCCCTCCTGCACGACCCGGCCATCGTCTACCTGGACGAGCCCACCATCGGCCTCGACGTGGTCAGCAAGTCCCAGGTGCGGGAGTTCCTGGCCTCCATGAACCGCCAGCGGGGGACCACCGTGCTGCTCACCACCCACGACCTGGCCGACATCGAGCGGCTGTGCCGCCGGGTGATGATCATCGACCGGGGCCGGGTCATCCACGACGGGCCCCTGGCCGACATCGTCGCCCGCTACGGCCAGCAGCGCACCCTGGTGGTCGACCTGGCCGAGCCCCGCCCGCCGCTGGAGGTGGAGGGGGCGACCACGGTGGCGGTGGACGGACCCCGCCAGTGGCTGGCCTTCGACGGCTCTGCGGTCAGCGCCTCGGCCCTGGTGGCGGCGGTGGCGGCGGCCGCCCCGCTGGTCGATTTGAGCATCGAGGAGCCCGGCATAGAGGACGTGGTCAGGCGCATCTACACCGAGCACCCCTGATCGGGTACTCCTGACCGGGCACCCCTGACGGGACGCCCCCTACAGGGCGCAGTCGAAGCGGTAGCGCCCCGAGCCGACCTGCACCACCGGGGCGTCGGGCACCAGGGCGGACCGGACCCCGTCGACCTTCGCCGGGCTCTCCCCGTCCACCCTGACGCTGGCCGGGTCGGGGGTGGGCAGGGTGACGGTGGCCCAGGTGTTGGGGGGCAGCACCAGGGACAGCTCGAGGCGGTTGTCGGCCACGCTCCAGGCCACGGCGGTGTCGCCGTAGGGGGAGCGGATGCTGGCCCGGGCCCATCCCAGGCCTCCGCCGGGGCGGGGCGAGACGACCACGTGGCGGTAGCCGGGCTCGGACCGGTCGGGGGCCAGGCCGGCCACCCGGCGGTACAGCCACTCGGCCACCGCCCCGTAGGCGTAGTGGTTGAACGAGAGCATGCCGGCCTCGTTCGAGCCCAGCTGGCCGGAGTGGATGGTGCCGTCGGGCTGGATGGCGTCCCAGCGCTCCCAGATGGAGGTGGCCCCGGCCAGCACCGGGTACAGCCACGACGGGAACTCCCGCTGCAGCAGGAGCCGGTAGGCGGCCTCGGCCTGGCCGTTGTCGGACAGGGCGGGGCAGACGAGGGGGGTGCCCACGAACCCGGTGGCGATGCGGTCGCCGGCCTCGGCGACCAGCTCGGCCAACCGCTCGGCCAGCCGGGGGCGCTGGGACGGGGGAGCCAGGTCGAACTGGAGGGCCAGGGCGGCGGCGGTCTGGGTGGCGAAGGCGTCCTCCGACCACGCCTTCCACAGGGCCTCGCGCGCCCTCTCCGACAGCAGCCGGTAGCGCTCCCCGTCGTCGTCGCCGACCACTTCGGCGGCGTCGGCCACCAGACCGGCGCTGTGGGCCAGGTAGGCGGTGGCCACGAACTGGCCCGGGGTCTTGGCGTTCTGGGGCTCGCCGGCGGGGGCGTCCGGGTCCAGCCAGTCCCCGAACTGGAAGTCGCCCGTCCAGAGCAGGTCGTCGCCGGCCCGCCTGGCCTCGTAGTCGACCCAGGCCTTCATGCTGGGGAGCTGGCGGGCCAGGACGGCCGGGTCCCCGTAGGCCTCGTAGACCGCCCACGGGACCACGGTGGCGGCGTCGCCCCAGGCGGCGCAGTAGATCTTGGTCGGGGGGACGATGTCGGGGACGAAGGGGGGCACGGCCCCGGTGGCGGTCTGGTCGGCGGCCACGTCCTGGAGCCAGTTGGCGAAGAAGGCCGAGGCGTCGAAGTTGAAGCAGGCGGTGGGGGCGAAGACCTGGGCGTCCCCCGTCCAGCCCAACCGCTCGTCCCGCTGGGGGCAGTCGGTGGGCACCGAAACGAAGTTGCCCCTCTGGCTGCGGACCACGTTGGCCACCAGCCGGTTGACCAGGTCGTTGGAGCAGGCGAAGCCCCCGATCCGCTCGAGGTCGGAGGAGAGGACCACGGCGGTGGCCGGGCCCACCTCCAGGGCCCCCCGGTCGACCGACACCTCGGCGTAGCGGAAGCCGTGGAAGGTGAAGCGGGGCTCGAGGACCTGCTCGGTGCCGTCGAGGCGGTAGCGGTCGGTGGCCCTGGCCCCCCGCAGGGCGGCGGTGTAGAGCTCGCCGGTGCCGTCGAGGACCTCGCCGTGGCGGATGGTGAGGGTGGCCCCGGGCTCGCCCCGGGCGACCAGGCGGACCCGGCCGGCCACGTTCTGGCCGAAGTCGATCAGCCTGGCCCCCGATGGGGAGACCCACGAGGTGGCCAGCGGCAGCTCCTCGACGGCCCGCACCGGGGCCACCGCCGCCGGCAGGACCTCCGTGCCGGCGGGCAGGGGGACCTCCTCGACCGGCGACCATCCGGAGTCGTCGAAGCCGGCCTGCGACCACCCGGCCTGGTCGAAGGAGAGGTCCTGCTCCTCGCCGTCGTAGATGTCGGAGGACCGGATGACCCCGGTCGAGGTTCGCCAGGTCGGGTCGCTGCCCACGGTGACCTCCCGCCCGTCGGCCAGGCGCACGTGCAGCTGGGCCAGCACGGCCAGGCGGTCGCCGTAGACGTTGCGGGCCTTGGTCCAGGTCAGGTGGCCCCGGTACCACCCGTCGGCCAGGGTGATCCCGATCACGTTGGTCCCCGCCCTCAGCAGCCGGCCCACGTCGTGGGTCCGGTACAGCAGCCGCCGGCGGTAGGCGGTCCAGCCCGGGGCCAGGGCCTCGTCGCCGACCGGCAGCCCGTTGATCTCCGCCTGGTAGCAGCCCAGGGCGGTGATGTAGAGGCGGGCCTCGACCGGCTCGGCCGGCAGCTCGAAGGCCCCCCGGACGAGCGGGCACGGGCCCGGCACCTTCTCATCGGCGCCCCCGGGCACCGGCCCCACCGGCACCGCCGTCCAGTCGTCCGGCCCGAGCAGGGGGGCCTCCACGAAGGCCGGCTCGCTCCAGGCCGACTCGGACCCGCCGGCCCACACCTTGACCCGCCACCACCGCCGCTGGCGGGAGGCCAGCGGATCGCCGGGCCAGTCCACCCCCAGGCACCGCCCGCCCTCCACCCGGCCGGAGTCGGCCAGTGGAGAGGAGAAGGTCGGGTCCTCGGCCACCTGGAGCCGGTAGGCCTGCTGGACCAGGCCCCGTCCGGCCCCGGCCAGCGACCAGGAAAGCCGGGGCTCGGGCCCGGGCACCCCCAGCGGGAACGGCGAGTCGGCGCAGCGCGGCCGGACGACGGCGATCTCCGAGTGATCCATCTCCCCACCTCCCCGAGGGCGGGGAACCTACTCGGGCCGGTCCGGGGTGGGCGAGAGGGGCGCAAGGGCGGTAGCCGCCGCCGGGGATGTCCCGGGGGGAGCCGGGCCGGCGGCGGCGGACCGCTCATGGATCGCGGCGGGACCTGGAGAAAATCTTGGCAGAAAGGCCCAGGTCCCGACCGGGCGGCTCCTCCGCCCGGGGGAGCCACCACCGCATGCATCGGTCGGCCCCCGGCGCTCCTTAGGGCTGTATCAGGGTCATCCCAGGTTGACCAGGCCGCCCAGGCCGACGTGGCGCAGGCCGGTCTCCAGCTGGGTGGTGAGCCAGGTCAGGCGGTTGAGCACCAGGAGGACGCCGAAGCCGGCCATGACCAGGGACGAGCCCACGGTGATGCCCCGGAAGTGCGCCCTGACCCAGGCGAAGGCGGAGGACAGCCGGCCCAGGGCCAGGCCGGCGGCCAGGAACGGCACCGCCAGGCCGAGGGAGTACATGGCCAGCAGCAGGGCCCCCTGGGTGGCCTGGGCCCGGGTGGCCGCCACCGCCAGGACCGAGGCCAGGATCGGTCCGATGCAGGGGGTCCAGCCGAAGCCGAATGCCACCCCGGTGAGGGGGGCGGCCAGGGGCCCCAGGCGGGAGGGGCTGGGGTGGAAGCGGGCCTCGCGGTACAGCCAGGGCAGGCGCAGCACCAGCGAGCCGGCCACGAAGGCGGCCAGCACCAGCACCGCCGCCCCCGAGACCCTGGTCAGCAGCAGGTGGTTGCGGAAGGCGGCCCGGCCCAGGGTGGTGGCCGACAGCCCCAGCACCACGAACACGGCGGCGAAGCCGGCGATGAACAGCGCCGTGTCGCGGGCGATGCGGGCCAGGTGGCGGGTGGAGCCGGCCTGGATTTCGGCCACGTCGAGGCCGGTCACCATGGAGAGGTAGGCCGGCACCATCGGCAGCACGCAGGGCGAGGCGAAGGACACCACCCCACCTCCGAAGGCGGCCACGTAGCCGACGCCGGCGCTCACCGGCCCAGGGTCGACCACCGGGCGACCCGGGGGCAAGCCGGCCCGGCGGCGCCGATCTATGGTCCGCCCGGATGAGGGGCGCTTCGCTGGCCATGGTTCCGGAGCCGGTTGCGGAACCGTGCCGTCCGGCCCCGGCGCCGGCATGAGGCCCCGGCTCACGTCCTACAGCCCGGGGGCCGGCTGCGCCTGCAAGCTGGGGCCGGCCGAGCTGGGCGAGGTGATGGGCCGGCTGGTCCCCGGCACCCATCCCGACCTGCTGTGGGGCTCCGACACCGGCGACGACGCCGCCCTGTGGCGGATCGGCGAGGGCCGGGCCCTGGTGCTGACGGCCGACTTCCTCACCCCGGTGGTCGACGACGCCCGGGCCTGGGGACGGATCGCCGCCACCAACGCCGCCAGCGACGTCTACGCCATGGGCGGCCGGCCCCTGGTGGCGCTCAACCTGGTGGCATGGAACCGCGACGAGCTGGGCGCCGACCTGCTGGTGGAGGTGCTCCAGGGGGCCCTGGACGCCGCCGCCTCCGGGGGGTGGATGGTGGCCGGCGGCCACAGCATCACCGACCCCCACCCCAGCTTCGGCCAGGCCGTGGTGGGCGAGGTCGACCCCGACCGGGCCCTGCTCAACCGGGGGTTGCGGGCCGGCGAGGCCCTGGTGCTCACCAAGGCGGTGGGGGTGGGGCTGATCACCTCCGCCATCAAGGACGGCTCCGCCCCGGCCGGGGTGGTGGAGGCGGCGGTCGCCTCCATGTGCACCCTCAACGACCGGGCTGCCGAGGCCGCCCTGGCGGCCGGAAGCCGGGCCGCCACCGACGTCACCGGCTTCGGCCTGCTCGGCCATCTGCGCCGCCTGACCGAGGCGTCCGGGGTGGGGGCGGTCCTCGACGCCGGCGCCGTCCCCGCCCTGCCGGGGGCGGCCGAGCTGGCCGAGCGGGGGCCGGTGCCGGGCGGGGCGCGCCGCAACCGCGAGTGGGTCGAGGCCATCCTCGACGCCGGCGGGGTGGGCGAGGTCGACCTGACCCTGCTCTGCGACCCCCAGACCTCGGGGGGGCTGTTGTTCGGAGCCGACCCGGCGGCGGCGGCCGAGGCGGTGGCCGCCCTGCGGGAGGCCGGCCTGCCCGCCGCGGTCGTCGGCTCGGTGGTGGAGGGGCACCGACTCGTAGTGAGGGCTTGAACGCCTGGCGTCCGGTTCCCGACCCGGCCCCGGGGCGGGTGGGCCCAGGCCGCAAAAAAAGAACTGGCGATGACTGTCCTTTTTGGGGGACTACGCGGCTAATTTTCCCTGGTCGAACCTGAAAAAGGTAGAGTTAGTGATAAGAAACCTGGGAATCTTTCCGGGGAGTCGACAGGATTCCCTAAAGCCCCGACCGAAACCCCTTTAGGAGACATGACCAGTCCTGGAGGTCGGCGGTGGCGGGCTTTGACCCGCTCACTAGGCCGCCCCGCCCGACGCGGGTGGGTGCGGCTGGTGACGGTAGCCGTGGTGGCAGCGATCCTGGCCGCCGTCGGCACCGCCTCGGCCTTCGTGGCCAACTCCCTCCAGCCGGTCCCCCCGCCCCAGGCCCTGCCCCGGATCGTGCTGCCGGCACCCGGCCCTTCCTCACCGTCGGCCATCCGGCCCGGCCCGGCCGGCCACCCCGCCCCCCGGCCCGCTCCGACCCTGGGCCAGGTGGCCCTGGGCACCCCTCCGGCCCCCGCCGTGGCGCCCGGCCCGGCGCCGGTCTCCCGCCTGCCGGCCGGACCGGTCCGCCTTCCCGTGCTCTCCGCCCCGGTGGCTTCCATCAAGCCCCCGGTCGGCGCCGGAACGGTGAGAAACCCGGTGGCGCCCACCCTGCCCACCGCCTCGGGCCCGGTCACCACCCCGGTGCAGGTCACGCCCGTCACCAACCAGCCGGTCAGCGTCGAGCCGGTACCCGGCCCGACCTCGTCGGCGCCGGTCAACGGCGGTCCTGAGCAGGAGGGCCCGGTGGCGCTCGGTCCGACCAGTACCAGCCCCGGCCACTCGCCGGTCAAGAAGGTCAGCCCGGCTCCGACCACCTCCGCCCCGACCTCACCCACCCCGACCGCCACGGCACCGACCGATGAGGACCAGGTCCAGGCCAACCCGGACCTGGCCGAGGACCAGGCCGACATCGCCGCCGACCAGGCCCAGCTGGCGGCCGACCAGGCCGGCGATCAGGGGGCCAAGGTGCTGGTCCACGACCTTGCCCGCCTGGCCCACGACCTGGCCGAGCTGGCATCCGACCGTTCGGCAGGTGGCTCGGGCTCCCGCCCGGTCGACCACCCCGGCACCGCCACCACCACGGCCGACAGCCCGGGCCTGGTCGTCGTGGCGGCCACGAGCGGTGGGGGACGGGGCGAGGGCCGGGGGGCCCCAGACGGGCCGGGCCACCGGGCCCACGGCCATGGTGACGGTGGTCATGGCAGCTCCGCTCGCGACTGAGCTGACCACCGGCCTCGCCGTCGGCCGGGCGGCCCCCGCCCGGGCGCCGGGGCGTCTCACCGCCTTCCTGACCAGCGCCCGGGTGCGCATCCTGGGCTGGTACGTGGTCCTGCTGGTCGTCACCATCGGCGCCTCCCTGGTGGCCCAGCGAACGGTGCTCATGCACCGGATGGTCCATCGCATCGACACCCAGCTGTCGGTGAACCTCGAGGACCTGGCCCGCCAGGCCCAGCCCAGCGGCGGGTCGGCCTCGGTGGACAGCCTGTTCTCGGCCTTCCTCAGCACCCACGTGCCCGGCCCCGGTGAGCAGTACCTGGCCCTGGTCGGCGGCCACCCCTACCGGAGCACCGGGGGCGGCTACCCGCTGGCGCGGGTGCCTGGCTTCAACACCTCGGTGGCCCACCTGGCCACCTCGGTGCGGGGCGACCTGTCCACCCCCGGTGGGGCCGTCCGCTACCTGGCCGTGCCGGTGGCCTCGGCCGGCCAGGCCCCCTCGGCCACCTTCGTGGCGGCCCAGTTCACCGCCGCCAGCCTGGGCGAGGTGAACTCCGAGGTCGGGGTGGCCGCCGCCGTGTCCCTGACCCTCCTGCTGGTCATGTCGGTCATCGCCTGGCTGGTGGCGGGGCGGATCCTGGTGCCGGTGCGGCTCATGACCGACACCGCCCAGTCCATATCCGACACCGACCTGACCAGGCGGATCGCCCGGGTCGGCGACGACGAGATCGGCCAGCTGGCCCGGACCTTCAACGCCATGCTCGACCGCCTCCAGGCCGCCTTCGTCAGCCAGCGGGAGTTCATCAACGACGCCAGCCACGAGCTCCGGACGCCCATCACCATCATCCGCGGTCACCTCGAGCTGCTGGGCGACGACCCGGCCGAGCGGGAGGAGACCATGTTCATCGTCCGCGACGAGCTGGACCGGATGAGCCGCATGGTCGAGGACCTCCTGCTGCTGGCCAAGGCCGAGCGCCCCGGCTTCCTCCGCCTGGAGCCGGTGCGGGTCGATGACCTGGTCTCCGAGCTCATGGCCAAGATCACCGCCATCGCCCCCCGGCGGTGGGTGTGCCAGTCCTCGGGGTCGGTCCGGACCATGGCCGACCGCCAGCGCCTGACCCAGGCCGTCATGAACCTGACCGTCAACGCCGTGGCCCACACCACCGAGCGGGACACCATCGCCCTGGGCTTCGCCGGGGGCAGGGACGAGTTCCGGCTGTGGGTGTCCGACACCGGCACCGGCATCACCGCCGAGGACCAGACCCGGATATTCGAGCGCTTCGCCCGGGGCCGCAACGAGCGCCGCCGCAGCCAGGGCTCGGGCCTGGGCCTGGCCATCGTGCGGGCCATCGTGGAGGCCCATCGGGGCCGGGTGGAGCTGGCCAGCTCCCCCGGACAGGGTGCAACCTTTACCCTGGTTTTGCCGGTTCAGCCCCCCAGACAGGAGGAGACGTGACCAAGGTCCTTATCGCCGAGGACGAGGACCGCATCGCCTCGTTCCTCCGCAAGGGGTTCGAGGCCAACGGGTTCGACACCGAGGTGGTCGACGACGGCGCCGCTGCCGCCAGCCGGGCCTGTGAGGGGGACTTCGACCTGCTGGTGCTGGACCTGGGCCTGCCCACCCGGCCCGGCCTGGACGTGCTGGCCGACATCCGGGCCCGGGGCCAGAAGCTGCCGGTCATCATCCTCACCGCCAACGACGAGGTGGACACCACGGTGGCCGGCCTCGAGGGCGGGGCCGATGACTACATGACCAAGCCCTTCAGCTTCGAGGAGCTGCTGGCCCGGGCCCGCCTGCGCCTCCGTCAGGCCGAGGAGTCCGAGACCAGCCTCCAGGCCGGCCCCATGGTGCTTGACCTGCACCACCACAACATCGTCTTCGGCGAGCAGGTGGTCGACCTGCCCGGGCGGGAGTTCGCCCTGGCCGAAACGCTGTTCCGCAACGCCGGGGAGATCCTGAGCCGCCAGCAGCTGCTGGAGGCGGTGTGGGGGGAGGACGCCGACCCCAGCTCCAAGAAGCTGGAGGTCTACATCCTCTACCTGCGGCGCAAGCTGGGCGACGAGGTCATCGAGAACATCCGGGGCCAGGGCTACCGGCTGCGCCCCGACCTGGCCCGGGTCTGACCCCGCTCCGGCCGGGGGAGGGTCGCCGCCGGCCGCCCCCTACCCCCTGAGCCCGGCGTAGGCGGCCCTGACCGCCCGGGCTTCCACCCCGGGGTCGGGGTCGACCTCGGCCGCCGGCGGGCCGGCCCACGCCCGGGCCACCTCCTCGGGGGCGCATCCGTGGAGCACGGCAGCGGCCTGCACGCAGGCGCCGCCGGCCACGTGCTCGACCCCCTCCGGCACCACCACCGGCAGCTGGGCCAGGTCGGCCAGCACCCGGCGGTAGGCGGGGTCGCGGGCCCCACCGCCGGTGAGCAGCAGCCGGGCCGGGGAAGCCACCCCCGCCCGGACCAGGGCGTCGAGGCCCTCCAGCAGCCCGGCCACCACCCCCTCGAAGCTGGCCCGGGCCACCAGGGCCGGCTCCACGTCCGAGCGCAGGCCCCCCAGGAGCCCGGTCGCCCGGGGGCGGTTGGGGGTGCGCTCGCCGTCGAAGTAGGGCACCAGCACCACCCCACCGGCCCCGGCCGGGGCCGACAGGGCGGCGGCGGCGAACTCCGCCCGGTCGAGGCCCACCAGCCGGGCCATGGCGTCGGTCACCCTGGTGGCGTTGAGGGTGCAGACCAGGGGGAGGTAGCGCCCGGTGGCGTCGGCGAAGCCGGCCACCTCGCCGAGGGCGTCGGCGGTGGGCGCCGGGCTCACCGTGTAGACCGTTCCCGAGGTCCCGATGGAGACGGCCACGTCGCCCGGTGCCATGGCCAGCCGCAGGGCGGCGCCCATGTTGTCACCGGTCCCGGGCCCGACCGGCAGGCCGGCGGCCACCCCCAGGTGGCCGGCGGCGGCCGGGGTGAGGGCTCCGGCGGCCTCGGCCGGCCCCAGCACCCGGGGCAGCATCTCCCCCCAGTCCTTGTCCGCCGCCACCACCGCCAGCAGGTCGGGGCGCCAGCGCTCCTCGGCCGGTGACCAGTAGCCGGTGCCCGAGGCGTCGCCCCGGTCGGTGACCAGCGCCCCGCTCAGGCGGTAGGAGAGCCAGTCGTGGGGGAGCAGCACGTGGGTCAGGGCCCCGAAGGCGGCCGGCTCCTGGCGGTGCAGCCAGGACAGCTTGGCCACCGTGAAGGCGGCGGTGGGGACGCTGCCGCAGGCCTGCGCCCACCGCTGCGGACCCCCCAGGGCCCCTACCAGCCAGTCGGCGTCGGGGGCCGACTCGGTGTCGTTCCACAGCTTGGCCGGCCGGAGCACCTCCCCGCCGGAGTCGAGGGCGACCAGGCCGTGCTGCTGGGCGGCCACCGACACCGCCCCCACCGACCGGGCGAGGCCGGGTCGGGCCAGGGCGGCGGCGGCCGCCAGCCCCAGGGCTTCCCACCACCGGGCGGGGTCCTGCTCGGAGCGGGGCGGGGTGGTGGGGGGGTGAGGGGCCCGGCCCTCGCCGACCAGGGCGCCGCTGTCGGCGTCGCGCAGCTCGACCTTGGTGGACTGGGTGGAGCAGTCCACCCCCAGGACCAGGGGCATCAGCGCCCGGGCGGGGCGGGTGGGCTCGCCGGGGCGGGGCCGGAGGTCACCGGACGCCGAGGAGCAGCTCGTTGACCAGCTGGTCCAGCCGCTCGTTGCCGTATCCCCGGCCGGCCAGGGCGTCGAGGTCGTAGGGCGCCCGGCGCAGGGCGGCGACGGCCTCGGGGCCGCGGCCCTCGGGCATGGTGGGCCGCCCGAGCCCGTCCGCCCCGGCGGCCTCGAGGGCGGCGGCTATCTCCGGGTCCTGGTGGAACCGCCGGGCCTTGTCGGCCAGCACCAGGTAGGTCCGCATGCAGCCCAGGGCGAAGTCCCAGACCCCCTCGGCGTCCTCGGTCCGGTAGGCGTGGGCATCGAAGTGGCGCATGCCCTCCCAGCCGGCGTCCTCCAGCAGCTTGACCAGGTAGAAGGCGTCCCGCACCCCCTCGGAGCCGAAGCGGAAGTCCTGGTCGAACTTGCCCGGCCGCTGGGCGTTCAGGTCGATATGGAAGAGCTTGCCGGCCCACAGGGCCTGGGCCACGGCGTGGTTGAACGACAGCCCCGACATGGTCTCGTGGGCGAACTCCGGGTTGACCCCCACCATGCCGGGCCACTCGAGGGTCTCGATGAAGGCCAGGGCGTGGCCCACGGTGGGCAGGTACATGTCCCCCCGGGGCTCGTTTGGCTTGGGCTCGAGGGCGAAGCGCAGGTCGTAGCCGCGGTCCCGCACGTGCGCGCAGCAGATGTTGACGGCTTCGGCGTAGCGGTCGAGGGCGTGGCGGACGTCCTTGGCGGCGTCGCACTCGGTGCCCTCGCGCCCGCCCCACATGACATAGACGGTGGCACCCAGCTCGACGCCCAGCTCGATGGCGTCGAGGGTCTTGGCCACGGCGTAGCGGCGGACCTGGGGGTCGTTGGCGGTGAAGGCCCCGTCCTTGAACACCGGGTGGCTGAACAGGTTGGTGGTGGCCATGGGCACCTTGAGGCCGGTGTCGTCGAGGGCCCGCCGGAAGCGCTTGAGGATGACCTCCCGCTCGCCCCGGTCCGTCCCCGGGGGCACCAGGTCGTCGTCGTGGAAGTTGACCCCGTAGGCGCCCAGGTCGGCCAGCCGCCTGACCGCCTCCACCGGGTCGAGCGGGGCCCGCACCTCGTTCCCGAACGGGTCGCGCCCGCGGTTGCCCACCGTCCAGAGCCCGAACGTGAAGCGGTGCTCGGGGCGCGGGGTGAACCGCTCGTCCATGGCTGCCTCCCTCATTGCCTCTGTCTCTGCCCGGCTCGGTCGTTCCCCGGCTCGCCCGGCCGGCGCCAGGGGGGCACGAAGCCGACCCCGACCCCGGCCCGGTAGCAGGATGCCAGGTGCTCGAGGCGGGCCACGCTGTCGACCAGGCCGCCGGGCCGGCTGCGGGCCAGCCACAGGCGGCGGTGCTCGTCGGCCAGGGCCAGGGCCCGCTCGGCCAGCCCGGCCCGCACCGGCTCGGGGACCGGTCCCAGGGTGCCGTCCCCGGCCAGGCGGGCCTCGGCGTCGTCGGCGGCCAGGCGCACCATGGCGGCGGCGTTGGCCAGCTCCTCGCCCACCAGCCCGGCGTCGGGCGGCAGGGCGGCCAGGCCGGCGTCGAGGGTGGCCCGCAGGTCGTCGAGCTGGGATGCATCGAGGCCCTCGGTGAAGCCGTCACCCACCCGCAGCTGGGGGGAGTAGAAGTGGAGCAGGATCGACACGTTGTTCTCCACCTGGGGCTTGACCGCCCGGTAGGCGTCGCCCAGCCGGAGGAGGGCGGCCCCCAGCCCGGGCCGGTGGTCGGGGAAGACCACGGCGTCGAGGGCGGCCGCCAGGTCGAGGCCGGCGGGGTCGGTCCCCGACCAGGCCGCCTCGGCCGTCACCACCATGGCCGGGGTGCTCACCACCGGGGGCTGCAGGTGGCCGTTGTCACCCCAGTCGGTGAGCAGGAGCCCCTGGCTGCCGGCCGCCCGCCCGACGCTGGCGTGCAGCCCGCAGTTGCCCACGGCGTTGGCGACCCGGCCCAGGATGCTGTTCCAGCTGGAGGTGCCCGGGGCCACCCAGTGGGCCAGGCCGGCCTGGTTGAGCCTCTCCAGCCTGGCCTCGAGGGGGTGGGTCGCCTCGTAGCCCCACTCGCACACCGTCACCTGGGACGGCACCCGGTCCACCAGCTCGGGGTGGCGGCCCAGGATGTCGCCCCAGATGAGCATCTCCCTCCCGTCCACCTCGGGGGCTCGGCGGAGGGCGCCGATGTAGTCGCCGTACTCGCCCATGCGCCCGGCGGGCAGCTCGAAGGGCTCGTCGAGGCCGACGTGGACCCGGCGGCTGGCGAAGCGGGGGAGCAGCTCGGCCAGCAAAGAGCGGGCCAGGGCGAGCGAGCCGGGGTTGGCCGGGTCGATGGTGGTGGGATGGCGCAGCCGGCCCCGGCCGTCCGTCCAGCCGGCCGGGGCCACGGCCAGGGGGCGGTAGCGGGGGTGGACCAGCCAGCGCTCCATGTGCCCCAGGCAGTTCTGGTTGGGGGTCAGCTCGATGTGGCGCTCGGCGCAGTAGGCCTCCAGCTCGGCCACCTCGTCGGCGGTCATGGGGCTGGCCTGGGCCCACACCTCCTGGTGGCCCGGGTAGGCATAGGTGTGCTCGGTGTACAGCTCGAGGTGGTTGAACTTGAGCCCGGCCAGCAGGTCGACCAGGGCCCGCAGGCTGTCCATGGTCGGGACCCGGTCGCGGGAGATGTCGAGCATGAAGCCCCGCACCGCCGTCGCCGGCCAGTCCTCCACCTCGGCCTCGGGGGCCTGTCCCTGCCTGGTCAGCTGGGCCAGGGTGGCCCGGGCCCGGCTCACCCCGGCCGGGCCGGAGGCGGCGATGGTCGTCTCCCCCTCGGAGACCCGCAGGCGGTAGCCCTCGGAGGGCAGGCCGGCGTCGGTCGACAGCCGGGGCTCGCCCACCGCCACCAGCCGCCGGCCCAGGCGCAGCTGGCGGGGGCGGGGTACCAGCACCGGGTCCAGCGGGTCGCTCATCGGGCCCGGCGCTTCTCGAACACCAGGTAGACGGTGCCCATGCGGGCCCCGGCGTTGCGGACGTAGAAGCGGATGGGGCTGATCCAGGCGACCTCGGCCCGGTGCCGGCCCTCGTCCCGCATGCGGTGCAGGGCCTCCATGAGCAGGGGCACCCCGGTGCCCCTGCCGTACAGGCCGGGGCGCACCCCGATGGGCCCAAGCCACCCGGCCCGGTTGACATCCCAGGCGCAGAAGCCGGCGATGCCCTCGTCGTCGTGGGCCAGCAGGAGCCGCTGGCGGTCGAGGCCCCGCAGGGCCTCGTCGGCCCAGTTGGGCCAGTGCTGGGCCATGAACGCCTCGACCTCGGCCCGCTCGGGTGGCCCGGCCAGCCGCACCGCCCCCTCGGGCGGCCGCCCGCCCAGGGCGTCCAGGTCCACATCCATGTTGAGGTTGGCGCCGGTGTGGCGGTAGCCCCTGGCCTCCAGCAGGCACAGCATCGGGGTGAGGGAGGGGTCCACCCCCGGGAAGAGGTAGTCGGGGGCGTCGGCTCCGGCGGTGATGGTCCCGCACCCGTCCAGGTCGGCCTCGGCCAGGGTGATCAGCTGGTGGCCGACCCCCTGGCGACGGCGGTCGGGGTCCACGACCAGCAGCCGGATGTATCCCGCCCCCCGGCGCCGGGCGGTGGCCACCACCCCGACGGCCGGATCGCCCCTCACCACCACCGGCTCGGCCGTCCCGAACAGCCCGGCGGCCAGGTCTCTCGGCTCGGGACAGGCCGGGCCCAGTCCCCGCAGGCACAGGGAGGCCACCGCCTCGGCCGCCTCGGGGCCGAGGGCGCCGTCGAGGCTCACAGCGGCCCGTTGGCGTGCTTGCGCCCGACCACCCGCTCCCGCTTGGAGACGACCTGGGCCAGGGCGGCCGCCACCGCCGCCCTGGTGTCGGCCGGGTCGATGACCGCGTCCACCAGGCCCCGCTCGGCGGCGATCCACGGCGTCAGGTAGGCCTCGCTGTAGTCGTCCTCCAGGGCGGCCATCTGCTCCGCCGGAGCCCTCCGGTGCAGGATCTGGACCGCCCCCCGGGCCCCCATCACCGCCACCTCGGCCGATGGCCAGGCCAGGCACAGGTCGCCGCCCATGGTGCGGGAGTCCATCACGATGTAGGCCCCGCCGTAGGCCTTGCGCAGCAGCACGCAGATCCGGGGCACCGACGCCTCGGCGTAGGCGAAGGCCAGCTGGGCGCCGTGGCGGATCATGCCCCGCCACTCCAGGTCCTTGCCTGGGAGGAAGCCGGGGGTGTCCACGAAGGTGATCACCGGCAGGCCGAAGGCGTCGCAGAAGTTCACGAAGCGGGCGCACTTGTGGGAGGCGGCGATGTCGATGGTGCCGGCCATGGACTGGGGCTGGGTGGCGACCAGTCCCACCGAGCGGCCGGCGAGGCGTCCGAGCCCGGTGACCATCTGGGTGGCGTAACGGGGGCGCAGCTCGAGGAACGTGTCCTGGTCGGCCACGGTCTGCAGTATCCGGCGCACGTCGTAGGAGCCCGAGGCGGAGGCGGGGATGACCTCCCGCAGCTCGGGACAGGCCCGATCGGCAGGGTCGTCGGTCGGCCAGGCGTCGGGCTGGGCGTCGGTGTGGTCGGGCAGGTAGCCCAGGACCTCCCCGAGCAGCTCGACGGCGTGGTCGAGGTCGCGGGCCTCGAGGGCGGCGACGCCCGTGCGCTGGGCGTGCACAGCGGTGCCCCCCAGCCGCTCTATGTCGATGCTCACCCCGGTGACCTGGCCGACCATGGCCGGCCCCGACACGAAGGCGTGGCTGCGGGAGGTCATCACCACCACGTCGGCCAGACCCAGCAGCAGCGCCGGCCCCGACACCGCCGGGCCGTCCACCGACATGAGCACCGGCACCACCCCCGAGCAGGCGGTCAGGGCCCGGGCCGCCCGCCCCCACGCCGCCAGCGCCTCGATGCCCCCGGCTATGTCCACCCCCGAGGACGAAACGTGCAGTACCAGGGGGAGGCGCTGGCGCAGGGCCAGGGCCGCCGCCTCGCACAGGGTGTCGCCGTCGGAGGTGGCCAGGGCCCCCAGGCCGCGCTCGGGGTCGATGCGCACGACCACCGCGTCCCGCTCGCCCATCCGTCCGACCTCCGCCCGGGCCGAGCCCGGGACCTGGCGACGGAAGCCCAGCGGGGTGGTGGTCGGCATCCGCCGCCGACCCTACCGCCGGGCATGGCCGGCGGCGGCGACGGGTAAGTGAATTCGGGCCGGGCCGTCGCTGGGGGCGGGCGCAACGGCGGTACGCCACCAGTTGGCGCCGCCCGGCATAACGTTCCACCCGTGGCCGACGAGCTCGTTCTGAGTCGCTCGGTTGCGGGGATGACCGCCCTGGTCACCGGGGCCGCCAGCGGCATGGGGCGGGCCACCGCCCGCCTGCTGGGGGCGGAGGGGGCCCGGGTGGCGGTCTGCGACCGCCAGGCCGAGGCGGCCGGGGCCTGCGCCGGGGAGATCGCCGCGGCCGGCGGGACGGCGCAGGCGTGGGCCCTCGACGTGACCGACGCCGGGGCCTGCGCCCGGGTGGTGGGCGAGGTGGTCGGGGCCCTGGGTCCGGTCGACATCCTGGTCAACAACGCGGGGGTGAGCCTGCTCGCTCCGCTGGACTCGCCTGCCTACGACGAGGCCTGGGAGGCCACCCTGGCCGTCAACCTCACCGCCCAGGCCCGCCTGGTGAGGCTGTGCCTGCCCCATCTCACCCGCCGCCGCTCCGGCAGGGTGGTGAACGTGGCCTCGACCGAGGGCCTGGGGGCCACCGCCTTCGCCAGCCCCTACACGGCCAGCAAGCACGGGGTCATCGGGCTCACCCGGTCCCTGGCCGTGGAGCTGGGCCGCACCGGGGTGACGGTCAACTGCGTGTGCCCCGGGCCGATCAGGACGGCCATGACGGCGGCCATACCGGAGGAGGACAAGGAGCGCTTCGCCCGCCGCCGGGTCCCCCTGCGGCGCTACGGCGAGCCCGAGGAGGTGGCCCATGCCATCCTCTCCCTGGTCCTGCCGGCGGCCTCCTACATAAACGGGGCCGTGCTGGTGGTCGACGGGGGCATGACCGCCCAGAACACATGAGCCGGGCCGGCGGGCCGGGCCGGGGCCGGAGGGCGCTGGCCGGCCACCGGCGCCTGGGACGCCTGCTGCGGTGGCTGCTGGCGGCGGCGGCCCTGTCCGTGGCCGGACTGGTGGTGTCCAGCCGCGGCGGCGAGCTGTCGGGCACCAGCCATTACCTGGGCCGCATCGACCTGGCCTGGGTGCTGCTGGCGGTGGTCGTCGAGATCCTCTCCATGGCCTGCTACGCCGGGGCCCAGCGCCGGCTGCTGCGAGAGGCAGGCAACCGCCGCCCCCTCCGGCGGCTGCTGCTCATCGCCTTCGCCGGCAACGCCGTGAACAACTCGCTGCCCGCCGGTCCCGCCTTCGGCGCCGTCTACAGCTTCCGCCAGTTGCGCAACATCGACGTGGGCGAGGTGGTGGCGGCCTGGGTCATCGTGGCCACCACCGTCATGCTGAGCGCCGCTCTGGCCGTCATGGCCGCCCTGGGCGTGACCGCCGCCGTGGGCCAGGGCACCGCCTTCGACCTGCTGGGGGTGACCCTGGGTACCCTCGCCGCCACCGCCGGGCTGATCGCCCTGCTGCGCCAGCCCCGCCTCATCGGGGCGGCCATCCGGGTGGTGCTGGCGAGCCTGCGGGCCGTGCTGCGCCGGTCCCGGTGGGCGCCGGTCGACGTGGCCGGGCGCATCCAGGCCAGGCTGGAGTCGGTCGAGCCCTCCTGGCCCGGCATGAGCGCGGTGTTCGGCTGGGCGCTGGGGAACTGGTGTCTCGACCTGGCCTGCCTGATAACCGCCTTCCAGGCCATGGACGTGCCGGTGCCCTGGCGGGGCCTGCTGCTCGCCTACGGGGCGGCCCAGCTGGCTGCCAACCTCCCCGTCACCCCCGGCGGGCTGGGGGTGGTCGAGGGCAGCCTCACCATCGGTCTGGTCGCCTACGGGGGCTCGGCCCCCTCCAGCGTGGCCGCCGTGCTGATCTACCGCCTGATCAGCTTCTGGGCCCTGCTTCTGGTCGGCTGGGCGTGCGTCGGCGCCCTGGCCGTCATCGCCCGCCGGCGGGCCGCCGTCGCCCTCCCGCCGCCCAGCTACGGCGACGCACCGGCCGAGGTGGCTCCATGATGGGCACCCGGGTAGCGGCGGTGGGGCGGTGGCTGGCCCGGTCCATGGCCGCCATCGCCGTGGCGGCCGGCCTGGCCGGATGCGCCGGCCACGCCGGTCTGGGCACCACCTCCAGTGCCTGCTTCCACGCCCTGCCCTCGGCGGTCGGCGCCGTGCACGGCCAGGGCCGGCTGATCGGGGTCCGGCTGGAGGAGGTGCGCCACCTGCACCGTCTGCCCGCCGCCGACCGCCTCGGTTCGGGCCGGGTGTGCCTGGTCGCCTTCCGGGGCCAGTACGCCTCCGCCGCCGTCTCCCATCCGCTCAACCAGGCCAGCGGTCCCTTCGCCGTGGTGGTGGTGAAGCCCGACGGATCCCGGGTCCTGGGCACGCTGGTGCTGGCCCGGCCGCCCCAGCGCTTCCAGCACCTGTGACGACGACCCGCTGCGCCCGTTGCCGGCCGCCCGTCCGGCTGCCAGCCTGGACCGGGCGAGAGGGGGGGCCGGCCGGATGATCCGCATCGACGCCGAGGTCATGATTCCTGGTCGGGGCGACCCGGTCACCGACGGTTCGGTCGTCATGGACGGGAACCTGATCCGCTACGCCGGCCCGACCGCCGGCGCCCCCTCCGAGGGGGTCACCGACACCGTCAGGGTGCCGGCTGTCATGCCCGGCATGTGGGAGTGCCACGGCCACTTCATGGGCGAGCGCAGCGCCGACCTGGCCGCCCTCGCCACCGTCGACCCGGTCCTGATCGGCCTGCGGGTGGCGGCCGACGCCGCCGCCGCCCTGGACGCTGGCTTCACCAGCGTGCGCGAGGTGGGTGGGGCCGGTGTGCACCTGCGCCGGGCGGTCGACGAGGGGACCAACGTCGGCCCCCACGTGTACGGGGCCGGCGCCATCCTGTCCCCGACCGGTGGCCATGCGGATCTGCACATGTACCCGGTGGGCTGGGTTCACGACCTGGCCGAACGCACCGGGCTGCTGCACAACTGCGACGGCGTCCCCGAGTGCCTGCGGGCGGTGCGCCTGCAGCTGCGCAAGGGCGCCCGCCTCATCAAGATCTGCGCCTCGGGCGGGGTCATGAGCGAGGTGGACCACCCGATCCACCAGCAGTTCAGCGCCGAGGAGCTGCGGGTGATCGTCGAGGAGGCGGCCCGGGCGGAGCGGGTGGTGGCGGCCCACTGCCACGGCAAGCCGGGCATCGTGGCCGCCCTCGAGGCGGGTGTGCGCACCATCGAGCACGGCACCTACCTCGACGAGGAGACGGCGGCCATGATGCGGGAGCTGGACGCGGTGCTGGTGCCGACCCGGCTGGTGGTGACCGAGCTGATGAACCACGGCCGCCGGGTGGGCCTGCCCGACTACGCCTTCAGGAAGCTCGAACAGGTGGCCGAGCACCACGCCGACGCCGTCGCCCTCGCCATCGAGCGGGGGGTGACCATCGCCCTCGGGACCGACGTCTCCACCACCGGGGCGCACCTGCCCTGCCACTGGGGACAGAACGGGGAGGAGCTCGCCCTGCTCGCCAAGGCAGGGATGTCGGCCCTGCAGGCGGTCGAGGCGGCCACCGCCAACGGCCCCCTGACCCTGGGCCCCCAGGCGCCCCGGGCCGGCGTGCTGACCGAGGGCTACGACGCCGACGTCATCGCGGTGGCGTCCAATCCCCTCGAGGACCTGGCCATCCTCGGCGATCCCGACAGCATCACCTGGGTGTGGAAGGCGGGCGAGGTGGTGAAGCGCCCGGGCGGTTCCGGCCCCGCCGCCCGGCCCTGACGCCTGGCCCGGCACGCCCTGAGCAGGGAGCGGACTCAGGTGGTCGAGTCGGTCGGGCGCTGCCGGCGCTCGAGGCGGCGCAGCTCCCGCTCCACGTCGTCCCAGGTAAGCGGGTCGGGGTCCCCGCCCCTCTCCTCGATCTGGTGGCTGCGCCACAGCAGGGTGGCGGCCGCGCCGATCAGGACGGCGAGCGAGGCCACCTTGGCCAGTGCCCCGGCCAGCTGCTGGTCCACCAGGGTGGTGATGCCGATGCTGCTCGGGTCGAAGGCGGAGTACAGCGGGTGGCGGGCGAAGATGAACACCAGCGAGGCGAAGCTCGGTATCACCGACTGGATCATCAGGTAGCCGGCCCGGCCGGTGGGGCGCAGCTGCCCGGTACCCGGCAGCACCCGCAACGCCGGCACCCACATGATCACCCCGGCGAGGAGCAGCGTCAGGTCCACTCCAGCCCGGGCCGGCCAGGACCGCACCGTGGTGTTCATCACCGGGGGCAGGTAGACGACGAGCACGCCGATGTTGAAGAGCACCGTGGCCACCGCCGGCCGGGTGAGGGAGCGGGCCGCCCAGTCCAGCACCGCCGGCCGCGTCATCGCATCGACCAGGCGCCGGGGCAGGCCAAGCAGGGCGAGGGGCGGAACGGCCAGCAGCAGGATCGTCTGCTGCGCCATGCGCACCAGCAGCGATCGTTGCGCCAGGTCGGCAACGGGCCAGGTCAGGAACACCGCCGACAGCACCAGGGCGGCGGCGAAGGCAGCGTGCCGGCGGCGGGGCCCGCCCGGGCCGCCTTCGGGCCCGCCGAAGATGCGCACCACCGCCACGTAGGCCACGCCGACGAGGACGACCGCCGACACCGCCGCAACGTGCGGTCCCCAGATCCACACCGATGGCAGGCGCCCCGACCCGGCCACCGGACAAGCATGGCGCGCCGCGCCCCGGCGCGCACGGGGCGCGGCGGATACAACGCTCAGGCAAGCCACCACCGGGGCCCTCCCGCCTCGCCCAGACTACTGTGAGCCCGCCGATGGACCGGGTGGAGCGGCTGACCAACCTGCTGCTGGTCCTGCTGGACACCGAGCGCCCGCTCACCCTCCAGCAGGTGATCCACACCGTCGAGGGTTATCCCCCCGGGCGCGACGCCTACCGGCAGGCCTTCGAGCGGGACAAGCGACTGCTGCGCGAGCAGGGGATCGTGATAACGGTCGAGACCGTCGACGGGGAGGCCGGCTACCGCATCCGCCCCGAGGACTACTACCTGCCCGACCTGGGTCTCAGCGAGGAGGAGCAGTCGGCCCTCAACCTGGCCGTGGCCGGGGTGCGCATCGACGGTCGCAGCGCCGAGGAGGCGGTGTGGAAGCTGGGAGCCGTGCCGACCGCGGCCACCGTGCTGGCCGACCTGCCCTCGCTGCCGGCTCTGCCGGCCCTGCACGAGGCCATGCGCTCGCACCGCACGGTGAGCTTCGAGCACCGGGGCCAGCGCCGGACCCTCGACCCCTACGGCCTGCTGTTCCGCTTCGGCTCCTGGTACGTGGTGGGCATGGACCACGACCGGGCCGCCCTGCGCTCGTTCCGGGTCGACCGCATCACCGGCGCCCCCACCCCGGTGGAGGGCGCCACCTTCGCCCCGCCCGGGGACTTCGACCCGTCCACGGCGATGCCCGAGGACCCCTGGCGCATCGGCGAGGGCGAAGGGGTGGCGGCCCGGGTGCTGGTGGACGCCTTCCACGCCAACCTGGTCGCGGCCGAGCTGGGCGCCGAGGCGGTGGTGGAGCGGCGCCCCGACGGCTCGGCCGTGTTCGAGCTCACGGTGGTGAACCCCGGCGCCTTCCGCACCTGGGTGCTCGGCCTGCTCGACCACGCCGTGGTGCTGGCCCCCGAGGACCTGCGCCGGGCCGTGGTGGACTGGCTGGAGCCCCTGGCGGCCCGATGAGCGGCCCGACCCCGACCGTCGAGGCCCGCCTGCGCCGGCTGCTGGCCGTCCTGGGATGGCTCTCGCGGCGCAAGGGGGCCTCCATCGCCGACATCGCCCTGCGCTTCGGCATGTCCGAGGACGAGGTGGTCGCCGAGCTGGAGCTGGCCGCCTGCTGCGGCCTGCCGCCGTACACGCCGGACCAGCTCATGGAGGTCCTGGTCGACGACCAGCGGGTGGAGGCCAACCTGGGCGCCGACCTGGCCCGGCCCCGCCGGCTGTCCGGCGCCGAGGGGTTCGCCGTGGCCGCCTCGGCCCGGGCGATCCTCGCCGTGCCGGGGGCCGATCCCGACGGGGCCCTGGCCCGGGCCCTCGACAAGCTGGAGTCGGCCCTGGGCGAACACCGCAAGGTGACCGTCGACCTCGACGAGCCGCCGCTGCTGGCCGAGGTGCGCCGGGCGGTCGAGGGCCACCGCCAGCTGCGGATCTCCTACTACTCCGCCTCGCGGGACGAGGTGACCGACCGGGTGGTCGACCCGCTGGCGGTCTTCTCCTCCGGGGGCCGGTGGTACCTCGACGCCCACTGCCACCGGGCCGGCGGCCTGCGGCACTTCCGGGTCGACCGCATCGAGTCGGCCCACCCGACGGGCGAGACCTTCGAGGCGCCGGCGCCCCGGGCGGTGCCCACCGAGGTGTTCGAGCCCGGCCCCGACGTCCGCGTCGCCACCATCCTGCTGCCGGCCTCGGCCGCCTCCGTCACCGACAGCTATCCGGTGCGGTCGATGACCACCGCCGGCGACGGTCGGGTGAGGGTCGAGGTGGCCGTCGGGGGCGAGGCCTGGCTGGCCCGGCTGCTGCTGGTGGCGGGGGAGGGGGCAGAGGTCGTCTCCCCGCCCGAGCTCACCGGGGTGGGCCCCCGGGCCGCCGCCGCCGTGCTGGCCCGCTACCGCTGAGGCCGCTCCGGTCCCTCAGGCGCTCAGGGCCTGCCAGCCCCGGATGACCTCCGACCACCGGGCCCGGGCCAGGGTCAGGGCCAGGCGGGCGTCGTTGGCCACGTACCGGCGCAGCTGGGCCGGGCTGAGCTCGTGGATGCGGGTGGGGTCGGGCTCGAGCACCCGCAGCCCGGCCCGGCGGGCCACCGCCTTGAGGGCGCAGGACTCACCCGACCCCTCCGACAGGGACCGGTAGGCCAGGTAGGCGTCGAGATGGCCGTGGCCGTGCCAGCTGGCCTGGTAGGACCCGTCGTGGCCGG